>NZ_JAOWDO010000072.1:142164-930750 GCF_030336535.1 Citrobacter sp. Ce006
GGCAGGTAATCTGGCCGGTGGTGATTCGAAAAGCACGACAACGGGTGCGCAGTCTGGTAAAAACGCAGTTGAGAATAACTCGCTCAGTGGTGATCGGGCCCGCGAAGCGGCGAAACAGGCTGCTGAATCCCTGAAAAATCAGGTCAGGGAAAAGCTGGCTGAAAGCGGAACTGTCCTGCGCTGATTACGTTCGTGGGTGAATACTAGCCGTACCTGTCAGCATACTGTGCAGGGGGAAAGCGGTTTTTTGCGTAGTAGCTCGTGGTTTTATGGGGCATCTGGTAAAACACCTGAAGCTGCTTGGGCAACGGCGGGTTCTGGCGTAAATGTTGTGTCAGAGAAAATCAACTTCTTGTAAATAGTCATGTGCTAAGCGGAATAAAGGTGTTTGTGTCCCTGTGCTACTACACTATTTAACCTATGGCTATCACACCGTACTTAATAAAAATGTCGTCATTTAAAAATGGCATGTTTATTAAATGCAAAGTGGCTCCAGAAAATAGTGTTGATATATGTAATGTGTTACAGCCAATAAAACAGATCGCGAACCATGAAATAAGAATGCTATCATTCACATCAGACGCGGCAGGCAACTGCTGGCACACGCATTCACCCCGGAGCACCTGATGAACAACGACATTCCGCTAAAATATTATGATATCGCCGACGAGTACGCGACCGAGGCCGCAAAGTCGGTGAGCGATGCCGAACGCGACGCGCTGGCGCATTACTTCCAGCAGTTGATCACTCGTTTGATGAACAACGAAGAGATCAGTGAAGAAGCGCAGCAGGAGATGGCAACCGTGGCCGGCGTCGACCCACTGCGTATCGATGATATCGCGGAGTTCCTCAATCGCTGGGGTAACGAGTAGCCAAAGACATGGCCTGTGTTTTACACTGCGCGCAAATTGAGTAGATATACTCTACGAGTATTAGGTTTAATCAGGCGGAAACAGCAATGAACGGAACAATCACAACGTGGTTTAAAGATAAAGGCTTTGGATTTATCAAAGATGAAAACGGCGACAACCGCTATTTTCATGTGATTAAGGTTGCTAATCCTGAGCTGATCAAGAAAGACGCGGCGGTGACCTTCGAGCCTACCACCAACAACAAAGGCTTGTCTGCCTATGCGGTAAAAGTCATACCAGACAGCAAATACATCTATATCGCAGGCGAGCGTCTGAAGCTCACGGCGATCAAGTCATACCTGGTCTACAGCGAAGAAGTCCCTGCTGAGACTCGTATCGACAAAGAAAATGCGGTGCTGTCTGTTGGCGTGCTGATGAATAGCATCCGACCGAAATCAGACGTCAAGCCTGGCGAAATGCGCACGCTGAAAAAGCTGGCGATCACCACCTTCCAGGGGACGACGCTGATTTTCTCGGAAGATGAAATCGATATCGACGAGACGGTGAAACTGCTTAAGGTCTGAAGCCCTGCGGACTGAATGAATACCGAAATCCTGCTCTTTATTGAATCGGGGTTTCGGTATTTTTATTTCGGGCGTGGGAAGAACAACGTTGTGCCAGAAACAGACATCCAGTTGAGTTGGATACGTCTAATGACCACATATGGCGTTTACTTTCTCTGTAATAAATCCCATCGATTACCATAGAGGTCCTCAAAAACAACAACGGTACCGTATTCTTCTTCTCTGGGGGCTTCGCAAAACTGAACGCCAACCAACTTCATTGCATTGTAATCATGCCAAAAATCATCGGTTTGCAGAAACAGGAATACGCGTCCGCCACATTGGTTACCGATGAATGCTTCCTGAATCTCATTAGCCGCTCTGGAAAGTAACAAATGACAGTCACTGTCGGGGTTCGGTGATACCACAACCCAACGTTTCCCCGGTTGCGGAGTATCTTCAATCAGGGTAAAGCCGAGCTTATTTGTGTAGTAATCGATAGCTCTGTCGTAATCATCGACAACAATCGAAATATATCCCAGACATTTTTTATTCATTTTTAATAGGCCACCATTTTCAACTTACTATTTGTACTTGCTATTTTATCATTAACAGCAGCGCTTTTAAGCATTCTGCCAAAAAGTTATTTCCTTACTTTCGTTATTACCCTCCTGACCATATTCCTCTATTTTTAAGCAACAGTCGGATTTACCACGTCATCCATCAGTATGTAACGTGCTTCCTGGCGTGAGTATTGATCGATTAACGGTACAAGTCGTCGGAAATGTTCGCTGGCACAATGTTCATCGAGAGCCGCGTGGTTTGGCCATTCTTCGATAAAAACAAAATGGCCCGGATCTTTTTCATCAATATAGAGGTCATATGCAATGCACTGCGGTTCTTTCTTCGTTGCCGATATTAGCTCACGATACAAAGGGAGAACGGTTTCAATGAACTCAGGTTTGATGAAATCTTCGGCAATGACCTTTAACATGCAGCCTCCTGGCAGAAAATGAATGCACACTATGCGATGAAGATATATTTAGGGCAAGACGCCACAGTGTTATTTCGGTCAGCGAGTGAGTTATTCCAGCTATCAATCGGATGATCCGCAAATCGTAAAGGCCGATCCCGGCCAGCGGTGCTTAAGCACTCATTCGGTTGTATGAGCGGGGAGATACGGTTCCCACTTCCGGGTGAGCGTCAGCCGACGACCACGTTGCCAGAGTTTATATAAAGCCTGGTAACGGAGGTGTTATGAGCTGGCGGCCCTTTTTGTATTTGATTATTAATCCTCACCCGATATTAAGCGCCCGGCGTGGTCATCTGCGTCTGGTGCAGGGTTGACTTTGCATTCTGTTAACAAACGCGGTATAACAAACCTTCTTTGGATGTTTAGATGTCCATACGTTTAGAAGGTCATATGCAAACAACACAACAAAATGCGCCACTGAAGCGCACAATGAAAACGCGTCACCTGATTATGCTCTCCTTAGGCGGCGTGATTGGCACAGGGTTATTCTTTAATACCGGGTACATCATCTCCACCACCGGAGCGGCGGGAACGCTGCTGGCCTATCTGATTGGTGCGCTGGTGGTCTGGCTGGTTATGCAGTGTCTGGGCGAACTGTCGGTGGCGATGCCGGAGACGGGGGCGTTTCACGTCTATGCTGCGCGCTATCTTGGCCCGGCAACGGGGTATACCGTGGCCTGGCTTTACTGGCTGACCTGGACCGTGGCGCTGGGTTCGAGTTTTACCGCCGCCGGATTTTGTATGCAGTACTGGTTTCCACAGGTGCCGGTATGGGTTTGGTGTGTGTTGTTCTGCGTGATTATTTTTGGCCTGAACGTTATCTCCACGCGCTTTTTTGCCGAAGGGGAGTTCTGGTTCTCGCTGGTAAAAGTTGTCACTATCATCGCCTTTATCATCCTCGGTGGGGCGGCGATTTTCGGTTTTATCCCGATGCAGGATGGTTCCCCCGCGCCGGGGCTGAGTAACATCACGGCAGAAGGCTGGTTCCCGCACGGCGGCTTACCGATCCTGATGACTATGGTGGCAGTGAACTTTGCTTTTTCGGGCACCGAGCTTATCGGCATTGCCGCGGGTGAAACAGAAAACCCGCGCAAGGTTATCCCGGTGGCGATTCGTACCACCATCGCGCGGCTGATTATTTTCTTTATTGGCACCGTGTTTGTGCTGGCAGCGCTGATCCCGATGCAGCAGGCGGGCGTGGAGAAAAGCCCGTTTGTGCTGGTGTTTGAGAAAGTAGGGATTCCGTACGCCGCCGATATTTTTAACTTCGTGATCCTGACGGCCATCCTGTCTGCGGCGAACTCCGGGCTGTACGCTTCCGGGCGCATGCTGTGGTCGCTGTCGAATGAACGTACGCTGCCAGCCTGTTTTGCCCGAGTGACGAAAAACGGTGTGCCCTTGACGGCACTGTCGGTCAGTATGCTTGGCGGTGTGCTGGCGTTGTTTTCCAGCGTGGTGGCTCCGGATACGGTATTTGTTGCGCTGTCGGCAATCTCCGGATTTGCGGTGGTGGCAGTGTGGCTGAGCATATGCGCCTCGCATTTTGTTTTTCGCCGCCGTCATCTGCAACAAGGTAAGGCATTGAGTGAATTACATTATCGTGCGCCGTGGTATCCGCTGGTGCCGGTATTAGGTTTTGTGCTGTGCCTGGTGGCCTGTGTAGGGCTGGCATTCGATCCAGCGCAGAGAATTGCGTTGTGGTGCGGGTTACCGTTTGTCGCGTTGTGCTATGGTGCTTATTTCCTTACTCAACCCCGTAACGCAAAACAGGAGCCAGAACATGTCGCAGAATAATCCGTTACGCGCTCTCCTTGATAAACAGGATGTCCTGTTGCTGGATGGCGCGATGGCGACGGAGCTGGAAGCG
Source organism: Citrobacter sp. Ce006 (assembly GCF_030336535.1). Taxonomy (NCBI): domain Bacteria; kingdom Pseudomonadati; phylum Pseudomonadota; class Gammaproteobacteria; order Enterobacterales; family Enterobacteriaceae; genus Citrobacter; species Citrobacter sp. Ce006. The sequence goes on from NZ_JAOWDO010000072.1 coordinate 146,479, forward strand.
CGAGGGTGTAACTTAGCCGACAGCCTGTGGTCAGCCAAAGTGCTGGTAGAAAACCCGGAGCTTATCCGCGAAGTTCATCTTGACTATTACCGGGCGGGGGCGCAATGCGCGATCACCGCCAGCTATCAGGCGACGCCGGCGGGCTTTGCCGCGCGAGGTCTGGATGAAGCGCAGTCGAAAGCGCTGATTGGCAAAAGCGTGGAGTTGGCGCGTAAAGCCCGTGAAGCATATCTGGCAGAGAACCCGCTGGCGGGCACGCTGCTGGTGGCGGGATCCGTCGGGCCTTACGGCGCGTATCTGGCGGATGGCTCTGAATACCGTGGCGATTATCAGTGCAGCGCCGAGGCGTTCCAGGCGTTTCATCGCCCGCGTGTGGAAGCCTTGCTGGATGCCGGGGCCGATCTGCTGGCCTGTGAAACCCTGCCAAATTTTGCCGAAATTCGCGCACTGGCTGAGTTGTTGACCGCGTATCCGCGTGCGCGGGCATGGTTCTCGTTTACCCTGCGCGACAGCGAGCACCTGAGCGACGGTACGCCGCTGCGCGACGTGGTCGCTTTCCTTGAGCAATATCCGCAGGTGGTGGCGTTAGGCATTAACTGCATTGCGCTGGAGAACACCACTGCCGCGTTGCAGTATTTACACAGCTTAACGGCGCTGCCGCTGGTGGTGTATCCGAACTCGGGCGAGCATTACGATGCGGTGAGCAAAACCTGGCACCATCACGGTGAGCATTGCGCGCAGCTGACGGATTATCTGCCGCAGTGGCAGGCCGCAGGCGCAAGGTTGATTGGCGGATGCTGTCGCACCACGCCTGCGGATATTGCCGCGCTAAAAGCGCGAAGCTGAGAGTTTATCGGGCCTACATCGTTCACTGTAGGCCTGATAAGCGCAGCGCATCAGGCATTGCTGGGGGGCGGCATAAGCGCCTTAGCGGGTCTACAGTGAATGATGTGACGATACGGCTATTGTGATTTTAGGTAATAGAACGCACTCACTCGTAGCAGGCCTTAAAGCAAATCTGCTGCTACTTACGACCGGATTGTTGACCAGATATAGGGTGCATTGATATAAAATTAAAGAAGGGACTCCACTGGAGTCCCTTTATTTAGAAAATGATAAAAAAAACGATCATTATTGGAATGCAAATCAATAATGACAATGATTCAATTCTAAATCCTAGTGTTAATTTTTTTGGAAGATTTCTTATTAGATTATATCCTTCTACGCTTATGCCGTGATGTAAATGTTTATGGTATTTAAAGTTTAAGCTTCTAGTTATAAAACTAACTTTAGTATTATATAAGTATGGAGTAATAAAAACACTTGCATCTTTGCATGACTTTGTTGAAATTGGTAGGTGACCTATCTCTCTTTCGTATATTTCAACTATTTTTTTGTACGCTTTTTTATTATAAAAATAACATATCATGAATATTAAAAAATCAAATAAAAAAGCAAGACAAATTAGGTTTTTTATAATCACCTCATTTTGAATTAAAAATATTTTCATATATAATATGCTCCCCTACATATTCACCAGCATTTTCGCCATATTTTTCTACAAGTTTACTTGTTGCAATAGTAACACCAACCCCTGTAGCAAAACACAGTGCAGCACCGACCCCACCAGCTTCTATAGTAGAAAGCCCTAATACCCACGTACAAACCACATTTGCGGCACGTCCAGCCGCCAGACCAGAAAGCATACTACTAGCCTGTTTGAATCCAAATTTACTATATTCAGTGATAGCGGCTTTTTTACAAGCACTTTCACGACCTTTTGAACAAGCGTCATAAACATTTGATGTATATCCGGCAAAATCTAAACCTATGCCAACAAAACCAACTGTTTTCATTAGATTCATTAGTTTTGCCGAGCGCTCAATATATGTAGCATAACCTTCAATATTATCTATTCCCGTTTTATCCCATTTATACATAATTGAACTTGTAGATAAACCTAATGCTTTTTTAATGCTATTATATTCTTCTAATTTAAGCTGGGTTTTTGAAAATTTGTTTAAAACAGCATCTAGCTTTTTAAACAGTCTTGCCCGTTGACCAAAGAATTCTTCCCCCGATATAATTCCTTTGTTGTGGCCATACGTATCTTTATACAACTCCTGAATTTCAATTAATATTTTTTTTATTTCTTCGTAATAACTTTTACCTACTTCACTAATATAACCAAAACCATCTCCAGCATTTCCTAAATAATCACCGAAAAGTTGATATGAAAATGCATCCACGGCTCCTCTGTTATCATGCAATAACTTTGCATCCTGCAAGGTAAGTGGGGCCAGAGCTTTATCAATTCGATCACGCGCTTTTTGCAATGTTTCAATCTGTTGCTGATCTTGCTTTTCAGGATCAACAACAATCAGAATTGAACCAGGTTGTTTTTTCATATCAGGGTTCAGTTTGTGATACAGCTCTCTCGTACCCTCGGGGGGGTTAACGAAAATATACGGCTCATATGTTGATGGCTTTGACTCATAGGGCAATACACAAAATCCCCCATCGACAGGCTCACGAGGCGGTTTATCCTCTTCACCCGGACAATATGGTCCAGGTGCCATCGTGAGCGGTTTTGGCGCGTTCTGCGGAGCTACAGAGACCACTCTGTTTGTGACTGGCTTAGGTGCGGAGAGAACTTCACTCTCATAGAAATAAGTGACATTTGAAATTGAGTTAATAAATCTGCATTTGCAGGGGCATGTGCCAACGCTATGTGCTGTTCCGGCAGCTTGAACACCATGTATAAAATAACCCGGTTGTCCTCCTACTATGTGGTAGAGTTTTTTATCTTTACCGCATATATAGCTATCGCCATGTCGTGCCGTTGGCTGTCCGTCGAGTATATGATTAGTACAGCCTGTTAAAATAGTACCGCCGCAGGTTGTTTTATCACCGACCCTTAAAAAATATGCAATTCCCATACAATTCTCATTTTAATAAAGTTAAGCTTTCCGGATTGCAAAAAATCCAGTCATTTTTCCATGTTGTCATGTAAATACAATCTTCGATTTTATTTGATTCTTTGAATTGCATATTATTATAAGCGATTAGACTTTGTTCTTTTAAATAGTCATTATGATAATTACATTGCGATTGAGTATGACTTAGAAAATCAGGGAGTCTTTTCTTCCACATTTGATGAAATCTATCTGTAACTTCTTCAGGTATTTTTAGGGTAGGGAATTTTTCATTTTCACTGAAACTGCTAAAAGTATATTTGACGGGGATTATAACTTGAGCCAGATGATAACCATGATATATAATATTGTATTGTTTATCAGCCCATAAACCCGCACTCAACAGCAGATAATAATCATCACTATTTTTGATGATTTTATTATTTTTTACCATTTCCCCAATGTTAAAATCATTCAGTGCATATACGCTCCACTTTTCATTAAATTTTTTCTCTAGGTAAACAGAGTAAATTGATGCTTCCATCTTTGAATAAAAGATTAAAATCCCCTCGATACTTCGATCGTATTTCCTCCACAACGGTTCTAACATTTTTTCGTTTTTATGCGTTGTTTTGTTGTATATCCCGCTGACACGACCCAATACCCATAATTCGTGCTCGCTTATATATTGAGTGATTTGGTTTTCTTCCTGGTAAAAATACATTTTTGAATCTCTCTCATCCGTTGAAAGCGTGATGACATACTATTTTCTCTGTAAAAGTTGTGCGGCTGATCGCATAAGTAATAAAAAAGCCTGAATCCATTTAAGGATGATTCAGGCTTGGAATAATTAAGTTTATCTGTATTTATTTAATAAATATTTTATAAGAATTTTTCCTTCTCTATAATCAAATTAATTTTATCTGGTCCGTTGTTTGATCGTAGCCCGGCACAAATCATGCCGCATCCGCCAGGACAAACATGCCGTACGGGTGGATTTCGAGATAATACTGCTCGCCGACGTCCGGCTGCAGACGCGTAGCATTGACCTGCAATAAAATCTCCTGCCCGTGCCACTCCACCGTGACCTCATACTGGGGTCCCATATACGCGACGTGGCGGATCACGCAGCGCTGACTCTCTTCACCGCGATCGCTGAGCGTGATCGCTTCCGGACGCACGCCGACCATGCCTTCACCTTGTGTACCAAAGTGCAGCGGGCGCGGCAGATGATAGCCGTAGATATCAACGTATTTGTCGCTGAAGGTAGCCGGGAACAGGTTGGCATCGCCCATAAAGCTCGCCATAAAACGGGAGGCGGGCTGGCGATAGAGATCCTGCGGTGAGCCGATCTGCATGATGTGTCCTTTGTTCATCACCAACACGGTATCAGAAACCGCAAAGGCTTCGCTCTGATCGTGGGTGACGTACAGCGAGGTGATATCAAACTGCTTTTGCAGTTCGCGGATCTTGTCGCGCATGCTGCGACGCAGGTTGGCGTCGAGGTTACTTAACGGCTCATCAAACAGCAGCACTTTCGGTTTGAGGATCAACGCGCGAGCCAGCGCCACGCGCTGTTGCTGACCGCCGGAGATCTGATCGACAAAGCGGTCTTCGAAACCCTCCAGATCCACCATCGCCAGTGCCTCTTTGACGCGAGCTTTCACCTCTGCGCGCGACACGCCGAGCATCTTCAGGCCATAACCGACGTTCTCCCCCAGCGACATATGCGGGAACAGGGCATAGGACTGAAACACCATACAGATATCACGCTGCTGAATAGAGCGATGAGTGACGTCTTCGCCATCAATGTAAATCTGTCCTTCGCTCGGTTTTTCCAGCCCGGCGACCAGGCGCAATATGGTGGTTTTGCCGCAGCCGGATGGGCCGAGCAGGGTCACCATTTGCCCCTGCGGGATGGTGAGGTTGATATTGTCTATTACCGTATTACTGCCAAATCGTTTAGTGACGTTGCGCAGTTCAACGAAATTTTTCTGAGTCATAGTGCGCTCCATTACGCCTGGTTTTTGGCTTTTGAACGGGAGGTACGTGATTCACCGATCAGCCAGTCAAAGATGAAAATAATCGCCAGCATCACCACGATCAGAATGGAACCGTAGGCAATCGCCACGCCGTATTCGCCGTCTTCCACGCGGTTCAGGATGTAGGCCGTCGCCACGCGGGTATCCGGGGTGACAAGGAACACAATGGCGCTGACGGTGGTAATGGCGCGCACAAAGCTGTAAATCAGCGCCGAGAGGATCGCCGGGCGCAGCAGCGGCAGCAGAATGTGTGTAATGGTGCGCAGAGAACCGGCGCGCAGGCTGAGCGAGGCTTCATCGAGCGATTTATCGATTTGGCCTAAGCCCGCGATACCCGCCCGGATACCGACCGGGACGTTACGCATCACCATCGAGATGATCACGATGGCGGCGGTGCCGGTGAGATACACCGGGGCGCTGTTAAAGGCCAGAATGTACGACACGCCCGCGACGGTGCCCGGAACGGCAAAGCACAGCATAGTGGTGAACTCGATGGTCTTTTTGCCTTTAAACTGCTGGCGCACCACAATCCACGCGATCAGCAGACCGAAAATCGCGGTGATCGGCGCGGCAATCCCGGCGTAGAGCAGGGTGTCGAGCAGTGAAGGCCACGCGCCGTCGCTCATCCCCTGACCGAACAGTTTGGTAAAGTTCGCCAGCGTCAGGGTGTAGTCCACGCCCCAGTTGACGGTGAAACTGCCGTAGAAAATGCTGCCGTAGAGCAGGGCGTTAAAGGCAATCCACACCGCCAGCAGTGCGACCACGCTCCACACCAGCGTGACTGGTAGCGGCTGCACGTCGCCCCGGTAGGATTTACCGGAAACGGTGACGTACGAGCGTTTACCAATCCACATATACTGCACGCAGAACACCAGCAGCGAGAACAGTAGCAGGAAGGCACCCAGCGTACTGGCGGCCTGGTAGTCGAGCTGCGAACCGGTGATGTAGAAGTAAATTTGCGTAGCCAGCACGTCGAAGTTACCGCCGAGCACCAGCGGGTTGCTAAAGTCGGCCAGCGACTGCACCACCACAATTAAAAAGGCGTTCGCCAGCGCCGGTTTCAGCAGCGGGACAAACACGCCGTTAAAGGTCTGCCAGCGGCTGGCGCGCAGGGTATATGACGCCTCTTCCAGCGATGGATGAATGGTTTTGATTGCTCCATCGAGGATCATAAACGCCATTGGCGTAAAGGCCAGCACCTGCGCCAGCCAGATACCAGTAAAACCATACAGCCAGTTGGTGTTGGTTAAACCAAACCATTCGACCATAAATTCGGTGATGTAACCGGAGCGTCCCATCATCAGCGTGACGCCTAAACCGACGACAAACGGCGGGGTGACGATCGGCAAAATCGAGAAAATACGTCCGATGATGGCGCTGCGTCTGGCGATACGAGTGGTATAGATAGCCAGTACCAGACCAAAGAAGGTGCAGCCGACGCCGACAGCAATCGACAGCATAATTGAGTTGAGGATCACCTGAATGATATGCGCTTGCGACAGCACATTCATAAACGCCAGCGGGGCAAATTCTCCGGCGTCGTTGGTGAACATCGGAATGAAAATGGCGATGCTCGGCCAGACGATAAAAATACCGATCAGAGCGATTATCGCGGTGAGCGAGCCGATGACGAAACGGTCGCCGCCCAGCCATTCCAGGCGAGTGAGCGCCAGGGTCATGATTGCGCCAAGTGCCACAAACAACACGATGGTGGCATAGCCTAAGCCGCGGCCCTCAAGGGTGGCGCTGGCGACGATAAAGGCCATACAGAAAAATGCCCATCCCGCGTCAAGATAATGGCGGTTGCGCTGCTCGCGTCTGGCTTCATGGAATGGACGCACCAGCAACAGGCTTGGCAGCAGATACCAGAGCCAACTGATATTGAACTGTGACCAGCCGTAGGCGGCGAGTATTTCTTCGCGCGTGGACTCCAGCAGACCATAGTCCAGGCTCCAGCTCGGAAGCAGGGCAAACGCCAGCCAGCCGAGCAAAACCCAAAGGAATATCGCATCCCGTTTTTTCACGGGATGGAGTGCAAGTGTGTGTGACATAGCGTTTCCGGTAATCCAGGCCGGGTAAGGCGTTTGCGCCACACCCGGCAAATGAACGTAACGTGGGCTTATTTACCCATCTTAACTTCGCTAACCCACTTATTGATCAACGCCTTACGTACGTCGGTCGAGCCGTACTTATCCATGTCGTAATTGATAAGCTTCAGGTCGTCGAGCTTCAGTGAGTTAGGAGAGGTCTCGGCGGTGGTGTTGGTCAGGATCTGATAGGATTTGCCTTTCTTCCAGGCCAGCTCCTGTGCGTCTTTCGACAGCACCCAGTCAACGAACAGTTTGGCGTTGTCGGCGTTGCGCGCGCCTTTCAGGATGCTTACGCCGCCAATTTCATAGCCAGTACCTTCGCATGGGGAGATTAGCTCCAGCGGCGCGCCCTGTTCTTTCTCCAGCGAGTAGTCGTGCAGGAAACCGATGCCGATAGCCGTTTCGCCACGAGCGGCGTTACGCGCCGGGGCAATGCCGGATTTGGTGTACTGGGAGACGTTGGCGTTGAGCTGTTTCAGGTAGTCAAAAGCCTGATCTTCACCCCATAGCTGGGCAAAGGTCGCCAGCGCGGTGTAGGCGGTACCAGAGCTTTGCGGGTCAGCAATCTGAATTTCGCCTTTGTATTCCGGTTTGGTCAGATCCTTCCAGCATTTTGGTACCGGCAGGTTTTTCTCTTTCAGGCGCTGGGTATTGACGCCAAAGCCCAGAATCCCGACGTAAACCGCCGAAGAGAGGTTACCTTTTACCTTCGCGGGATCGCGGAATTTCTCCATAATCTGCTCGAGGTTTGGTGATTTATACGGCTGCAGCAGGCCCATTTCACCGGCCTGAGACTGCGGATCCAGCGTACCGCCGTACCATACATCCGCCTGCGGGTTTTTCTTCTCGGCATCGACTTTCGCCAGCGTACTGCCCGAGCCGTTACGAATGAATGAGGTTTTCACATCATATTTTTCACCGAAGGCTTTGGTTTCGGTTTCGCACATCTCGTTGGTGGCGCTGCAATACACCACCAGACGACCCTGTGCCTGGGCTGCGTTGCTGATAGCCGCCAGCGTCAGAGCGGAAGCAATCAGGGTAGAGGTAAGCGTCAGTTTCATTGTTTTATCCTTTGACTGAGAGAAGGGGTAATGCCCGCAATGAGCAACGGCATCAGCAATAAACCCATAAAGACAGCGGCAACCGAGAGCAAACTGAACATTCCCGACCAGCCGTAATGTTCTATGACCAGCGACAGCGGCCAACCCGCCAACGCGGCCCCCAGATAGGCGAACAGCCCGAGAAAACCGGTAATTGAACCTGCCGCCGCTTTGTGTCCGCATTCAACGGCTGCGAGGCCAATTAGCATCTGTGGGCCAAACACAAAAAAGCCCACGGTAAAGAAACACACTGCCAGTAGCGCGTAGTGGTGTACCGGCGCCAGCCACAGCGCGGCGACGGACACCATCAGTCCCAGCGTGAACAGTAAAATCATCGGCGCACGCTGACCGCTGAACAGCAGATCCGATCCCCATCCGGCAAACAGCGCCCCCAGCAAGCCGCCGACTTCAAACAACATCACTGTGGCATTGGCGCTGAGCAGATTCACGCCGTGGCTTTCCGTCAGCCAGATGTTGCCCCAGTCGTTGAGCGCAATGCGAATCAGATAGACCAACACATACGACACGCCGAGCAACCAGATCATCGGGTTTTTCAGCATGGTGATGCGTAACATTTGCCACAGCCCCATCGGCGGGCTTTGCTGCTCCTGACGCAGTTCCAGCGGGTCATGACGCCATTCCCCAACCGTAGGTAATCCTTCTTCCCGGGGAGTGCCTTTCAATTGCAGAGTGAGCCAGATTCCCAGTGCCATGCTGATTATCCCCGGTGCCAGCATGGCTGCCTGCCAGCCCCACCAGTGGGCGGCAAAAGCGCTAATCAGCGGGATAATGGCGCCACCGATATTGATCGACATATTCCAGCAGCCCCACCAGAATCCGCGTTCGTTGCGCGAGTACCAATGGGTCAGCAGGCGGGCGCAGGGCGGCCAGCCCCAGCCCTGAAAAAATCCGTTCAGCGTCCAGACCACCAGCAGCAGCGTCAGTGATTCACCAAAGGCGAACAGCATGTTTAAAACGCCGGTGGCAAACAGACCAATACCCATAAACGCGCGCTGTCCGTGGCTGTCGTGCCACAGCCCGGCAGTAAATTTCGACAGACCATAGGTCAGATAAAACAGTGACCCGAGCAGGCCGATATCGCCCTTATCCAGACCCAGGTCCGTTTGTAGCGCCGGGAGGACGTAGTTAACGCTTTTGCGCGTCAAATAAAATGCGGCGTAGCCTATCACCATACACATCAGCAGCCGGGGGCGTAGCGCTCGGTATTGTTGGTCTGTTTCGCTGGTTGAGCGTGCGTGCATGGCAGTCTCCGTTTGTGCTGACTATAGGAAAGTGAAAGCAAAAGGGGATGAGAGAAAGTCCGCAGTGACTAAGACTTTTTCCTGGTTAGCGGCTGATTTGTTGCAAATTTGTGGGCAGGTTAACAATTACGTGCGTGCCGTTGTTTGATTCGAGCGTCAGTTCGCCGCCAAGGGCGCTCACCCGCTCACGCATCCCCTGGATACCGAAACCGGGAATTTTTTCAGGCAGAATACCAACGCCGTTGTCAGCGACATCCAGAAACAAACGTTGTTCCCGCTGGCGCAGCGTAATCGACACGTCGCTGGCGTTCGCATGTTTACAGACGTTATTGAGTAACTCCTGTAGCAGGCGATACAGCGTGAAGCGCACCGTTTCGTTTTCTGGCGTATTCTCTAGCTGATAATCAAAGCGACAGCGAATACCGCGTTCAGCAAAAGCAAATTCATTCACCAGATGATGTAGTGCATCTTTAAAGGCCAGTTCATCGAGCGCGGGTGGGCGTAGCTGGCGCAGCAACTGGCGGGTGGAATGGTGAATGCGCCGGGCAAGGTTGTTGATCTGATTTGCCGCTTCGAGCGTTTGCTCAGGGCCTGGCGCGCGTTTGACCAGTTGCGACTGAATTTGAATGGCGGTGATGTTCTGCCCAATTTCGTCATGCAGCTCCCGCGCCAGGCTTTTGCGCGTATTTTCTTCGGTGCGGATCAGCTGTTCGGTCAGCGCGCGTCGTGCCGCCAGTTCGGTTTCCAGACGCTGGCGATAATGGTGCAAATTTTGCGCCAGATGCTGCTGGCGGCTGATGGCGATCCCCAGCCCTATACCCAGTAGCGCCTGGGTGGCGAGAAAAATTTCCAGCTCCAGTAAGTTACTGAACCCGACGCCGATTTGCCGGGCGATGGTGATCATCATACTGCCGAGCAATCCGGATAACACGCCGCCCTGCCAGCCAAATTTCCACGCCATCACCACGTTCGGTAAGAACACCACGATCAGCAACAGGCGCTCGATCTCCGGCGACAGAACCATCTGAGTGCCGATGCCAATAATAAAAAACAGGCTGCACCAGATGATAAGCGAAGTGCGCAGCGGGGGATTGGTGGTATCCAGTCCGAGCAGATGATAGCGGTGCTGCTGGCGCAAAAATTCATAGATCAGATAGACAAACGGCGTTAGCAGCACGCCGCCGGTAAACGACGCCAGACCTATTAACGTCGCCGGGCTTTGAATAAACGGTGAAAGTAGGGCGGTATTGAGCAATGAAGTGAGCGTCACGGCGGCCAGTAGCAGGGTTAAGCGCTGCCAGTAAAGGGGGAATCGGTGCCAGTATGACTGGCCGATGCTCGCCGGAATCAGGCTAATTAATGGTGCAGCCAGCAGGATATAGCCATTCAGTAATTGCTCGCTGTGCAGCCAGAGCAACATCAACACCGGCGGCAGAACCAGCGCGGGCCAGTAACGGCGAGAAAGCAGGATTAACAGCGCGAGATAGACGCCGTGCGGCAGGAATAGCGCCGCTTGCTGGCCGTTGTGGGTCAGATAAAACCCCAGCGTCCACAGCATCAGCCAGCCCGATCCCCAGGCCAGCAGAATAAACAGAGAAATAACCCAATGCCGAAGGTTACGCGACATTAATGCCCCGTCAATAGCTGGTGGTCGAGCGCAAAATGCACCAGATCGATGGTGCTATGGCATTGCAGTTTGCCCAACACGTTCGCCCGATGAACGTGCACCGTCTTGTGGCTGAGATCGAGTTTGAAGGCGATCTCTTTCACGCTGTCGCCTTTGACCAGCAGATCAAACACTTCGCGCTCGCGTGGGGTCAGTACCTCCAGAACCTGCGCGGGCTGTTCGCCGCCGCGTAGCGCACGCAGCGCATCGGCGCACAGGTAATGCCCGCCCATACCTACCGAACGTACCGCCTGCACCAGTTCCTCCGGTCCGCAGCGTTTGGTCAGGTAGCCGCTGGCGCCGGCATCCAGCGCGCTTTGCACAAACGTGGGCGAGTCATAAATGCTGAGAATTATGGCGCGAAAACCGGGCTTCTGCGCCCGCAGTCGTTTTAACAGGCTCAGGCCATTTTCATCCGGCATGGCGATGTCCATCACCGCCACGTTGACGTCATCATGCAGTAACGCAGGCCACGCCAGGGCCGCGCTGCTGAACTGGCCGATGACGTTGAGATCGTCTTCGAGACTGAGTAATTGCGCAAAGCCGGAACGCACCACCACATGGTCATCCACCAGCACAACATGAATCATGATATTACTCTCTTACCTGATAATGGCGTCTATGATGCCTGTCAGCGCCGCACTGGCAATCACCGTGGCGCGGATATGTAACGAATGTAACAAAATCGCAATAATTTGCCGGGTGTTATAGCGAGTGTAGGCCTGATAAGCGCAGCGCATCAGGCATATGATTACCGGATGGCGGCGCAAGCGCCTTATCCGGCCTACGTTCTGTAATGAGCTAAATAGCTAACTATTGCCGCTTTTTTTCTAAAAACGCTTTGTTCTTAGCCAGAATTTTTAATTCCTTTATCAAATTGTGCCGCAACGAAATACTGCCCTCATAACAAGACAGGGGAGCAGACAATCATGGCTATTTCATCGCGTAACGCACTTCTTGCCGCACTGGCATTCATCGCATTTCAGGCGCAGGCGGTGAACGTCACCGTTGCTTATCAGACCTCCGCCGAACCCGCCAAAGTGGCGCAGGCAGATAACACTTTTGCTAAAGAAAGCGGTGCTACCGTTGACTGGCGCAAATTCGACAGCGGCGCGAGCATCGTTCGTGCGCTGGCATCCGGTGATGTGCAGATCGGTAATCTTGGCTCCAGCCCGCTGGCGGTCGCAGCCAGTCAGCAGGTGCCGATTGAGGTTTTCCTGCTGGCGTCAAAGCTCGGCAACTCCGAAGCGCTGGTGGTGAAGAAAAACATCAGTAAACCGGAAGATTTGATTGGTAAGCGCATTGCCGTGCCGTTTATCTCCACCACCCATTACAGCCTGCTGGCGGCGTTGAAACATTGGGGTATCAAAGCGGGGCAGGTTGAGATTGTGAACCTGCAACCACCGGCGATTATTGCCGCCTGGCAGCGCGGAGATATTGATGGTGCGTATGTCTGGGCGCCTGCGGTCAACGCGCTGGAAAAAGACGGTAAGGTGTTAACCGACTCCTCGCAGGTTGGCGAGTGGGGCGCGCCGACGCTGGACGTGTGGGTGGTGCGCAAAGATTTTGCCCAGAAGCATCCTGAAGTGGTGAAAGCCTTTGCCAAAAGCGCTATCGATGCGCAGCAGCCCTATATCGCTAATCCTGATGAATGGCTGAAGCAGCCGGAAAATATCCGCAAACTGTCGCGTTTAAGCGGGGTAGCGGAGGTGGATGTGCCAGGGCTGGTGAAAGGAAATACTTATTTGACGGCGCAGCAGCAAACCGCGGAGTTAACCGGGCCGGTGAATAAAGCGATTATCGATACCGCGCAGTTCCTCAAAGAGCAGGGCAAAGTTCCTGCGGTCGCGACGGATTACAGTCAGTACGTGACCGATCGCTTCGTGCAATAAATAAGGAGGCGCTGATGCTGCAAATTTCTCATCTTGCTGCCAGCTACGGTGGAAAATCGGCGCTGGAGGATATCAACCTGACGCTCGATAGCGGTGAACTGTTGGTGGTACTCGGACCTTCCGGTTGCGGGAAAACCACGTTGTTAAATCTGATTGCCGGGTTTGTGCCGTATCAGCATGGCAGCATTACGTTGGCGGGTAAAAAAGTTGAAGGTCCAGGCGCTGAGCGCGGGGTTGTGTTCCAAAACGAAGGACTGCTGCCCTGGCGCAACGTGCAGGATAACGTAGCCTTCGGGCTGCAACTGGCGGGGATGGAGAAGTCCCAACGCCAACGAATCGCTAAGGAGATGTTGCAGAAAGTCGGGCTGGAGGACGCGGGAAAACGCTTTATCTGGCAACTTTCCGGTGGGCAGCGTCAGCGCGTCGGCATTGCGCGGGCGCTGGCGGCCAACCCGCAGCTATTGCTGCTGGATGAACCCTTTGGCGCGCTCGACGCTTTTACCCGCGAGCAGATGCAAACCCTGTTGCTGAAGCTGTGGTATGAGACCGGCAAACAGGTGCTGCTGATTACCCACGATATCGAAGAAGCCGTGTTTATGGCGACGGAGCTGGTATTGCTGTCGCCGGGCCCAGGCCGGGTGCTGGAGCGTCTGCCGCTGAATTTCGCCCGTCGCTTTGTGGCCGGAGAGTCGAGCCGCAGCATTAAGTCCGACCCGCAGTTTATCGCCATGCGCGAGTATGTGTTAGGTCGGGTCTTTGAACAACGGGAGGCATTCTCATGAGCGTGGTCATTAATGATAAACCCCGCCGCCAGCGCGCACTCAACTGGCGCTGGCCGTTCTCGCGGCAGATTACCTTAAGTCTCGGTACGCTGGCCGTCATTCTGGCGGTGTGGTGGACGGTGGCGGCGCTGCAGTTAATCAGTCCGCTGTTTTTACCCCCACCGGGGCAGGTTTTGCAAAAATTGCTCGTCATTGCCGGTCCGCAGGGATTTATGGATGCCACGCTGTGGCAGCATCTGGCGGCGAGTCTGACGCGTATTGTTATCGCGCTGCTGGCGGCGGTGCTGCTGGGCGTTCCGGTTGGGATCGCGATGGGGCTGAGTCCGACGATGCGCGGCATTCTCGATCCGATCATTGAGCTGTATCGTCCGGTTCCGCCCCTGGCCTATCTCCCGTTGATGGTCATTTGGTTTGGCATCGGTGAAACCTCCAAGATCTTGCTGATCTATCTGGCGATTTTCGCCCCTGTAGCGATGTCGGCGCTGGCGGGAGTGAAAAGCGCGCAGCAGGTGAGAGTGCGCGCCGCGCAGTCGCTGGGGGCCAGCCGTAAGCAGGTGCTGTGGTTTGTTATTTTGCCGGGGGCATTACCGGAGATCCTCACCGGGTTACGTATCGGACTTGGCGTGGGCTGGTCGACGCTGGTGGCAGCAGAGCTGATTGCCGCCACGCGAGGCTTAGGATTTATGGTGCAGTCTGCCGGTGAGTTTCTGGCAACGGATGTGGTGCTGGCGGGGATCGCGGTGATTGCCGTTATCGCGTTTATTTTAGAACTGGGTCTGCGCGCGCTTCAGCGCCGCCTGACGCCCTGGCATGGAGAATTACAATGAGTGAACGTCTGAGCATAACCCCGCTGGGACCGTACATTGGCGCACAAATTAGCGGCGCGGATTTAACGCGTCCGCTGAGCGATAATCAGTTTGAACAGCTTTATCACGCGGTATTGCGCCACCAGGTGGTGTTCCTGCGTGAGCAGGTGATTACGCCGCAACAGCAGCGCGCACTGGCGTTGCGTTTCGGCGATCTGCATATTCACCCGGTCTATCCGCATGCCGAAGGGGTAGAAGAGATTATCGTACTGGATACTCATAACGACAATCCGCCGGATAACGACAACTGGCACACCGATGTCACCTTTATTGACACGCCGCCTGCCGGGGCGATTCTGGCTGCAAAAGAGCTGCCATCGACCGGGGGAGACACCCTGTGGACCAGTGGGATTGCCGCTTATGATGCGTTGTCTGAGCCGTTTCGCCAGTTGCTGAGCGGCCTGCGGGCAGAACATGATTTTCGTAAATCATTTCAGGAATATAAATACCGCAAGACGCCAGAGGAGCATCAGCGCTGGCTGGAAGCGGTGGCGAAGCATCCGCCCCTGTTGCATCCGGTGGTGCGTACGCATCCGGTGAGCGGGAAGCAGGCGCTGTTCGTGAATGAAGGATTTACCACGCGAATTGTCGATGTCACGGAAAAAGAGAGCGAGGCGTTACTGAGTTTTTTATTCGCGCATGTCACTAAACCGGAGTTTCAGGTGCGCTGGCGTTGGCAGCCCAACGATGTGGCGATTTGGGATAATCGCGTGACGCAGCATTATGCGAATGCGGATTATCTGCCACAGAGGCGCATTATGCACCGGGCGACAATTTTGGGAGACAAGCCGTTTTATCGGGCGGGATGATTGCCGGCGGCGATTGACTTACCGGGCCTACGATTTGTAGGCCGGATAAAGCGAAACTGCCATCCGGCAACAATGTGATTAGCGCAGGATTTTTTTCTCAGCCAGATCCAGTGCGAAGTAGCTGAAGATCAGATCCGCGCCAGCGCGTTTGATCGAGCCTAAGCTTTCCAGCACCACTTTCTCTTCATCTATAGCACCCGCCATCGCCGCGAATTTGATCATCGCGTATTCACCGCTGACCTGATAAGCGCCAATCGGCAGCTCGGTGCGCTCGCGGATATCGCGCAGAATATCGAGGTAGGCGCCAGCCGGTTTGACCATCAGGCAGTCTGCACCCTGGGCTTCATCCAGCAGCGATTCGCGGATCGCTTCCCGACGGTTCATCGGGTTCATTTGATAGGTTTTACGATCGCCTTTCAGCGCGGTGCCTGCGGCTTCACGGAACGGGCCGTAGAAAGAAGAGGCAAATTTGGTGGAGTAGGACATGATCGCGGTATCGGTGAAGCCCGCGGCGTCCAGCGCCTGGCGAATAGCCTGCACCTGGCCGTCCATTGCGGCGGAAGGGGCGATGAAATCTGCGCCCGCTGCGGCGGCAACGACTGCCTGTTTGCCGAGGTTAGCCAGGGTTAAATCGTTATCAACGCCGTGCTCGCATAACACGCCGCAGTGACCGTGCGAGGTGTATTCACAGAAGCAGGTGTCGGACATGACGATCATTTCCGGTACGGTCTGCTTACAGATACGCGACATGCGCGCCACCAGACCGTCTTCTTTCCAGGCATCGCTGCCGGTGTCATCGGTGTGATGAGAAATGCCGAAGGTCATGACCGAGCGGATGCCTGCATTAGCAATGCGTTCAATCTCGCGCGCCAGGTGTTTCTCCGGAATGCGCATCACGCCGGGCATGGCGTCAATAGCTTTGTAATCGTCGAGTTCTTCTTCAACAAAGATCGGCAACACCAGGTCATTTAAGCTCAGTGTTGTCTCTTCAAACATAGCGCGCAGCGCAGGTGATTTGCGCAGGCGGCGAGGGCGTTGGATTAGGTCTGTCATGGTATGCCTGATGTTTGTGGAATCGAAGGCCGTAGTATACCCGAACCTGAGGGCGGGTGGTTTACGAAAGTTGGCGTTATATCTGGATTTTGCGTGGTGCAAGGCTGAATCATTAGAGCAATTTATTCACATGCATGGCAATTTATTCATATTCATTATTTTGTTTGTTTTTGTTTTTATTATTTTAAATATCGATGTATTTATTTGTTTAGCGCGGAATATAACTCTCGACTATTTATTTTTTATTTATTTGAATATTGGGTGAATCATTTGATAATTATATGTATTAGAATCCGTGTGTTTTGTATCTCATTGAAAGTTATTGTGTTTTTGTTAACTCCTTTTGGCTGGCGTAATTCATGATGTTGTCCGGTTTCGGACAGCGGACAAAGAATAATTGAACCTTTCCGTTGTGAAACCGCATAATCGTTCCTGCGAAACATAAAATGTTTTCTTTGCATTGATAATTGATGGATCAACTATATTACGTCCCTGAGGAGGGATGACAAATGCACACTTGGAAAAAGAAACTTGTAGTCTCACAATTAGCATTAGCCTGCACTTTGGCAATCACTTCTCAGGCGAATGCTTCTACTGATATTTCTGGAACCACGTACACAACGTTCACCCATTATAATGACGCATCTTATGCTGATGGCGTTTACTACGATGGATATGTCGGTTGGAACAATTACGATACTGATAGTATTTATAACGGTGATATTTATCCGGTAATCAATAACGCTACTGTTAACGGCGTTATTTCTACTTATTATCTGGATGATGGACTGTCAACTAACAGCAATAACAACAGCCTGACGATTAAAAACAGTACCATTCACGGTATGGTGACTTCCGAGTGTATGACCACGGATTGTACTAACCGTACGGGTACCGACTATTACTACGATCGTCTGGCGATGAACGTCATCAACTCCACTATCGATGACAACTACGAACATTATACCTACAACGGTACCTATAACGACGCAGCTGATACACACGTTGTCGACGTTTATAACCTGGGTACGGCGATCACTCTGGATCAAGAAGTTGATCTGTCTATCTCCAACAACTCTCACGTTGCGGGTATTACGCTGACTCAGGGTTATGAGTGGGAAGATATTGACGATAACACCGTCAGCACCGGCGTAAACAGCGGCGAAGTGTTTAACAACACCATTGTTGTTACCGATTCTACCCTGACCTCTGGCTCATGGTCTGATGAAGGTACCTCCGGTTGGTTTGGCAACACCAGCAATGCAAGCGACTACAACGGTAACGGCTGGAACGCTAATGATGTCGCATTAGCGGTTATTGCTCATCCGGATGCTGATAACGCGATGCAGACCACTGCCACGTTTGATAACGCTACGCTGATGGGCGATGTGCTGTTCTCCAGCAACTTTGACGAGAACTTCTTCCCGAACGGTGCTGATACTTATCGTGATACCGATGCCGATCTGGATACCAACGGCTGGGATGGTACTGACCGTCTGGATCTGACCCTGAACAACGGCAGTAAGTGGGTTGGCGCGGCCATGTCCGTACATCAGGTTGATGTTGATGGTGACGGCGTTTACGACAGCTATGCTGCAGGCACTGAAGCCACTGCAACGCTGATCGACATCGCTGCCAACAGCCTGTGGCCTTCTTCAACCTACGGTATCGATAGCGACACAACCTCTTATGACGAAAATGGTCATGTGGTTGGCAACGCTGTTTACCAGAGCGGTCTGTTCAACGTCACGCTGAACGGCGCTTCACAGTGGGATACCACCAAAACGTCTCTGATCGACACCCTGAGCATCAATAGCGGTTCCGTCGTCAACGTGGGTGATTCTTCCCTGATTTCTGACTCTATCTCTCTGACCGGTGCTTCTGCACTGAACATCAACGAAGATGGTCATGTTGCGACGGATACGCTGTCTATCGACAACAGTATCGTCACGATTGCTGATGATGTTGCTGCTGGCTGGGGTGTCGGTAGTGCTGCGCTGTATGCCAACACCATCAACGTTACCAACAACGGTGTTCTGGATGTGGGCAACAGCACGGGCGATGCACTGCAGGTTGATACGCTGAATCTGACCAGCTACACCGACGCTTACAACCATGTTAATGCGGGTGTTTTCGACATCAACAGCACTAACTATGTACTGAATGCTGACCTGACCAACGATCGTACCAACGATACGACCCAGGCTAACTACGGTTATGGCGTGATCGCGATGAACTCTGATGGTCATCTGACTATCAATGGTAACGGCGATTCCGACACCTCAGGCGATCAGTCTGAAGTTGATAACTACGGTGACCACGTAGCGGCAGCAACCGGTAACTATAAAGTTCGCATCGATAACGCGACTGGCGCGGGTTCTGTTGCGGATTACAAAGGCAAAGAGCTGATCTACGTTAATGACGCGAATACCACCGCGACCTTCTCTGCAGCTAACAAAGCTGACCTCGGCGCTTACACCTATCAGGCTCAGCAGCAGGGTAACACCGTTGTACTGCAGCAGATGGAACTGACTGACTACGCGAACATGGCGCTGAGCATCCCGTCTGCCAACACCAATATCTGGAACCTGGAACAAGACACCGTTGGTACTCGTCTGACTAACGCGCGTCATGGTCTGGTTGATAACGGCGGCGCATGGGTGAGCTACTTCGGTGGTAGCTTCGATGCAGATAACGGCACCATTAACTACGATCAGGACGTTAACGGCATCATGGTCGGTGTTGACTCCAAAATTGATGGTAACAACGCTAAGTGGATTGTCGGTGCCGCAGCAGGCTTCGCGAAAGGTGATATGAGCGACCGTACCGGTCAGGTGGATCAGGACAGCCAGACTGCCTACATCTACTCTTCTGCGCATTTCGCCAACAACATCTTTGTTGACGGTAACTTGAGCTACTCTCACTTCAACAACGATCTGTCTGCCAACATGAGCAACGGTCAGTATGTTGATGGCAGCACCTCTTCTGATGCCTGGGGCTTTGGCTTGAAACTGGGTTATGACCTGAAGCTGGGTGATGCAGGTTACGTAACGCCTTACGGTAGCGTATCCGGTCTGTTCCAGTCTGGTGATGACTATAAGCTGAGCAACGACATGAAAGTTGACGGTCAGTCTTATGACAGCATGCGTTATGAACTCGGTGTAGATGCAGGTTATACCTTCGCCTACAGCGACGACCAGGCGCTGACCCCGTACTTCAAACTGGCCTACGTTTACGACGACTCTAACAACGATTCTGATGTAAACGGTGACTCTATCGACAACGGCGTAGAAGGTTCTGCAGTACGTGTTGGACTGGGTACTCAGTTCAGCTTCACCAAGAACTTCAGCGCCTACACCGATGCTAATTACCTCGGTGGCGGTGATGTCGATCAAGACTGGTCTGCAAACGTTGGTGTTAAATATACCTGGTAAGTACTTTCTCACTGAGAAATATAAGGTAATTTAATTCAGAATAATGCCCGTCACGGATTTGACGGGCATTTATTGCAAGGAATGCGCTCATGCTATCTACAAATAAACCTCTTCTTGAATTTGGTAAGCTTGATAAATGTTTGGCAAAATATGGCAAACACTTTGAGTGTGATAACGATAAAGAAATAATATATTCCAGTGATATAAATAGCGACGATACTTTTATTATTTTAAGTGGTGTAGTTTCCCTGCGTAGAGGGGAAAACGTGCTGGTCGGGATTGCACAGGCGCCTTTTATTATGGGCCTTTCCGATGGCGTGATGAAAACAGATGTACAATACAGATTAATGACCGAAAGTAATTGTACGGGATACCACCTACCTGCTTCGCAAACGATAAATATAATTGAACAATGCCAGCTTTGGCGGGAAGCCTTTTGCTGGTTAGCCTGGCAAAACTCCATCCTTGAATTGCGCGATCTGCAGCTGATCGGCAATAACTCCTACGATCAGATCCGCGCGACGCTGATATCCATGACGAAATGGGACGATGTGCTGCGTTCACGTATCGGCGTCATGAACTATATTCACCAACGCACACGCATTTCACGCTCAGTTGTTGCTGAGGTTCTCGCGGCACTGCGTAAAGGTGGTTACATTGAAATGAATAAAGGCAAACTGGTAGGCATTAACCGTTTGCCTTTTGAGTATTGAATCAGGATGCGGGAATAACCTGCGGTTTGTTCCCGCTCAACTCTGCAACCAGATCGTTGATACCGTCGCTCATATTGGTAAAACGGGTTAGCGGAGAACGGGTCACCACGATAAACGCCCCGACGTTTTGCTGCGGGATCATCGCCATATAGGTAATGAATCCGCCGCCGCCACCGGTTTTTTGAATAATGCCTGGTCGCCCATTCTTCGGCGCCATATAGACCCAGCCCAAACCTAGCGCATCGGCTTTGCCCGGCACATCCATCCCTATCACTTTGGTTAGCTGCGTACGCTGATAAATCAGCGTCTGCATACGGTCAGCCTGCTGGCTACGATGGTAAAAATCAGAAGAGAGATACTGCTGCATCCAGCGCATCATATCGCCTGGCGTTGAATAGACGCCGCCACTGCCCATCGCTGCCAGCGTATTGTTACAGGGGCTGGCGCCCTTTTCCGCGACCATCAGGCGTTTGCACTGATCGGGGGACGGGGTGAAGGTGGTGTCTTTCATCCCCAGCGGACGGGTGATTTTTTCTTCAAACAGCTGCGGATAAGGCTTACCGGACGCGGCTCCCAGCGCATCAGCCAGCAGGTCAAACGCCAGGTTGGAATAAGAAGCCTGCGAGCCTGGTGCAGCTTTAAGCGTGGCGGTTGAGAGATAGCTCCAGCGCTGTTCGCGGGTTGGCCAGACAAACACCGGGCGCTTGGCCGCGCCGCCAGGCTGTTCGCGTGGCAGCGCGCTGGTATGTGTCGCCAGATTCACCAGCGTAATCGGCGTGCCCTGATAAGTCGGCACGCGCGCGCCAGGTGGCGCATATTTACTCAATGGATCGTTGAGTTTAACCGTACCCTGATCGAGTAATTTTACCAGCATTTCGCTTGTCATTAATTTAGTGATTGAGGCAATTCGAATTACGGAATCCAGCTGCGGATGGACGTTATTGCCGGGGCGTGTTTCGCCGAAACTGCGAAATACGCGCTGATTACCATCAATCACCACCAGCGCCATCCCCGTAGCACCACTGCCGTAAAATATATGGTCGGCATAGCGATCGACGATATCAGAGGCGAAGACCGGATCGGTTATAGGCTGTGCCGCCTGGACAGATGTCAATGACGCCGCACACAGCGCGGCAGAAAAAAGCAGACTACGTTTCAACGGTGGTGTCCATGAGTTAGAGAAAGTGAAAAAGGATGTCGTGCGTATGCGTATTTATACTACTCATCGGCGTATTGCAAAGCGCTTATCAGCCAATGATAGTGTGAAAAACGTAACGATGAGTAAACGCGAGCGTTTCCCCGATTATGGATGTTCGCTTTTGTGATCTCACGCTGTGATAATCTGCACTTGCTGGAACGTTGTCGAGTGTGAAAACCACAGAAACAATTCTTCATAACCCAGGTGCGAACTAAGCGCTGCGGTTCTGGTCACACTTGTCGGTTTCAGCTTGTGTTTTTGGGCGTAAGCCGTCTTGCCGCCGCACTCCACGGTGGCAAATACACAGCAGTCGTCATAACGATAAGAAGTTAGCAGGAGAGCATTATGTTTAAGTCTTTTTTCCCAAAGCCGGGACCGTTCTTTATTTCGGCATTTATTTGGGCACTGGTCGCTGTTGTATTCTGGCAAGCAGGTGGGGGAGCCTGGGTTGCACACATTACCGGCGCGTCGGGAGACGTACCGATTAGCGCGGCTCGTTTCTGGTCGCTGGATTACCTGATTTTTTATGCGTACTACACTCTTTGCGTTGGAGTGTTCGCGCTGTTCTGGTTTCTCTACAGCCCGCACCGCTGGCAGTACTGGTCCATACTCGGCACGTCGCTGATTATTTTCGTGACCTGGTTTCTGGTTGAAGTTGGCGTTGCCGTCAACGCCTGGTATGCGCCATTTTATGATTTGATTCAATCCGCGCTCAGCGCACCGCATAAGGTGAAGATTGAGCAGTTCTATCATGAAGTGGGCATCTTTCTTGGCATCGCGCTGATTGCCGTGGTCATCGGCGTGATGAACAACTTCTTTGTTAGTCACTATGTGTTCCGCTGGCGTACAGCAATGAACGAACATTATATGGCGCACTGGCAGCATCTGCGCCATATCGAAGGTGCGGCGCAGCGTGTGCAGGAAGACACCATGCGTTTTGCCTCCACGCTGGAAGATATGGGGGTCAGCTTTATCAATGCGATTATGACGCTGATCGCCTTCTTACCTGTACTGGTCACACTCTCTGCTCATGTTCCGGATCTGCCGATTGTTGGGCATGTTCCTTATGGCCTGGTGATTGCCGCAATTGTCTGGTCGCTGATGGGAACCGGCTTGCTGGCGGTCGTTGGGATCAAACTTCCGGGACTGGAGTTTAAAAACCAGCGTGTGGAAGCGGCCTACCGTAAAGAACTGGTATACGGCGAAGATGACGCTAATCGTGCGACACCGCCGACGGTGCGTGAGCTGTTTCATGCGGTGCGCCAGAACTACTTCCGCCTCTATTTTCACTATATGTACTTCAATATCGCCCGTATTCTTTACCTGCAGGTTGATAACGTTTTCGGCTTGTTCCTGCTGTTTCCGTCGATTGTTGCCGGTACGATTACGCTCGGCCTGATGACGCAAATCACCAACGTGTTTGGCCAGGTGCGCGGTTCGTTCCAGTATCTGATTAACTCCTGGACAACGTTAGTGGAGCTGATGTCTATTTATAAGCGTCTGCGCAGCTTTGAACGAGAGCTTGATGGTCAGGATATTCAGGAAGTTACCCATACGCTTAGTTAATAAGGAGATGTTATGTCGACGGTTTCCCGTCTTTACCCCTTGTCTGGTCTTGCTGCACTGGTGCTGGTGGGATGTAGTAGCCAACCCGCGCAGCCGCTAAAAAAAGGGGAGAAAGCCGTCGATGTGGCGAGCGTGGTACGCCAGAAAATGCCCTCCAGCGTAAAAGACCGGGACGCGTGGGCGCAGGATTTGGCGAAGACCTTTGAAAGCCAGAAGCTGGCGCCGACGGTTGAAAATATCTGTTCGGTGCTGGCGGTCGCGCAACAGGAGTCAAATTACCAGGCGGATCCAGCCGTGCCGAACTTAAGTAAAATCGCCTGGAAAGAGATCGATCGTCGTGCCGAGCGTATGCACATCCCGCTATTTGTGGTGCATACCGCGCTGAAGATTAACTCGCCAACGGGGAAAAGCTACAGCGAGCGCCTGGATACGGTGAAGACGGAAAAACAGCTTAGCGCGATCTTTGATGATTTTATCAACATGGTACCGATGGGGCAGACGTTATTTGGTTCGCTTAATCCGGTGCATACCGGTGGGCCGATGCAGGTCAGCATCGCCTTTGCTGAGCAGCATGCCAGCGGCTACCCGTGGAAAATGGCGGGAACCGTGCGCCAGGAAGTATTTAGCCGCCGCGGTGGGCTGTGGTTCGGTACGTATCATCTGCTTAACTACCCGGCGAATTACAGTGCGCCAATTTTCCGCTTCGCCGATTTCAATGCCGGGTGGTATGCCAGCCGCAATGCAGCTTTCCAGAATGCGGTCAGTAAAGCCACCGGCGTGAAGCTGGCGATGGACGGTGATTTAATTCTCTATGGCAGCAGCGAGCCGGGCAAAACGGAGCTGGCGGTACGTAAACTGGCCGGGAAGCTGGACATGAGCGAGAGTGAGATCCGCCGTCAGCTGCAAAAAGGCGACAGCCTGGCCTTTGAAGAGACCGCGCTGTACGAGAAAGTCTATAAGCTGGCGGAAGCGAAGGCCGGGAAAACGCTTCCCCGTGAAATGCTGCCTGGCATTCAACTTGAAAGCCCGAAGATCACACGTAATCTGACTACCGCGTGGTTTGCTAAACGCGTGGACGACCGTCGGGCGAAATGTATGGGTCAGTCATCGTTATGATGACGGCGGCGCCAGCGCACGAATGCCGCGATGGCGCCAAGAATCAGGCTTCCGGCGAGAAAAGGGACCAGTCCAAAAAGGGTTCCGACGCCCAGGCCGATTTCAACTCGCGGGCGCCCTGTCTCTTGCATTTGCAACTGCATCAACTGCTCATAGATGCCGGGAGCGTGGGCCAACAGATTTAAAATCTGCGCGCCCGCCCAGAAGCAAAACAGCACAAAAACGGCATACGCAATATTGCCGGGCAGGGAGGAGGTATCCCGATGCTTGCCCTTAAAAAGGGATTTTGAGAGCGTAAAATCAGCCATAAAGACCTCCGGAAATAACCTGCTTTTTTGACGTATTGCCTGGAACTGACAGTGAGTCTGACAGGTGATCGGCAATGTCAATATCAGAATGATGGTAATTTCAGGTAGAGATTATTCCTGGATTTCGGTTTTTTGCTGATCGTCACAATTACGCAACCTTAAGTGAAATTAATTTACATTTCAGAAATTCCGCACAGGCCACAGACGTGTATGAGGAAATGTGCGAGGATGCGTTGTCATGTTGTATATCCACCGGAGCCGTTATGAACCTGCCTGTTAAAATCCGCCGAGACTGGCACTATTATGCCTTCGCTATTGGGCTTATCTTTATTCTCAACGGCGTGGTGGGCTTACTCGGTTTTGAAGCGCAGGGGTGGCAAACCTATGCGGTAGGGCTGGTCACTTGGGTGATTAGCTTTTGGCTGGCCGGATTAATTATCCGTCGCCGCGTGGAAGATGAAGAAGAAGCAAAGGATGCCCAATAGAGGTCTATCAGGCATCCTGGCGGGATTACATACTGGTTTTCAGCGCGCTATCCGCCGCATGGCGTTCCAGCGCCAGTTCGATCAGGCGAGTGATCAAATCGGTATAGCCTAAGCCGCTCGCCTGCCACAGTTTTGGATACATGCTGATGTTGGTAAAGCCAGGCAGCGTGTTGATCTCATTGATCACAACCTCGTTCTCTGCGGTTAAGAACACGTCCACGCGCGCCATGCCGGCGCAGCCCAGCGTTTGATAGGCCTGAATAGCAATATCACGGATCTTATCGTTAATTTCCGGTGCGATCGCTGCCGGAACCACCACTTTGGCACCGTTATCGTCAATGTATTTGGTGTCGTAAGCGTAAAAATCACTGTTCAGCACGATCTCGCCACAGGTACTGGCCTGCGGATGATCGTTGCCCAGCACCGCGCATTCGATCTCGCGGCCTTTGATCCCTTGCTCCACCACGACTTTATGATCAAATTCAAATGCCAGCGCGACGGCCTGTTCATATTGCGCTTCGCTGGTCACCTTACTGACCCCAACGGACGATCCCTGATTGGCTGGTTTCACAAACAGCGGCAAACCGAGGCGAGATTCGACTTCGGCAAAGCTGATGCTGTTACGATTGGCGCGAGTGAGCGTAATAAATGGCGCGATGTTTAATCCGGCATCGCGCAACAGACGTTTGGTCACGTCTTTATCCATACAGGCCGCAGACCCCAGGACATCAGAACCGACGAACGGCAGATTCGCCACCCGCAGCATGCCCTGCAGAGAGCCATCTTCACCCAGCGTGCCGTGAACGATCGGGAAAATAACATCAACCGTTGGCAGCGGCTGACCGTTTTGCGCATCGATCAACTGGTGCGCTTGTTTACCCGGTACCTGAGCCAGGCTGGTCGCGGAAGGACGCAGCGCTATATGCGCCGGATCGTCTGAATTAAGCAGATAGTTACTGGCATCGCTGACGTGCCATTGCCCTTGTTTATCAATACCTAACAGCACAACGTCAAAGCGAGTCTTGTCGATGGCATCGACAATATTTTTTGCCGATTGCAATGACACTTCATGTTCCGCTGATTTACCACCAAATACGATTCCTACCCGCAACTTTGCCATCTTAAAAACCCATTCCATGAATGCAAAGCACATACATTACCACGACAAAACGCAGGTTTCCTCGGCTTCTGGCAGATTGTTTTGCTGGGCCACAAGGGAATAGATAAGCGCAAACGTGCGTTTCGCCTGTGAAGCATAATTCCCTGCTAGTATTGTGGGTTTGATGTGAGGCGTATCACAAATACGATGAGCGGGAAGATAAAATCCTGAACTGTGATTTATCGCACCTGTGAACCCTTATTTGGCTAAGTAATTTGTTAAGCTGCTCGCAGTTTTCAGCTGCTTATCGTTATGAGTCCCTATGGAATCCTGGAGAGTAAACCTTATTTCCGTATGGTTCGGTTGCTTTTTCACCGGCCTGGCAATTAGCCAAATCCTGCCTTTTTTACCGCTTTATATCTCCCAACTGGGGGTGACCTCGCATGAAGCGCTCTCAATGTGGTCCGGCTTAACGTTTAGCGTCACCTTTCTGATTTCAGCCATTGTCTCTCCGATGTGGGGCAGTTTAGCCGACCGTAAAGGACGCAAGCTGATGCTGCTACGGGCCTCTTTGGGTATGGCGATTGCGATTTTACTGCAGGCCTTTGCGACAAACGTCTGGCAGCTTTTTCTGCTGCGTGGGGTGATGGGGTTAACGTCAGGCTATATTCCCAATGCGATGGCGCTGGTCGCCTCACAGGTTCCGCGTGAACGTAGCGGGTGGGCGCTGAGTACGCTCTCAACGGCGCAAATTAGCGGCGTCATTGGCGGGCCGCTGATGGGGGGATTTATTGCTGACCACGTTGGCTTACGGGCTGTATTCTGTATTACCGCAGCCTTGCTGGTCGTGAGCTTCCTGGTCACGCTGTTCTTAATCAAAGAGGGCGTGCGTCCGACAATCAAAAAAAGCGAGCGTCTGAGCGGAAAGGCCGTGTTTGCCTCGCTGCCTTATCCGGCGCTGGTGATCAGCCTGTTTTTTACGACGATGGTGATCCAACTGTGTAACGGCTCAATTGGGCCAATTCTGGCGCTGTTTATTAAATCGATGGTCCCAGACAGTTCGAATATTGCCTTTCTCAGCGGACTGATTGCGTCGGTTCCGGGCATCTCGGCGCTGATTTCAGCCCCCCGACTCGGTAAATTAGGCGACCGTATTGGGACCGAGCGGATTTTAATGGCGACCTTAATCTTCGCGGTGGTGCTGTTTTTCGCCATGTCGTGGGTTACCACGCCGTTGCAACTGGGAATTTTGCGTTTTCTGCTCGGCTTTGCCGACGGCGCGATGTTGCCTGCGGTGCAGACGCTGCTGGTGAAATACTCCAGCGACCAGATAACCGGGCGCATTTTTGGTTATAACCAGTCATTTATGTACCTCGGCAACGTCGCCGGGCCATTAATGGGGGCGACGGTTTCAGCAATGGCAGGCTTTCGCTGGGTGTTTATTGCCACCGCGAGCATTGTGCTTATCAATATCTGGCAACTGGCTATCGCGCTGCGACGTCGGCGCCGCGCACGCTGAATTGCTGATTAACAACGCTGCCCGTCAGCGTTGTTAATCCATAAATGTGCATTATATATCTGTGTGATTATTAATCCCCTTACCCTTTTATATTGAATAATTCTGCGCTACGACTCTTTTTCCCTTATTTTGTGTTGTGATTGTTTTCGCAAAACGTTTTATTACTTATAAAAATACAACTTTCATCCTCTAGGCAGTTGTGAGTCTTAATGATAACGTGGCCTATATTTTGTTAAGGGAATACGCAAATGAAAAATCTCGTCACTGAGTTGTTACTTAAGCTCGCCCAAAAAGAAGAAGAGTCGCAAGACCTTGCGGCGCAGGTTGAAACGCTGGAGCAGGTAATCATCGAAATGCTGCGCAATATGACGTGGAGCGATCGGCAAATACTCATTCGCCAAATCGAGGATGCCCTGGCTGGAGCTGGCCGTATGCCTGCGTTTCTGGCGAACGTACATAACGCTGGCGAGAGCGTGCCAAAAGCGTTTTGAGTAATCTGTGGCGTTCCATCCACAAATTATCATAAAAGTGTCACATCAAATACTTATAGTCGCTTTGTTTTAATTTTACCGTATTTATACATGGAGAAAATAAAGTGAAACAAAGCGCACTCGCTATTGCCCTGATACCTTTGCTGTTTACCCCAATTATTAATGCAGAAACTTCTACCGTAGCGGTTATGGATAATCGTGCCGCTCAGGGTGATATCACCACGCCGGGCGGCGCCCGTCGATTGTCAGCCGATCAAACTGCGGCTCTGCGCGAATCTCTGAACGATAAACCTGCCAAAAATATTATTTTACTGATTGGCGATGGGATGGGGGACTCAGAAATTACTGCAGCGCGAAATTATGCCGAAGGCGCGGGCGGCTTTTTTAAAGGTATTGATGCTTTACCATTGACCGGACAATACACGCACTATGCGCTGGATAAAAAAACGGGTAAACCCGATTATGTGACGGATTCTGCGGCATCCGCAACGGCGTGGACCACCGGCGTGAAAACCTATAACGGTGCTCTGGGCGTTGATATACATGAAAAAGATCACGCTACAATTCTTGAAATGGCAAAAGCGGCGGGTCTGGCGACAGGCAACGTTTCTACCGCTGAATTGCAGGATGCTACCCCGGCGGCGCTGGTTGCTCATGTGACCTCGCGTAAGTGCTATGGTCCCGACGTGACCCGTGAAAAATGCCCAACCAATGCGCTGGAAAAAGGCGGCAAAGGATCCATCACCGAACAATTACTGAATGCCCGGGCTGACGTTACGCTGGGCGGCGGGGCCAAAACGTTTGCGGAAACCGCTGCGGCAGGTGAGTGGCAGGGTAAAACGTTGCGTGAACAAGCCCTTGCCCGCGGTTATCAGATGGTGAGCGATGCCGCGACGCTGGCAGCGATTACCGAAGCTAATCAGGATAAACCGTTGCTGGGTCTGTTCTCTGACGGCAATATGCCGGTACGCTGGGAAGGGCCGAAAGCGTCTTATCACGGCAATCTGGATAAACCGGTAGTGACCTGTACCCCCAATCCAAAGCGTGACGACAGCGTGCCAACGCTGGCGCAGATGACGGATAAAGCGATTGAGCTGTTAAGCAAAAATGAGAAAGGTTTCTTCCTGCAAGTGGAAGGGGCGTCAATCGATAAACAGGACCACGCCGCCAACCCGTGCGGACAGATTGGCGAAACGGTCGATCTGGATGAAGCGGTACAGCGCGCGCTTGCTTTTGCGAAGAAAGATGGCAATACCCTAGTGGTGGTAACCGCTGACCACGCGCATGCCAGCCAGATAGTCGCGCCGGATACTAAAGCGCCAGGCCTGACCCAGGCGCTGAACACCAAAGATGGCGCGGTCATGGTTATCAGCTACGGCAACTCTGAAGAGGAATCCCAGGAGCATACCGGCAGCCAGCTGCGAATTGCAGCCTATGGCCCGCACGCGGCGAATGTGGTTGGTCTGACCGATCAAACCGACCTGTTTTACACCATGAAAGCGGCGTTAGGACTGAAATAACCCGACACCCGGCGGCAATACTTTTGCCGCCGGGTGGTATTTTTATCGTTAGCAGCCAAACTTACCTGTGTGTCGTCGTTCAGAAAAGGATGGTGCTATGAAAATTACATTATTAATGACGTTGCTTTTTGGTCTTATTTTTTTAACTACCGTCGGTGCTGCCGAGAAGACATTAACTCCGCAACAACAACGTATGACCACCTGCAATCAGCAGGCAACGGCGCAGACCTTAAAAGGGGACGCGCGTAAAACATATATGAGTGATTGCCTGAAAAACAGTAAATCTGCGCCTGAGGAAAAGAGCCTGACGCCGCAGCAGCAGAAAATGCGTGAATGCAACGTCAAGGCGACGGAGCAGTCTCTGAAAGGTGATGATCGTAATAAATTTATGAGCGCTTGCCTGAAAAAATCTGCGTAGCACTTACGGGTGAGCAGGTAAAATCGCTCACCCGAAATATCATACTTCCGCCGCCATACCCCTTCCTATAATTTGGGAAATTTGTTTCAGAATATTCCCAAATACGATGAATGATGAAAACTTTTATCAAAAGAAGGTCGTCCCGAATGAAGCGTTTTTATCGCTCCATCAGAATGACCACCAGCGTTCCGGTCTGCGATTCGCCCGACGGATCAGGCTGCCGCGAGCGGTGGGATTGGGGGGAATGTTTTTCCCTATCGCGTCGGTACTCGTTGCTCAGCCGATTACCGGTGGCTGGTGGCTGTTACTGGTGGGATGGGCGTTTGTCTGGCCGCACCTGGCCTGGCAGTGGGCAAGCAAAGCTGACGATCCTCTGCATAGCGAATTTACCAACTTAAAAGCCGATGCCATTCTCGCCGGTATGTGGATAGGAATTATGGGAGTGAACCTGTTGCCATCCACGGCGCTGCTGATGATTACCTGCATCAACCTGATGGGCGCAGGAGGGATGCGAATTTTCATCGCAGGCGCCGTTTTGATGGTGGTTTCATGCCTGGTGACGTTACAGTTAACTGATATCTCCGTCGCGTTCAGCAGTACTCAACTTAGCGTGCTATTGACGCTGCCGGTGCTGGTGATTTATCCGCTGTTGTTTGCCTGGGTCAGCTACCAGACGGTCATCAAACTGGCGGAACATAAACGCCGCTTACAGGTGATGAGTACGCGAGATGGCATGACCGGGGTGTACAACCGCCGCCATTGGGAACTGTTGCTGCGTAATGAATTTGATAATTGCCGTCGCTATCAGCGTGACGCCACGTTACTGATTATCGATATTGACCATTTCAAGAGCATTAATGATACCTGGGGTCATGACGTTGGGGACCAGGCGATTGTCGCGCTGACCCGCCAGTTGCAGATGACCTTACGCGGTAGCGATGTGATTGGGCGCTTTGGCGGAGATGAGTTTGCGGTGATTATGTGCGGCACGCCAGCAACCAGCGCGATTGCGGCGATGTCTCGTGTTCATGAACGACTTAGCCAACTGCGTTTATCCTGCGCGCCGCAGGTTGCTCTGCGTATCAGCGTGGGCGTTGCGCCGCTGACCTCAGAAACCGAGCATTACCGAGAATGGTTAAAGTCGGCGGATATGGCGCTCTACAAAGCAAAGAATTCCGGACGTAACCGCACTGAAGCTGCGGCCTGACGTCCGGCGGTGTTAACTCAGGAGCGGCTGAGTTTTTCCGACTGTTCCATGCACTTAATCATCGCTTCAATCACTGATGAACGGAAACCGCGTTCTTCCAGGACGCGTACCGCTTCAATGGTGGTTCCGCCAGGCGAGCACACCATATCCTTCAATTCTCCAGGATGTTTACCCGTATCCAGCACCATCTTCGCCGAACCCATAACCGCTTGCGCCGCGAATTTATAAGCCTGCGCGCGAGGCATGCCGCCCTGCACGGCGGCGTCCGCCATCGCTTCGATAAACATAAAGACATATGCCGGTGCTGAACCGCTAACGCCAACGACCGGATGAATCATTGCCTCCGCAATGACTTCAGCTTCGCCAAAACAGCGGAAGATATTCAGCACGTCGGCCGTATCTTCCGGTGTGACTAAGGCGTTCGGCGTGACGGAAGTCATTCCGGCGTTCACCAGTGACGGCGTGTTTGGCATTGCGCGAATGATTTTTCGGTCATGGCCCAGCGCGCGGGCGAGCTGGTCAAGGGTGACGCCAGCAGCAATCGAGACGACCAGGGAGTCTTTGTTCAGGCTGGAGGTAATTTCGCTCAGAACCTTAATCATAATGCCTGGTTTTACGGCGCCAAAAACGATGTCGGCGATTTGCGCGACTTCTTGTGCAGACTGCGCTGCATTAATACCGTACTGGTCGTGCAAGGCTGCGACTTTATCGGGGGAGGGGGTGTAGACCCAGATTTGTCCCGGGAGAACCTGGCCGCTGGCGATCATGCCGCCAAGAATTGCTTTGCCCATATTACCGCAGCCGATAAAACCAATTTTTTTGTCCATCTTGTCACTCCCTATGCGTGATATTCATTGTTTTACCTGGGAAAGCTAAGCTTAGCGCGGAATGAATATGTGCAGAAGGAGAAACAGCACTTTGCCTGAAAGTAAAAGCACGAGACAATGTGCGACTGCACATCTGTGGGGAGAGGTTATGACAATATGGGTGGACGCCGATGCGTGTCCGAATGTGATTAAAGACATTTTGTACCGCGCTGCTGAGCGCATGCAGATGCCGCTTATTTTGGTCGCAAACCAAAGCTTGCGCGTTCCTGCTTCGCGTTTTATCCGTACACTACGCGTTCCCGCCGGGTTTGACGTGGCGGATAATGAGATTGTGCGCCAGTGTAGCGCCGGTGATTTAGTGATAACGGCAGATATCCCGCTGGCGGCTGAAGTGATTGAAAAAGGTGCAGCGGCGCTTAACCCGCGCGGGGAGCGTTATACCGTAGCCACGATCCGTGAGCGTCTGATGATGCGTGATTTTATGGATACGCTACGCGCCAGCGGTATTCAGACCGGAGGGCCAGACAGCCTTTCACCGCGTGACAGGCAGCATTTTGCGGCTGAGCTTGATAAGTGGTGGCTGGAAGTACAGCGTAGAAAATAAAATGTGTAATTTATTATTTACACTTTATTCATTGTGAATTCTTGTTATAGTAGGGATTAATAGATATCGCCACTCCACCTGTAATTTTTTCTTTACGCTTTGGCGATGTACTAGTTTGATGATATGATTATATCTTTAACCGCATCAGATCCCGCTCGTTCGCGGCTCTCTGGGGAATTTCTGTAATGACGCAACCTCTTTTTCTTGTTGGCCCCCGGGGGTGTGGTAAGACAACTACCGGTATGGCGCTGGCGAAGGCTATCGATTTCCAGTTTGTTGATACCGATCGCTGGTTGCAATCGCACGTGCAGATGACCGTGGCGGAGATCGTCGAAAGAGAAGGATGGGAAGGGTTTCGTGCCCAGGAGACGACCGCTCTGCAGGCCGTCACAGCCCCGGCAACGGTTGTTGCGACCGGCGGCGGTATCATACTTACCGAATTTAATCGTCATTACATGCGCAGCCACGGCGTGGTTATCTATTTAAGCGCACCGGTATCAGTACTGGTCGATCGTCTGGAGGCGACGCCTGAAGAGGGGTTGCGCCCAACTTTAACCGGTAAGCCGTTGACTGAAGAAGTGCAGGAGGTGCTCGCCCAGCGCGATGTTCTGTATCGTGAGGCTGCGCACTATATCGTTGATGCCACCAATCCGCCTTCACAGGTGGTGGAAGACATTCTTGGGATACTGGCGCAGGCAGCGCCACGGTTGCAGGGCGGTGTCTATACTTAATGTTCATCCAGTGAAAAGGAAGAACTATGCCGACAAAACCACCTTACCCACGTCAAGCGACGATTGTTACGGTTGAAAAAGGGACGCCAGGCCAGACGGTAACCTGGTATCAGCTTCGAGCCGATCACCCTAAACCGAATTCTTTGATCAGTGAGCATCCTTCTGCGCAGGAAGCTATGGATGCCAAAAAGCGCTACGAAGACCCCGATAAAGCCTGATCTTAATCACCGCCCTGGCACGATTCTGAAAAGTGCCAGTACGGGCGTGCATCACATTTTTTTAAATTTCGCCGTATACAGTAAAAATTGAAAATTAAACAATAACAATCCAGTACTGGAATTATTTGGAATCTTTACACAAGACACCGCCGATCTGCTGCTACGCTTTTGAGCATTTGTAGCGCAGGTCAGCGCCCGGCACATGTCCGGGATTTCACAGCAAAGTAAGAAGACGGTGGAGCAACAAATGAGTACGTCGTTGGCTATCCTCACGATTGGCGTTGTGCCGATGTGTGAGGTGTTACCGCTCCTGACGGAATATATCGATGAACAGCACATCACTCACCACAGTCTGCTGGGACAGATGCGGCGAGAGGATGTGATGGCTGAGTACGGCGTTTCGCCCGGTGACGAGCATTTATTAACGCTGCTCAGCGACCACCAACTCGCGCATGTCTCACGCCAGAAGGTAGAACGCTCGCTGCAAAGTATCGTGGAGGTGCTGGATAACCAGGGCTTTGACGTGATCCTGCTGATGAGTACCGCCTCAATCGCTCGCCTGACCGCCCGCAACAGCATTTTGCTGGAACCGTTACGGATTATCCCACCGCTGGTGGCCTCGATTGTCGATGGGCATCAGGTCGGGGTTATTGTTCCCGTCACTGAATTGCTTAAAGCCCAGGCGCAAAAATGGCAGGTGCTACAAACCCCACCAGTGTATGCCGTGGCGAATCCGATCCACGGTAGCGAACAACAATTGATTGATGCCGGGAAAGAACTGCTGGAGCAAGGTGCGGATGTCATCATGCTGGACTGCCTGGGGTTCAATCAACGCCATCGCGATTTACTGCAAAAATCGCTGGATGTCCCGGTTCTTCTGTCCAATGTGCTGATTGCCCGGCTGGCTTCGGAGCTGCTGACGTAATTTTGCGTGACAGGTGGAACGTCACCCCCCTATATTGGTTGTTAACTTAATCACGAGATAGGGCCAGTTGTATGCTTCAAAGTAATGAATACTTTTCCGGCAAAGTAAAATCGATCGGTTTTACCAGCAGCAGTACTGGCCGCGCCAGTGTTGGCGTGATGGCTGAAGGTGAATATACCTTTGGTACCGCGGCGCCTGAAGAGATGACGGTCGTCAGCGGCGCACTGAACGTGCTGCTACCAGGGGAAACCGAGTGGAAAGTGTATGCCGCGGGGGACGTGTTTAACGTGCCGGGCAGCAGCGAGTTTCATCTGCAGGTGGCAGAGCCAACATCCTATCTTTGCCGCTATCTGTAAGCGTAAAAATGACGAATGGCGACATTGAGCCGCCATTCGGTAAACACGGCTTAACGTTGCGCTTCGCCGCCTAATCCTTCCACCAGACTTTTAATCAGCGCCGCCAGTTCACCCGTCATCAGGATAAAATCGGCATCAAAACGCTGAGCATAATCTTCGCGGTCGATATCTTCGTTCTGATCGCGCAGCTCGTCGCTAAACTTCAGACGCTTAACAGAGCCGTCGTCACACATAACGAACTGAATGCGCTGTTGCCAGTCGAGAGCCAGCTTGGTGACCAGTTTGCCCGCTTCGATATGCACGGCGATTTCATCGCAGACCAGATCCTGCTTTTTCGCGCGGATCACACCACCGTCTTCAAGGATCGCTTTCAGTTCGGCTTCATCAAGCAACTGGAATCCCTGAGCCGTTGTGCCGGAGCGAACCCATTCGGTCAGCGTCAGCTCAATAGGGTTTTCCATCGTCAGCGGAACGACCGGCAGCGAACCGAGACTCTTACGTAGCAGCGCCAGCGTATCTTCGGCTTTCTTCGCACTCGCGCAATCAACCATGATCAGATCGTTGACGGTGTCGATCCACATCATTGTCTGACTGAAACGGCTAAAGGCGCGCGGCAGCAATGAGTGCAGAACTTCATCTTTCAGCGAGTCTTTTTCGGTCTTCTTGAGTTTGCGACCTTGCTCAGCTTCCAGTTTGAATATTTTGGCTTCCAGCGCCTGTTTGATAACCGGCGACGGCAGAATTTTTTCTTCTTTGCGGGCGCAGATAATAATTTGGCCATTGGCGGTATGCGTTAATGCATCGCTGTGCGATCCCATCGGCGGAACCCAGCCCATTTTTGCCATATCCTGGCTACCGCAAGGGGTGAACGTCATTGATGCCAGCTGTTTTTCCATCTCTTCGGCACGCAAAGAAACATCGCGGCTAAGACGGTAAACCATTAAATTTTTGAACCACAGCATGATAATTTCCACGGCCTTGTCGTTAAATCCAGCGGGCATGATAGCGAATTGTCGCTATGCTTGCATTGTTAATCGGGAAGAGGAGTAAACAGTGCGTATAGGTATCGATTTGGGCGGTACGAAAACGGAAGTTATCGCGCTTGGCGATGTGGGCGAACAGCTTTTTCGCCATCGCCTGCCCACGCCGCGCGATGATTATCGGCAAACGATAGAAACCATCGCTGCGCTGGTGGAGATGGCGGAAAAAGCCACCGGGCAGACGGGAACCGTGGGGATGGGCATTCCTGGTTCAATTTCTCCTTACACCGGGGTGGTGAAGAATGCCAACTCGACCTGGCTTAACGGGCAACCTTTTGACAAAGACTTGAGTGCGCGTCTGAATCGTGAAGTTCGGTTGGCAAATGATGCCAACTGTCTGGCGGTTTCAGAGGCGGTGGATGGCGCGGCGGCAGGGGCGCAAACCGTGTTTGCGGTGATCATCGGCACCGGATGTGGCGCTGGCGTGGCGCTGAATGGTCGGGCGCACACGGGCGGCAACGGTACCGCAGGGGAGTGGGGGCATAATCCGCTGCCGTGGATGGATGAAGATGAGCTGCGTTTTCGACAGGAAGTCCCCTGTTATTGTGGCAAACAAGGCTGCATTGAAACTTTCATTTCCGGGACCGGTTTTGCCACCGACTACCAGCGTCTGAGCGGTAAGCTGCTCAAGGGCAGTGAAATTATCAGCCTCGTTAATGCGCAGGATGCTCTGGCGGAGCAGGCGTTGAGCCGCTATGAGCTTCGTCTGGCGAAATCACTGGCGCATGTGGTAAATATTCTCGATCCGGACGTCATTGTGCTGGGCGGCGGAATGAGCAATGTCGACCGACTGTATCAAAATGTTCCGACGTTGATTAAGCAGTTTGTCTTTGGCGGCGAATGCGAAACGCCTTTACGCAGAGCGCTACACGGTGACTCCAGCGGCGTTCGCGGTGCGGCCTGGCTGTGGCCGCAGGAGTAATGTTCGCGTAGCCGGGTAGCGCAGATGCTATCCGGCAGCGTGTGTCATCTGGGGGACTGCGCGCTTCAGGCGAGCGTATAGCAGCAGCGACGACATCGCAGAAAACGACAGCAGTGCCGCCGGCAGCGTCACGTAGTTGTAGGCAAAGCCCAGCGTCAGCATCATGCCACCGCAGTAAGCGCCAATCGCGCTGCCGAGGTTAAAGGCAATTTGCCCGCCAGCCGCACCCAACAGCTCCCCTCCTTTAGCGTTTTGCAGCAGTAAAATTTGCAGCGGCGCCGACAGCGCAAACAGGCCTGCGCAGCAAATAAAAGCGAAGGTCAGCGACGCGGCTTTGATTCCGCCACAGGCAAAGAGCAACAGCAGAGCCAGCACAATCACAAAGTCGGTTATTACCGCAATGCGCAGCGGCGTATAGCGGCCAGACAGCCGACCGCTCAGCAGGTTTCCCAACACCATTCCTAATCCCACCAGCATCATGATGAAGGTCATCAGCGCTTCGGAGAAGCCGGAAATGTACATCATGTACGGTTTGACGTAGCTGAACCAGGCGAATACCCCGGCGTTACCAAACATGGTGGCGGAAAATATGAACCACGGGGCGGGGCTTTTCAAAAAGTGAAATTGTTCGCGCAGTTTCCCTTTTGCCTCATCGCTGATATTGGGGACCCAAAAAGCGACCGAGACTATTACGGCAATATTAAAGACGGCTATCAGCAGAAACGTGTAACGCCAGCTAAATTCCTGGCTCAGCCAGGTGCCGACGGGAATGCCAACCAGATTGGCCACGGTCATCCCCGAAATCATGCCCGCGACGGCGGCGGTGACTTTTCCCGGACGGGCCAGCTTCGACAGGATAATCGCGCCTACGCCGAAAAACGCGCCATGCGGGAAGCCGGAAACCAGCCTGCCTACCGCCAGCATGAAGTAAGAGGAGGAGAGGGTGAAGATGGCGTTGCCAATCACGCACAGCGTGACCAGAAACAGCAGAATATGCTTGAGCGAAAAGCGGTTGGAAAAGAGCGCAATAATGGGCGCGCCCAGCACCACGCCAAAAGCGTAAAACGAAATCATATGGCCGGCAGCAGGGATGGAAATGCCCACGTCCCGCGCCAGCTCGGTGAGTACACCCATGATGCCAAATTCGGCCATGCCCAGACCAAATGTCCCCAGCGCTAAAGAGAAAATGACTTTTTTCATACCACCTGCCAACAAGAAAGACGCAGGACGTGCGTCATAGCGGCGAACGTTCGCCGCCAATAGCGATAGCTTGCGGATAAGCGAAGTGGAATGCCATTTCATATCCGTCCCTGAGTATGCAATATTGTGCTACATAGAGTGCCGGAGGGCGCCAGCGCTTATCCGTCCTGTGAAACAACATCCGCTGGTCGATTACTCCACCGCAAACATCTTGTCGAGTTTGCTGTAGCCCAGTCCGTTGATTTTTTTAACCTTGATCTGTACCGGAATGCGCTCTTTCATCGCTTCAACGTGGCTGATGACGCCAATCGTTTTGCCGGTGGCATTGAGCGCATCGAGCGCATCCAGGGCGGTATCCAGCGTTTCGCTGTCCAGCGTGCCGAAACCTTCGTCGAGGAACAGGGAGTCAATCCGCGTTTTGTGGCTGACCAGATCGGACAACGCCAGCGCCAGCGCCAGACTCACGAGGAAGCTCTCGCCGCCGGAGAGCGTGCGCGTGTCACGCACGGCATCGGCCTGCCAGGTATCAACCACTTCCAGCTCCAGCGCTTCGCTGGCCTTGCGCTGCAACAGATAGCGGCCGTGCAGACGGGTCAACTGGTTGTTGGCAAGCCAGACCAGATTATCCAGCGTTAGCCCCTGGGCAAACTTGCGGAACTTATCTCCCTCTTTCGAGCCGATCAGCGCATTCAGATACCCCCAGTCTTCGACCTGCTGCGCGACCTTTTCCATCTCCTGCATCAGCGCCTGCTGCTGCTGGCGGCTGTCAGCATCCTGTTTCAACTGCTGGCGAATTTCGCCCTGACGAGTGGTGTTATCCCGTAGCTTCTGGGTGAGTTTTGCCAGCGCGTCGTGCAGTTGTTGTGCCGTGAGTGTGAGATCCACCCCTGTTGGCAACTGTTGTTGATGAGTCGCCAGCGCCTGCTGAGCCTGATTAAGCAGGGTTTGCGCCTGTTGCTGCTGACCTTCGAGTGACTGCTTTAACTGCTCAAGACGGGTGAAGGTCTCTTCATCCAGCAGGGCGGCAATAAAGGCATCGCGATCGGGAAAAATACTGGCCTGCAATGCGGCATCAAACTGTGCCTGAATTTCTGCGGCGCGCTGAACGTCCTGCGCCTCCTGCTGTTGCAACGTTTGCCACTGCCCCTGTAAGGAGAGGCAATCGTCGTGCACCTGCCGCCAGTTTTCCAGCGACAGACCCTCATTGTTTTCAGGAAGTGCCTCGGTTTCTGGCAGCGTTTCCAGCAGCGGCGCAAGCTGGGCTAGTTGGGTCTGTAAAGCGCTCAGTTCGCTCTGGCGTTGTTGCCACATTTGGGCTTCGTTCGCCCGTTCGCTTAGCCATGAGGCGACGTTATCCTCAGCCGGAAGGGACAGGCCATGACGGGCCAGCTCGGCGGTTAGCGCCGCCTGACGCTGGTCAATATGCTGCTGGAGCTGAGTTATTTGCTCTGTATGCGCGGCGATTTGCGCCTGCAGGGTATGGCGCAGGCTCAA
Source organism: Citrobacter sp. Ce006 (assembly GCF_030336535.1). NCBI lineage: Bacteria > Pseudomonadati > Pseudomonadota > Gammaproteobacteria > Enterobacterales > Enterobacteriaceae > Citrobacter > Citrobacter sp. Ce006. The sequence goes on from NZ_JAOWDO010000072.1 coordinate 186,347, forward strand.
TTGGTGAAGCTGCTGCTCATGCTCTTCCTGGGTAGCAAGCCATGGGGCGATGTCATCCTGCGGTTGCAGCGTCACGTTGAGGCTGGCGGTGACCGTCTGCCACTCTTGAGTAAGTGCTTGCTCCTCCTGAGAAAGCGTCTGTACTTCGCGTTCATCCCGCTGAAGCTGCTGGCTTATTGCCTCGAGCTGTCCGCGTAGCGTTGAACCCTCATCGGCCAGCGTTTTAACCTCTTTTTCCAGCGCCTCACGTCGCGTCTGATTCACGCTCAGTTCGAGCGTTTGATAGCGCTCAATTGCCGGATGTGCGGTGGAGCCGCAAAGCGGGCAAGGCATACCGGATTGCAGTAATGCCCGCTGGCTTTCCAGATCTTTGATACGGGCTTCCTGCTCACAAATGATTCTCACATCGGCAAGCTGCTGATTTTTATCTTTATAACGTTGACGTTTTTCGGCAAGCACCGCGTTGCGTTGAGTCAGCTCATGCTGACGCTGTACAAGCGTGGCGCGTAGTTGCGCCAGCTGCTTTTGCTTCGGGGCGATTTGTCCGTGCAGGTTGCTCAGTCGCTGGCGTAACGGACGACGCTGCACATGTTGCGCCAGCGCTTGTGTTACCTCCTGCGGCGAAAGGGTCAGCGTGGGAAGCGCCAGCGCATCGAGCTTACGCATGTCGTTTTCTCGCAACTGCTGCCACTGGCGTAGCTGGGCACTGGCATCGGACTGTTGGGCCAGCAGCGCTTTCCAGCCTGCCAGTTCGCTACTCCACAAGCGGAAGCGGTCATGTTCGTTCAGCCAGTCGGTTAGCGTCTGTTGTCCGGCGAGCATCGCGGTCGATTGCGTGTGCGCCTGCTGACGGATGCGCCCGCGCAGCGCTAAGCTGCTTTGTAAGCGAGCATTCACTTCCTGAATCTTCTGCCGCGTGCGCGCGATAGTAGCCGTTTGTTCCTGGATTCGCTCCCAGTGTGGGCGTAACGCTCTGGCCGGTTGCGCCAGACTCAGCGCCGCCAGTTGTGGCTGCGCGTCTTCTTGCGCCTGAAGAGCAGCCTGTAATGCCTGCTGGTGGCGATTTATGTCCGTTTGTAGCTCATTTTGCCGAATAAGCCAGTTGAGGTGCTGTTGCTGGACGTGCTGGCTGGTAATGTATTGTTTTTCTTCGTCAGTAAGTACCTGCAAACTCTCTGTCAGGGATTGCACCTGCTCTGGTGCTAATAACGCAACGCCACTGGCCTGGGCCTGCAGTTTTTCCAGCGCCGTACGCGCTGATTTGTGTTTTTCAAACACCATCGCGGAAATTTGGCCGTAGATCTCAGTGCCGGTTAGCTCTTCCAGCAGCTCGGCGCGCTCTTTCGGTTTGGCATTAAGAAATGCGGCGAACTGCCCCTGAGACAGCAGCATCGAACGGGTAAAACGACCGTAATCCAGCCCGGTAAGCTCGGCGGTCATCTCCAGCTTGTCTTTGACTTTATCGGCGAGGATTTTACCATCGGCGCAGCGGGCCAGTTCTACGCGCGGGACCTGCAGGTTGCCCTCAGGCTGGTTGCGTGCCCGGTTCTGACTCCAGAAAGCGCGGTAGGCTTCGCCCCGCACCTCAAATTCGACCTCGGCCAGACACTCTGCGGTGTCGCGGGTCATCAGGTCGTTTTGCGACTGTGACACGGTATTCAGGCGTGGCGTTTCGTGGTACAGCGCAAGGCAAATCGCGTCCAGCAGGGTGGTTTTCCCCGCCCCCGTTGGTCCGGTGATGGCAAACAGCCCGTTGCTGGCAAAAGGCTCGGCGGTAAAATCGACTTTCCATTCTCCCTTCAGGGAGTTGAGGTTTTTCAGGCGCAGGCTGAGAATTTTCATGCTTCAGCCTCCCCGGCAAGCGTGTGCAAGGTTGCGCTAAACAGCTGGTTAAGCCGCTCACGCTGTGGTTCTTCGAGTTCTTCCAGCGCCAGACGGCGGTCAAAAACTTCCGCCACACTCAGTTCACTTAACGTTTCACGCCGTTCATTGGCCATGATACGTTCGCGCTGTTCCCGGCTGCGGCGCACCAGTAACACCTCTACCGGTAAATCTTCGGTTAAGGCCTGGATTTTGCGCTGCATATCATGCAGATAGTCGTCGGTGGTGATTTCAATATCCAGCCACACCGGCGGCTCTTGCTGCATGTCGCGCCACTGGTCAAGCTGGGCGGTAATGGCGGCTAAATCGCCTTTCAGTACTGCAAGCTGCTGCGTGACCGGGACGGTGAGATTTTCAACGGCGCTGAGTTTCCCCGCTTCAAAGCTCACCAGATGTACACATTTGTTTTTGCCGCACTCGTCAAAACTGAGCGCAATCGGCGAACCGCAGTAGCGGATATGTTCCGTGCCGCCGATAACCTGCGCCCGGTGAATATGTCCCAGCGCGATGTAGTCCGCTGGTGGGAAGTTTTGTGCCGGGAAGGCGTCCAGCGTACCGATATAAATGTCACGTACGGCGTCACTTTTACTGGCGCCGACGGTGGTCAAATGTCCGGTCGCAATGATGGGGATATTCCGATCGCCGCGCAGCGTACAGGCGTCCTGATACTGCTGCTGGTAATAATCAGTAATCGCGCCCAGCAAATGCTGCTGTTTTTCTTGTCCTGTCAGTCCAGCCTGGCTGGTGATGATGTCGCGCGGACGTAAAAAAGGAACCGGACACAGGATTGCCCCCGGGGTGCCGTCGCGTTGTAGCAGAATTTGCGGCGCATGGCCGGCGCTGGCAACGACCGTGGTGTTGAGAAATGCCAGAATGTCGCGAGATTCATTGAGCGTGGCGACGGAGTCGTGGTTACCTGCCAGCACCACCAGATGACAGCCGGTTTGCTGCAAATTGACGACAAAGCGGTTATACAGCTCTCGGGCATAGCTTGGCGGTGAGCCAGTATCGAAAATATCGCCTGCCACAATTATGGCATCCACCTGCTGGGATTGCGCCGTTTCCAGCAGCCAGTCGAGAAAGGCCTGATGTTCAGCGGCGCGGCTCTTGCTGTAGAAATTTTGGCCCAGATGCCAGTCAGACGTGTGAAGGATACGCATAAGAGTTCCATGACGATAAAACAATGGCGGGGATTATAACCCTGTAAGGACGTTAATATCTTGTCTCCGGGCTGTCATAATTCACCGGGCTGCGTTAAACCTGGGCTATCTTTTCATAAATCTGTCATAAAACTGACGCATAATGGCACTGTATTGATGGCAAACGATTTAATTATAAACAGGGCAAATCATGGCGAGACGTATTCTGGTCGTAGAAGATGAAGCTCCAATTCGTGAAATGGTCTGCTTCGTGCTCGAGCAAAACGGATTTCAACCCGTTGAAGCCGAAGACTATGACAGTGCTGTGAACCAACTCAATGAACCCTGGCCGGATCTCGTCTTACTTGACTGGATGCTTCCCGGCGGCTCGGGTCTGCAGTTTATTAAACATCTCAAGCGCGAAGCGATGACGCGGGACATCCCTGTGATGATGCTGACGGCGAGAGGTGAAGAGGAAGACCGCGTTCGGGGTCTGGAAACCGGCGCGGATGACTATATTACCAAGCCGTTTTCTCCCAAGGAGCTGGTGGCGCGTATTAAAGCGGTTCTGCGTCGTATTTCCCCGATGGCGGTGGAAGAGGTTATTGAGATGCAGGGGCTAAGCCTTGATCCGACCTCGCATCGCGTGATGACCGGCGAGGATCCGCTGGATATGGGGCCGACCGAATTCAAACTGTTGCACTTCTTTATGACTCACCCTGAGCGTGTCTACAGCCGTGAACAACTCCTCAATCATGTCTGGGGAACCAATGTCTACGTGGAAGACCGGACAGTGGATGTGCATATCCGCCGCTTACGTAAAGCGCTGGAGCACAGCGGACACGATCGTATGGTGCAGACGGTTCGCGGGACGGGATATCGTTTTTCGACCCGCTTCTGACTGACAAGAATCATGGCCTGATGGATTAGGCCGTAAATGGAGTAAGACGTTTGCTAGAACGATTGTCATGGAAAAGGTTGGTACTGGAGCTGATCCTGTGCTGCATACCGGCATTTATCCTTAGCGCTTTTTTCGGTTACCTGCCCTGGTTTTTACTGGCGTCGGTAACGGGCCTGCTTATCTGGCATTTCTGGAATCTATTACGTTTGTCCTGGTGGCTATGGGTCGACAGAAGCATGACGCCGCCGCCGGGGCGAGGCAGTTGGGAGCCGCTGTTATATGGGCTGCATCAAATGCAGCTTCGCAACAAAAAGCGCCGTCGAGAACTGGGTAACCTGATTAAACGTTTTCGCAGCGGGGCGGAATCGCTACCCGACGCGGTGGTGTTGACCACCGAAGAAGGCGGTATCTTCTGGTGTAACGGACTGGCTCAGCAGGTTCTGGGACTGCGCTGGCCGGACGATAGCGGGCAAAATATTCTTAACCTGCTTCGCTATCCGGAATTCACACAATATCTGAAAACGCGCGACTTTAGCCGGCCTATCAATCTGGTGCTCAATACCGGACGGCATCTGGAAATTCGCGTGATGCCCTACACCGATAAGCAACTGCTGATGGTGGCGCGCGACGTTACCCAGATGCACCAACTTGAAGGTTCACGACGTAACTTTTTTGCCAACGCCAGCCATGAGCTGCGTACGCCGCTGACGGTGTTACAGGGTTACCTGGAAATGATGCAGGAGCATCCGCTGGAAGGGACGACGCGTGAAAAAGCGCTGCATACCATGCGTGAACAAACGTACCGCATGGAAGGACTGGTGAAACAGCTGCTGACGCTGTCAAAAATTGAGGTTGCACCGACGTTGCAACTGAATGAGAAGGTCGATGTACCCATGATGCTGCGCGTAGTTGAGCATGAAGCGCAGACGCTGAGCCAGCAAAAACATACGTTTACCTTTGATGTTGATAACAGCCTGAACGTGCGGGGTAACGAGGAACAGTTGCGTAGCGCTATCTCGAATCTCGTCTACAACGCAGTAAACCACACGCCTGCGGGAACGCACATTACCGTACGCTGGCAGCATGTGGCGTCGGGGGCGGAGTTTTGTGTGGAAGATAACGGTCCGGGCATTGCCGCCGAGCATATTCCACGTTTGACCGAACGTTTTTACCGAGTGGATAAAGCGCGATCGCGGCAAACAGGCGGTAGCGGGCTGGGTCTGGCCATCGTGAAGCATGCGCTGCATCATCACGACAGCCGCTTGAATATCGAAAGCGAACCAGGTCAGGGGACGCGATTTAGTTTCGTGATCCCGGAACGTTTGATTGCCAAAAGTAACGGTTAAAGCACATTCGTAAGATTAACTTTCCAAAAGCCAGCACAAGCTGGCTTTTTCCATGCGGTCAATATATGACTCCTGAATTTTACGACGTTTGATTGTTTTTTGTTCGAACTATTACCCATACCTTTTTCCATGAAATGGTGTTTTGTGCTAACCCAATTTTTCATATCGCTATATTGTTCTGGTTTTTGGATCCCACCTTGCTTTAAAACGTTATAAGCGTTTAAATTGCGCTCCAGGTGCTGTCATACCGACTGCATTTGCGCGGTAAATCGAAAAACTATTCTTCGCCGCGCCAGCTCGGGAGTGTTTCCCGCTGGAATTGAGCAAAAATGCCGCTGTATTGTCCCCCAGGGAAAGGCAAAAATTTATTATTTTCAACACCACATCCACAGGCAGTAAGACTTTATGACCCATCAGTTAAAATCGCGCGATATTATCGCTTTGGGATTTATGACATTTGCACTGTTCGTTGGTGCAGGTAACATCATCTTCCCCCCAATGGTTGGTTTGCAGGCAGGTGAACACGTCTGGACTGCGGCTTTTGGCTTTTTGATTACCGCCGTTGGTTTGCCGGTGCTTACCGTTGTCGCGCTGGCGAAAGTCGGTGGTGGTGTGGACCGACTGAGCACGCCTATCGGTAAAGTCGCCGGTCTGCTGCTGGCGACCGTTTGCTATCTGGCAGTTGGGCCGTTATTTGCTACTCCACGTACCGCGACGGTCTCTTTCGAAGTCGGGATTGCACCGCTGACCGGTGACTCTGCGTTGCCGCTGTTTATCTATAGCGTTATCTATTTCGCGATTGTCATTCTGGTTTCACTGTATCCGGGTAAACTGCTGGATACGGTTGGTAATTTCCTGGCGCCGCTGAAAATTCTGGCGCTGGTGGTACTGTCTGTCGCTGCAATTGTCTGGCCAGCGGGCCCGATCAGTAATGCGATGGAGGCCTATCAAACTGCGGCGTTTTCTAATGGCTTCGTGAACGGGTATCTGACCATGGATACGCTGGGCGCGATGGTATTTGGTATTGTTATCGTTAACGCTGCTCGCTCGCGTGGCGTTACTGAAGCGCGTCTGCTGACCCGTTACACCGTTTGGGCGGGTTTAATGGCAGGTGTGGGCTTAACGCTGCTGTATCTCGCGCTGTTCCGTCTGGGTTCAGATAGCGCGATTCTGGTCGATCAGTCTGCTAACGGCGCGGCAATTTTGCATGCGTATGTTCAGCACACCTTTGGTGGCGCGGGAAGCTTCCTGCTGGCGGCGCTGATTTTCATCGCCTGTCTGGTCACCGCGGTTGGCCTGACCTGCGCATGCGCAGAGTTCTTTGCCCAGTATGTTCCACTGTCTTATCGTACGCTGGTATTTATCCTCGGCGGCTTCTCGATGGTGGTCTCTAACCTGGGTCTGAGCCATCTGATTCAGATCTCTATTCCGGTGCTGACGGCTATCTATCCGCCATGTATCGCACTGGTTATATTAAGCTTTACCCGCTCATGGTGGCATAATTCTTCCCGCGTCATTGCACCTGCGATGTTTATCAGCCTGATTTTTGGTATCCTTGATGGCATTAAAGCTTCTGCAATTGGCGACGTGTTACCGGCCTGGACCCAGCGTTTACCGCTGGCGGAGCAGGGGCTGGCGTGGTTGATGCCAACAGTCGTGATGGTGATCCTGGCAGTTATCTGGGATCGCGCAGCGGGTCGACAAGTGACCTCCAGCGCACACTAATATCACTGACAATAAGTTTTAACCACGGGGCTATTAATATGGCCCCGTGGTTTTTTTATTGTGTTAACAGGTTAGGAATCGATGGAAAGTAATAACAAGCTAAAGCGTGGGCTGAGCACCCGGCACATCCGCTTTATGGCATTAGGTTCAGCAATTGGCACTGGGCTGTTCTACGGCTCGGCCGATGCCATCAAAATGGCGGGGCCAAGCGTATTGCTGGCCTATATTATCGGCGGTGTAGCGGCGTATATTATTATGCGTGCGCTGGGCGAAATGTCCGTTCATAACCCGGCTGCCAGCTCCTTCTCGCGCTACGCGCAGGAAAACCTTGGACCGCTGGCAGGCTACATCACCGGCTGGACCTACTGTTTTGAAATCCTGATTGTCGCTATTGCCGACGTGACTGCCTTTGGTATTTACATGGGGGTCTGGTTCCCTGCCGTTCCGCACTGGATTTGGGTCCTCAGCGTGGTGCTGATTATCTGCGCCATCAACCTGATGAGCGTGAAGGTGTTTGGCGAGCTGGAGTTCTGGTTTTCGTTCTTTAAGGTCGCCACCATTATCATCATGATTGTCGCCGGTTTCGGCATCATCATTTGGGGGATTGGCAACGGCGGGCAACCGACCGGTATCCATAACCTGTGGAGCAACGGCGGTTTCTTCAGCAACGGCTGGCTCGGCATGGTGATGTCGTTACAAATGGTGATGTTCGCCTACGGCGGGATTGAGATTATCGGGATTACCGCAGGTGAAGCCAAAGACCCGGAAAAATCTATTCCGCGCGCCATCAATTCCGTACCGATGCGCATCCTCGTGTTTTACGTGGGGACGCTGTTCGTCATCATGTCCATTTACCCATGGAACCAGGTTGGCACCGACGGTAGCCCGTTCGTTCTGACGTTCCAGCATATGGGCATTACCTTTGCCGCCGGGATCCTCAACTTTGTCGTACTGACCGCGTCGCTGTCGGCCATCAACTCTGACGTCTTCGGCGTGGGTCGTATGTTGCACGGTATGGCAGAGCAGGGCAGCGCCCCGAAAATGTTCGCTAAGACCTCGCGTCGTGGCGTGCCGTGGGTCACGGTGATGGTGATGACCATCGCGCTGCTGTTTGCGGTGTATCTTAACTACATCATGCCGGAAAACGTCTTCCTGGTGATCGCCTCTCTGGCGACCTTCGCCACGGTATGGGTGTGGATTATGATCCTGCTGTCGCAGATTGCCTTCCGTCGTCGTCTGCCGCCGGAAGAGGTCAAGGCATTGAAATTTAAAGTGCCGGGTGGGGTTGTGACGACCGTTATTGGCCTGATTTTCCTGGTCTTTATCATCGCGCTTATCGGCTATCATCCGGATACCCGTATTTCGCTGTACGTCGGCTTTGCGTGGATTATCCTGCTGCTGGCCGGCTGGGTTTTCAAGCGCCGTCGCGAGCGTCAACTGGCTGAAGCGCAGTAATATTTTTGCCGGGTAGCCTGATGTTACCCGGCAATTTTCTCCTCCCCCGAGCTCCTCCCCCAATAAACGTTAAGATGAGGAGTGATCCTGCACTTCGCTATGGCAAGGTGACGTCATTATCATCAAAGGGGATACGTGATGTTGAACGCCTGGCACCTTCCGGTTGCCCCATTTGTTAAGCAAAACAAAGATCAACTGACGATTACATTATGGCTGGCGGGGGAGAATCCACCCCAGCGGGTGACGCTACGCGCAGAAAACGATAACGAAGAGATTTCGCTGGCTATGCACAAGCAGCGCAGCCAGCCGCAGCCGGGCGTGACCGCGTGGCGAGCGGCAATCGATCTCTCCAGCGGGCAGCCTCGTCGACGCTATAGTTTTAAATTACTTTGGCTCGATCGTCAGCTGTGGTTTACCCCGCAGGGTTTCAGCCGTTTTCCGCCTGCGCGTCTGGAGCAGTTTGCGATTGATGTGCCGGATAACGGTCCGCAGTGGGTCGCCGATCAGATTTTCTATCAAATTTTCCCGGACCGTTTTGCCCGCAGCCAGTCGCGTGAAGCGGCTCAGGATAATGTCTATTACCACCACGCGGCCGGGCACGATATTGTGCGGCGCGAGTGGGACGAGCCGCTTATGGCTCAGGCCGGCGGCTCCACGTTTTATGGCGGTGATTTGGATGGCATCAGTGAAAAGCTGCCGTACCTGAAAACGTTAGGGGTCACGGCGCTGTATCTGAATCCGGTGTTTACCGCGCCGAGCGTGCATAAATACGATACCGAAGATTACCGCCATGTTGATCCACAGTTTGGCGGCGACAGGGCACTGCTGCGCCTGCGTCACAACACCCAACGGCAGGGCATACGGCTGATTCTCGACGGTGTTTTTAACCATAGCGGCGATTCGCACGCCTGGTTTGACCGGCATAATCGGGGAACCGACGGGGCGTGCCATAATCCGCAATCTCCCTGGCGCGACTGGTATCATTTTTCAGATGATGGTGTCGCGCTCGACTGGCTGGGGTATGCCAGCCTGCCTAAGCTGGACTTTTCCTCCGCAAGCCTGGTGAATGAAATTTATCGCGGCGAAGACAGTATCGTCCGCCACTGGCTGAAAGCGCCGTGGAGTATGGACGGCTGGCGTCTGGATGTGGTGCACATGCTGGGAGAGACCGGTGGCGCGCGCAACAACCTGCAGCACGTGGCCGGTATTACGCAGGCGGCAAAAGAAACCCAGCCAGGGGCGTATGTGGTGGGCGAACATTTTGGCGATGCGCGCCAGTGGTTGCAGGCTGATGCCGAAGATGCCGCCATGAACTATCGCGGCTTTACTTTCCCCCTCTGGGGATTCCTCGCCAATACTGATATCTCATACGATCCGCAATCTATTGATGCCCAGACCTGTATGGCGTGGATGGACAACTACCGTGCGGGTTTGTCGCATCAGCAGCAACTGCGGATGTTTAATCAGCTCGACAGCCACGATACCGCCCGTTTTAAATCTCTGCTTGGTAAAGACGTTGCACGGTTACCGCTGGCGGTGGTGTGGCTGTTTACCTGGCCTGGCGTGCCCTGTATTTACTACGGTGACGAAGTGGGGCTGGATGGGAACAACGATCCATTTTGTCGCAAACCGTTCCCGTGGCAGCCTGAAAAACAGGACGCTAACCTGCTGGCGTTGTACCGGCGGCTGGCTAAATTACGCCATCAAAGCCAGGCGTTACGCCATGGCGGTTGTCAGGTGATTTACGCCGAGGATAACGTGGTGGTGTTTGTCCGCGTGCTAAACCGTCAGCGCGTGTTGGTGGCGATTAACCGTGGCCACGCCTGTGAAGTGGTCCTGCCAGCCTCGCCATTACTGAGCGTCAGCCAATGGCAGCACAAAGAGGGTAAAGGCCTGCTTGCTGATGATGTCCTGACGCTGCCGGCGATTACAGCCTCGGTGTGGTCAGGTCATTGATATAAGCGCGCAACCTCCCGGCTTGCCAGCAGCGCGTCTCGCCACCAGCGCTGTGCCAGCCCATCACGGTTATTGCGCCAGGCCATATAGGCCACGTCTTTTTGGCGAAATGAGATAACCGTTTTTTCCACCAGCTCGCCCGTGGCAAGCCACGGGCTGGCAATATGACGTGGGAGAAATCCGCAGCCCATGCCGGCCCGAAGTAGCATCACTTTACTGTGGAAGTCATCGACGCGGATCTGCGCTTGTTCTTCCATCAGATTGGTTTGTAACGGATGACAAAAGCGCGCACTGTCGCTGATAACAATCGCCCGATGCAGGCACAACTGCTCGTTGGTCAGGCCGTCCGTTGCTGCGGCCAGCGGATGCTCAGGCGCAACGACAAACACATTGTCCAGCGTACCGAGCATTTTGTAGGACCAGGCCGCAGACGTTGGCGGTTCATTAATCGCCCCCAGAATAATATCTGCTCCATTATGGGTCAGTTCCTCCCAGGAACCCGCCAGCGTATGGTGGGTAAAGCTCAGGCGCGTTTGCTTATTCAGCGCGTGAAATTCATCGATAATCGGCAACAGCGAGGCGAGGGGAAAGGAATCGTCCAGCGCAATTGCCAGCTCTTTTTCCCAGCCTGAACTCAGCTGCACTGCCTGCTTTTCGAGATCTTTTGCCGCGCTCAGCAGCAAACGTCCCTTTTCCAGCATCATCTGTCCGGTGTCGGTAAACTTAGCCCGGTGTCCAGAACGGTCAAGCAACTCGATATTCAGGTCGCTTTCCAGCTTTTGAATCATATAGCTGAGTGCCGCAGGGGTTTTAAACAGCGATTCGGCCGCCGCGGCAAATGAACCCTGTTTGTCGAGTGCGTCGAGAATGAGCAAAACATCCAGATTGATGCGCATAAGCAGAAAATATCCTGAAAATTAAACCTCTCTGTTGTACCGAATGAAGAAAAACAATGCCAGTGAATAAATTAGATGAGTTATGCGCATTTTTTTGATGTTGTTTAGGATATATCGCAATACAAAATTAATAGTTTCACAGGATGGTAAGTTTTCTTTAATAACTCGTTAGAAATTTCCCGCTATACTCAACAAGCTTTCTGATTCAGGATCCTGCTGCTGACGGCAGATACAGACCGTTGCCTTTTAACTTATTGATTAAGAAGGTGTGATATGTCTATTCGGGAACTGATTGACCCTCAAAACTCTACGCTTATTTTTATTGATCATCAGCCGCAAATGTCATTTGGTGTAGCGAATATTGATCGCCAGACTTTAAAAAATAATACCGTGGCATTAGCGAAAGCCGGGAAAATATTCAATGTTCCGGTGATTTATACTTCTGTGGAAACGAAAAGTTTTAGCGGATATATCTGGCCAGAATTGTTAGCGGTTCATCCTGATGTAAAACCCATTGAACGCACCTCAATGAACTCCTGGGAAGATGCGGCGTTTGTGAAGGCCGTGGAAGCGACCGGACGTAAAAAACTGATTATCTCCGCGCTGTGGACCGAGGTATGTCTGACTTTCCCTGCGCTGATGGCGCTGGAAGCGGGCTACGAAGTGTATGTGGTGACCGACACTTCCGGCGGTACGTCCGTAGATGCCCATGAACGTTCTATCGATCGTATGGTGCAGGCGGGTGCCGTTCCCGTGACCTGGCAACAGGTTCTTCTCGAGTACCAGCGCGACTGGTCACGCAAAGAAACTTACGACGCCGTTATGGATCTGGTGCGCGAGCACAGCGGCGCTTACGGTATGGGCGTGGATTATGCCTATACCATGGTGCATGGCGCGCAGGAACGTAAAGCTTAAATACACATCATCCTTCATGTTGCATCTTTGTTGGCTTCGTTTGCGTACCCCGGTCACTTACTTATGTAAGCTCCCGGGGATCCACAACCTTGCCGCCTCGATGCACCATGAATGATTTTGTGTATTGCTTTCCTGGCCTAAGCGGCCTGTTTCCTCTCAACAAGGAACCCTTCATGGCGCAGAGCAAACATGTGACGTTGGTGATTACCCACACCCTGCTACCTGAGCAGGCGCAGCGGTATGAGCAGTGGTTGGGGAAAATCATGCCTGTAGCGGCTGAATTTCCCGGTCATCTCGGCGCGAACGTGATTCGCCCGGCAGATGGCAACAACCTGTGGAACATCATTATCCGCTTCGACACGCTTGAGCATCTGTATAACTGGACCCAGTCCGATACGCGCCGCGTGCTGGTCGAAGAGATTGCTCCACTGCTGGCGGAAGGTGACAAAACCGAAGTTCGTACCGAAGCGGCATTCTGGTTTACGCCGCCCGCGCCCCATGTACGCCAGCCCAAACGCTGGAAACAGTTTCTGATAACCCTGCTGGTGATATTTCCCAGCACCAATCTGGTGCCGTGGTTGACCGGCATGGTGCTGCCTGCAATGAAGGGCTCGTTACTCCTGCATCTCATCAATGATGCCTTTGTGGTTGCGCTGGTGGTCTGGTTCTGGATGCCCATCGTAACCCGTCTGTTTGCCGGATGGCTGAAAAAAGCCTGACCGGTTTCTCAGGAGATTGATATGTCGCAAACTGCCACATTAATTCTGACTCACGGAAAAATTCATACTCTCGAAAAACAAAACCCGCAGGTTGAGGCGGTGGCGATCGCCAATGGTAAAATCCTGGCGACCGGGAGCCACGAGCGGGTAATGAGCTTTGCCGCCGAAGGGACGCAGGTTGTTGATCTGCAGGGACATACGGTGGTCCCGGGTCTGAACGATTCGCACCTGCATCTCATTCGCGGCGGTCTGAATTACAATCTGGAATTGCGTTGGGAAGGTGTGCCGTCGCTGGCGGACGCGCTACGTATGCTTAAAGAGCAGGCGGACAGAACGCCGTCGCCGCAATGGGTACGCGTGGTGGGAGGTTGGAGTGAATTCCAGTTTGCCGAACGTCGCATGCCAACCCTCGAAGAACTGAATGAAGCTGCTCCCGATACTCCGGTTTTTGTTCTGCATCTCTACGACCGGGCTTTGCTCAACCGCGCCGCGCTGAAAGCCGTCGGTTACACCAAAGCGACGCCGGATCCGGCGGGCGGTGAGATTGTGCGTGATAGCAACGGCAACCCGACCGGAATGTTGATCGCCAAACCCAATGCCATGATCCTTTATTCGACGCTGGCAAAAGGACCAAAACTGCCGCTGGAAATGCAGGTTAACTCGACCCGTCAGTTTATGCGCGAGCTGAACCGTCTGGGACTGACCAGCGCCATCGATGCGGGCGGTGGGTTCCAGAACTACCCGGAAGATTATGAGATAATTGAGCAGCTACACGCCAATAAACAGATGACGGTGCGTATCGCCTACAACCTGTTTACCCAGCGTCCGAAGCAGGAACTGGAAGACTTTGAACGCTGGACCGATATGCTCAAGCCAGGGCAGGGAACCGACTTCTATCGTGCCAATGGGGCAGGGGAAATGCTGGTTTTCTCGGCCGCGGATTTTGAAGACTTCCTCCAGCCACGCCCGGATCTGCCGGAAGGTATGGAAGATGAGCTGGAGCGCGTGGTGCGACACCTGGTTGAGCACCGCTGGCCGTTCCGCTTGCATGCTACCTACGATGAATCCATCAGCCGAATGCTGGACGTGTTTGAGAAGGTAAATCGTGATATCCCGTTCAATGGTCTGCACTGGTTCTTCGATCACGCCGAAACGATTACCGAACGGAATATCGAGCGTGTAAAAGCGCTGGGGGGCGGGATAGCGGTTCAGCACCGTATGGCGTTCCAGGGCGAATATTTTGTCGATCGCTATGGTAAAGATGCGGTCAAACATACACCGCCGGTGGCGAAAATGCTGGCGGCTGACGTTCCGGTCGGATTGGGGACTGACGCCACCCGCGTGGCCAGCTACAACCCGTGGACCGCGCTCTACTGGCTGGTTTCGGGCCGTACCGTTGGTGGTATGGCGATGTACGATGATAACAATTGCCTGCCACGCGATGTGGCGCTGGAACTGTGGACGGCCGGTAGCGCCTGGTTCTCCAGCGAACAGGGTAAGAAAGGGCGCATCGAGAAAGATCAACTGGCCGACCTGGTGGTGCTGTCTAAAGATTACTTCAGCGTGCCGGAAGAAGAGATCAAAGGCATCGAGTCGGTGATGACCATTGTCGATGGCAAAGTGGTGTACGCGGCAGGGTATTTCACTCCGCTGGCACCGCCAGCCATTCCGGTTGTGCCGGACTGGTCGCCGGTAGTGAAGGTGCCGGGGCACTATCGCTCAGCGCCACCTGCTGCGGCGAAAATTGGCGCAATGGTGCAGATGCACCAGTGCTGCGGCAGCTGCGGCGTACACGGTCACCAGCATGATATTGCGCGTAAGTCGGGGATTCCGGTGTCGGACGATCGGGCTTTCTGGGGCGCACTTGGTTGCTCCTGCTTCGCGTTTTAATCCCTCCTCACAGCCCCTGGCCAAACGCAGGGGCTGATTGTATTTTCTGAAAAGCGGGTCATAGTGTTAACAGATATGGCGTAACTGCAACAAATTGTGTCATTCTGGTCTGTCTTTATACAGTGAAGGTGGAAACATGGATGAGCTGCTAACCCTTGGCTGCATTGTTTTATTCTTCGCGCTGGTAGTGGTACCTTGCCTCGCGATCGTGGCATACAGACGCAGTGCGGCGGTACGTTCCGAACTGGTGGCCTTGCGCCGTCGGGTAGAGGAACTTGAGCTGCGCGGCGTGGTGCCAGAGTCTGTGGCGCAGGCAACAGCCATTGAGCCGACGCCTGCAACAGAGAGTATTCTTTCTGATGCGCCAACGTCTGCGATTAGCAACGTGGTGCCGGAACCTGTCACTGAGCCGACGCCGGAACTTGTTAACCCGTGGGCTTCGCAGCCGAAGCCGGAGAAAGCGGCGGTATCCACGCCCAACGTCGAGCGCCCTTCTGCTTTTGGTGGGGTGATG
The DNA here is from genome assembly GCF_030336535.1 of Citrobacter sp. Ce006. NCBI lineage: Bacteria > Pseudomonadati > Pseudomonadota > Gammaproteobacteria > Enterobacterales > Enterobacteriaceae > Citrobacter > Citrobacter sp. Ce006. Next base: position 201,684 of record NZ_JAOWDO010000072.1, read on the forward strand.
TCATCGCTGGTGCGCTGGTTTATGCAGGGCAACCCGTTGGCAAAGCTCGGTATTTTGCTCCTGTTCCTGGGGCTTTCTTTCCTGTTGCGTTACACCGTCGAACATTCTTTGTTTCCGCTTGAGCTGCGCCTGGTGGCTGCCGCATTGTTTGCTATTGTCCTGTTGGCACTGGGCTGGCGGTTAAGGCATAAGCAACCGGTCTATGCGCTGATCCTACAGGGCGGGGCTACGGGGGCACTCTATCTCACCGTCTTTGGCGCGTTCCGGCTGTGGCAAATGCTGCCCATGACGCTGGCATTTGCGCTGCTGGTGGCGATTTGCGCGGCCAGTGTGGGTCTGGCTATTTTGCAAAAGGCACTCAGCCTGGCGATGCTGGCAAGCCTTGGCGGCTATCTCGCGCCGCTGCTGCTTTCCACCGGCGGCGGCAGTCATGTCGCACTCTTCTCTTTCTATCTTTTGCTCTCGGTGGGCATTCTCGCCATCAGCATCTGGCAGCACTGGCGGGAGCTGAATCTGCTCGGCCTGCTGTTTACCTTTGGCGTTGGCGGTTTGTGGGGACTGGATGACTATCGGCCTGAGTATTACCTGAGCTGCCAACTTTTCCTGATCGCCAACACCATTATTTTTGGCGTGCTGAGCGTGGCGCTATCGCTTCGGGCGCAGGAAAAAGGCAAACAGATTATTGACGGCGTGCTGCTGTTTGCTCCTCCACTGATAGGTTTTGGCATGCAGTATGCCATTACCCGACATATGGCATATGGTCCGGCGCTCAGCGCGCTAGGCTACGGTGGTTTCTATCTGGTGTTGGCGACGCTTGCCTTGCGGCGTTCGTCTTCTCTGGGGAGACCTCTGGTATTAGCTGCCCTGGCGCTCGGCGGCGCATTTACCACCCTGGCCATTCCGTTGGCGCTTTCAGCCCGTTGGACGGCGATGGCCTGGTCGCTGGAGGGGCTGGGTATCCTCTGGTTGGGCGTGCAACAACAGCAACGACGCATGAGTTATAGCGGTACGGCGCTGCTCGTGCTGGCCGTGGGCAGCGCGCTATGGGCGCTGACGAACGGCACAACCGCACTTTCGATGATGCTGATTTTTGCCGTGCTTAGCCTTAGCTGGCTGGCTGGTGCATGGCTATGGCGCAACATTCGGATACAGGGCAGTTGGGGGCTTCTCGCGGGTGGTTTGCTTTTCTGGATTATTGCACTTGTTGCGGCATCGCAACTCATCCTGAAACAGGATCGGTGGGTGCTGTCTGGCGTGTTGGCATTAATGGCGGTATCGGTTTGGGGCTGGCGAGCGATTGCTGGTCGCCTGGCATGGCGGGAGCTGGATGCCAGTAAATGGCTGCTGTGGCCGATGATGCTCGTGGTGCTGATGTATCAAATCTCTTTGCAGCAGATTTTTGCGGCGGGTTGGCCGAATCTGGCCTGGTGTGCGGCGCTAGTTGTTGCGCTGGCGCTGCTCTGGCGTGACGCGCAGATATTACCGCCAGCGCTTTCCCGGCTGGCGCATTTGTCGTTCTTCTGGATGATTTTATTGGCGCTGGCGGTTGAGCTGTTCTGGTTCGCGCAGGCGCTGCCGTGGGGCAGGGCTGCGTGGGGAAGCGGCCTGATGATGGCGGCTGGTGGGCTGCTGATTTTCATGGTTTATCAAGCTGTTCATCGCAAGCTCTGGCCGTTTCGCATCTGGCCGGCCCTCTATTCAGTTCAGGCGATGATTCCCGTTGCGCTGGCACTGGTCGGTTTGCTCGTGCTGACGAATTTACAGGATGGCGTGGTTTATCGTCAGACGTATCTGCCGTTGCTCAACCCGTTGGAAGAGGGCGCAGCGTTTGCCCTGCTGGGGTTGGTGGTGTTTTATCGCGTGTCTCAACGCTATTTCCCGGTTCAGCTTTCCGTATGTCGCCCATGGCCGGTTGTGGCGCTGATGGCGCTCAGCTTTTGGTGGCTTAATGGTTTGCTGCTGCGCGTGTTGTCCTGGTATGGCGAAGTTGCGTGGAATGTCCAGGCGCTATGGGATTCGCGGCTGATTCAAACCTGTTTTGCTCTGTTCTGGATGTTAGCGGCGCTGGTGGTGATGCTGCGAGCGACCCGGCGTCGCTCGCGCCAGGAATGGCTGTGTGGCGCGGTTTTGCTGGGGATAGTCATCGTTAAACTGATGCTGGTGGACAGCGCGGGAGGCGGCGGCCTGGCGCGTGCGGTCGCGTTTATTGGCGTGGCCATTCTGGTGCTGATTATTGGCTATTTTTCACCCTTACCGCCCAAAGCTGGAGAAGAAAAATGAAATGGATGAAAGCGGTTCTCTGGAGTGCTCTGTTAGGAGCAACCGGCGCTGCGTGGGGCAGTAATACGGCTACGGATGCGCCAGCAGACTACGCGACGGGAGTGAAGCTCTTTACGCCTGGGTCAGAGCAATGGTATAGCCTCCCTCTGCCTTTAGCGGTATACCACGAGGCAGTCTGGCCGGACTTACGTGATATCAGGGTGTTCAACCGTCAGGGTGACGTAGTGCCTTTCACTCTGCTGGCAGAAAAAGCGCAGGCAACGTCCCCGAAAACCATTCCTCTGCGCCTTTTCCCGTTTGATTCTACGGCGCAGCAGGTGACGCCAACGCAAGATAATGAACGACCCGCGGTCCTGCTGCGTTCTAAAAATGGCATAGAAATTCGCTTCGAAAGTGAAAACCAGCAATCCATCGGGCAGAGTTATTTAATCGCTTTGCCAGACGATGTGAAAGAGACGCCATCGCTGTCCCAGTTACGTTTGATCTGGGATGCGCCTGCGAAAAACTGGCAGGGAACGGCATCGCTTTATTACAGCCGCGATTTGCGTGACTGGAGGTTGATTACAGGAAATGCGCCGCTGATGGATCTGACGCATAGCGACGACCGGTTGAAAATGGACACCTTAGGCGTTGATGATTTGCGAATGTCCGCTGATGGCGTCCCCTGGCTGCTGCTGATTCTTGATTCGCAAAGTCCTGCGCTGAATCTGAGCGGGGTGAGTGGAATAACCCGTGAGGAGCCTTCGCTTATCCGGCCTGTTTCGATGAATGCTGAAGCGGAGAGAATCGCCGAAAACCAGGCGATTTGGCGATGGTCCAGGCCGCAACCGTTGACCTCATTAAAGGTTTCACTGGATAACGAAGGCGTGTTGCCGGTTGAGCTTGAATGGCGCAAGGCAGAAAAAGAGGCCTGGCAGCCTTTAACCCGAACGGTTCTCTACAATCTGGAAAATCAGTATTCGGATGATATTCCGCTCTCCGGTGAATTGGTTGAGGCTGTCCGGATGACGACGCTTCAGGCGCGTTTGCCTGCCACCTTACCCGTGCTCAGAGGGGAGCGTGACAGCTATAAAGTGATTTTTAACGCGCAAGGCCAAAGCCCGTTTATCCTGGCATGGGGAAACAAAGCGGCGGAACCGGCGAGCATCAGTCTGGCGATGCTGATCCCGGAGGCGTTACGCAAACACAACGACCCCGACAAAATGTCGCAGGCTTTTGAGGATGAACGGGTCACCCTGGGTGGCGAGGCGAGGCTGACGGCAACGTCAGTCGCTGAGCAACAAAGCCAGTGGAAAACGCTGTTGGTATGGGGGGCGTTGATACTTGGCGTCGCCGTACTGGCTCTGATGGCGTGGAGAATCTGGCGAGAAGTGAAAAAGGGTAATCCGACATAAACCAATAAAAAAGGCCCGCATTGCGGGCCTTTTGTCGATTCATGCCAATTACAGGCTGGAAACGTTCTCGGTCAGGTATTTTGCCACGCCGTCCGGAGACGCGTTCATACCTTCTTTACCTTTTTCCCACTGTGCCGGGCAAACGTCGCCGTGCTCTTCGTGGAACTGCAGCGCGTCAACCATGCGCAGCATTTCGTCGATGTTACGGCCCAGCGGCAGATCGTTAACCACCTGGTGGCGAACAACGCCGTTAGCGTCGATCAGGAAAGAACCGCGCAGAGCAACGCCCGCTTCCGGGTGCTCGATGCCGTAGGCTTTCTGAATTTCGCGTTTGATGTCAGCAACCATTGCGTATTTCACTGCACCGATGCCGCCTTTGTCGACAGGGGTGTTACGCCATGCGTTGTGGACAAATTCAGAGTCGAAGGAAACGCCAACAACTTCAACGCCGCGCTTCTGGAATTCTTCGTAACGTTTGTCGAATGCGATCAGTTCAGACGGGCAAACGAAGGTGAAGTCCATCGGCCAGAAGAACAGAACGGTAGTTTTACCGTTGGTATGCTGTTTGAAGTTGAAGTTTTCAACGATCTCACCACTACCCAGTACCGCAGCTGCTGTGAAATCCGGAGCCTGACGAGTTACCAGTACCATATAATTCTCCTGCAATGTTAAGGGGTTTTTGGAACGCAACGCGGGCCAGTATAGAGAGTGTTCGGGAATAAGACAAAGAGGCGTTGGCAATCAATGAGACAGGTTTTGTCTATCAATCTTTTGCCGGATCGCGGCTACGGCTTATCCGGCGGGGAATGCGGGCTGCAATCAAAGGGTTTTACGCCGCGCCTGGTCCATCATTTGCGGATAAAATTGCCAGAAACGTTCTTCTAACGCATCGTAATGCGTATCGAGGTCATACCATGAGTCGCGCAGGGCATCGAGTCGCGGGCGGCGGCTGGCCATGCCGTTCAGGACGTTCTGGATAAAATCCATGTCCCGGTAGCGCTCAAGCCATTTCTCTGACCATATATAGTTGTTCAGATTGATAAAGCGCGGCGGCGATTCCGGCAAAATAGTGGTTACCTGGGTACGGGCATAGCGCACAAAGTCCGTCAGCGGGAAGTCAGGGGAGATTTCCGACCAGTGGCGCGACAGAAAATGATCCCACATAACGTCCAGCGTAATCGGTGCGACGCGGCGCGTTTCGCTACGAAACCACTCTTTGGCTTCACGCACCTGCGGCAGGTTATCGGTCATCACGTCGATACGACGGTGCATGAAGATGCCTTCCACCACGTCAGGCGAATAGTGCGTTTCCGGATTACCCCGGACAAAATCGGCCAGCAGATTGCCGGAAAGCGAGCTGTCGGCAAGATGAGCGAGATGCAAATGTGCAAGAAAATTCATAGTTAAACGTTTATCCAGAGGGGTAAAGGTTGCAGGGAGAACGCCCCGGCACTAGACTACCCGCCTCTTATTTTAGTCTGAGTCAGTGTCATGCGCGTTACCGATTTCACCTTTGAACTACCCGAATCCCTGATTGCCCACTATCCGCAAGCTGAGCGCAGTAGCTGCCGCTTGCTGTCTTTGGACGGGCCGACGGGCGCGCTGACGCACGGTACTTTCACCGATTTGCTCGATAAGCTCAACCCTGGAGATTTGCTGGTCTTTAACAACACTCGCGTCATTCCTGCGCGTTTGTTTGGCCGTAAAGCCAGCGGCGGCAAGATTGAAGTACTGGTCGAGCGTATGCTGGATGACAAACGTATTCTGGCGCATATTCGTGCTTCGAAAGCGCCGAAGCCGGGCGCTGAGCTGCTGCTGGGCGACGACGAAAGTATTAACGCGACGATGGTCGCCCGCCATGACGCGCTGTTTGAAGTTGAGTTTAACGACGAACGCAGCGTGCTGGATATCCTCAACGCCATCGGCCATATGCCGTTGCCGCCGTATATCGACCGTCCCGATGAAGACGCCGACCGCGAGCTGTACCAGACCGTGTATAGTGAAAAACCGGGTGCCGTCGCCGCGCCGACTGCGGGTCTGCACTTTGACGATCCGCTGCTGGCTAAACTGCGCGATAAAGGTATTGAAATGGCGTTCGTCACGCTGCACGTCGGCGCGGGTACTTTCCAGCCGGTGCGCGTAGACACCATTGAAGACCACATTATGCACTCTGAATATGCGGAAGTGCCGCAGGATGTGGTGGACGCGGTGCTGGCGGCGAAAGCGCGCGGCAACCGCGTGATTGCGGTGGGCACCACCTCCGTACGTTCACTGGAAAGCGCAGCGCAGGCTGCCAAAAACGACCTTATCGAGCCATTCTTCGGCGATACGCAAATTTTCATTTATCCAGGCTATAAATATCAGGTGATTGATGCCCTGGTAACCAACTTCCACCTGCCGGAATCGACGCTGATCATGCTGGTTTCCGCGTTTGCTGGTTATAAAAACACCATGCACGCCTATCATGAAGCGGTAAAAGCGGAATATCGCTTTTTTAGTTACGGTGATGCGATGTTTATCACGTACAATCCGCAGGCTATTTCTGAGCGACCGTGAGAAGGCTATCTCACTTGCCATTTTGATGGCGGGCAGTGCTCGCCATCCTCACGTACTGCGTGTACGCTCCGGTGGCTGTGCGCTGGTCGCTCCCAAACTGGCTGTGCCGATTGCGCCTTCGCCAGTGGGTTAAGATATTTTTACTCCGTGGAGTGAATCCATGGGGAAAGTTTAATCATCAGACTGTCTCTCTGATGCAGGAGAAAAAATGAAATTTGAACTGGATACCACAGACGGTCGCGCGCGTCGCGGCCGCCTGGTTTTTGATCGTGGCGTAGTAGAAACGCCTGCTTTTATGCCGGTCGGTACTTACGGCACCGTAAAAGGCATGACGCCGGAAGAAGTTGAAGCGACCGGCGCACAGATCATCCTCGGCAACACCTTCCACCTGTGGCTGCGCCCGGGTCAGGAAATCATGAAGCTGCACGGCGATCTGCACGATTTTATGCAGTGGAAAGGGCCGATCCTCACCGATTCCGGCGGCTTCCAGGTGTTCAGCCTGGGCGATATCCGTAAGATAACCGAGCAGGGCGTGCATTTCCGTAACCCGATCAACGGCGATCCGATTTTCCTCGATCCCGAGAAGTCGATGGAGATTCAATACGATCTCGGTTCCGATATCGTGATGATCTTCGACGAATGTACACCGTATCCGGCCGACTGGGACTATGCTAAACGCTCGATGGAGATGTCTCTGCGTTGGGCGAAGCGCAGTCGCGACCGTTTTGATAGTCTCGGCAACAAAAATGCGCTTTTTGGCATCATTCAGGGCAGCGTTTACGAAGATTTACGTGATATCTCTGTTAAAGGTCTGGTAGATATCGGCTTTGATGGCTACGCTGTCGGCGGTTTGGCTGTCGGTGAGCCGAAGGAAGATATGCACCGCATCCTGGAGCATGTATGCCCACAGATTCCGGCAGATAAACCGCGTTACCTGATGGGCGTCGGCAAACCAGAAGATCTGGTTGAAGGCGTGCGTCGCGGTATCGATATGTTTGACTGTGTGATGCCAACGCGAAATGCCCGTAATGGTCATTTGTTTGTGACTGACGGCGTGGTAAAAATTCGTAACGCGAAACATAAAAGCGACACCAGTCCGCTCGATGCTGAGTGTGATTGCTACACCTGTCGCAATTATTCGCGCGCTTACTTGCATCATCTCGACCGTTGCAACGAAATATTGGGCGCGCGTCTCAACACGATTCATAACCTTCGCTACTACCAGCGTTTGATGGCGGGTTTACGCAAGGCTATTGAAGAGGGTAAATTAGAGAGCTTCGTGACCGATTTTTACCAACGTCAGGGTAGACCAGTTCCACCTGTGAACGTTGATTAATTTTAATAATGAGGGAATTTGAATGAGCTTTTTTATTTCTGATGCGGTAGCGGCAACAGGTGCTCCGGCGCAGGGCAGCCCGATGTCTCTGATTCTGATGCTGGTGGTGTTTGGTCTGATTTTCTACTTCATGATCCTGCGCCCGCAGCAAAAGCGTACCAAAGAACATAAAAATCTGATGAGCTCCATTGCGAAAGGCGATGAAGTGCTGACTAACGGTGGTCTGGTGGGTCGCGTGACCAAAGTAGCAGAATCTGGCTACATCGCTATCGCGCTGAACGACACCACTGAAGTGGTTATTAAACGTGATTTCGTAGCTGCCGTTCTGCCGAAAGGCACCATGAAGGCGCTGTAATTTATTGTTTTCCCAAAGGGAACTGCCGTGTTAAACCGTTATCCTTTGTGGAAGTATGTCATGCTGATCGTCGTTATTGTCGTCGGTCTGCTCTATGCGCTTCCCAACCTGTATGGTGAGGATCCGGCTGTTCAAATCACTGGCGTGCGCGGTGCCGCCGCCAGTGAGCAAACGCTGATCCAGGTCCAGAAAACGTTACAAGAAGATAAAATCACACCTAAGTCTGTGGCTCTGGAAGAGGGTGCTATTCTCGCGCGCTTCGACTCCACTGATACCCAACTGCGCGCACGTGAAGTGTTAATGGGCGTACTGGGCGATCAGTATGTCGTGGCGCTTAACCTTGCTCCGGCAACCCCGCGCTGGCTGGCAGCCATTCACGCAGAACCGATGAAACTCGGTCTTGACCTGCGTGGCGGCGTTCACTTCCTGATGGAAGTGGATATGGACACCGCGCTGAGTAAGTTGCAGGAACAAAATATCGATAGTCTGCGCAGCGATCTGCGTGAAAAAGGCATTCCTTATACTACCGTTCGTAAAGAAGATAACTACGGTCTGAGCATCACTTTCCGTGATAGCAGCGCCCGTGATGAAGCTATCTCTTACCTGAGCAAGCGTCACCAGGATCTGGTTATCTCCAGCCAGGGCAGCAATGCTCTGCGTGCGGTAATGACCGATGCGCGCTTGAGCGAAGCCCGTGAGTACGCGGTACAGCAGAACATCAACATTCTGCGTAATCGTGTTAACCAACTGGGTGTTGCTGAGCCGGTGGTACAACGCCAGGGTGCTGACCGCATTGTGGTCGAACTGCCGGGTATTCAGGATACCGCGCGTGCGAAAGAAATTCTGGGCGCAACCGCGACGCTGGAGTTCCGTCTGGTAAACACCAACGTTGACCAGTCCGCTGCGGCATCGGGTCGTGTTCCGGGTGACTCGGAAGTGAAACAGTCTCGTGAAGGTCAGCCGGTTGTGCTGTACAAACGCGTGATTCTGACCGGTGACCATATCACCGACTCTACTTCCAGCCAGGACGAATACAATCAGCCGCAGGTTAACATCTCGCTGGATAGCGCGGGTGGTAACATCATGTCCAACTTCACTAAGGACAACATCGGTAAGCCGATGGCGACCCTGTTCGTGGAGTACAAAGACAGCGGTAAGAAAGATGCTAACGGTCGCGCAGTGCTGGTGAAACAGGAAGAGGTGATTAACATCGCCAACATTCAGTCTCGCCTGGGCAACAGCTTCCGTATCACCGGTATCAACAACCCGAACGAAGCGCGTCAGCTTTCTCTGCTGTTACGTGCCGGTGCGTTGATTGCGCCGATTCAGATTGTTGAAGAACGTACCATCGGCCCAACCCTGGGTATGCAGAACATTAAACAGGGTCTGGAAGCATGTCTGGCCGGTCTGGTGGTGTCTATCCTGTTCATGATTTTCTTCTATAAGAAGTTCGGTCTGATTGCGACCAGTGCGCTGATTGCTAACCTGGTGCTGATTGTCGGTATTATGTCGTTGCTGCCGGGTGCTACGCTGAGTATGCCGGGGATTGCGGGGATCGTCTTAACCCTTGCCGTCGCGGTCGATGCGAACGTACTGATCAACGAACGTATCAAAGAAGAGTTGAGTAACGGGCGTTCGGTGCAGCAGGCGATCAATGAAGGTTATGCGGGCGCATTTAGCTCCATCTTTGATGCGAACATTACGACGCTGATCAAGGTCATCATCCTGTACGCAGTGGGCACCGGGGCAATTAAAGGGTTCGCGATTACTACCGGTATTGGTGTGGCGACGTCGATGTTTACCGCGATTGTCGGTACACGTGCCATCGTAAACCTGTTGTATGGCGGCAAGCGCGTCAAAAAGCTGTCAATCTGAGGAGTGCGAAGTGGCACAGGAATATACTGTTGAACAATTGAACCACGGCCGTAAAGTCTGGGACTTTATGCGCTGGGACTACTGGGCTTTCGGCATTTCAGGTTTCCTGCTGATTGCGGCCATCGTGGTGATGGGCGTACGCGGGTTTAACTGGGGTCTCGATTTCACCGGTGGTACGGTTATTGAAATCACGCTGGAAAAACCGGCCGATATGGACGTGATGCGCGATGCGCTGGAGAAAGCGGGCTTTGTTGATCCGCTTCTGCAGAACTTCGGCAGCAGCCACGACATTATGGTACGTATGCCGCCAACTGAAGGCGCAGACGGCGGTCAGGTGCTGGGCAGCAAAGTGTTGAGTGTGATTAACGAATCCACCAACCAAAACGCCGCGGTGAAACGAATTGAATTCGTGGGGCCGAGCGTGGGTGCAGACCTGGCGCAAACCGGTGCGATGGCGCTGATGGCGGCGCTGATCTCCATCTTGGTGTACGTCGGTTTTCGCTTTGAATGGCGACTGGCGGCTGGGGTAGTTATCGCGCTGGCGCACGACGTGATTATCACACTTGGGATCCTGTCGTTGTTCCATATCGAGATTGATCTGACTATCGTCGCATCGCTGATGTCGGTAATCGGTTACTCGCTGAACGACAGTATCGTAGTATCTGACCGTATTCGTGAAAACTTCCGCAAAATTCGTCGCGGTACGCCTTACGAAATCTTTAACGTGTCATTGACTCAGACGCTGCACCGTACGTTGATTACGTCCGGTACGACGTTGATGGTTATTCTGATGCTGTTCCTGTTCGGTGGTCCGGTACTGGAAGGCTTCTCGCTGACGATGCTGATCGGTGTTTCCATCGGTACCGCATCTTCTATCTACGTGGCATCGGCGCTGGCGCTGAAGCTGGGTATGAAGCGTGAACACATGCTGCAGCAGAAGGTCGAGAAAGAAGGGGCGGATCAACCGTCGATTCTGCCTTAACCATTAAGAGTGAAGATACTGGAATCCCGATCGCAAGGTCGGGATTTTTTTTGCCTGCGATTTAGCAGCAAACCATTATCTTTTTCTCTCGACACACTACTGACAGTATGCTGTCAGTAGCCCTGTCTTATAGTCCTTCTGAGATTACCCACACAGGCAGGAGGAAGTATGAAGAACGTAATTAACTGGTTTGAAATCCCCGTGGCACAAATGGATCGCGCCATCGCTTTTTATGAGCCAGTGATGCAGGTTTCGTTGCGTCGGGAGAATATGGATTGCGCCGAGCTTGCCGTATTCCCGTATCAGGATCCCGCGCCCGGCGGGGCGCTGGCTAAATTTGACGGTATTACGCCTTCAGCGCAGGGCGCTATTATTTATCTGCATACGGACGATTTGGCAGCCACGCTTGAACGCGTCGCCACTGCTGGCGGTCAATGCGTGTTTGGCCCACTCGAATTGGGGCAGGACATTGGTACGATTGCGCTATTTACTGACAGTGAAGGCAATCGTGTTGGTTTACATCAACCCGCGTAATACTTTCAGGACTGAGGATTAACATGAGCAGACGCGCCGACCGCTTGTTTCAGATTGTACAAATCCTGCGTGGCAGGCGAGTGACAACGGCGGCGCTGCTGGCAGAACGCCTTGAAGTTTCTGAACGGACGATTTATCGCGATATCCGCGATCTCTCTTTATCCGGCGTGCCCATTGAAGGAGAAGTGGGCAGCGGATACCGCTTGATGGCCGGGTTTGATCTGCCGCCGTTGATGTTAACGCATCACGAATCAGAAGCATTGATGGTAGCGATTCGGTTGCTGAAAACATGGGGCGGAGATTCACTCTCACAGGCGCTGGAATCCGCGCAGGAAAAAGTGCTGGCGATATTGCCGCCAGAGAGTCGGCGCAGAGCCGAGCAAACGCGGATTTTCGCGCCAGATTTTGGTAATCAGCCGCATTCACGCAGTGCGTTCGATCTCATACATCGCGCGGTTTCGGCGCAGCAGGCGCTGGCGCTGCATTATCGCGATGAGTCCGGGAACCTCTCCTGGCGCGACGTTCAACCGTTGGGCTTATTTTTCTGGGGCGAGCACTGGCTGCTGGTTGCCTGGTGCGAGATGCGTGACGATTATCGCTGCTTTCGCGTTGATCGATGTCTGAAGATCACGCCACTCAACAGGCACTTTCGCGAATCGGCGGATCGCTCGCTAAGTGACTTTTTACGTAAAGTACGCTGTGAAGACCAGCCATAAAAAAGCCAGCGGTTAAGCTGGCTTGTCTGCGAAACATTGTCTGGATTAGAAGTTGTAACCTACGACCAGGTAACCACCCCAACCGGTAGATTTCGCGCTGAAGTCGCCTTCGCCCCAGTTCAGAGTATCTCCACCTTTCCACTGGCCGCCGTTATGGAAGTAACGCGCGACTACGGAGTAGTGCCAGTGATCGTAGTTCAGCGCCAGCACGTGGCTGGAAGCGATAGAGTTGCTGGTGCGGTTCGGATCATCACCCAAATCTGAGCCCCAGTCGAAGTTGGTGAAGCCGATGTAGGTCAACTGACCGCCCCAAACCTGGGTGATCGGCACAAAGTATTTCACTTTGAAACGGTAGCCATCCCACTCGTTTTCGTTGGATGCGCCATAGTTCTGCCACTGGTATTTAGCATACACGTTCAGGGAAAGACCCATCGGCAGACCGGTATCGATATCGGTACCCAGGCCCATATACCAGGTGCTCTGGCGGCTGGCTTTGTTGTCACCCATATCGTAGATGTAGTTGTTGGCGAAATACCATTCTTTGAACGGGCCAAAGCTCAGGTCAGCACCGGTCAGTTTGTCGATGGAGAAACGCGGTTCGATTTCCATAAACAGCGGGGAACCGTCAGACCAGATGCCTTTGTCGTTGCCGTTACCCCAGTCGAAGGTTTTCGGAATATCGATGTAGCCATAGAAGTCAAACCAGTCTTTTTTAGCAAACGCTTCGTATTCCAGATACACATCGTTGTTCAGTTTCGGGGAGAAACGGGTGTGGTAGCTGCCCACCACGTTGACGCTCTGGTGCCACCAGTCGGACAGATATTGCGGTTTGTCATTTTCTGCTGCATTGGCAGTGAAAGACGAGGAGAGCGCCAGCACTGCACCGGCTGCAAGTAATGTTTTTTTCATATGTATGCCACTGTTTGAAATCCCTTTCGGGATAGAAAAATGCGCAATTTGCGTTTCTATACACTTCATCCTTCAAGACGCCTCTTTGTTGGCTGCCTTTGCTCACCCCTGTTACTTACTGATGTAAGCTCCAGGGATTCACGCAGTTGCCGCCTCGATGCATCTTGCATGATTTTGTGTAGAAATATTTCGTGTTTCTTCGGAGCCTATTATAAAAATCATTGTTCACAAAAATATGTCTTGTTTCACAGTTCTATCATTTGCGTAATCGATTGCGTTCACGTTTGCGTACTTTAGGCGGCGAATTGTACTGGCTCCCATGAATGTTGCCAAGTTTTAACAGAAATATTGGTTATGTCAGGGGAGTAACAAAATAAGGCGAAGTGATGTTGCGGAACGCACAAAACGTCCCGCAAAAAAGTTTATTGGCTAACAGGCTGGATGTCGTGGATGCGAACAAACCCTAACTGGTCCGCAGAAAGGCCATTTAACTGCAGCGGAATATCGACGTCGCTGGGTGCAAGGATACTCGCGGGGGCAGTGACCAATTGATTCTGAACGTTCACTTCCTGATAGTTATCCGTGGTGCCCTGAATTTGTCCGTACTCGACGGTGGCGCTAAAGGCGGGTAAAGGTGTGTTGGATTCACCCTGAATCCGCAGCGTCAGACGTGTGCCGTCGGCGTTTGGCGCAATATTGATTAGCGACATACGTAGCGTGCCAATCTGGCTGTCCAGTCGGGCAGGCGTTTTGGAACCCGGCAACAGATAGACGCCGCTGGTTGATTTTGCATTCAACATATTCTGTTGTGTAATTTTTACCGTTTCCTGATTGAGCTGCGTCATCTCTTTGTTCAACGTGCTAACGCTTTGATGCATCTGACGTACTTCGCTTTGCTGTGCGCAGGCGCTAAGACTAAAGAGACTTCCCACCAGGACAATTCTTAGGTAACGTCTTGTCATTGTGATTACTTCCTTCATTGTCGCGATAGCATAATGGTAGTGCGCACTGAGCACGAAGGCATCGATCCTTTGTCTCAAAAGCGCTGCGCCTTTGTTGTCACGCCAGTTCAGGGTAAAATAGATTTCTGTTAACCACTGAGGTACAGGACGCCGTATGCATTGCCCATTCTGTTTCGCCGTAGACACTAAGGTAATTGACTCTCGTCTTGTAGGCGAGGGCTCCTCAGTACGCCGCCGTCGGCAGTGTCTGGTCTGTAATGAACGTTTCACCACTTTTGAAGTGGCTGAACTTGTTATGCCGCGCGTTGTGAAAAGCAACGATGTGCGTGAACCCTTTAATGAAGATAAGCTGCGCAGCGGCATGCTCAGAGCGCTTGAGAAACGCCCGGTCAGCTCTGATGACGTCGAAATGGCGTTGAACCATATCAAATCACAACTGCGTGCAACTGGCGAGCGTGAGGTGCCGAGCAAGATGATCGGCAACCTGGTGATGGAGCAGTTGAAAAAACTCGATAAAGTCGCCTATATTCGCTTCGCCTCGGTTTATCGGAGCTTCGAAGATATCAAAGAATTTGGCGAAGAGATTGCTCGCCTACAGGACTAAGCCATGCAGGATGAATTGTACATGGCGCGCGCGCTGAAGCTTGCTGCGCGCGGACGTTTTACCACGCATCCCAATCCCAATGTGGGCTGCGTGATTGTGAAAGATGGGGAGATCGTCGGTGAAGGATATCATCACCGCGCGGGCGAACCGCATGCTGAAGTCCATGCCCTGCGGATGGCTGGAGAAAAAGCGCAAGGGGCAACCGCCTATGTCACGCTTGAACCCTGCAGCCATCATGGTCGTACGCCGCCATGCTGCGATGCGTTGATTGCCGCGGGTGTGACGCGTGTGGTTGCGGCGATGCAGGATCCCAATCCACAGGTAGCAGGTCGTGGCCTCTACCGTTTGCAGCAGGCGGGTATCGATGTCAGCCACGGGCTGATGATGAGCGAGGTTGAGCAGCTTAATAAAGGTTTTCTCAAGCGCATGCGTACCGGATTCCCGTATCTGCAGCTTAAGCTTGGCGCGTCGCTTGATGGGCGTACGGCGATGGCCAGTGGTGAAAGCCAATGGATAACCTCGCCGCAGGCGCGCCGCGATGTGCAACGTCTGCGGGCGCAAAGCCATGCCATCTTAACCAGCAGCGCGACGGTGCTGGCCGACGATCCTCTGCTTACCGTGCGTTGGTCGGAGCTTGGGGAGTCAACCCAGGCGAGTTACCCGCAGGAAAATCTGCGCCAGCCAATCCGCATTGTTCTTGATAGCCAGAATCAGGTCACGCCGGAGCATCGTATTGTGCAACAGCCAGGAGAAACCTGGATTGTCCGGACTGAAGACGATTCTCGTAGCTGGCCGGAGGCGGTACGCAGCCTGAAGGTGCCGGAACATAACGGGCATCTGGATCTGGTGGTGCTGATGATGCAGTTGGGCAAACAGCAAATTAACAGCATTTGGGTTGAAGCTGGCCCTACGCTTGCGGGCGCGTTATTACAGGCCGGTTTGGTTGATGAGCTAATCGTGTATGTTGCGCCTAAACTGTTAGGCAGTGATGCGCGAGGATTATGTGTGCTGCCAGGGCTTGAGAAACTGGCCGACGCGCCCCATTTCAAATTCAACGAGATACGCCAGGTGGGCCCGGACGTTTGCCTGCATTTAACCACTGCGTGAGGCTTTCTGAATTAGAGCAAGCAGCGCACAGAATATTATGATAAAATCCGCCCCCCTTACGGGGCCATAAATCGAACCCGAAGGAAGAATATGAACATTATTGAAGCTAACGTTGCTACCCCGGACGCTCGCGTCGCCATCACCATTGCGCGTTTCAACAACTTTATCAATGACAGCCTGCTGGAAGGTGCGATTGACGCCCTGAAACGTATTGGCCAGGTAAAAGATGAAAACATTACCGTCGTTTGGGTTCCAGGCGCATATGAGCTGCCGCTGGCGGCTGACGCGCTGGCGAAAACCGGTAAATACGACGCGGTGATTGCGCTCGGTACGGTGATCCGTGGCGGTACTGCGCACTTCGAATATGTGGCTGGCGGTGCTAGCAATGGCCTGGCGCATGTCGCTCAGGACAGTGGCATTCCGGTAGCCTTCGGTGTTCTGACCACCGAAAGTATTGAACAAGCCATCGAACGTGCTGGCACTAAAGCCGGCAACAAAGGCGCAGAAGCTGCACTGACTGCGCTTGAAATGATTAATGTATTGAAAGCCATCAAGGCCTGATTTTTGTAAGGGGAAATCCGTGAAACCTGCTGCTCGTCGCCGCGCCCGTGAGTGTGCCGTCCAGGCGCTTTACTCCTGGCAGTTGTCCCAGAACGACATCGCTGATGTTGAATACCAGTTCCTGGCGGAACAGGACGTGAAAGATGTTGACGTTCTGTATTTCCGTGAACTGCTGTCCGGGGTGGCGACTAACAGCGCGTACCTGGATGGATTAATGAAGCCTTACCTGTCTCGTCTGTTGGAAGAGCTGGGTCAGGTAGAAAAAGCCGTGCTGCGTATTGCGCTGTTTGAACTGTCTAAACGTAGTGATGTGCCGTACAAAGTGGCCATCAACGAAGCGATTGAACTGGCGAAAACCTTCGGCGCTGAAGACAGCCACAAGTTCGTGAACGGCGTACTGGATAAAGCAGCACCTGTGATTCGCCCCAACAAAAAGTAATCCCGAGGCCGGCTGGATGGTGGAACCTGTTTCCGCTGTCCCCGGCTTTTTCTTTTTTTTCTGCTGAGGCATAACGTATGGCATGCGGCGAGTTTTCCCTGATTGCCCGTTATTTTGACCGCGTAAGAACGTCTCGTCTTGATGTCGAAACCGGTATTGGTGACGACTGCGCACTTCTGAACATCCCTGAAAAACAGACGCTGGCGATCAGTACCGATACGCTGGTGGCTGGCAATCATTTCCTTCCCGACATTGATCCTACCGATCTGGCCTGGAAAGCCCTGGCGGTGAATTTGAGCGATCTGGCGGCGATGGGAGCCGATCCTGCGTGGCTGACGCTGGCGCTCACGTTACCTGACGTCGATGAAGCCTGGCTTGAAGCTTTCAGCGATGGCCTGTTTGAACTCCTTAATTACTACGATATGCAGCTGATTGGCGGTGATACCACGCGTGGACCGCTGTCGATGACGTTGGGTATTCATGGCTACGTTCCCGTTGGGCGTGCCTTAAAACGCTCCGGTGCGAAACCGGGTGACTGGATTTATGTGACCGGCACGCCGGGCGACAGCGCTGCCGGGCTGGCGATTTTGCAGGATCGCTTGCAGGTTGCAGAGGTAAAAGACGCAGACTATCTGCTGAAACGCCATCTGCGTCCCACGCCGCGTATTTTGCAGGGACAAGCCCTGCGCGATCTGGCCAGTGCGGCTATCGATATCTCTGACGGTCTGATTTCCGATCTGGGGCATATCGTTAATGCCAGCGGCTGCGGCGCACGGGTTAACGTTGACGCGCTGCCTTACTCCGCGGCGTTTGCCCGGCACGTGGAGCCGGAACAGGCCCTGCGCTGGGCACTCTCGGGTGGTGAAGATTATGAGTTATGCTTTACCGTACCGGAAATTAATCGTGGCGCGCTGGACGTAGCGCTGGGAAATCTCGGCGCAACGTTTACCTGCATAGGACAGATGAGCGCGGACGTGGAAGGTATTCACTTTACGCGCGATGGAAAATCCGTCACGTTCGACTGGAAAGGATATGACCATTTTGCCGCGCCTTAAAAAAGATGTCGCCAAAAGCCGCCTGAGTATGCGCAATCCGTGGCATCTGTTAGCCACCGGTTTTGGCAGCGGGCTGAGCCCAATTGTTCCTGGCACCATGGGATCGCTGGCGGCGATCCCTTTTTGGTATTTAATGACGTTTCTGCCGTGGCAGCTGTATTCACTGGTGGTGATGTTATCTATCTGTATCGGCGTTTATCTGTGCCATCAAACGGCGAAAGATATGGGCGTGCACGATCACGGTAGCATTGTCTGGGACGAGTTTGTCGGGATGTGGATAACCCTGATGGCGCTGCCGACCAACGACTGGCAGTGGGTTGCCGCCGGATTTGTGATTTTCCGTATTCTGGATATGTGGAAGCCGTGGCCGATTCGTTGGTTCGATCGCAACGTACATGGCGGTACGGGAATTATGATCGACGATATCGTGGCCGGGATACTGTCCGCCGGGATACTGTACTTTATTGGCCATCACTGGCCGGTAGGGATCATTTAACGGGTTTGCCGGATGGCGGCGTAAATGCCTTATCCGGCCTACAATCGCGCTTATTTAAATCCCACCACCGGATGCTGTTTGTACGGCGTTTCCAGCTCGGCAATCTGCTCCGGCTTCAGCGTTAAATCCACCGCATTGAGCAACTCATCCAGCTGTTCCTCGCGCGATGTGCCGATAATCGGTGCTGCCACACCCGGTTTGCTCAGCAGCCAGGCCAGCGCGACCTGCGCACGGGTTACGCCCAGTTCCTCACTGACGCCGGTCAGCCGTTCGGCGATTTGCGCGTCGTTTTCATCGCTCTCGCTGTACAAATTTTTACCGACCTCATCGGAAACCAGACGGGCGGTCGTTTCTCCCCAGGGGCGCGTCAGGCGACCACGCGCCAGCGGACTCCATGGGATCACTGCCACACCCTCCTGATAGCAAAGCGGCAGCATTTCGCGTTCTTCTTCGCGGTAGATCAGGTTGTAGTGATCCTGCATGCTGACGAACTGCGCCCAGCCGTGTTGCTTCTGTAAGGCCAGCGCCTGAGCAAACTGTGAAGCGTGCATGGATGAGGCGCCGATATAGCGCGCTTTACCGGCTTTCACTACGTCGTTAAGGGCTTCCAGCGTTTCTTCGATCGGCGTGTTGTAATCCCAGCGGTGAATTTGCAGGATGTCCACATAGTCCATACCCAGGCGTCTGAGGCTGTCGTCGATTGAGCGCAGGATTTGTGCGCGGGATAAACCTTCCGCTAAATCATCCACCTGGTGAAAAACCTTGGTCGCCACCACGACATCTTCGCGGCGGGCGAAATCACGCAGCGCGCGGCCGACAATCTCTTCGCTGCTGCCAGCGGAGTAGCTGTTGGCGGTATCGAAAAAGTTAATGCCGCCTTCAAGAGCGTGTTTGATTATCGGGCGGCTACTTTCTTCAGGTAGCGTCCAGGCATGATTGCCGCGATTGGGCTCGCCAAACGTCATGCAACCCAGGCAAAGGCGGGAGACCCGAAGGTCGGTTTTTCCTAAGGTGTTGTATTTCATCAATCCACTCCTGCTTAGCTCGTGATGAGTTAAGCATAGCAGGAGCGGAGAGAGGATTATGCCAGCCAGGCCTTGATTTTGGCCTCAATGCCGGCGGCATCAAGACCCAGATCGGCGCGAGCCTCATCCTGAGTCCCCTGCGGGATGAAGAAGTCAGGCAGGCCAATGTTCAGCACCGGAACGGGTTTGCGATGGGCCATCAGCACTTCGTTTACGCCGCTGCCAGCGCCGCCCATAATGGCGTTCTCTTCGAGGGTGACCAGCACCTCGTGTTGGGCTGCCATTTCGAGGATCAACGTCTCATCCAGCGGTTTGACAAAGCGCATATCAACCAGCGTGGCGTTCAGCGACTCTGCGACCTGCGCGGCTTCCGGCATTAGGGTACCGAAGTTCAGTATCGCCACTTTCTCCCCGTGACGCTTCACGATGCCTTTCCCAATTGGCAGTTGCTCCAGCGGCGTTAGCTCAACGCCCACCGCGTTACCGCGTGGGTAGCGTACAACCGTTGGGCCGTCGTTGTAGTGATAGCCGGTGAACAGCATCTGGCGACATTCGTTCTCATCGCTCGGGGTCATAATGACCATTTCCGGGATGCAGCGCAGGAAGGAAAGATCGAACGCCCCCTGGTGGGTTTGCCCATCTGCGCCAACAATACCAGCCCGGTCAACGGCGAACAGGACCGGCAGTTTCTGAATGGCGACATCATGCAGCACCTGATCGTAGGCGCGTTGCAGGAAGGTAGAGTAAATAGCCACGACCGGCTTATAGCCGCCAATCGCCAGACCGGCAGCAAACGTTACCGCGTGCTGCTCGGCAATCGCCACATCGAAGTAGCGGTCCGGGAACTTACGTGAGAAC
Organism: Citrobacter sp. Ce006; assembly: GCF_030336535.1. Taxonomy (NCBI): domain Bacteria; kingdom Pseudomonadati; phylum Pseudomonadota; class Gammaproteobacteria; order Enterobacterales; family Enterobacteriaceae; genus Citrobacter; species Citrobacter sp. Ce006. The sequence goes on from NZ_JAOWDO010000072.1 coordinate 221,728, forward strand.
TCCACCATACCGGAGCCTTCACGCATCGCCGGAGTTATCGCCATCAGCTTATTGTCTTTCGCTGCGGTTTCGCACAGCCAGTCACCGAAGATTTTTGAATAGCTCGGCAGGCCGCCGCTGCTTTTCGGCAGGCATCCGCTGGACGGATCGAATTTTGGTACCGCGTGGAAGGTAATCGGATCTTTTTCCGCAGGCTCGTAACCACGACCTTTTTTGGTCATGATGTGCAGGAACTGCGGACCTTTAAGGTCGCGCATGTTCTTCAGCGTAGTGATAAGCCCCAGCACGTCGTGACCGTCTACCGGACCAATATAGTTAAAGCCCAGCTCTTCAAACAGCGTACCCGGCACAACCATGCCTTTGATGTGTTCTTCGGTACGCTTGAGCAGCTCTTTAATCGGCGGCACGCCGGAGAAAACTTTCTTCCCGCCTTCGCGCAGCGAGGAGTAGAGTTTGCCAGAGAGCAGTTGCGCCAGGTGGTTGTTCAGCGCGCCGACGTTCTCTGAAATCGACATTTCGTTGTCGTTGAGGATAACCAGCATGTCGGGCTTAATATCACCCGCGTGGTTCATCGCTTCAAACGCCATCCCGGCGGTGATAGCGCCGTCGCCAATCACACAAACGGTACGACGATCTTTGCCTTCTTTCTCGGCGGCAACCGCAATACCAATACCGGCGCTGATGGACGTTGAGGAGTGCCCAACGCTCAGTACGTCATACTCGCTCTCACCGCGCCACGGGAACGGATGCAAACCGCCTTTCTGACGAATGGTGCCGATTTTATCGCGGCGGCCGGTCAGAATTTTGTGCGGGTAAGCCTGATGTCCCACATCCCAGATTAACTGGTCAAACGGGGTGTTGTAGACATAGTGCAGCGCGACGGTGAGTTCCACCGTGCCCAGACCAGAGGCGAAGTGCCCGCTGGAACGGCTTACGCTGTCGAGCAAATAGCGGCGCAGTTCGTCGCAAAGCTTTGGCAGACTCTCTTTTGGCAGCAGGCGTAACTCCTGGGTGGAGTCGACCAGCGCCAGGGTCGGGTATTTGGCTATATCAAAACTCATCGCAAGCTCATGGGATATGTTGGTTTATTTATCACGCTGGATTATATAGTCCGCTAGCGCTTCCAGTGCCGAGGTATCGAGTGACTGTGCGGCCAGCAAACTTAGCGACTCGCGGGCATCCTCAATTAAATCCCGGGCTTTGTTCTGGGCTTGCTCAAGACCCAGAAGTGCAGGATAGGTACTTTTGCCAAGCTGCTGGTCAGCACCCTGACGTTTACCCAATGTTGCAGTATCGCCTACCACATCCAGGATGTCATCCTGAACCTGGAAGGCCAGACCGATGCTTTCTGCGTATTTGTCGAGTATTGCCAGGCATTCTCGCCCTTTATCGCCAGCGCTTAATGCTCCCAGACGTACGGCGGCGCGAATCAGTGCCCCGGTTTTATGGCGGTGAATACGCTCCAGCGCATCCAGCTCAACCTGATGACCTTCAGCTTCCAGATCCAGCGCCTGACCGCCGCACATACCGGCAATACCGCTGGCCCGGGCCAGTTCAGAGATCATCGCGATGCGGTCACGATCGGACACTTCCGGCATCGGGGCATCGCTGATAATAGAGAACGCCAGCGTTTGCAGCGCATCTCCGGCCAGGATCGCGTTTGCCTCGCCAAATTTTACGTGGCAGGTCGGCAGACCGCGGCGCAGGTCATCGTCGTCCATCGCGGGTAAATCATCATGCATTAGCGAATAGGCATGAATGCACTCGACGGCGGCAGCGGGAGCATCAAGCGTACTCAGGCTAACGCCAAACATCTGACCGGTCGCATACACCAGGAACGGGCGCAGACGCTTACCGCCTAATAATGCGCCATATTGCATGGTTTCGACCACGGGAGTGTTCTGAAAGGGCAATGGCGCAATAAAACGGCTCAGTGCCTGGTTGGCCTGCTCAACGCATGCCTGTAGCTGCTGCGTAAAATCCATTTACTCATTATCCGGTGTGAAAGGCGTAAGGGCGGCGTCTTCAGTATCTGACAGCAGGATTTGTACGCGCTGTTCAGCCTGTTGCAATTTGACCTGTCCCTGACGCGCCAACTGTACGCCACGTTCGAATTCGTTCAGCGCTTCTTCCAGCGGCAGGTCGCCGCTTTCCAGGCGGGTAACAATCTGTTCCAGCTCGCTCAGCGCTGTTTCAAAACTGGCTGGCGCTTCATTTTTCTTCGGCATAATGAATGTCTGACTCTCTGTATTGGCAGCACAAGACTATGGTAACGGACTCGTACTGATAAGCAAATAACGCGCAATGGTAAGGCGATGTGCACAGGATGACCATGATAGTGGTATACTTGCGCGCCTGGATGCAGCCGCAGGGTATGGGCTGCTGTATTTTTTTCCATTACAAGTCGTTCAGACTTGCCAAAGAACCATTGCCGCCATGAAGTTTATCATTAAATTGTTCCCAGAAATCACCATCAAAAGCCAATCTGTGCGTTTGCGCTTTATAAAAATTCTGACAGGGAACATTCGTAACGTTTTAAAGCATTATGATGAAGACCTTGCCGTTGTCCGTCACTGGGATCACGTTGAGGTTCGCGCTAAAGATGAAAGCCAGCGCCTGGATATACGCGACGCGTTGACCCGTATTCCGGGGATCCACCATATTCTCGAAGTAGAAGACGTGCCGTTTACCGATATGCACGATATTTTCGAGAAAGCGCTGGTGCAGTATCGCGATCAACTGGAAGGTAAAACCTTCTGCGTACGCGTTAAGCGTCGCGGTAAGCATGAGTTTAGCTCCATTGAGGTGGAACGCTATGTTGGCGGTGGACTGAACCAGCATATTGAATCCGCACGCGTGAAGCTGACGAAGCCGGACGTGACGGTTAATCTTGAAATCGAAAACGACCGTCTGCTGCTGGTTAAAGGCCGCTATGAAGGTATTGGCGGTTTCCCGATTGGTACGCAGGAAGACGTACTGTCGCTGATCTCCGGTGGTTTCGACTCCGGTGTGTCCAGCTACATGCTGATGCGTCGCGGCTGCCGCGTACACTATTGCTTCTTCAACCTCGGCGGCGCAGCGCATGAAATCGGCGTTCGCCAGGTGGCGCATTATCTGTGGAATCGCTTTGGCAGCTCGCATCGCGTGCGTTTTGTTGCAATCAACTTTGAGCCGGTGGTTGGCGAGATCCTGGAGAAAGTCGACGACGGCCAGATGGGCGTGGTCCTCAAACGCATGATGGTACGCGCGGCGTCGAAAGTCGCTGAGCGCTACGGCGTACAGGCGTTGGTCACCGGTGAAGCACTGGGTCAGGTGTCCAGCCAGACGCTGACCAACCTGCGCCTGATCGATAACGTATCTGACACCCTGATCCTGCGCCCGCTTATCTCCCATGATAAAGAGCACATCATCAATCTGGCGCGTGAAATTGGTACCGAGGACTTTGCCCGTACCATGCCGGAATACTGTGGTGTGATTTCAAAAAGCCCGACGGTGAAAGCGGTTAAAGCGAAGATTGAGGCTGAAGAAGAAAACTTCGATTTCTCTATCCTCGATAAGGTGGTTGAAGAAGCCAACAATATCGATATTCGCGATATCGCTCAGCAGACACAGCAGACCGTGGTGGAAGTTGAAACCGTGAGCGGCTTCGGCCCGAACGATGTGATTCTGGATATCCGTTCGGTGGATGAACAGGATGACAAACCGCTGAAAGTTGACGGTGTGGACGTCGTTTCTCTGCCGTTCTACAAACTGAGCACTAAATTCGGCGATTTGGACCAGAGTAAAACCTGGCTGCTGTGGTGTGAACGCGGGGTGATGAGCCGCCTGCAGGCGCTGTATCTGCGCGAGCAGGGCTTTGAAAACGTGAAGGTGTACCGCCCGTAATTGACTAAACACCGTGTTGTAAGCCGGATAAGGCGGTTACGCCGCCATCCGGCAATATAACGATATTATTCAAAACGCACGGGTAGTGTCTTTCCGTTCGATTCCCAGACGCCCTGATAGACACCGTCTTTTAACTCCAGCGTTATCTTCTCTTCCGATTGTTCAGCGGCAGACGTCTTCAGTTCATAATGTCGATTGTCGGCTGTGTCGCACTTACCGGTTAATTCAATCGGTGCGCCAAATTTCTGGTAAAAGTAAGCCCCTTCAAAAAAATCACCGTATTTGCAGTCCACCTTCAGCACAATACGCATGCTTTTTCCCAACGTGCCGTACATGACCTTGCCGTCAATGCCGGGAGTGGGCTCAACCGGTGTTGTACTCTTTGCACCAGTCAGATACTGGCCGTATGGCGTGAACTGTTTATGCAGTTCACCGGTAGGGATTTTCGTGGTGAAATCGCCCAGCTCGTCACCCGCGCGGTTGGCATGGTTGCTACAGCGTCCGTTCAGGAAAGCCAGATGATCTTTTTGCAGGGAGAATCTGTCGATGTAGTACAACCCGTCAGTGTAGGTTGCGCACGAGGCGTAGAATTCGGCATAGCCAGGATCTCCACCGTCCTTCTGTGCCGTAACAAAGGTATCAATTTGGCTGCGGATATCTTTTCTGATGCGGGTGTTTAATTCGGCCATCGTGGAGCGGGAAAAAAGATCGTTAAGGGTAATTGCCGCGCCGCTGGCCAAATCGAAGCTGATCGGCACATTGTATGACTCGCAATACGCTCCGCAGCCTTCGACAAACATATTCAGGGTCAGGACATTGGCATCGCGATACTCAATCGTGTAGTCAAGGTTTGCGGTAGGGTTCATCTCTGAATTTGCAAACTGATTCACTGTCGTTTGCGGATTATTTCCCGGTAGCTGATTGATAAAGCTGGCGAAAATATAATCGTTAATGCGTTTTGCAACCTGTGGGCTTTCCTTTGAAGTAAACCACGGCACGCGATACTGCATCTCAGTACTTGCGGGATAGCGATACTCAAGGTTTTTTATTTCAAGCTGTGTTGCACAGGCGTAACCAGAAAAGAGCAGTAAAGCCACTGTGCTCAGATATCCTTTCATTATAATTCCTTGTATGTGAGTGGCCTGAAAGTTTACTCGTAGTAGTTATAAATTCCCGCGGCCATCACCAGCTGTGACGCCACCTCGTGAGCTTTTTCGCGACTCACCAGCAGATCAATGATTTTTAAACCGAAATCGATTGAGGTTCCCGGTCCCTGGCTGGTTAACAGATTGACGCGCGGATCCCATACGACGCGCTTGTCCTGCCACTGGTCAGCGGGGATCTTGTCTTTCAGCGCCGGGAAGCCCGTCATATTTCCGATGGGGAAAATATCGTGTGGGACGAGGACGGTGGCGGCAGCGGCGCAAATTGCTGCGACAATGCGCCCGGAGCGATGAAACTGTTTCACGGTTTCGACCAGCAGAGGGCTGTCGCGAAAACACTCGGCGCCTTTAATTCCGCCCGGCAGCACGATGATATCGAAATCGCCGTCAGCAACTTCCACTAATGGCGCATCCGCCAGCAGCTTCACTCCGCGTGAACACACAATAGCCAGGCCGCCATCGCTGGCGACGCTTGCGGTCGTGACCTTAATCCCGCCGCGAACCAGCAGATCGATAGTGGTGACCGCTTCGGTTTCTTCACTACCAGGGGCGAGACATACCAGTGCTTGAGCGCTCATACTCACTTTCCTTTCTCTTAACCATTTCAAACAGGCGGGCATTTTCCGGGACGGCGATGCCGTGCGCGCGGGCGCGTTTTAACAAATAGCCGGTAATGTAATCGATCTCAGTATGGCGCAGCGCACGAATGTCTTGCAGCATCGATGAGATATTTTCCGCAGTACTGTCAATTACTTGCTCGACATAATAGCGTAAATCATCCGCTGATGTGTGGTGGCCTTCGCGTTCAATGACCGCTGCTACTTCCTCGCAGATGAGTGCTATTTTTTCTGGATGATGGCGTAACTCGCCGTTTGGGCAATCCCATAATGCGGTCAGCGGATTAATAACGCAGTTTACTGCCAGCTTGCGCCATAGCTCGGCGCGGATAGTGTTGTGCCAGGCGACGTCCGGCAGCACTTCTTGCAGGACTTCAGCCAGATAGCTGAAATCACCGTCTTGTTCACGCGCCGGACCAATCCTTGTAGTACCCTGAGCGACATGAATGATGACGTTCCCGTCACGGCGTGCCGCGTGGGTGGTGGTGCCCATCAGCAGAGGTTGCTTAATGTTATGCAGTTCTTCAATCGTCCCCATACCGTTGTGAATCAGCAGAATGGGAGTGGTTTCAGGCAGTATTGCGGCCAGGCCTTTTACCGCATCAGAAACCTGCCAGGCTTTCAGGGTGACCAGCAGCAGGTCGCTTTTCGCCAAAAAATCGGGGTCGTTTGCCGTCAGGGATTCATTAAAAACTGACCCATCCGTGTCGATCAGGTTAACGCTGCAATAGGGTTGCGGTACGCGTAGCCACCCCTGAACTTCATGTCCATGTTTGCACAGCGCGGTTAGCCAAAGCTGTCCTAACGCTCCACATCCCAGTACGGTAATTTTCATTTTTCCTCCTCACCTGCAACAGCACCAGGTGTTAATCCATATCGGCCGTACCCCATTATTGTTCGCAGGTGTCAGTACCACGTACAATTAAAGGATACAGCCTAGTATAGCGCTGTCTGTTGTGTAACTTTGCAGGTATTATGCTTCGCATCAAAAATGAAGGGAGAGGAAAAGATGCCATCTTTCGATATTGTTTCTGAAGTTGATCTTCAGGAAGCCCGTAACGCGGTAGATAACGCCAGCCGTGAAGTGGAATCACGCTTTGATTTTCGTGGCGTTGAAGCGACTTTTGAGCTGAATGAGTCAAATAAGACGATTAAGGTGCTGAGCGAGTCTGATTTCCAGGTCAACCAGTTGCTGGATATTTTACGTGCCAAGCTGTTGAAGCGCGGTATTGAGGGCACGTCGCTGGACGTACCAGAAACCTTCGTGCACAGCGGTAAAACCTGGTTTGTGGAAGCTAAGCTGAAGCAGGGCATTGAAAGCGCGGTGCAAAAGAAAATCGTTAAGCTGATTAAAGACAGCAAACTGAAGGTGCAGGCGCAGATTCAGGGCGAAGAAATTCGTGTGACCGGTAAGGCGCGTGACGATCTGCAATCCGTTATGGCGCTGGTTCGCGGTGGCGATCTCGGCCAGCCATTCCAGTTTAAGAACTTCCGCGATTAAGTCGTAATGCCTGATGGCGCTACGCTTATCAGGCCTACAGGTAGCACACGCTATTGGTAGGCCGGATAAGGTGATAGCCGCCATCCGGCAATCTTCACGCCTGGCTGATGGCCTGCTCAACCTCAAATCGATTCGTCACTTTGCTGTCGATTTTCACGTAGGCCGAGTGCTCTTTCGCGACAATTAACACTTCGCTTATCCCTTCTTTAGCCAGCAGACGCTGCTTCAGGGTGTCATCCGCAGCAATTTCAGGTGGGATTTCCACCCGCAGGCTGCTGACATACGGCGGCTCTTTCATTGTACTTGCCACCAATAACCACACTGCCGCCAGAAGCGCACCAGCCAGGAATACTGTCTGACCATCAAACATTTCGACTACCCAACCGCCGAGCGAACCGCCAATCGCCACACCGATGAACTGGCTGGTGGAGTAAACGCCCATCGCCGTGCCTTTATAGCCAGCCGGAGATTCTTTACTGATAAGCGAGGGGAGGAGGGCTTCCATCAGGTTGAAGGCGAGGAAGAATATCTGAACGCCCGCAATCAGCCCCCAGAAACGAATGTTAGCGCTCCACAATACAATCTCTGCAATAAGAATCAGTAACACGCAGGCGAGGAACACGCGTTTCATCCGGCGCTTCACTTCGGCGTAAATGATGAACGGCACCACGGAAACAAAAGACAGCAGCATCGTCACCAGATAAATTTTCCAGTGTTCGGCGGCGGGGAAGCCTGCTTTCGCCAGTTGGCCCGGTAAGGCGACGAAGGTAGACATCAGCAAAATGTGCAGACACATGATGCCGAAGTTGAGCTTCAGCAGTTTAGGTTCCGCGAGCACTTTGCTGAAGCTGCCTTTTACCATGCCCGACTCGCGGTTCAGCACGTGGTTGGTACTATTAGGAACGACCCAAATAGTCAGCACGATACCCGTGGTAGCAAGAGCGGCAATCATCCAGAACAGCGCGTGTAGCCCCAGCGCATGGGTAACGATGGGCCCCAGCACCATCGCAATGGCGAAAGTGATACCAAAGCTGACGCCGATAAACGCCATCGCTTTCGTTCGGTTTTGCTCACGGGTTAAGTCGGAAAGCAGCGCCATCACAGCGGCGGCAATCGCGCCAGAGCCTTGCAGAGCCCGGCCGAGAATAATTCCCCAGATTGAATCGGAGAGGGCGGCAATTACGCTGCCGAGAACGAATACCGCCAGCCCGCCGACGATAAGCGGCTTACGACCTATGCGGTCAGAGAGCAGACCAAAGGGGATCTGGAAAACGGCCTGCGCCAGACCGTAAATGCCGATGGCAAGGCCTATCAGCGCTTCGCTGGCGCCCTGTAGCGCCATACCGTATGTGGTCAGAACCGGCAGGACCATAAACATGCCAAGCATGCGCAACGAGAATACGGTCCCTAAACCCCAGGTGGCGCGCAACTCACCGGGCGTCATTTTGTAATCGTTCATTCCCACCTCTGTATTAATTTCGCGCCTAGTGTAAAGCGGGGAAGGGGTGGGGTAAACCTCTACGATATGTGGAATTGTGTAGTGGGATAATTGAAATAATTACCAACGCAACTAATTTACTTGTGATAATTACGGGTGTAGTCTTTTTGTGGTTGTTTCTAATGGAAAGAGGGAAAAGGAAATGGTATTTCGCGATAAATATAACCAATTGTTTCAAGCTGATGACTGTATTCAGTGGACATCATTCTAGTGAGTATTCAGGACGATGTGTTAAAACTTTTCAGGGAAGAAATACCTGGGTATTTGGATGAAAAATGGAAGGAGGTTCCTTTAGAACTCGACTCAGAATTGTTTGATGTCCCCGGAGATGATCTCCACAGCGCTCTGGATCGATATGAGAAAGAGTTCAAAGTTGATTTATCATGTGTGAACTGGAAACCTTATTATCCATGGCACAATCTGCCACTATTCACGAGATGGTTCAAAGCTAACCGGGAAGAAGTGGAAGCAACACGCATACCGTTAACCGTAAGGATGTTTGCTGAGTCGGCTGAAGCGGGGAAATGGTTGTTTGAGAGCTGGCCTGAAGAACAAAAAGACGAGACCTGACGCTCTCAAAATAACGTAGTAAATAAAAAGGGTGCCAGAGCACCCTTTTCGTATCTGCAGATTCTTACCAGACGTAAGTCAGCAGGTTCTGCGAGTTTGGCACCATAAAGTCGACTGACATCATCACGGAAAGCGCGGTAATGGCGATGATGGAGAAACCGAACAGCTTGCGCGCCCAGACTCTGTCATCTTCCACTTTATATCCGCGCAGCGCCATGCCCAACCACCAGACGCTCACCGCCGCAGCAACAATCAGGTATTTATAACCAGCATAGCCGCCCAGGGTTAGCATTAACGTGGCGATAGCAAACGCTACGATGTACAGCGTGATATGGTTTTTCGCGACCGAAATACCTTTCACCACCGGCAGTACCGGGATGTTGGCAGCCTGATAATCCTTGAAGCGGAAAATCGCAATCGCGTAAGAGTGCGGCATCTGCCACAGGCTGAAAATAGCCAGCAGAATCAGCGCACCGCTATCGAACACACCGGTTACGGCGCAGTAGCCAATCACCGGCGGCGCTGCGCCGGAGAGTGAGCCAATCAGCGTACCGTAAACGGAATGGCGCTTCATATACAGGCTATAGACGCCCACATAGACCACGAAGCCCATTACCCCCAGCCAGCAGGCCAGAGGGTTCGCGCCAAACCACAGCAGCATAAAGCCAGCAATACCCAGCAGGGTGGCGTATACCAGCGAGACCGCAGGGGAAATCAGACCTTTAACCAGCACGCGGTTTTTGGTCCTCTCCATCTTCCTGTCGATATCCCTGTCGATGTAGTTGTTAAATACACAACCCGACGCCACAACCAGTGACACCCCAACCAACGTGTAGATAAACAGGGGATAGTCGATGCTGCCTTTCGAGGCCAGCAGGAACCCCCCAATCACCGAGATCAGGTTGCCAAAGATGATGCCTGGTTTCGTTACTTGCAGGTATTGCTTAAACATCATAATCGCCGCTCTTAGTGCATCATCATGTTGTAGTTAAGGTTCCACATAATCCAGATGGAGCCCACAACCAGGATGGCGATGATTAGCACAGTAAAGACAAAGGCCGTCATGTTCCAACCTTCATCAGATTTGCTATTCATGTGCAGGAAGCACACCAGGTGCACCAGAATCTGTACCACTGCCATTGCCAGAATAGTTCCCAGAATGACGGCCGGAGAGGCAGCACCCGTCATGACCATCCAGAACGGAATGACCGTCAGGATTACCGACAGGATAAAACCTGTCATGTAGGTCTTTACGCTGCCATGGGATGCGCCGCCGCTCTCGTTAGAATGACTCATTACATCGCCCCCATCAGATAAACAACAGTGAACACACAGATCCACACCACATCAAGGAAGTGCCAGAACAGACTCAGACACATGATGCGGGTGCGGTTAGTACTGGTCAGGCCGCGACGAGCAACTTGCACCATCAGCACCGCCATCCAGATAAGACCGGAGGTAACGTGCAGACCGTGCGTGCCGACCAGCGCGAAGAACGCAGACAGGAAGCCGCTGCGATCCGGGCCCATACCGTTAACAATCAGGTGATGGAATTCATAGAGTTCCATCCCGATGAATCCGGCACCGAACAAGAAGGTCAACGCCAGCCAGGAGATAACCTGACTCTTGTTGTTCTTGTACATGGCAATCGCTGCCATGCCGTAAGTAATGGAGCTGAATAACAGCAGGAATGTTTCAACCAGAACGAACGGCAGTTCAAAAATGTCCTTACCTGTTGGGCCACCTGCGGTGCCGTTCACCAGAACGGCATAGGTTGCAAACAGAATAGAGAACAGAATGCAGTCGCTCATCAGGTAGATCCAGAATCCGAAGATCTTGGTCTGGCCTGCATCGTGGTGCCCGTGTTCGTGCGCGTGGGCAGTCGCGTGCGTTAAAGTATCAGTTGCCATTTTTCAGCCCTGCCTTAGTAATCTCATCGAAATGCTGATTTTCCAGTTTTTCGACTTCCGGGACCGGCACGTAGTAATCCACGTCTTCATCAAAGCTTTTCACAATCCAGCTGATGATCATGCCTGCGAAGCTTGCAATCGCCAGCCACCAGATATGCCAGATCATGGCGAAACCAAACAGTGTTGCGAAGGCGGTAATGACGATACCGGCACCGCTGTTCTTCGGCATATGAATTTCTTCATAGTGCGCAGGCTGTTTGTACGCTTCACCTTTTTCTTTCATTTCCCAGAAGGCATCACGCTCGTGAACGTGCGGCACAATGGCAAAGTTATAGAACGGAGGCGGGGAAGACGTTGCCCACTCCAGCGTACGACCACCCCATGGGTCACCGGTCAGGTCACGGTTCTGCTCGCGGTCGCGAATAGACACGTAAATCTGAATCAACTGGCACAGGATACCCAGTGCAATCAGCGCGGCACCGCAGGCGGCAACGACCAGCATCGGATGGAACTGCGGGTCAATCTGCTGGCTGAGGCGACGGGTCATACCCATGAAGCCCAGCACGTACAGCGGCATAAATGCCACGAAGAAGCCGATGATCCAGAACCAGAATGCGCGTTTACCCCAGGTTTCGTTCAGCGTGAAGCCAAACGCTTTTGGCCACCAGTAGGTCATACCAGCGAAGCATCCAAATACAACGCCGCCGATGATAACGTTATGGAAGTGCGCAATCAGGAACAGACTGTTGTGCAGTACGAAGTCCGCACCCGGCACCGCCAGCAGTACGCCGGTCATGCCGCCGACTGAGAAGGTGACGATAAAGCCAATCGTCCACAGCATCGCTGAGTGGAATACGATACGGCCCTGATACATGGTGAACAGCCAGTTGAAAATCTTCACCCCGGTTGGGATAGCGATAATCATGGTGGTAATACCGAAGAAGGCGTTTACGTTAGCGCCCGCACCCATGGTGAAGAAGTGGTGCAGCCAAACAACGAACGACAGAACGGTGATACACACGGTTGCCCACACCAGTGAGGTGTAGCCAAACAGACGTTTACGCGAGAAGGTTGCAGCGATTTCGGAGAATACACCGAACACCGGCAGAACCAGAATGTACACTTCCGGATGGCCCCAGGCCCAAATCAGGTTGATGTACATCATCATGTTGCCGCCCATATCGTTGGTAAAGAAATGGGTACCCAGATAGCGATCCAGGGTCAGCAACGCGACGGTAACCGTCAGGATTGGGAAAGAAGCGATAATCAGGATGTTCGCACACAGAGATGCCCAGCTAAATACCGGCATCTTGAACATGGTCATTCCTGGCGCACGCATCTTAATGATGGTCACAAAGAAGTTGATACCGGTCAGAGTGGTACCAATACCTGACAACTGAACTGCCCATATCCAATAATCGACCCCGACGCTTGGACTGTACTCTATTCCCGAGAGCGGCGGGTACGCCAGCCAACCGGTCTGTGCGAACTCTCCCACGCCCAGAGACAGGTTAACCAGGATTACGCCGACAACGGTGAACCAGAAGCTCAGGTTGTTCAGGAATGGGAACGCAACGTCACGAGCGCCGATCTGCAGCGGAACCACCAGGTTCATCAGACCGATAACAAATGGCATTGCCACGAAGAAGATCATAATCACGCCGTGAGCCGTGAAGATCTGATCGTAGTGGTGAGGTGGCAGGAAGCCCGCTTCACCTGCAGAAGCCAGCGCTTGCTGGCTACGCATCATGATGGCGTCGGCAAAGCCACGAATCAACATGACGATTGCAACGATGACATACATGATGCCAAGGCGTTTGTGGTCAACAGAAGTCAGCCACTCTTTCCATAGATAGGTCCACTTACCGAAGTAAGTGATTAGGCCCAGTAAGGCCGCACCACCGATGATTATTGCAGCGATCGTAACCATGACAATGGGTTCATGGAACGGCACTGCATCCAGCGTCAATTTTCCGAACATCGTATTCTTCCTCAACCCTTGGAGTGGGCGGATTCCGCGTGGCTCATGTCCATGCCTTCGTGTGCGCTGTGCTCACCTTCGGGTTGGGTCATGTCCATGCTCTTACCGTGAGCCATAAATTTGTTAATAACGTCTTTAAACAAATCGGGTTTCACGTTGGAGAAGTATTCCACCTGGTTGTATTCACTTGGCACAGCCACTTTCTCGAACGCTGCCATGTCGCTCATGGTGTTCGTGGACTGTTTAGCTTTAGCAACCCATTGGTCGAATTCGGCGCGGTCCTTTGTTGCGATAGCCTTGAACTTCATACCGGAGAAGCCAGGTCCGCTATAGCTTGCGGAGATACCATCATAAGTACCGGCTTCGTTGGCGATCAGATGCAGTCGAGTCTGCATACCGGCCATGGCATAAATCTGGCTACCCAGACGCGGGATAAAGAAGGAGTTCATCACGGAGTTGGATGTCACTTTGAACTCAACCGGAGTATTCGCCGGGAAGGCGATTTCATTCACGGTAGCGATACCCTGTTCCGGATAGATGAAGAACCATTTCCAGTCCATGGAAACCACTTCGATGGTAATGGGCTTCTCGTCATGCGCCAGCGGTTTGCTTGGCTCAAGAGCGTGAGTGGTTTTCCAGGTCAGTACGGCAAGGAAAATGATGATTAAGATCGGCACCGTCCAGACCACAGCTTCCACTTTATTGGAGTGTGACCAGTTCGGGCTGTACTTCGCATCTTTATTGCTTGCACGATACTTCCAGGCAAAACCAACAGCCATCAAGATGGCGGGAATAACGACAATCAACATCAGGCCAAATGCCGTCAGTATCAATGAACGTTGTTCCAGTCCAATCTGTCCTTTAGGGTCAAGCAGCGCAGAATTACAGCCACTGAGTAACGCAGTACCTGCAATTAATGACAACCATCCCAAACTTTTATTGTATTTCCTGAGTCTCATTTAACGACCTCAATTCCACGGGACCGGGTGGCGTTTAAAGTGTGAGGTCATTTTACGGGAAGGTTACATTACTGTAAACATCCTTGGATCTGTGTTACTGGGTTCTGCCGCGCATGTCACATATGTTGCAATATATGTCGCTTTGGCTTTAAGAACCTGTTGCAACATCACGTTATAACGAAAGCGGGCAGGCGAGGGACTTGCTGAGGGCAATTGGTATAACCAATACGAAAATAAAACAATTGTTTAACAATTGATTATCAATAAAAAGACAATTAAAGAACAAAAAATAAATCTGTAGTGGCTGAATCGAGTAAGGAAAATAGTATATATAAAAGGCGTCAATAATTTCCAAATTCTTTGGCGCACAAAATAACAAATTATATTTTTAGCGATTGTTGTTTATTTAGCCGTTATAATTACGCAAGGTGATTACAACGGCGATATTAATGCGGATTGTTACGCCAGCCGGGTTTTGCGCAGTGCCAGATAATCCAGCAATCCACCAAAAACGACTCCACAGACCGCGACCACCACTGAGACTTCAAGCAGTTCCGGCAGGAAGGAGAAGTTGGTGTAATCCAGTGCGTTCATAGTTAACAGCAGTAGCCAAACCAGCAGTAAGCAGCAGCCCGCTACCAACGTCATTAATGCCAGGCTGTACGCCCCACGAAATTCCGTGCGTGGAATAAAGCTTTCATTTTTCCAGCTATGCTCCAGCGTCTGACGACAAACCAGCAGCAGTATGAGGCCGGGGATCGCGGCAAACACGGAGAACAAATAAAACGTTGGCCAACCGTGCGCTTCGACAAACCAACCCGCTACCGGGCCAACGTAAACGCGACCAACGGCTGAAAGCGCGGAGAGCAGGGCGAACTGGGTCGCTGAGAAGGACTTATTGCACAGCGTCATTAATAAGGCGACAAACGCTGCCGTGCCCATTCCACCGCACAGGTTTTCAAAGAAGACGGCGGCCGCCATACTGAACATGTGTTTGTCAGTGATGGACAGTAACCAATAACCCGCATTCGACGCCCCCTGCAGGATGCCGAAAATCAGCAAGGCGCGAAACAGCGAAAGGCGCTGCATCAGGATCCCGCCGTACAGCGCGCCAACGATGGTGGCCAGCAGACCGAGCGTTTTATTCACCACGCCAACTTCACCCGCATCAAACCCAACGCCGCGGATTAAAAAGGTGGTGGTCAGGCTCATGGCGAAAGCATCCCCAAGCTTATACAGCACAATCAGCAGCAGGATCAGCCAGGCGTTGTTACGACCAAAGAAGTCGCGCAGCGGGGCGACTACCGCCTGCTCCAGCGTTTTGGGCACCGGAATGGCATCAGTTGGTTCGGGGGCCAACAGGGTCGCGATGATACAAGGTATCATCAGCGCCGCCATCAGCCAGTACATGCCCTGCCAGCCCAGCCAGCGATCGGCCATCCACAGGGCCAGCCCACCGGAAACCAGCATCCCTAAGCGATAGCCCAGCACGCTGATAGCCGCACCGGTGCCGCGTTCTTCGGCGGGCAACACGTCGGTTTTCCAGGCATCAAAGACGATGTCCTGCGATGCTGAGCAAAACGCGATCACCACCGCTAGCGCGGCCATCCAGCGCAGCTGCGTACCAGGTTCCAGAAAACCCATCGCGGCGATAGAAATCAGTAACAGTACCTGGGTTGCCAGCAGCCAACCCCGGCGTCGACCTAAAAACGGCGGAGTGTAGCGGTCCATTAGCGGGGACCAGAGGAACTTAAACACGTAGGCCTGGCCGACCAGAGAAAAGAAACCAATGGTTTTAAGATCGATATTCTCGACCGTCATCCACGCCTGAAGCGTACCCGAGGTCAGAGCGAGCGGTAAACCGGAGGCGAATCCCAGTATGAGCAGGATAGCTGAACGTGGTTGCTGAAAAATACGTAAGTAATGACTGGACATGGGCTTCTATAGGCCCGACGAGCGCCGGGCCATATGGGCAGAAATTAACGAGCGTTCTGCTTGATGAAATCGTGAACGCTGGTGTCCTGAGACATATCAGCGATGGTGTCGGTCAGTACGCTGTTAACGGCGTCAGCGATATTTTTGTTAGAGGCCTGCAGTGCGCCTTCAACAGAATAGCTTGCGCGGTAGTTTTTGGTCATCTTGTTGCCGTTAGCGGCGGTCGCGATGATGGCGATGTCTGCCTTGGTGGCGATGTTGTAACGCACGCTACCCTGAGACACGTCAGCATACAGTTGGCTAACAATAATTTGCAGGTTGACTGCACCGTTTGGCCCAATCATATAACCGCGTGCGGTCATCTGTTTTTCCAGTACTTCTTGCAGCAGGAAGCGCAGATCGCGAGACGCGGTCAGGGTAACCAACTGGTTGTCACGGGTGACTTTTGCCAGCGCCTGATCCTGACGCTGGTCGGCACCGTTGATGCTAACGGTCACGCCCATCAGGCTTGGGTCCTGCTGCGGCAGAGTGATTTTTGGGGAAACTTCAATAGTGGTCGGTGGCGTTGCGCATCCAGCTAACATAAACAGCGCGACAAACGGGACGAGGATTTTTTTAAACATGCCAGGGCTCTCAGCGAATCTAAATTGTATGGTTGGAGAAAATTCCCGCCATCATAACATCGCCAACGATGAGGGGAAGTGGGTAACGCATGTAAATTCATTGTGTTGTCCGTTTTATGACTTTGTGGAGACCATAAACGGACTTTTTGCAATAAATCGAAGGGTGGATTCAGTGAACTTCATCCGTTTGGCTGAGAAAATCAGACAAGGGCTAATTTTTTGTTGCTAAGGTGTAATGAAAACGGTAAAAGCGGCTAGTATTTAAAGGGATGGGTGACATCTCAGCGTTGTCGGAGGAAAAATTTCATGATGATTCGTGAGCAAATAGAAGAAAAATTAAGGGCAGCGTTCGAACCCGTATTCCTCGAAGTTGTGGATGAAAGCTATCGTCACAATGTCCCGGCTGGTTCTGAAAGCCACTTTAAGGTTGTGCTGGTTAGCGATCGCTTTACAGGTGAACGTTTTCTTAATCGTCATCGGATGATTTACAGCACATTAACGGCGGAGCTTTCCACAACCGTTCATGCGCTTGCCCTGCATACCTATACCATTAAGGAGTGGGAAGCGTTGCAGGATACGATTTTTGCATCGCCTCCGTGTCGTGGGGCGGGAAGCATCGCGTAAAAACGGATTTGCAACAACCGACGCTTTTCCAGTATGTTGCTACAGATTATGTGAAAACGGCCTGCGGGCCGTTTTGTTTTGTCTGAATTCTGGGGCGCTCGTACAGTATTCAGACAAAAATTAGCCGGGAATTGTGAAAAAAGCCGCAGCAACGCGCGATAACCGTTCTCGACTCATAAAAGTGATGCCGCTATAATGCGCGTCTTATTTTTCGGAATGTCTTCGGGATGATTCTGACGACAGGGAATGTGATTGCTTATGAGAACATCCCAGTTCCGCGAAGCCAACAACCTGTGCTTGCGGAGAAGAGTTGACCGAGCACTGTGATTTTTTGAGGTAACAAGATGCAAGTTTCAGTTGAAACCACTCAAGGCCTTGGCCGCCGTGTAACGATTACTATCGCTGCTGACAGCATCGAGACCGCTGTGAAAAGCGAGCTGGTCAACGTAGCGAAGAAAGTGCGTATTGACGGTTTCCGCAAAGGAAAAGTACCGATGAATGTTGTTGCTCAGCGTTATGGCGCATCTGTTCGCCAGGACGTTCTGGGTGACCTGATGAGCCGCAACTTCGTTGACGCGATCATCAAAGAAAAAATCAATCCGGCTGGCGCACCGAACTACGTTCCGGGCGAATACAAACTGGGTGAAGATTTTACTTACGCGGTAGAGTTCGAAGTTTACCCGGAAGTTGAGCTGACTGGCCTGGAAGCAATCGAAGTTGAAAAACCGGTTGTTGAAGTCACCGACGCTGACGTTGACGTGATGCTGGATACCCTGCGTAAGCAGCAGGCTACCTGGAAAGACAAAGACGGCGCTGCAGATGCAGAAGACCGTGTAACCATCGACTTCACCGGTTCTGTAGACGGCGAAGAGTTCGAAGGCGGCAAAGCGTCTGACTTCGTACTGGCGATGGGCCAGGGTCGTATGATCCCAGGCTTCGAAGAAGGCGTTAAAGGCCACAAAGCTGGTGAAGAATTCACTATTGACGTGACTTTCCCAGAAGAGTACCACGCTGAAAACCTGAAAGGTAAAGCCGCTAAGTTCGTTATCAACCTGAAGAAAGTTGAAGAACGCGAGCTGCCGGAACTGACTGAAGAATTCATCAAACGTTTCGGCGTTGAAGATGGTTCCGTAGCAGGTCTGCGCGCTGAAGTACGCAAAAACATGGAACGCGAGCTGAAAGGCGCTGTGCGTAACCGCGTTAAGTCTCAGGCGATCGAAGGTCTGGTAAAAGCTAACGACATCGACGTTCCGGCTGCTCTGATCGACAGCGAAATCGACGTTCTGCGTCGTCAGGCTGCACAGCGTTTCGGCGGCAACGAGAAACAAGCTCTGGAACTGCCGCGTGAACTGTTCGAAGAACAGGCTAAGCGTCGCGTAGTTGTCGGTCTGCTGCTGGGCGAAGTGATTCGCACCAACGAGCTGAAAGCTGATGAAGATCGCGTTAAAGGCCTGATCGAAGAGATGGCTTCTGCTTACGAAGATCCGAAAGAAGTTGTTGAGTTCTACAGCAAAAATAAAGAGCTGATGGACAATATGCGTAACGTCGCTCTGGAAGAGCAGGCTGTTGAAGCCGTTCTGGCGAAAGCGAAAGTGACTGAAAAAGCCACTTCCTTCAACGAGCTGATGAACCAGCAGGCGTAATTCGTCGCTTTTTTAGCTCGAATTTCGTACGCAAGCCCGTCACCTTTTGGTGGCGGGTTTTTTTTTGTCACGCATTTTGCATGGGAAGAGTGCGAAAACAGCGTTTCAGTGTTAGCGTTACAACAAAAGATTGTTATGCTTGAATTATGGCGATGTCGTACCCATTACTGAGGGACTAGCTGATAATCCGTCCATAAGGTTACAATCAGCACAGCAGGTTTTTTCAAATTTTATCCAGGAGACGGAAATGTCATACAGCGGCGAACGAGATAACTTTGCACCCCATATGGCGCTGGTGCCGATGGTCATTGAACAGACCTCACGTGGTGAGCGCTCTTTTGATATCTATTCTCGTCTACTTAAGGAACGCGTCATTTTTCTGACCGGCCAGGTCGAAGACCATATGGCTAACCTGATCGTGGCGCAGATGCTGTTCCTGGAAGCAGAAAACCCAGAAAAAGATATCTACCTGTACATCAACTCCCCTGGTGGAGTGATCACTGCCGGGATGTCTATCTATGACACCATGCAGTTTATTAAGCCGGACGTCAGCACCATTTGTATGGGCCAGGCGGCCTCAATGGGCGCGTTCCTGCTGACTGCCGGGGCGAAAGGTAAACGTTTTTGCCTGCCTAACTCTCGCGTCATGATCCACCAGCCTCTGGGCGGTTACCAGGGCCAGGCAACGGATATTGAAATTCATGCCCGTGAAATCCTGAAGGTAAAAGGGCGCATGAACGAACTTATGGCGCATCATACGGGTCAATCTCTTGAGCAGATTGAACGTGATACCGAGCGCGATCGCTTCCTCTCCGCTTCTGAAGCGGTAGAGTACGGTCTGGTCGACTCGATTTTGACCCATCGTAATTAATGCCCAGCGCGCAGGTGTGCCGCTATAATTACCTGGAGCGGCACAACGCTGACTAGCGTCTTGCGCCTGAGAATGGCATTTGCGTCGTCGTGTGCGGCACAAAGAACAAAGAAGAGGTTTTGACCCATGACAGATAAACGCAAAGATGGCTCGGGCAAATTGTTGTACTGCTCTTTTTGCGGCAAAAGCCAGCATGAAGTGCGTAAGCTGATTGCCGGACCATCCGTGTATATCTGCGACGAATGTGTTGATTTATGTAACGACATCATTCGCGAAGAGATTAAGGAAGTAGCACCGCACCGTGAACGCAGTGCGCTGCCGACGCCACATGAAATTCGCAACCACCTGGACGATTACGTTATCGGTCAGGAGCAGGCGAAGAAAGTGCTGGCGGTCGCGGTATACAACCATTACAAACGTCTGCGCAACGGCGACACCAGCAATGGCGTCGAGTTGGGCAAAAGTAACATCCTGCTGATTGGCCCGACGGGTTCCGGTAAAACGCTGCTGGCTGAAACGCTGGCGCGCCTGCTGGACGTTCCGTTCACGATGGCCGACGCCACCACGCTGACCGAAGCCGGTTATGTGGGGGAAGATGTTGAGAACATTATTCAGAAACTGCTGCAGAAATGCGATTACGATGTGCAGAAAGCACAGCGCGGGATCGTCTATATCGATGAAATTGACAAGATTTCTCGTAAGTCCGATAACCCGTCCATTACCCGTGACGTTTCCGGCGAAGGCGTACAGCAGGCGCTGTTGAAACTGATCGAAGGTACGGTTGCTGCCGTTCCGCCGCAGGGTGGTCGTAAACATCCTCAACAGGAATTCCTGCAGGTTGACACCTCTAAGATCCTGTTTATCTGTGGCGGTGCCTTTGCCGGTCTGGATAAAGTGATTGCTAACCGTGTTGAAACCGGCTCCGGCATTGGTTTTGGCGCAACGGTAAAAGCGCAGTCTGACAAAGCCAGCGAAGGTGAACTGCTGTCGCAGGTAGAACCAGAAGATCTGATCAAATTTGGTCTGATCCCTGAGTTCATCGGTCGTCTGCCGGTTGTCGCGACGCTGAGCGAGCTGAGCGAAGAAGCATTGATCCAGATCCTCAAAGAGCCGAAAAACGCCCTGACCAAGCAGTACCAGGCGCTGTTCAATCTTGAAGGTGTCGATCTGGAATTCCGTGAGGAAGCGCTGGATGCGATCGCCAAGAAAGCGATGGCGCGTAAAACTGGTGCTCGTGGTCTGCGTTCAATCGTCGAAGCCGCGCTGCTCGACACCATGTACGATCTGCCGTCTATGGAAGACGTCGAAAAAGTGGTGATCGATGAGTCGGTGATTGGCGGTCAGAGCAAGCCGTTGCTGATTTACGGTAAGCCGGAAGCGCAGCAGGCATCTGGCGAATAATTCATCAATTCATACAGACATTTAATTAAAAAGGGGGGATTTTATCTCCCCTTTTATTTTTCCGTAAACATGGCGTTGAATGTGTGGGAAACATCCCCATATACTGACATACATGTTAAAGGTGGTGTGGAGCACAGTCGTACCACCTGATTACCTGGCGGAAACTAAACTAAGAGAGAGCTCTATGAATCCTGAGCGTTCTGAACGCATTGAAATCCCCGTATTGCCGTTGCGCGATGTGGTGGTTTATCCGCACATGGTCATACCCTTATTTGTAGGGCGGGAAAAATCTATCCGTTGTCTGGAAGCGGCTATGGACCATGATAAAAAAATCATGCTGGTCGCACAGAAAGAAGCGTCAACGGATGAGCCGGGTGTAAACGATCTTTTCACCGTCGGGACCGTGGCCTCTATTCTGCAGATGCTGAAACTGCCTGACGGCACCGTAAAAGTGCTGGTCGAGGGGTTACAGCGCGCGCGTATTTCTGCGCTGTCTGACAACGGCGAGCATTTCTCTGCGAAAGCGGAGTACCTTGACTCGCCAGCCATTGATGAGCGCGAACAGGAAGTGCTGGTGCGTACCGCTATCAGCCAGTTCGAAGGCTATATCAAGCTGAACAAGAAAATCCCACCAGAAGTGCTGACGTCGCTGAACAGCATTGACGATCCTGCACGTCTGGCGGACACCATCGCTGCACACATGCCGCTGAAACTGGCTGACAAGCAGTCCGTGCTGGAGATGTCCGACGTTAACGAACGTCTGGAATATCTGATGGCGATGATGGAGTCTGAAATTGATCTGCTGCAGGTTGAGAAACGCATTCGCAACCGCGTGAAAAAGCAGATGGAAAAATCCCAGCGTGAGTACTATCTGAACGAGCAGATGAAAGCCATTCAGAAAGAGCTCGGCGAGATGGACGATGCGCCGGACGAAAACGAAGCGTTGAAGCGTAAAATCGACGCGGCGAAAATGCCGAAAGAGGCAAAAGAGAAAGCGGAAGCAGAACTGCAGAAGCTGAAAATGATGTCTCCGATGTCCGCGGAAGCGACCGTAGTGCGTGGCTACATCGACTGGATGGTTCAGGTACCGTGGAATGCGCGTAGCAAGGTCAAAAAAGACCTGCGTCAGGCGCAGGAAATCCTCGATACTGACCACTACGGTCTGGAACGCGTCAAAGATCGTATCCTTGAGTATCTCGCGGTTCAAAGCCGTGTGAACAAAATCAAGGGACCGATCCTGTGCCTGGTTGGGCCGCCGGGGGTAGGTAAAACTTCTCTGGGACAGTCCATCGCTAAAGCCACCGGACGTAAATATATTCGTATGGCGCTGGGCGGCGTGCGTGATGAAGCTGAAATTCGCGGTCACCGCCGGACCTATATTGGCTCTATGCCGGGTAAACTGATCCAGAAAATGGCTAAAGTGGGCGTTAAAAACCCGCTGTTCCTGCTCGATGAGATCGACAAAATGTCTTCTGACATGCGTGGCGATCCGGCTTCCGCACTGCTTGAGGTGCTGGATCCAGAGCAGAACGTGGCGTTCAGCGATCACTACCTGGAAGTGGACTACGACCTCAGCGACGTGATGTTCGTTGCGACCTCTAACTCCATGAATATTCCAGCGCCGTTGCTGGATCGTATGGAAGTGATCCGTCTGTCCGGTTATACCGAAGACGAGAAGCTGAACATTGCTAAACGTCACCTGTTGCCGAAACAGATTGAGCGTAATGCGCTGAAAAAAGGCGAGCTAACGGTCGACGATAGCGCCATTGTGGGCATTATTCGTTACTACACCCGTGAAGCCGGCGTGCGTAGTCTGGAGCGCGAAATCTCCAAACTGTGCCGTAAAGCGGTGAAACAGCTGCTGCTCGACAAGTCGCTGAAACACATCGTGATCAATGGTGATAACCTGCACGACTACCTGGGCGTTCAACGCTTTGACTATGGCCGCGCGGACAACGAAAACCGCGTTGGTCAGGTAACGGGTCTGGCGTGGACGGAAGTGGGCGGCGATCTGCTGACTATCGAAACCGCCTGCGTACCGGGTAAAGGTAAGCTGACCTACACCGGTTCGCTGGGTGAAGTCATGCAGGAATCCATTCAGGCAGCACTGACCGTGGTGCGGGCGCGTGCGGAAAAACTGGGTATTAATCCGGACTTTTACGAAAAACGCGACATCCACGTTCACGTACCTGAAGGGGCGACGCCGAAAGATGGTCCAAGTGCGGGTATTGCCATGTGTACCGCGCTGGTGTCTTGTCTGACCGGTAACCCGGTACGCGCCGACGTGGCGATGACCGGCGAGATCACCCTGCGTGGTCAGGTTCTGCCTATTGGTGGTTTGAAAGAAAAACTGCTGGCGGCACACCGTGGTGGTATTAAAACGGTCTTAATTCCAGACGAAAACAAACGTGACCTGGAAGAGATTCCGGACAACGTGATTGCCGATCTGGACATCCATCCGGTGAAACGCATTGAGGAGGTTCTGACGCTTGCGTTGCAAAATGAGCCCTCCGGAATGCAGGTTGTGACCGCAAAATAGTGACCTCGCGCAAAGAGCACTAATAAAAACAGGGCTGGCAGGCCATTTCGGACTTGCCAGCCTTTTTTTGTATAGCTAATTTAGATGACGGATTGGGCTTGCCATCATTAACGGGTGTTGTAAGGGCATGGCAGGCCTGATATAACTGCTGCGCGTTCGCACTTTGAAGGATTCAGGTGCGATATAAATTATAAAGAGGAAGAGAAGAGTGAATAAATCTCAACTGATCGACAAAATTGCTGCAGGGGCTGATATCTCTAAAGCTGCGGCTGGACGTGCGTTAGATGCAATTATTGCTTCTGTTACTGAATCTCTGAAAGAAGGTGATGACGTAGCGCTGGTAGGTTTTGGTACTTTTGCCGTTAAAGAGCGTGCTGCCCGTACTGGTCGCAACCCGCAAACAGGTAAAGAGATCACCATCGCCGCGGCTAAAGTACCGGGCTTCCGTGCAGGTAAAGCACTGAAAGACGCGGTAAACTAAGTGATTTCCCCTTTGGGGATGTGACGAAGTACAAGGGCGCATCGACTGATGTGCCTTTTTTATTTGTAATTCCGGTACTTTCTACGCGTTGTGGGCTGACAATTGCCCCTGTTTCTTGTCACAATAGACCTTTGTGCGCAGCGTTCAGGAAACGCTATGCTGCGTGAAGCATATATACTCAAAATCCTTGCCGCCGTTGTTGTGCCTGCGCGCAGGCGGCTTGAGAGATAACGCGTATAGTCATCTACAGCGGAGTGTGGTTACACCATGATGGACAGCTTACGCACGGCTGCTAACAGTCTCGTGCTCAAGATTATTTTCGGTATCATTATCGTGTCGTTCATTTTGACCGGCGTGAGTGGTTACCTGATTGGCGGGGGCAATAACTTCGCCGCCAAAGTGAATGGCCAGGAGATCAGCCGCGGGCAGTTCGAGAATGCGTTCAACAGCGAACGTAACCGCATGCAGCAACAGCTGGGCGATCAATACTCCGAACTGGCTGCGAACGAAGGCTACATGAAAACGCTGCGTCAGCAGGTGCTGAATCGTCTTATTGACGAAGCGCTGCTGGATCAGTACTCCCACGAGCTTAAGCTCAACATCAGCGACGATCAGGTCAAACAGGCTATTTTCGCCACGCCTGCGTTCCAGGTGGACGGCAAATTTGATAACAACCGCTACAACGCGATTGTTAATCAGATGGGAATGACCGCCGATCAGTACGCTCAGGCATTACGTAATCAGCTCACTACCCAGCAGCTGATCAACGGTGTTGCCGGTACGGACTTCATGCTGAAAGGCGAAACGGACGAGCTGGCGGCGCTGGTTGCACAGCAGCGTATCGTTCGCGAGGCGACGATTGACGTTAACGCACTGGCCGCGAAGCAGTCTGTTACCGAGCAGGAAGTTGCCAGCTACTACGAGCAAAATAAAAACAACTTTATGACGCCGGAACAGTTCCGCGTGAGCTACATCAAGCTGGACGCCGCTGCTATGCAGGAGACGGCCAGCGATGCGGATATTCAGTCTTACTACGACCAGCATCAGGACCAGTTCACTCAGCCGCAGCGTAACCGCTACAGCATCATTCAGACCAAAACGGAAGATGAAGCCAAAGCGGTGCTGGACGAGCTGAACAAAGGCGGTGATTTCGCTGCGCTGGCAAAAGAAAAATCTGCTGACATCATCTCTGCCCGTAAAGGCGGCGACATGGGATGGCTGGAAGATTCCACCACTCCGGATGAGCTGAAAAGTGCTGGTCTGAAAGAAAAAGGCCAGCTGTCAGGCGTGATTAAGTCTTCCGTTGGTTTCCTCGTTGCGCGTCTTGACGACGTACAACCTGCACAGGTTAAACCGCTGAGCGAAGCCCGTGACGACATTGCGGCGAAAGTGAAGCAGGAAAAAGCGCTGGACGCGTATTACGCACTGCAGCAGAAAGTGAGCGATGCCGCCAGCAACGATAACGAATCCCTGGCGGGCGCGGAGCAGGCTGCTGGCATGAAAGCGGTTGAGACGGGCTGGTTTAGTCGTGACAGCCTGCCAGAAGAACTGAACTTCAAACCGGTCGCTGACATCATTTTCAATGGTGGTCTGGTTGGCGAAAACGGTACGCCTGGCAGTAACTCCGACATCATCACCGTGGACGGCGATCGTGCGTTTGTATTGCGTATTGCAGAACACAAAGCCGAAGCCGTTAAGCCACTGGCTGAAGTGAAAGATCAGGTAACTGCGCTCGTTAAGCACAATAAAGCAGAGCAGCAGGCGAAGCTTGATGCCGATAAACTGCTGGCGGATCTGAAAGCCGGTAAAGGCGATGAAGCGATGAAAGCGGCGGGTCTGAGCTTTGGCGAGGCGAAAACGCTGAGCCGTACCGGGCAGGATCCGCTGAGCCAGGCGGCCTTTGGCCTGAGTCTGCCAGCGAAAGACAAACCGAGCTACGGCGTGGCGAACGATATGCAGGGTAATGTTGTTCTGCTGGCGCTGGACGAGGTGAAAGCCGGTTCTATGCCTGAAGCGCAGAAGAAAGCGATGGTTCAGGGGATTACCCAGAACAACGCGCAGATTGTCTTCGAAGCGCTGATGAGCAACCTGCGTAAAGCCGCAAAAATTAAAGTCGGTGACGCGCTGGAACAGCAGCAATAACCGAGGCTGCTCGCAAAAAATTGCAAAAAGTTGTATCGACAAAAGGCCGCTTTCGCGGCCTTTTCCATTTCTGATATTTGCCGTTTGTCTGTCGTTGTGCACCCCGCTATCGTGATTCCACTGTTAACAAACAAGGAGAAAACAGTATGAAACATGGAATCAAAACCCTTCTTATCACTCTTTCATTGACCTGTGCCGGCATGGCTCAAAGCGCACTGGCTGCAGAGCCTGTCGCCAAAAGTCAGGCGACTCAAGCCAAAGCGGATGCTTCCACAGTGGCGCAAAGCAAAGCCACGTCAGCGGCTAAAGCGAGCGACGATGAAGGTACCAGGGTAAGCATCAACAGTGCTTCTGCTGAGGATTTAGCTCGAGTCATGAATGGCGTTGGTCTGAAGAAAGCGCAGGCGATTGTGAGCTATCGTGAAGAGTACGGACCGTTTAAAACGGTGGAGGACTTAAAGCAGGTGCCGGGCATGGGTAGCTCGCTGGTTGAGCGTAATTTGGCAGTTTTAACACTTTAATAACTTGCGCAGTGGCCAATATTTGCCACACTAGAGAGGTCATACCAGTTATGGCCTCACTACCCTGAATATATTCCTATAAAAACGTAAGGTTCCTGCGCTATGCAAACACAAATCAAAGTTCGTGGTTTTCATCTTGATGTCTATCAGCACGTTAACAATGCCCGCTATCTGGAGTTTCTGGAAGAAGCCCGCTGGGATGGTCTGGAAAACAGCGACAGCTTTCAGTGGATGACCGCACACAACATCGCTTTTGTGGTCGTTAATATTAATATTAACTACCGCCGACCTGCGGTGCTGAGTGACCTGCTGACCATCACTAGCCAGGTCCAACAGCTAAATGGTAAAAGCGGCGTGTTGAACCAGACCATCACCCTGGAGCCGGAAGGACAGGTGGTGGCAGACGCGTTGATTACCTTCGTCTGCATTGATTTGAAAACGCAAAAAGCGCTGCCGCTGGAAGGGGAGTTGCGCGAAAAATTGGAGCAGATGGTGAAGTAGTGGCTGCGAGTGTCTGCAGGCCGGATAAGCAAAAGCGCCATCCGGCATCACTCAACGTATTACTTTAACCCGGTTTTCTGCTTCATTGCCGCCATCACCGCCGATTTATCCGCCAGATAATGGTTCAGGCCGTTGGCGCGCAGATTACACGCCGCACAGTGACCGCAACCGTCACCTTTGATGCCGTTATAACAGGTCAGCGTTTCTTCGCGTACCAGGTCCAGCTTGCCCCAGTAATCGGCCAGTGCCCAGGTTTCGGCTTTATCGATCCACATTAACGGTGTTTCAAAGCGGATATCTTTTGCCATCCCCAGGCTTACGGCATGGTTCAGGGCTTTGACGAACTCATCGCGACAGTCCGGGTATCCGGAGAAATCCGTTTCGCAAACGCCGGTAATGACCGCTTCTGCCTGTACCTGATACGCGTAAATCGCCGCCAGCGTTAAAAACAGAATATTGCGTCCAGGCACAAAGGTGTTGGGGATGCCGTTGGCATCAGGTTCGTAATCAGGTACCGGAATGTTATCGCGGGTCAGGCTGCTGACGGCCAGTTCGCTGAGCAGCGTGACATCAAGGACTTTGTGCGCACGCGCGCCGAGTTTTAAGGCCAGGTCACGTGCGACATCAATCTCAGCGCGGTGGCGCTGACCATAATCAAAGGTCACGCAATGCACTTCATCATACTGATGCAGCGCTTGCGCCAGACAGGTTGTGGAGTCCTGGCCTCCACTGAATACAACAACGGCACGTTTCATGGCTTTTCCTGACTAGTAACGAAAGCGCTTATGGTAGCGCCTGGGCGTGTCGCCGACCAGCTTCTTCACGCTGAAGGCGGCGGCAGCCAGGCTTCGGTAAACTCGAACCAGCCGCGAGGGTTCAGGCGTACGCCGTTCACACCTGGAGGGGCGCTAATACGATAGTGATAATTGAACAGCGGCGTCAGGGTCGCGTCATGCATCAGCGTGGCGAAAACTTGTTGTAAAGCCGCGTGACGATCGTCTTCATCAGCCTGAATTTGCAAGGCATCCAGAGTGGTTTGCAGATGAGTATAAGCCGGCGCGCTCAATACGTGTGACCAGAGCTGATCGCAGCGCAGCCACTGTTCGAGGGTATATTCAGGCGCTTCGCCAATTAGCCTGTCGCCCATCATCAGGTCGGCCTGGGCTAAAGGATGATCGCCATCCCAGTTCTTGGCATTATGAAAAATAAGCGTTAATTCACAACCGAGCAGCGCCAGCGCCTGGCGAAGCTGTTCAGCCATCGCATGCAGTTCTACCGGCAGATGATAGGCCAGCGTTAGTTTTTTCGGCAGCGTTACCTCGTCCAGTTCATCCCATTGTGGGATAGTCCATCCTGGCAGCAGCGCATTGCTTGGCGTAATCAGGTTTTCATCCACTTCAAGCGTTTGTAGCAGGGAAGAGCGGTGGATAATATTGACCAGTCGGCGGGCCTGCTGCGTATTCAGGCGCGCGCTTTTTCTGAGCGTAAGATAGCAAAAACCGAGGCTGATGCCGCTGCTTACCTGGCTTAGCATGGGCAATTCTTCGGGCTTACCAATCGCAATTTGCACCGGATGGCGACAGCTGGTGCCCAAATCCTGGGAGAAGAGTTGCGGGGTTATCCAGTATTCAATGGCTTTTAGCAGCGGATGACTCAGGTGGTAGTGATCGTGACTTTCGATACGCACCAGTTCAGGAGTAAACAGCGTCAATCGGAACGGACCGGTACCCACAAACGGATGTTCAGGATGCGCCAGATGACTGCTGTAGCTTGCCAGACGATGCGCCAGCCAGAAGTCGGGGCGATGCAGAATAAAGGTCAGGCACTGGGGATGCGTCACTTCAATGCGCTTCACGCTGATAAACAGCTTATTCAGCGCGGGTAGCGCTAACAGCTTCTGCAATTGTTGATGTAGCTGCTTGCTGCTGACCGCATCGCCGTTATGCCAGTGCAGGGTGGAACGAATATAGAAATCCCAGCGCAGGCCATCGGCGGAGATATTCCAGTGGTGGGCTAAATCTCCGCAGGGGCGTTGCGTCTTGCTGTCGAACCGTGTCAGGCCAGAAAATAGTTGTCCGGCGAGGTGTTGCTCAGCGCGACCGGGGAGAAATCCAGGGTGCAAAGGGTCGAGCTGGCGGTAATAGGGGATACGCAGGGTTGGCGTGTCGTTTTGCCACTGACCCCCCATAAACGGTTGTAGCAACGTTCTTAATTCGCCTGGCGCCAGTTGAGCCAGTTCAAGTACGCTGAGCTGTTCTCCCTTTTGCAGCGCCTGTTCCATCATGGTGTTGCGCAGCGAATCTGGCGTCACCAAAAAACGTAGCAGCCCGCGTTTCCCGCGCCCCGACTGAGCGTACCACTCCAGCCAGCCAGCATCCTGCGCTTGCTTTAGCAAGGTTCGCACGTGGCGCTCGCTGCAAAAACAGCGTTTGGCCAGTTCGCCCACGGTCACTGACTGTGGTTCGCCGTTCGACGGTTGCCACAGGCGCTGGTACTGATTCAGTCGATTCAATAATCGCATATAAACCCGGAACAATTCATTTTATCTATTCACTATTACTTCCGTATATCTCAGGTGATACTGAATCACAAGTTAACCGCGTCACAGTGTGGAGAAAGAAATGGCTCGTCTGGCTGCATTTGATATGGATGGCACCCTTTTGATGCCGAATCACCATTTAGGTGACGAAACGCTTTCAACGCTGGCGCGCCTGCGTGAACGCGATATCACCCTGACCTTTGCCACCGGTCGCCATGTGCTGGAGATGCGCCATATTTTGGGTTCTGTGTCACTGGACGCTTTTTTGATCACGGGTAATGGCACGCGTATTCACTCTCTTGAGGGCGATGTGCTGCACCGTCAGGATCTGGATCCGAATGTTGCGGATATCGTGCTACATCAGAAGTGGGATACCACCGCCAGCATGCATGTCTTTAATGACAACGGTTGGTTCACCGGACAAGAGATCCCCTCGCTGCTGCAGGCGCATGTATATAGCGGATTTCGCTACCAGATTGTCGAAGTGAAACGTATTCCTGCTCATCAGGTCACGAAAGTTTGTTTCTGCGGCGATCATGACTCCCTGATCCAATTACGCATTCAGCTGAATGAAGCGCTGGGTGAACAGGCGAATCTCTGTTTTTCCGCGTTTGATTGTCTTGAGGTACTGCCGTTGGGCTGTAACAAAGGATCTGCGCTGGCGGTACTAAGCGAGCACTTAGGTTATTCAATGGCCGAGTGTATGGCGTTTGGCGATGCCATGAACGATCGCGAAATGTTAGGCAGCGTTGGTCGCGGTCTGATTATGGGTAACGCGATGCCGCAACTGATTGCCGAACTGCCTCATTTATCGGTTATTGGGCATTGCCGCAATCAGGCAGTATCACACTTTTTGACGCATTGGCTGGACAATCCGCATCTACCTTATTCCCCCGAATGAGAGATCCCTTCCAGCAAGCCAGACTTCGCGTCTGGCTTTTTTTTATCCTGTTAATGGGTGTTCAGAAGTCGGGCGAGTTCCCCTTTCCACGGCGTTAAATCACCGATCTGCGCGTCGACCCATTGTGGGTTGTAGTAGGTTTCCAGATAGCGTTCGCCACTGTCGCACAGTAGCGTTACCAGTGAACCGGTAACGCCTGCATCGCGCATACGAGCGGCAAGCTGCAGGGTTCCCCACATGTTGGTACCGGTTGAAGCGCCGACTTTTCGGCCCAATTGCGTTTCCAGCCAGTGCGCGGTAGCCACGCTTGCGGCATCCGGTACGCGCAACATTTCATCAACCACGTCAGGAATGAAAGACGGTTCGACACGCGGGCGGCCAATGCCTTCGATTTTACTTCCTACCGGGCTGCGCAACGTTGCATCGCGATCCTGCCAGAAGGGCAGAAAGACCGAGTTTTCCGGGTCCACAACCATCAGTTGAGTGTCGTAGCCCTGACAGCGTATATAGCGGCCAATGGTTGCTGAGGTGCCGCCGGTTCCGGCGCTCATCACGATATGGCGGGGAACGGGGTTGGGCTCGCACTGCATCTGACGAAAGATGCTGTCGGCAATATTATTATTGCCACGCCAGTCGGTGGCGCGTTCAGCGTAAGTAAACTGATCCATGTAATGACCGTTCAGCTCACGCGCCAGCTGTTCAGAAGCCGCATAGATTTCGCAGGCGCTTTCCACGAAATGACAGCGACCGCCGTAGAATTCAATCTGTTCAATTTTACGTTTCGCCGTACAGGAAGGCATGACGGCAATAAACGGCAGTCCTAACAGTCGGGCGAAATAAGCCTCGGAAACCGCCGTTGAACCGGACGATGACTCAATGATGGTGGTGCCTTCTTTGATCCAGCCATTGCACAATCCGTACAAAAACAGTGAGCGCGCCAGACGATGCTTCAGGCTCCCGGTCGGATGCGTGCTCTCATCTTTTAAATAGATCTGAATGCCCGGGAACGCCGGTAGCGACAGACGAATGAGATGCGTATCCGCAGAACGCTGATAATCCGCGTTGATTTCATTGATGGCGTTTTTAACCCAGGAGCTATTCATCATTAATAGATATCCATTTGTCATTTTGTGCCCAGAATAGCGAAAAGCACGGAAAAAATTGTTGCCATTTAGCCTTTAAAATAGAATGTAAGGAGAAAATTCTTCTCTGTGGAGTGGTTATGTTAGACAAAATTGACCGCAAGCTGCTTGGCTTACTGCAACAGGACTGCACCCTTTCTTTGCAGGCGTTAGCAGATGCCGTTAATCTGACTACCACCCCCTGCTGGAAACGTCTCAAACGACTTGAAGATGACGGTATCCTGCTAGGCAGAGTCGCGCTGTTGGATCCAGAAAAGCTGGGGCTGGGACTCACCGCGTTTGTGCTGATCAAGACTCAGCATCACAGCAGCGAATGGTATTGCCGCTTTGTCACTGAAGTGACCGGAATGCCCGAGGTTCTGGGATTCTGGCGTATGGCTGGGGAGTATGACTACCTGATGCGAGTGCAGGTTGCCGATATGAAAAGCTATGATGAATTCTATAAGCGCCTGGTGAACAGCGTACCGGGCCTGTCTGATGTCACCTCCAGCTTTGCGATGGAACAGATTAAATACACAACTGCTCTACCTATTGAATAATTCTCCCGGCGCTCATTGCCGGAAATCTTGTCAGGACATAACGCGTGCGATTATTTGCTCAATTAAGCTGGTACTTCCGCCGGGAGTGGCGTCGCTATCTCGGGGCAGTGGCCTTGCTTATCATCATCGCTATCCTTCAGCTTATTCCGCCGAAAGTGGTTGGGATCATTGTCGATGGCGTGACGACACAACGCTTCACCACCGAGCGGCTGCTGATGTGGGTGGGAACAATTGCCCTGATCGCAGTGGTGGTTTATTTGCTGCGCTATGTCTGGCGCGTGCTGCTGTTTGGCGCATCCTACCAACTGGCGGTTGAACTGCGGGAAGATTATTACCGTCAGCTGAGTCGCCAGCATCCAGAATTTTATCTGCGTCACCGTACGGGCGATCTGATGGCGCGTGCAACTAACGATGTCGATCGCGTCGTATTTGCCGCCGGAGAAGGTGTGCTGACGCTGGTGGATTCGCTGGTGATGGGGTGTGCGGTGCTGATCGTGATGTCTACGCAGATAAGCTGGCAACTGACGCTGATTGCGCTACTGCCGATGCCGGTGATGGCGATAATGATCAAACGTTACGGCGATCGACTCCATAATCGCTTTAAGCTGGCGCAGGCGGCGTTTTCCAGTCTCAATGACCGTACTCAGGAAAGCCTGACCAGTATTCGTATGATCAAGGCCTTTGGTCTGGAGGATCGGCAGTCGGCATTATTTGCCGCCGATGCCGAGGATACCGGTAAGAAAAACCTGCGCGTGGCGCGCATTGACGCCCGCTTTGATCCCACGATTTATATTGCCATTGGTATGGCTAACCTGCTGGCGATTGCCGGAGGAAGCTGGATGGTGGTGCACGGTTCGCTGACGCTCGGCCAGCTCACCAGCTTTATGATGTATCTCGGTCTGATGATTTGGCCGATGCTGGCGTTGGCATGGATGTTTAATATCGTCGAACGCGGCAGCGCTGCCTACAGCCGGATTCGCGCTATGCTGGCCGAAGCGCCGGTGGTGGATGACGGCACTGAGTCGGTACCGGAAGGACGCGGCGAGCTGGCGGTGGCGATTCGTGAATTTTGTTACCCGCAGACCACCCACCCGGCGCTGGAAAATGTGAATTTCCAGCTTAAACCTGGACAGATGCTGGGCATCTGTGGTCCGACCGGCGCGGGAAAAAGTACGGTGCTGTCGCTGATCCAGCGTCATTTTGATATCACTCAGGGCGATGTACGCTTTCATAATATCCCGTTAACGCGCTTACAGCTTGATAGCTGGCGCAGCCGACTGGCGGTCGTTAGCCAGACGCCATTCCTGTTTTCAGATACCGTCGGTAATAACATCGCGTTAGGACGCCCACAGGCCACGCAGGAAGAGATCGAGCATGTGGCGCGCCTTGCCAGCGTTCATGAGGATATTTTACGTCTTCCGCAGGGCTACGACACCGAAGTGGGCGAACGTGGGGTGATGCTGTCTGGTGGGCAAAAACAACGTATTTCTATCGCTCGGGCACTACTGCTGAACGCTGAAATCCTGATCCTGGATGATGCGCTGTCGGCGGTGGACGGTCGTACCGAGCATCAGATCCTGCATAATCTGCGCCAGTGGGGCGAAGGCCGAACCGTCATTATCAGCGCCCACCGCTTATCGGCTCTGACGGAAGCCAGCGAGATTATCGTGATGCAGCATGGGCATATTGCCCAGCGCGGCGAGCATGACGTGCTGGTGCAGCAGGCTGGCTGGTATCGTGATATGTACCGCTATCAGCAACTGGAAGCGGCGCTGTCTGATGCACCAGAGATAAACGAGGAGGCGGCTAATGCGTAGTTTCGGGCAATTATGGCCGACTCTGAAAAGATTACTGGCATACGGTTCCCCATGGCGAAAACAGCTGGCGATTGCGGTCGTCATGCTGTGGGTGGCGGCTGCGGCGGAAGTCAGCGGCCCGCTGCTGATTAGCTATTTTATCGATAACATGGTGGCGAAGAACAATCTGCCGCTGGCGATGGTCGCCGGGCTGGTTGCGGCGTATGTCGGTCTGCAACTGCTGGCAGCAGGCCTGCATTATGCACAGTCATTGCTGTTTAACCAGGCGGCGGTTGGCGTAGTACAACAGCTACGCACCGACGTAATGGACGCTGCGCTGCGCCAGCCGCTCAGCGCCTTTGATACTCAGCCCGTAGGGCAGCTTATCTCCCGCGTGACCAATGACACCGAAGTGATTCGCGACCTGTATGTGACGGTGGTTGCAACGGTTCTGCGCAGCGCGGCATTAATCGGCGCCATGCTGGTCGCGATGTTCAGCCTCGAGTGGCGTATGGCGCTGGTGGCGATGGCTATTTTCCCGGCAGTGCTGGTGGTGATGGTGATTTATCAACGCTACAGCACCCCGATAGTGCGCCGGGTTCGCGCTTATCTGGCGGATATTAACGATGGCTTTAACGAAGTCATCAACGGCATGAGCGTTATCCAGCAGTTCCGCCAGCAGGCGCGGTTTGGCGAGAGAATGGGGGAGGCCAGCCGCTCGCACTATATGGCGCGTATGCAGACCCTGCGACTCGATGGATTTTTGCTGCGCCCGCTGCTGAGCCTTTTTTCGGCGCTGATCCTCTGCGGTTTATTGATGCTGTTCAGCTTTACCTCTGGCAGCTCCATCGAGGTTGGTGTGCTGTATGCGTTTATCAGCTACCTCGGCCGTTTAAACGAGCCGCTTATCGAACTGACAACCCAGCAGTCAATGCTGCAGCAGGCGGTTGTCGCCGGTGAGCGAGTGTTCGAACTGATGGACGGGCCTCGTCAGCGCTATGGTGAAGATGATCGACCGCTCAAAAGCGGTGACATTGAGGTGGATAACGTTTCATTTGCCTATCGCGACGACAATCTGGTGCTGCAAAACATCAGTCTGTCCGTGCCTTCGCGTAGCTTTGTGGCCCTGGTCGGACACACCGGCAGCGGCAAAAGTACGCTGGCCAGCCTGCTGATGGGGTACTACCCGCTGACGCAGGGTGAAATCCGACTTGACGGACGTCCGCTGTCTTCGCTGAGCCACGGTGCGTTACGTCAGGGCATCGCGATGGTGCAGCAGGATCCCGTGGTGATGGCGGATACCTTCCTGGCAAACGTCACGCTGGGTCGCGATATCTCAGAAGAGCGGGTATGGCAGGCGCTGGAGACCGTGCAACTGGCAGAACTGGCCCGCGGTTTGAGCGAGGGGATTCATACCCGGCTGGGTGAGCAGGGCAATAATCTCTCCGTTGGGCAGAAACAACTGCTGGCGCTGGCGCGGGTATTGGTTGAAACGCCGCAGGTGCTGATCCTCGATGAAGCCACGGCCAGTATTGATTCCGGTACTGAGCAGGCCATTCAGCAAGCTCTGGCGGCGGTCCGTGAACACACAACGCTTGTGGTGATTGCGCATCGGTTATCGACGATTGTCGATGCGGATACCATTCTGGTGTTACATCGCGGTCAGGCGGTTGAGCGTGGTACGCACCAGCAATTACTGGCGGCGCAAGGCCGTTACTGGCAGATGTATCAGTTGCAGCTGGCGGGGGAAGAGTTAGCCGCCAGCACGCAAGAGGATTCTGTTATCGCCTGACGGCGCAGCGCTTATCCGGCCACGCGGAGTCGTAGGTCGGGTAAGGCGTAAACGCCGCCATCCGGCAATCAACAATCTGGTGCAAAAATGTAACGCACTATGCACCGTTATAGTGCGTTTTTTCTTTTTCTCTCCTGGCTGTACCCTGCGAACCTGAATCATTCCGCGTTTTTCATTCCTGGCACATCCCTTGCAATATTCCTCTCGTGTATCTGCAGCCACTACTGAATTCTGACTGGAGGGGATCTATGAAGCTGGTTACCGTGGTAATCAAACCGTTCAAACTGGAAGACGTCCGTGAAGCACTGTCGTCTATTGGTATTCAGGGGCTGACCGTCACCGAAGTGAAGGGGTTTGGCCGACAGAAAGGTCATGCTGAGCTGTACCGTGGGGCTGAATATAGCGTCAATTTTCTGCCAAAGGTAAAGATTGATGTGGCGATTGCCGACGACCAACTGGATGGCGTGATTGATGTCATCAGTAAGGCGGCATACACCGGAAAAATTGGCGACGGCAAAATCTTCGTCGCCGAGCTGCAACGTGTGATTCGTATTCGTACCGGCGAAGCCGACGAAGCCGCACTGTAACTTCTGGCACACAGTGATAGGAAACCAAAAAATGAAGATAGCAACGATGAAAACGGGTATTGCTTCACTGGCGCTACTGCCGGGACTGGCGATGGCTGCACCGGCGGTTGCGGATAAAGCAGATAACGCTTTTATGATGATCTGTACCGCGCTGGTGCTGTTTATGACTATCCCTGGCATTGCGCTGTTCTACGGCGGTTTGATTCGCGGTAAGAACGTGCTGTCGATGCTGACTCAGGTAACAGTGACATTCGCTCTGGTTTGTATTTTATGGGTAGTTTATGGCTACTCGCTGGCCTTTGGCGAAGGGAATAATTTCTTCGGCAACTTCAACTGGGTATTGCTGAAGAACATCGCGCTGACGGCGGTCACGGGGAGTTTCTACCAGTACATTCACGTTGCTTTTCAGGGTTCGTTCGCCTGTATTACCGTTGGGCTGATTGTCGGGGCGCTGGCTGAGCGTATTCGCTTCTCTGCGGTGCTGATTTTCGTGGTGGTGTGGTTAACGCTGTCTTACATCCCGATTGCCCATATGGTCTGGGGCGGCGGCTTGCTGGCTTCCCATGGCGCGCTGGATTTTGCCGGCGGAACGGTCGTGCACATCAACGCGGCGATAGCCGGTCTGGTTGGTGCGTATCTGATTGGCAAACGCGTCGGTTTTGGCAAAGAAGCCTTTAAACCGCACAACCTGCCAATGGTCTTCACCGGCACCGCTATTCTCTACATTGGTTGGTTTGGCTTTAACGCCGGTTCAGCGGGAACGGCGAATGAGATCGCCGCACTGGCCTTCGTCAATACCGTGGTCGCCACCGCTGCTGCCATCCTCGGATGGATCTTCGGTGAATGGGCACTGCGTGGCAAACCGTCTCTGCTGGGCGCTTGTTCTGGCGCTATTGCGGGTCTGGTAGGCGTAACACCGGCATGTGGCTACATTGGTGTCGGCGGCGCGCTGATTATCGGTGTCGTTGCGGGGCTGGCTGGCCTGTGGGGCGTAACCATGCTGAAGCGTTTTCTGCGCGTGGACGATCCGTGCGACGTGTTTGGCGTTCACGGCGTGTGCGGCATTGTTGGTTGCATCCTGACCGGCGTTTTCGCTGCCAGCTCTCTGGGCGGCGTGGGCTTTGCTGAGGGCGTGACCATGGGGCATCAGTTGCTGGTGCAACTGGAAAGCGTGGCGATCACCATCGTCTGGTCCGGCGTGGTGGCCTTCATTGGCTATAAGCTGGCGGATATGACGGTGGGTCTGCGCGTACCGGAAGAACAGGAACGCGAAGGTCTGGATGTGAACAGTCACGGCGAAAACGCCTACAACGCTTGATGTTTCAATCTGCCGGATGGCAACGCTTTTGCGCCACCATCCGGTAATTCTTAATTGCGATTACGCATTACCCCTTCCTGCACGGTAGAGGCGACCAGCACACCGTCCTGGGTATAAAACTCCCCGCGAACAAAGCCCCTGGCTCCGGAGGCCGAAGTGCTCTCGACGTTATACAGCAGCCACTCATTGATATTGAATGGACGGTGGAACCACATTGAATGGTCAATGGTGGCGATCTGAATCCCTTTTTCCAGGAAGCCAATCCCGTAAGGCTGCAACGCTACAGGCAGGAAGTTCAGGTCTGAGGCATAACCCAGCAGATACTGATGGACGCGCAGATCGTCCTGCAGTTCGCCGTTAGCGCGGATCCAGACCTGGCGCGCCGGAGGTGCGATGTGACCTTTTAAGGGGTTATGAAACTCTACCGGACGCACTTCCAATGGACGATCGTTGATAAATTTTTCTTTCAACAGCGGAGGCAGCAAATGCGCCACTGAGCGGGCAATTTCCGTTTCGGATTTCAACTCATCGGGACCCGGCGCATCCGGCATGGTTTTCTGATGTTCAAATCCGTCTTCCGGTGCCTGAAAAGAGGCGGTCATATAAAAAATGGGTTTACCATTCTGGATCGCGGCAACGCGGCGTGCGCTGAAGCTGTTACCATCACGCAGGACTTCTACATCATAGATGATGGGCTTCTGGCTATCGCCGGGACGTAAAAAGTAGCTGTGAAAAGAGTGCACCAGACGCTCTTCTGGTACGGTTTCTTTGGCGGCATACAGCGCCTGACCGACAACCTGCCCCCCAAAAACCTGACGTAACCCTAAGTCTTCACTTTGGCCCCGAAAGAGTCCTTCTTCAATTTTTTCCAAATTTAACAATGTCAGCAAATTTTTCAGCGCCAGACTCATACGTGCTCTCCAGGTAATATCGATCTCGCAGCGAGGTAGGCAGAGTATAACGCAATTTTGAAAGTGGTCCGATGGGTGCAATTGTCTGAATTACTGGCCTATTACAGGCAAAAATAGCTGTCTTGTGCCACACTTAGTCACGTTATGTTTTTGTTAACCACTCTTCTGGCGGGGAAAGTTCTCGCTGGTGCATAGATGATAAGGAGAATTTAATGAAACTCGTGCACATGGTAAGTGGTTTAGCGGTTGCGGTCGCTCTGGCAGCCTGCGCCGATAAAAGTGCTGATATTCAGACGCCTGCGCCAAGCCCTAATACGTCAATTTCTGACACACAGTCTAAAATTCAACAACCGAATGTTTCCGGTACGGTATGGATCCGCCAGAAAGTGGCCTTGCCACCCGATGCGGTGCTGACCGTTACGCTGTCGGATGCTTCACTGGCCGATGCGCCGTCAAAAGTGCTATCGCAAAAAGCGGTCCGTACTGAAGGTAAACAGGCGCCATTCAGCTTCGTATTACCGTTTAACCCGGCAGATATTCAGCCTAACGCTCGTATTCTGCTGAGTGCGGCGATTACGGTGAATGATAAACTGGTCTTTATTACTGATACCGTTCAGACGGTCATTAATCAGGGTGGTAAAAAAGCCGACCTGACGCTGGTGCCTGTACAGCAAACAGCAGTACCGGTTCAGGCGAGCGGTGGGGCGACAACCACGGTACCGTCAACGTCACCAACCCAGGTGAATCCGTCGTCTGCGGTTCCAGCTCCCACGCAGTACTAAGGCAGTTGTAACCCTCTCCGCCAGGAGAGGGTTAATACACCCAGCGATAGCGCTGTAAATCGATCTGTCCGCTTCCTGAAACCACTATTCCTTCTGCCAGCAGCGCCTGACGCTGTCGTTGCAGATCGGGACCCGTCAGCGAAATAGCTCCGTGGCGATTAACCACCCGATGCCAGGGGAGAGTGCTGCCTTCAGGTAGACGCTTGAGCACGCCGCCTACCTGGCGCGCAGCGCGCGGCGAACCGGCAAGCCTGGCAACATCGCCATAGGTAGTGACGAAACCTTCGGGGATTGACGCGACGATTTGCCAGACGCGTTGGGGGAAAGTGTCTTGTATATCCATCATTTATTCCTGCGCTAATCCTCCAGCATAATGCCGAAAAGCGAAGGAGTGAAGCCGCATTGCGCAAGAAAACAGCATCCGATGCTGGATGGGTTGCAATTACAGGGTGCAGCAGTGATAATGCGCCTGCGCGTTGGTTAACAACGCTCTCAATGGGGGCTCTGTTGGTTCTCCCGCAACACTACTCTGTTTACCAGGTCAGGTCCGGAAGGAAGCAGCCAAGGCAGATGACGTGTGTGCCGGGATGTAGCTGGCAGGGCCCCCACCCATTTCTGCCGTCCGATATTTCCCTTCTGTTTATCTTCTTTTCTTTGTCATCGTAATGTCATTTTATTGTCATCAAATACTGTCAATGTGTTTCGGGGATGTTATTTGATGCTTTTGCCGCCGCCATCGCGCTGTAACGACATGGTCTTACTTTCGGTGTGTTTTGGCTGACCACAAGGATTTTCTACGATGTCGACCGCTGTATTGAATGTCAAAATTGATGAGGCGCTAAAAGAAAAGCTTCGCCATTACGCTGAAGTACATAATGAAAATTTAAGTATTGCGACGGAAAAACTACTGCTGATCGCGTTTTCCGCCGTTGAAGAGGCGGGAGTCTCCGCTGAGGATATCGATAGCCAGCACACGGAAGAATCCGTAGTTGAAGCACTGACTCCTAAAGAAATCAAAGCATTGCGAAGATTACTGAAGAAGAAAAAATGAAACAACAATCGCTCTCAACCGCCTGTAATTACGGCGAAGCCTGTGAAATGCTGCGCTCCGGTTATGTGAAACATGTTCGTC
This sequence comes from Citrobacter sp. Ce006, assembly GCF_030336535.1. Lineage (NCBI taxonomy): Bacteria > Pseudomonadati > Pseudomonadota > Gammaproteobacteria > Enterobacterales > Enterobacteriaceae > Citrobacter > Citrobacter sp. Ce006. Next base: position 262,532 of record NZ_JAOWDO010000072.1, read on the forward strand.
TGAGCTGGAACGTCGGCAGCGATGAGTTCTTCCGTATAGCCTCCGACTGGTGTGATGCCGGGGCAAAGATTAAGAAGGATGGTGAGAATTTCGTGATTTCCCTGAAGGGGTTCCCGGTTCCTCCTCAACGGTAATATTGCCGGGGCATCCTCGCCCATCACGGCATTCAAAGACGAGTCCTTTGACTCGTCGTTTAGATTATTTTACGCATTTTCCCGCTGCTGGCCTGCAAACGCAGGTTATCCCAAATGGGTTGCAATACCTGGAAGGCGGCACGCGTTGTGTCATCCGGTAACGTGAAAGGCATACGCAAAAAGCGGTCGAATGCGCCATCAAGGCCAAACCGCGTACCGGTTCCCAACTGAATGCCAGCGCTTTCGGCGCGCGTAGCGAACAGCGTTGCCAGCGTATCGGGCAGTTCAACCCAGAAAGAAAGCCCTCCCTGCGGCTGGGTAAATTGCCATTCCGGGAAATGTGAGTTCATCAGGTCCGAGCACAGATCTCGCTGGGATGTGAGCAGGCGTCTTCTGTCAGGAAGAAAGTCGGCGGCGTTATCCAGTAGCCAACTGGTGGCGAGTTGTTCAAGCACCGGTGAGCCCAGGTCGAAGGTGTCGCGGGTTTGTACCAGCGTGGCAATGGTTCGCGCCGATGCCCGGATCCAGCCCAGACGTAATCCTCCCCAAAAGCTTTTCCCTGCCGAACCGAGCAGGATGATCGGCGCATCGCGGTTGAATGCGGCAAGCGGTGGTGGTGGCGGGGCGTCATACCACAGGTTCACCATGGTCTCATCGACCACTAACGTAGTGTGGGTTCTTTCAGCAATATCCGCCACGACCTGGCGAGTTGCGGCATCCATACAGCGTCCGGTCGGGTTGTGAAAGTCCGGCATCAGATAAGCCATTCTCGGCGCAGTTTGCGCAAGGGTGGCGACCAGGCCCGCCGTATCCCAACCGTGCTCGGGCAGCGAGACGCCGATGGGGCGACATGATGCCCCTTGTATTGCCGCAATCGCCAGCGGATAAGTGGGGTGATCGACCACTACGCGATCGCCGGGGCCGGTGAGTAACCGCAGGATCAACGCCAGGCCACTGACCGCGCCGTTCACGACCATTATTTCATCTGGCTGTGTCGGGAGTCCGCGTTCGCAATAATGCCGGGCGATGGATTCACGCAAAACCGACAACCCCTGCGGCAGATACCCGGAGCTCTGCAGGTGCTGCGGCATTGCGAACAGCGCCTGCTGGTAAGCCTGATGAATTTCGGGACCGGCGTTCAGCGCCGCCGTGGACAAATCAAGCGCGGTGCCGGTGCTGGTCCGGGTCGGCACATGGCGAATATGTTCCGCCAGGATCACCCGCGAGCCGCTACCATGACGACTTTCCAGATATCCCTCTTCACGCAACTGCGCCATAGCGCTGGCGATGGTAGTTCGACTTACTTGCAGAACGGCGGCGAGCTCGCGTTCACCCGGTAAGCGGCTATCCAGCGCCAGTCGACCATCGAGGATCAGTAAACGTAACGCTTCTGCCAGCTGTCGCCAGATGGGTGTTCGCGAGGGGCTTTCCTGCCAGTGTCCGAGCAGGCGCTGCAAAGACTGGCTTCCGTAACGGCGAGATGACATAGCAGTCCACTTTTTGAAAACTGGACATTAATCATAGTGCCAATTGCGGTGAAGATGAAAGTTATCTGAGAGTGAGAGGGGAAAAGCATGCTGCGTCGTTTACTTCAGCTGTTTATCGGGCTGACGCTGTACGGTGTGTCGACGGCGATGTTTGTCCGTGCCGATTTAGGGGCCGATCCGTGGAACGTGTTTCACCTGGGGGTGGCAAATTTACTGTCGATGAATATCGGCGTGGTGATTATTGCCGTGGGCGTGTTGGTACTGCTGGCGTGGATACCACTGCGCCAGCGCCCAGGGTTTGGCACGTTGAGCAACGTGATTATGATTGGGCTGGCGGCAGATGCCGCGCTGCTGGTGATTCCGGGATTTGAATCCCTGCTGGCGCGCAGCGGGCTGTTGGTATCAGCGGTGATCCTGAATGCGTTAGCAACCAGTCTGTACATTGGTGCCGGTTTTGGCGCCGGTCCGCGTGACGGTCTGATGACCGGTATTCACGCGCGTACCGGCTGGCCAGTACGACGAATTCGAACCGCAATCGAAGTGTCGGTGCTCCTTATCGGTTGGTTGCTGGGAGGAACCGTTGGGTTAGGGACCGTGCTGTATGCACTGGCTATCGGGCCGCTCATTCAGATTTGCCTGCCATGGTTTCGCCATCAGCCGCAGGCGCGTATTCGCATCAGGAATGCGCCTGGGGCACGATCGCCTGCTGGCGACTAAACTTAACCTCGACTGACGCGGCCGGAATCGGCTTGCCGCGCAGTACACTTCGGAGGTTTTTCTCATGAAGTATGTTGATGGCTTTGTGGTTGCCGTACCCGCTGAAAACAAGGAGGCGTACATTGCGATGGCGGCAAAAGCAGCTCCGCTTTTCAAGGAGTTCGGTGCATTGCGCGTGGTGGAGTGCTGGGCAGATGATGTCCCCGACGGCAAACTGACCGATTTTCGCATGGCGGTGAAAGCGCAGGATCATGAAGAAGTCGTATTCAGTTGGATTGAATACCCTTCCAAAGAGGTCCGCGATGCGGCAAATCAGAAGATGATGTCCGATCCCCGTATGAAGGAATTCGGTGAATCTATGCCATTTGATGGCAAGCGAATGATCTACGGTGGATTTGCGCCCATTATGGAAGAGTGATGTGACTGGCTGTGCGGCGTGCCGCCAGCCATCTCAACATCAACAGCCATGTTAAAGCCGTTTTTCTGCCCACAGAATAAATTCTGCTTTCGGCAGCGCTTTGCTGTAAAGCCAGCCTTGACCGTACTGCACGCCGTGCTGGCGTAGCCAGGCTTCCTGATTCTCGGTTTCGATACCTTCCGCTACCATCTCCAGCTTCAGCGTTTTCGCTATCTCGATAATATGCGGCGTGACGTTGTTGTACTCCAGCGCATCGACGAACGATTTGTCTATCTTCAAGATGTCTACATCCAGATCCTGCAAATAGCTCAGGCTGGAATAGCCGGTACCAAAGTCATCAATATAAATTGAGTGACCCGCCTGACGGTATTTGGCAATAAACGGCGCGCTGTTTTTCGGGTCGGCAAATTCGCGTTCGGTGAGTTCCAGCGCGATTTGCGCAGGTTTTAGCTGCCAGTGGTTCACCTTCTGACTTAACAGGGCAGGAAGCGTTTCGGAAGACAGATCGGCTGACTCAAGGTTGATGGAGATATGCTGCTCCGGATGCTGGCGCAGCCATTTTCCTAAATCATCAAATACGCTTTCAATAATCAAACGGGTGAGCTGTTCTGAGAGTCCGGTCTGCTGCGCCATGGCGACGAAGATTTCCGGCGACAGATAGCTCCCATCGGCTTGCTGCCAGCGAGCCAGCGCTTCTGCCCCGACCACTTTCCCCGTTTTGAGCGAGATAATCGGTTGGTAGTGGACTTTAATGTCCCGATGCTGGATAGCGTCCTGCAACTGGTGATGGGGCGACTGTAAGCGCCGCAAAATGCGCAGAACAAAGGCGGCGGTGAGCAGGCCGATAAGAATGCCTGCCGGGAGCCAGATCAGCGCCTGTCGGTGCCAGGTTTTTTGCAATGGCAGGGTGGAGGCCCAGGTTACGATAGTGATGCCCAGCTCCGGGAAAGGGCGTGCGTTAAAAATGCTGCCATCTTTCTGAAAATGGGTAATCGAGCGTTCTTGCTGTACATGCTGCAAAACGTCCGAAGGCAGATCGGCGCTACTGGCAACCACGACGTTGCGCACAGTGCCAATGATAGTGACTTCAATTGGCCATGAGCCAAACGGGATGACGTCTATGAAAGAGCTCGGATCGACCATCACAACGTAATGTTCGCTCCCTAATGCCGCCATAAAGCGCTTAATCCCCAAATCGTTCTGCGTAGTAAGCCATGCGCGATATCCATCAGGCGTGACTTTCATTGCGGGGGGAAATGCGTCAGCCTGGCTTCTTTTTTCCAGAGATGAGCATTGCGGAACGTTATCTTTGAGGTACAGCACTTCCTGAATATAGCGGTAGCTATATGACAAACGACGCATTTCCAGCAGATGCTCTTCACTACAAGGCACCCCCTGAAAGGCTTCAATATGGCGTAATGCTTTTTTTGCCTGCTCGCCTACGCGTTCCGTACGTAATGCGACTCGCGTTGAGAACATATCGAGTTCATCGATAAATTTCGTTTCGACCTGACGATGTGCCAGCCACAAGCTTAAACCTACGGGCGCGAGGATGGAAAGAAACAGTACCCCTGTCACCAGGCTTATCAGATGTCGTGTTGTCACAGTGATATCCTTATTAACACAGCGTAGGGAAAGTATATCCGAAAGCCGAAAAAGCTATTCGATTGGCATCATATATTTACGGCCACTTATCATCCCGTTTAACTCTCTGTAGCGTAAATCAGGTTGTGGTTTGTACAAGAGTGGTGTATTTTGTTGGTTATGTTATAACGTAACAAATTGAGGTTGCCATGAAACCGGATATTCATCCTTTTTACCGTACCGTGGTGTTTCACGATACCAGTGCCAATGAGTTCTTTAAGGTCGGTTCGACCATCAAGACTGAGCGTGAGATTGAGTTTGAGGGGAAAATGTACCCATACGTGACCCTGGATATCTCTTCCAAATCGCATCCGTACTATACCGGGAAACAAAAAACCTTTGATAACGAAGGCAGCGCAGCTCGTTTCCAGAAACGTTTTGGCCATTTTATTGGCGCTAAGCGAGGTTAAGATGCAGGTACTCAATTCACTTCGCAGTGCGAAACAGCGCCATCCTGACTGCCAGATAGTAAAACGAAAAGGGCGTTTGTACGTTATCTGCAAAACGAACCCACGCTTTAAAGCGGTACAGGGGCGTAAAAAAAGACGTTAGTTTCTTTGCCAGCATTTCAAGGACTAAAGTGCGTTTCCTCCACAGGGACGCACTTTTTTTATCTGTACTAAGGCCGCCTTTACTGGCTGGTCTGGGGGCGGGTTAGGGTAAAGACATCGTAAAACGAGAGTTCGCCCTTACGCGATATCATTTTTTGCAGCTGTGCTTTATGTTCACTATCGACGGAGGGTGAGTGCAGGATGGTGTCGATGAGTGAAGGAGGGACAAAGCGCGTGTTGTACCATTCGCCGTTGTAGCAAACTCTGAAATCCAGTACGTCGATATCTTCAAAGCGGTATCGCGGCGCAACGTCGAAAAAGAAAAACGCGTTGAGTATGACAAACAGAACCACCAGCAGCCATACTGAATCGACTAACGTTTCTGACTGTAGCATCACCGCCAGCGTGGCAAACCACGCAACATACATGCCGATGAACAGCCCTGGGTGTTTGCGAATAAAGCTGACGCTAAAGCGCGGTTTGTTGTCGCGCTTTTCGCGAATATTTAAGTCGTCGATTGTTTCAGTAAGCAGGCGCTGTATTTCTGTCATCTCTTGCCTTCGTGGTGTCTGCAAAATTCAAGTGTGATCGCCCTATTTTAAAAGGGGATACCTTTTGAAGAAAGTAACAGATTAACCACAATTTAGCATAACAGTTACATTTAAGATCACAGCGTTTTGATGATCCTCGCGGGATTGCCCCCAACCACGCTGTTGGCCGGAACGCTTTTAGTGACTACCGCGCCTGAGGCCACAACCACGTTATCTCCCAACGTTACGCCGGGGTTTATCACCGCGCGCCCACCTATCCAGACGTTGTTGCCAATCGTCACGGGTTTACCCAGCTCCATGCCGCTGTTTCGCTCGGTGGCATCCAGCGGATGGGTCGCGGTATAGATATGGACGCCCGGCGCTAACATGCAGTTGTCGCCAATATGGATCGGACAGACGTCGAGCATAACGCAGTCGAAGTTGGCGTAAAATTCTTTACCGAGATAGATGTTGTAGCCGTAATCGCAACGAAAAGAGGGTTCAATATAAGCGCCCTCGCTCTGACCCAACAGCTCATGCAGGATAGCTTGTCGCTCGCTTTTTTCATCGGGAGCGGTGTGGTTGTAGCGATGGGTCAACTGACGAGCGCGTAGCCGGTCGTTGCGCAATGTTTCATCTGCCGGGCGATAAAGTTCACCGGCGATCATTTTTTGCTTTTCATTACTCATTACGAATTCCCTGTGTCCTGGAGATCATTTCAACACAGTAAAACGCAATGCCAGCAAGGGGAACGTTCCCGTTGTTTCGCTGTGATCGTAGTCACGTGATTTGAATTAAATAACTATTGTAAATACGAAAATGGTCAGCCAGACAAATGTACTGCTATACCTGACTTAACCCGTGAGCAATTAGCGAATGAATTTCCAAACAGAAGTTGGAATCTTGTCGTAGAGCTTATTCATAGTCAATTCAGCAAGGCGGTGATCTGCTGCTGAGTAAAATACAGCCAGTTCGTTGTCGGACAATTCATATTTATTTTTTTCAATAACGCGCTCAAGTGTGTCAATTGTCTGACAACGTCGCAGGCGCATCAAATAATCAGTTTTAGTTAATGGTTTATCGGACATAACTCTTACCTATGATTGTAATAATTTTTAACAAGACAAACTAACAGGATTAGCCCTGGTGGCATTGACAAAACAGCGAAACAGACGATTACCTGACTTCCGCCATTTCTGCAGATCCTGCGTATTAATACCATAACTGCTGAACAACATAAAAGTGTCATCCAGGTATTCATCTATCTGCGCAATCAGCTTATTGTCTTCATTGTACTTAATTTTATAATTAAGTGCGAAGGTTGCAATATGCTCTATCAGTTCATTGAGCTGCAAGCTGGTGGCAGAGGTAGGGTCATTAACCCAGCCATGGTTACTTTGTTCAAGGTTTGCAAGACAGTCATGATACAGGGTTTCGCAGAGAAATTTAAGCTGCGCGATATCATGTCTTTTGGGTGAGTATTCATCCATAACGCATCCCCTTCTTAGTGGCTTAAACTAACCGAACACCTTTCGGGATGGATACAACAAACTACCTGGAACTTGCCCGCGACTCCTGATGATTTAACTATAATCTACTCTAAAAAAGATTTCATCGTCATATCACGAAAAATTACAATTATGCAAAATTATGATGTCAGGTCATTTTTACATTTTAACAGATACGTACGGCTATTCGGAATGGGACAACTTCTTTATTCTTCGGGCAATCATCGGGTTATCTTGATTAGGTTTAGCAACGCAAGGTAACAGTCGACAATGCCAGTCAAAAGCTAGGAATAATCTTAATATTTATTAAAGTAAATAAGAACTCTCAATGTTTTTTAAGAATAGCCTTTAAGCCTACAGGGATTATATCGCTTATTTACCCCAGAGAAAATAAACGATATCGCAATAAGTGGTTTTTATGATTTTTCCAGAAAAAAGGCCGCTTGCGCGGCCTTATCTTTAGAGAGCTATCAATGATGGTCTACTGAGTGGCTATGCTCAACATCTTCGCTTTTGCGGCTAAAGCGGCGGCGTACCACCACAAAGAACACCGGAACAAAGAAGATAGCCAACACGGTTGCCGTTACCATCCCGCCCATTACGCCTGTACCTACTGCGTTCTGCGCGCCGGAGCCTGCGCCGGAGCTGATTACCAGCGGCATTACGCCCAGAATAAAGGCCAGCGATGTCATCAGGATTGGTCGTAAACGCATACGTACCGCGTCCAGCGTCGCCTCTATCAGACCTTTACCTTCTTTATCCATCAAGTCTTTGGCGAATTCGACGATAAGTATCGCGTTCTTCGCCGACAACCCAATGGTTGTGAGCAGGCCTACCTGGAAGTAAACGTCGTTGGTCAGGCCGCGGAACGTCGCCGCCAGCAATGCGCCAATAACACCCAACGGTACTACCAGCATTACGGAGAACGGAATTGACCAGCTCTCGTACAATGCCGCCAGACACAGGAATACGACAATCAGTGAAATGGCATACAGGGCAGGGGCCTGGTTGCCGGACAGTCGTTCCTGGTAGGACATACCGGTCCAGTCATAGCCGATACCGGATGGCAGTTTACTGGCCAGTTGCTCCATCATTGCCATCGCTTCACCGGTACTTTTACCCGGTGCGGCCTGGCCTAAGATTTCCATGGAAGGCAGACCGTTATAGCGTTCCAGACGCGGTGAACCATATTCCCAACGTGAGGTAGAGAAGGCGGAGAACGGCACCATCTGCCCGTCGCTGCCGCGAACATACCAGTTGCCAATATCTTCCGGCAACATACGGTATTTCGCTTCAGACATGACGTAAACTTTCTTCACACGACCACGGTCGATGAAGTCATTCACGTAGCTTCCGCCCCATGCTGCACCCAGCGTTGTATTAATGTCACTAATGGAAACACCCAGAGCCTGCGCTTTTTCCTGATCGATATCGATCTTGAACTGCGGCGTATCTTCCAGACCGTTAGGACGTACGCCGACTAACAGATCGGGATGCTTCGCAACTTCACCAAACAGCTGGTTACGCGCCTGGGTTAGTTTCTCATGACCTAAACCTGCCTGGTCAATCAGCTGGAAGTCGAAACCGGTGGCGGTCCCTAACTCCACAATGGCTGGCAGGTTAAAGGCAAAGACCATTGCGTCTTTAATCTGCGAGAATGCGCCCATCGCACGTTGAGTAATCGCCTCAACCTTGTTCTCTTCGCCAGGACGTTCACTCCAGTCTTTCAGAGAAACGAACGCGATACCGGTGTTCTGACCACGACCAGCAAAGCCAAAGCCGTTAACGGCAAACACCGATTCAACGTTCGCTTTTTCTTTGGTCAGATAGTAATCCGTCATTTCGTCCAGCACCTTCTGGGTACGCTCTTGCGTTGCACCCGCTGGCAGCTGAGCCATTGACAGGAATACCCCCTGGTCTTCATCCGGCAGGAACGAGCTTGGCAGACGAACGAACAGATAGGCCATGCCCACGACGATTATCAGATACAGCGCCAGATAACGACCGGTGCTGCGCAGAATTCCGCCCACGCTGTCGGTGTAATGGTGCGTGCTCTTATCGAACATGCGGTTAAACCAGCCGAAGAAGCCTTTTTTGCCTTCTCCGTGATCGCCTTTAGCAATCGGTTTAAGCATGGTCGCACACAGGGCAGGGGTCAGAATCAATGCCACCAGGACTGACAGCGCCATCGCCGAAACAATGGTGATGGAGAACTGACGGTAAATTGCGCCGGTAGAACCCCCGAAGAAAGCCATCGGGATAAATACCGCTGACAGCACCATCGCGATACCAACCAGTGCGCCCTGAATCTGGCCCATCGATTTACGCGTTGCTTCTTTCGGCGGTAGCCCTTCCTCAGCCATTACACGTTCAACGTTCTCGACCACAACGATGGCGTCATCCACCAACAGGCCGATGGCGAGTACCATCCCGAACATCGTCAGCGTGTTTATCGAGAAGCCGAAAATCGCAAGGACGGCAAATGTACCCAATAGCACCACCGGCACGGCGATAGTCGGAATCAGCGTCGCGCGGAAGTTCTGCAGGAACAGATACATTACCAGGAACACGAGAATGATTGCTTCCGCCAGCGTTTTCACTACTTCGTGAATAGAAATTTTCACGAACGGCGTGGTGTCATACGGATAAACGATCTTCAGACCTGACGGGAAGAAAGGTTCCATCTTCTTCAGTTCTTCGCGGATAGCGTTGGCGGTGTCCAGGGCGTTAGCGCCTGTCGCCAGCTTGATACCCAGACCGGATGCAGGTTTACCGTTGAACTTCGCAATGATGTCGTAGTTCTCGCCACCCAGTTCGACTTTCGCTACGTCACGCAGACGCACCTGAGAACCGTCCTGATTCACTTTCAGCAAAATTTTGCTGAACTCATCGGCAGAGGTCAGACGGGTTTGCGCGATGATCGACGCGTTAAGCTGCTGGCCTTTCACCGGCGGCGTACCGCCTAACTGACCGGCTGCAACCTGGGCGTTCTGCGCTTTGATGGCGCTGATCACATCAACCGGCGTCAGTTGGAAGTTATTCAGTTTGTTCGGATCCATCCAGATACGCATCGCGTACTGGGAACCGAACAACTGAACGTCACCCACACCTGAAGTACGGCTGATGGCGTCCTTCATGTTGGCGCCCACGTAGTCGGAAATATCCTCCTGCGTCATGGTGCCGTTGGTGTTGATAACACCGACAACCATCAGGAAGCTGCTGGATGATTTCTCAACGCTCACGCCCTGTTGTTGTACTTCCTGCGGCAAAAGCGGCATTGCCAGCTGCAGTTTGTTCTGCACCTGTACCTGTGCGATATCCGCGTCAGTACCAGACTGGAAGGTTAGGGTGATCTGCACGGTACCCGTGGAGTCACTGTTTGAGGACATGTACATCAGGTTATCGATACCGTTCATATTCTGTTCGATAACCTGCGTAACAGTATCCTGTACTGTTTTGGCATCAGCGCCAGGATAGGTCGCGGAGATCGTCACTGCAGGCGGTGCAATAGTTGGATATTGCGCTACCGGCAATTTGAGGATCGCGAGCCCCCCTGCCAACATGATGATAATGGCGATCACCCACGCAAATATTGGGCGATCGATAAAGAAATTAGGCATGTCTTAACGGCTCCTGTTTAAGTTAAGACTTGGACTGTTCAGGCTGGCTACCGCTTGCTGCTTGCTGGTTGTTATCAGCGGTGATTTCCTGCGCTTTTACCTGCGCGCCAGGACGTACTTTTTGCAGCCCAGTGACAATCACGCGGTCGCCCGGTTTAAGTCCATCAGTGACTAACCATTTGTCGCCAATCGCTTGTGAGGCGACAATTTGACGAGTTTCAACTTTGTCGTCTGCACCGACAACCAATGCACTGGCATCGCCACGCGGTGTGCGGGTAACGCCTTGCTGTGGAACCAGTAATGCAGTTGGGTTAGTCCCTTCTTCCAGACGTGCGCGAACGAACATACCTGGCAGTAAGGTGTGATCCGGGTTAGGGAAGATTGCGCGTAACGTAATCGATCCGGTGGTTTGATCAACCGTCACATCAGAAAATTCCAGCGTACCGGACTGCGGGAATTTAATACCGTCATTGGTCACCAGTTCGACTTTCGCTTTACCGTTTTCTTGCTTCAGCGTGCCGTTGGCCAACTCTTGTTTCAGGCGCAGGAAGTCGTTACTTGACTGCGTCACGTCCACATAGATTGGGTCAAGCTGCTGAACGGTCGCCAGTGCGGTCGCCTGACCATTTTGCACCAGAGCGCCTTCAGTAACGGATGACTTACCAATGCGGCCGCTGATCGGCGACGTCACTTTGGTATAGGCCAGATTGATGCGTGCAGTTTCTACCGCGGCTTTCGCGGCGACAACGGCGGCGTTTGCCTGCTGTGCGTCTGCCAGCGCGCTATCGTAATCCTGTTGACTAATGTACTTAGTCCCCAACAGTTTCTGATAACGTTTGACCGTCAGTTGAGCGATATTTGCTGCGGCTTGTGCTTTGGCCAGATCGCCTTTTGCGCTTTCATAAGCGGCCTGGTAAGTAGCAGGATCAATCTGATAGAGAGATACACCCGCTTCGATGTCACCACCTTCCGTGAAATTACGCTTCAGGATAATACCGCTAACCTGAGGACGAACTTCAGCAATGCGATACGCACTGGTGCGACCCGGGAGTTCGGTTGTTATCTGTAGAGGTTCAGTTTTGAGCGTAACAACTCCAACCTCTGGCATCTGCTGGCCCCCTTGTTGGGCCTGTTTGTCGTCACATCCTGTTAGCGCTAAGCTGCCTGAGAGCATCAGAACGACTGCCAGAGGCGTTAACCCTCTGTTTTTGTTCATATGTAAACCTCGAGTGTCCGATTTCAAATTGATCAATGGCTAAAAGCCCATAAACCCATTGCTGCGTTTATATTATCGTCGTGCTATGGTACATACATTCACAAATGTATGTAAATCTAACGCCTGTAAATTCACTGACCTATGGCACGAAAAACCAAACAACAAGCACAGGAAACACGACAGCACATTCTCGATGTCGCTCTGCGTTTGTTTTCGCAACAAGGGGTATCATCCACCTCGCTTGCGGAGATCGCAAAAGCCGCTGGTGTCACGCGCGGCGCAATCTATTGGCATTTCAAAAACAAATCGGATTTATTCAGTGAAATCTGGGAGCTAGCAAAACCTAACATTGATGAGTTAGAGATTGAGTATCAGGCAAAATTCCCCGACGATCCACTATCAGTATTAAGAGAAATTTTAATTTACGTTCTTGAAGCTACCGTGACAGAAGAACGCCGACGTTTGTTGTTGGAAATTATATTCCACAAATGCGAATTTGTCGGGGAAATGGCTTCTGTTCAGTTAGCTCAACGTAGTCTGTGTATTGAAAATTACGACCGTATCGAACAAACATTGCGGCACTGCATGAATGCCAACATGCTGCCAGAAAATTTGAACACGCGTCGTGTGGCGGTGCTGCTGCGTAGCTACGTTACCGGAATTATAGAGAACTGGTTATTTGCCCCAGAATCTTTTGATCTGAAAAAAGAGGCCCGGGAATACATCGCTGTACTGCTGGAGATGTGTCTTCTCTGCCCAAGCCTGCGGGTTAACGTGGCGAAAACCTGCTAACGCTTTGGGTCTGAACCAGGAATTCTCCTGGTCGTTTTGCCTGCTGCTATTCTGCCGGTCACAGCCGTGATATTCTTGCTGCTTGACTATTTTCGGTCACTTTTCCGGTTCAGAAACGTTCATTCTCATGACTATGTTGCAGCTCTATAAACGTTCACAGCATCTTATTGCTATTACCATTCTTTTCTTCATTCTATTGCTATCCTGCCAGTCATCTGCATTTGCGCGGGCGCAACAGAGTGGTGAACTGCCGACGAAAGCGGATATTCAGAGCCAGTTAGACACGCTGAATAAACAAAAAGATCTCTCCGCGCAGGATAAGCTGGTCCAACAAGATCTCATCGATACCATTGCCACGCTGGATAAAATCGATCGCGTGAAGGATGAAACCGTACAGCTTCGGCAGAAAGTTGCCCAGGCGCCGGAAAAAATGCGTCAGGCGACGGATGCGCTAAATTCGCTTAGCGATGTTGATAATGACGATGAAACGCGAAAAACGCTGAGTACGCTCTCCTTACGACAGCTTGAGTCGCGCGTGGCGCAGGTTCTGGATGACCTGCAAAGTTCGCAAAACGATCTTGCCGCTTACAACAGCCAACTGGTGTCGCTGCAGACGCAGCCAGAGCGCGTACAAAATGCGATGTACACTGCGTCGCAACAGATGCAGCAAATTCGCAATCGACTTGATGGCACCAGTGTGGGAGAGGCGGCTTTACGCCCCAGCCAGCAGGTGCTGCTGCAGGCGCAGCAGGCGCTGCTGAATGCGCAGATCGACCAGCAGCGTAAGAGCCTCGAAGGTAATACGGTTTTGCAGGACACCCTGCAAAAACAACGCGATTACGTGACGGCGAACAGTAACCGCCTTGAACATCAGCTTCAGCTCTTGCAAGAAGCGGTGAACAGCAAACGACTGACGTTAACCGAAAAGACGGCGCAGGAAGCGGTAACGCCGGACGAAGCCGAGCGTATCCAGTCCAATCCGTTAGTGAAGCAGGAGCTTGATGTTAACCATCAGCTCAGCCAGCGCCTGATTGCCGCGACTGAAAACGGCAACAGCCTGATGCAGCAAAATATCAAAGTTAAAAACTGGCTTGACCGCGCCCTGCAATCCGAACGCAACATTAAAGAGCAGATCGCCGTTCTGAAAGGCAGTCTGCTGCTGTCGCGCATTTTATATCAGCAACAACAAACGCTGCCGTCGGCAGATGAGCTTGCCGATATGACCAACCGGATCGCCGATTTGCGTCTGGAGCAGTTCGAGGTCAACCAGCAGCGTGATGCGTTGTTCCAGAACGATGCGTTTGTCGCCAAACTGGAAGAAGGGCACAGCAACGAAGTTAATCCTGAAGTCCACGATGCCCTGATGCAGGTCGTGGATATGCGTCGTGAACTGTTGGATCAGCTAAATAAGCAGTTGGGCAACCAGTTGATGATGGCGATTAATCTGCAAATCAACCAGCAACAGTTAATGAGCGTGTCGAAAAACCTGAAAGGGATCCTCACGCAGCAAATTTTCTGGGTTAACAGTAACCGTCCGATGGACTGGGACTGGATCAAAGCCTTCCCACAAACGCTAAAAGACCAGTTTAAGTCGATGAAAATCACGGTGAACTGGGAAAAAGCCTGGCCAGCCGTATTTATTGCGTTCCTGGCAGGGCTGCCGCTGCTGCTTATCGCCGGGTTAATCCGCTGGCGTTTGAGGTGGCTGAAGGATTATCAGGCAAAATTAGCCGCCGCGGTGGGGAACCTGCGTAACGACAGCCAGCTTAATACACCCAAAGCAATTCTGATCGATCTCATCAGAGCCTTGCCGGCATGTCTGATTATCCTCGCGGTGGGCCTGATTTTGCTGACCATGCAGCTGAATATCAGTGACCTGCTGTGGGCGTTTAGCAAGAAGATGACCATCTTCTGGCTGGTGTTTGGTCTGTGCTGGAAGGTGCTGGAAAAAGATGGCGTGGCGATTCGTCATTTTGGCATGCCAGCGCAGCAGACCAGCCACTGGCGCCGCCAGATTGTTCGTATCAGCCTTGCGTTGTTGCCGCTCAACTTCTGGTCGGTCATTGCTGAGCTGTCGCCGCTTAATTTGATGGACGATGTGCTTGGCCAGGTGGTCATTTTCCTCAACCTGCTGCTGATCGCCTTTCTGGTATGGCCAATGTGCCGCGAAAGCTGGCGTGACAAAGAGTCGCATGGTCTACGTCTGGTCACCATTACCGTGCTGTCTATTATTCCGATTGCACTAATGGTGCTGACGGCGACAGGGTATTTCTACACCACGCTGCGCCTGGCCGGTCGTTGGATTGAAACGGTCTATCTGGTTATCCTCTGGAACCTGCTGTACCAGACGGTGCTGCGTGGATTGAGCGTAGCGGCACGCCGTATTGCCTGGCGTCGTGCGCTGGCGCGTCGTCAGAACCTGGTTAAAGAAGGGGCTGAAGGCGCAGAACCACAGGAAGAACCGACCATTGCGCTGGAGCAGGTTAACCAGCAAACGCTGCGTATCACCATGCTGGTGATGGTTGCCCTGTTTGGGGTTCTGTTCTGGGCTATTTGGTCTGATTTGATAACCGTATTCAGCTACCTCGACAGCATAACGCTCTGGCATTACAACGGCACCGAAGCAGGGGCTGCGGTGGTGAAAGACGTCACCATGGGCAGTCTGCTGTTTGCGATTATTGCCTCAATGGTCGCGTGGGCGCTGATCCGTAACTTACCCGGCCTGCTGGAAGTGCTGGTGCTTTCGCGACTGAAGATGCGTCAGGGCGCTTCCTATGCGATCACTACGATCCTTAACTACGCCATCATCGCCATCGGCGCGATGACGGTCTTCGGATCGCTCGGCGTCTCGTGGGATAAGCTACAGTGGCTGGCAGCTGCTCTGTCGGTTGGTCTTGGTTTTGGTCTGCAGGAAATTTTCGGTAACTTTGTTTCCGGTCTGATTATTCTGTTTGAACGTCCGGTCCGCATCGGCGATACCGTGACTATCGGTACGTTTTCAGGAACGGTCAGCAAGATCCGTATCCGTGCCACCACCATTACCGACTTCGATCGCAAAGAAGTGATCATCCCGAACAAAGCATTCGTGACGGAGCGTTTGATCAACTGGTCGCTCTCTGATACCACTACGCGTCTGGTGATCCGCATTGGTGTGGCCTACGGTTCGGATCTGGACAAAGTGAAGAAAGTGCTGCTGCAGGCGGCGATGGAACACCCGAAAGTCATGCACGATCCGGAGCCTGCGGTGTTCTTTACCGCCTTTGGCGCTAGCACGCTGGATCATGAACTGCGTTTATACGTACGTGAACTGCGCGATCGTAGTCATACGGTTGATGAACTTAACCGTGCGGTGGATCGTTTGTGCCGTGAAAACGACATTGATATTGCCTTTAACCAGCTCGAAGTGCACCTGCATAATGCGAAAGGCGACACCGTGACTGAGGTTAAGCGTGACATCATCAAGGGTGACGATCCGACGCCTTCGGTAGGTTAATAGAAAAAATCATCAGGCCCGCGAGCTTTGATTCATTCGTAGGCCTGATAAGTGCAACGCCATCAGGCATTTCAGCTATAGCGCTTTTTTAGAAGAAGAGAGCTGTTTCCTTTCGTAATCCCGTTTAATAATCTCTAGCGCCTTCAGCACTGTTTCAGGCGCAACCTGATTTTCTTCAAGTAAAACAATCAGGTCGACGGCCAGTTTGACCTCGTCTGGGGCGTTCTCTAATGACATAAATTCTCCGGGGATTAGCGGGTTAAACGCGCCAGCACGTTTTCTATTCTTGCCAGTGCATGACGACAACGCGCGAGTCGCGCTTCGAATGCTTCTACTTCACGATGCAGTTTTTGCTGTTCTTCAAAGCCGGTAGCCTGAGCCAGGCGCTCTTTGCGTTCTCGCGTCATTTCAACCAGACGGCGTTCAAACTCCTGGTGTTGTACTCGCTTGCGCTGCCAGCGCGCAAGACCTGGAGATGCGCTGTCCCACTCCCGGAGCGACCAACTGGCGGTTTCACGTGAAATCGCCTCTAACTGTGAGGCAAGGTGTTCCGCAAGCCAGCTAATTTGTGGTAGTTGCTGCTGCTCGACTGCGCGGCGCAGGGCCGCGAGATTATCATCTGCTTCATCCAGACAGGCCTGCAGCAACGTGCTGCGGGTGTGAAACAGATGTCTGTCAAAGCGGGCGCTAAGCGTTGCATGGTGCGCCAGCGGGGCACAACGCTGGCGTAGGCGGTTAAGCTGGTTTTCGAGCGTCTGAAGCAGCATGACGGTTTTCACGACAACACTCCGATGAAAATGAGAACTGTTATGCTAAAGTAGCGATTCTCTGTGTTAAGTACTCATATTATGCAACGCATTATTCTAATCATCATTGGCTGGATAGCGGTAGTGCTAGGTACGCTGGGCGTTGTATTGCCTCTGTTGCCGACGACGCCGTTTATACTTCTGGCTGCCTGGTGTTTTGCCCGCTCATCGCCGCGTTTTCACGACTGGCTGCTGTACCGTTCGTGGTTCGGCGGGTATCTGCGCCACTGGCAAAAACACCGCGCGATGCCGCCGGGAGCGAAGCCGCGCGCTATTTTGTTGATCCTGGTGACGTTTGGTATCTCACTGTGGCTGGTCAATATGATGTGGGTACGCGGCCTGCTGCTGGTCATCCTCGCCTGTTTACTGATTTTTATGTGGCGGATCCCGGTGATTGATGAAAAACAACAAAAGCAGTAAAGCGCAATAAACGCTGTTGCAATTGTCTCCCACAGTCAGTAAATTCGACCGTTTTCGAGCACAGGCGCAGGTGGTCAAAGGTTAAGCAAGTGTAACCTTGACTCATATATAGACACAAAATCATTCAAGATACGTCGAGGATGAAGTGTATAGTGCGCCGTGAAGTAATACTGTATTAATCAGGCACAAACTTATGACCGCGACTGCACAGCAGCTTGAGTTTCTCAAAAATAGCATCAAAAGCATCCACGACTACCCAAAACCGGGCATTCTCTTTCGTGATGTCACCAGTTTACTGGAAGACCCGAAAGCCTACGCCCTCAGCATTGAATTGCTGGTTGAACGCTACAAAAATGCGGGTATCACAAAAGTGGTTGGCACCGAAGCGCGTGGCTTCCTGTTTGGCGCGCCGGTAGCGTTGGGTCTGGGCGTCGGCTTTGTTCCAGTACGCAAACCCGGTAAGCTTCCGCGTGAAGTTATTGCTGAGAGCTATGAACTGGAATACGGCACCGATCAGCTGGAAATCCACGTTGATGCCATCAAACCTGGCGATAAAGTCCTGGTTGTGGATGATCTGCTGGCAACCGGCGGCACGATTGAAGCGACCGTGAAACTGATCCGCCGTCTGGGTGGTGAAGTGACCGATGCCGCTTTTATCATTAACCTGTTTGATCTGGGCGGCGAACAGCGTCTGGAAAAACAGGGGCTGACCTGTTATAGCCTGGTTCCATTCCCAGGCCACTAAGTCGGGCTATCTTATCCCGGCTGAAGTAATACCGAGACACACAACCTCGCCGTCGCTGCGAGGTTGTGTTAGCATTATCCCCCTGTGAATCCACCCTCCAGCCTTTCAGAGCCTGCCAATGAGTTATCAGGTCTTAGCCCGAAAATGGCGCCCACAAACCTTTGCTGACGTCGTCGGCCAGGAACATGTGCTGACGGCACTGGCGAACGGCTTGTCGCTAGGGCGTATTCATCATGCTTATTTGTTTTCCGGCACCCGTGGCGTCGGGAAAACCTCTATCGCCCGTTTGCTGGCGAAGGGATTAAACTGTGAAACCGGCATCACCGCGACGCCGTGCGGCGTGTGCGATAACTGCCGCGAAATCGAGCAGGGGCGTTTTGTCGATCTGATTGAAATCGACGCCGCCTCACGCACCAAAGTCGAAGACACCCGTGACCTGCTGGATAACGTCCAGTATGCGCCTGCGCGCGGTCGCTTTAAGGTCTACTTGATCGACGAAGTGCACATGCTGTCGCGCCACAGTTTTAACGCCTTGCTGAAAACGCTCGAAGAGCCGCCCGCGCACGTTAAGTTCCTGCTGGCGACTACCGATCCGCAGAAGCTGCCGGTGACTATCCTGTCGCGCTGTCTGCAATTCCATCTTAAAGCGTTGGATGTCGATCAGATTCGTCATCAGCTTGAGCATATTCTCAAAGAAGAGCATATCGCGCATGAACCACGTGCGCTGCAACTGCTGGCTCGCGCCGCGGACGGTAGCCTGCGCGATGCGCTGAGTCTGACCGATCAGGCGATCGCCAGCGGCGATGGTCAGGTCTCGACCGACGCGGTCAGCACCATGCTCGGCACGCTGGACGACGACCAGGCGCTCTCGCTTGTTGAAGCGGTTGTGGCTGCGGACGGTGAACGCGTTATGACGCTGGTTAACGATGCCGCTGCGCGTGGGATCGAATGGGAAGCGCTGCTGGTTGAGATGTCGGCTTTGCTGCACCGTATTGCTATGGTTCAACTTTCACCCGCCGCGCTCGGTAGCGATATGGCCGCCATTGAACAGCGTATGCGCGAGCTGGCGCGAATCGTCCCGCCAACCGATGTGCAGCTTTACTACCAGACTCTGTTAATCGGGCGCAAAGAACTGCCGTATGCGCCGGACAGGCGAATGGGCGTCGAAATGACGCTGCTGCGTGCGCTGGCTTTTCATCCGCGCATGCCGCTCCCGGAACCTGAAGTCCAGCGACAGTCGTTTGCCCCGGCCGCACCCACTGCGGTGATGACCCCGACGCAGGTGCAGCAGCAGCCAGCGCCTGCGCAACAGCAACAGAATGTGCCGCTCTCCAATGCCACCAGCCAGGTGCTGGCGGCGCGCAGTCAGTTGCAACGTGCTCAGGGAGCAACCAAACCAAAAAAGAGTGAACCGGCAGCCGCTTCCCGCGCGCGGCCGGTGAATAATGCTGCGCTGGAAAGACTGGCTTCGGTGTCGGAACGTGTTCAGGCGCGTCCGGCAGTTTCTGCGCTGGAAAAAGCGCCAGCGAAGAAAGAAGCGTATCGCTGGAAAGCGGCCAATCCTGTTGCAGAAGTTAAAGAAGTCGTCGCCACGCCGAAAGCGCTGAAAAAAGCGCTTGAGCATGAAAAAACGCCGGAGCTGGCGGCAAAGCTTGCGGCTGAAGCCATTGAACGCGACCCGTGGGCTGCGCAGGTAAGCCAGCTCTCGCTGCCAAAACTGGTGGAGCAGGTGGCGCTCAATGCCTGGAAAGAAGAGAATGGCAACGTGGTTTGCCTGCACCTGCGTTCCACGCAGCGACACCTTAATTCCAGCGGCGCGCAGCAAAAACTGGCTGAAGCACTGAGTTCCTTAACGGGGTCAACGGTTGAATTGACCATCGTTGAAGATGATAATCCAGCGGTGCGTACGCCGCTGGAGTGGCGTCAGGCCATTTATGAAGAGAAGCTCGCGCAGGCGCGTGAGTCGATTATTGCGGATAATAACATTCAGACGCTGCGTCGTTTTTTCGATGCGGACCTGGACGAAGAGAGTATTCGCCCCATTTGATCGTGAGCCTAATGGTTTGACGGTCGTCATCCCTTAACGTGATTGAGAGAGAAGCCTATGTTTGGTAAAGGCGGTCTGGGTAACCTGATGAAACAGGCCCAGCAGATGCAAGAAAAAATGCAACAGATGCAGGAAGAAGTCGCCAAGCTGGAAGTGACCGGCGAATCTGGCGCTGGCCTGGTTAAAGTGACCATCAACGGCGCGCACAACTGCCGTCGCGTGGAGATCGATCCAAGCCTGCTGGAAGACGACAAAGAAATGCTGGAAGACCTTGTCGCTGCGGCATTCAACGACGCGGCGCGTCGCATTGAAGAGACGCAGAAAGAGAAGATGGCTTCTGTTTCCTCCGGAATGCAGCTGCCGCCTGGCTTTAAGATGCCGTTCTGATGCAAACCAGCCCGCTGTTAACTCAGCTTATGGAAGCATTGCGCTGTCTGCCGGGCGTTGGCCCGAAGTCTGCGCAGCGCATGGCGTTCACGCTGCTTCAGCGCGATCGCAGCGGCGGGATGCGTCTGGCGCAGGCGTTAACGAAGGCGATGTCGGAAATCGGCCACTGTGCCGATTGCCGCACCTTCACAGAGCAGGACGTCTGCAACATCTGCTCGAACCCGCGTCGCCAGGAGAACGGTCAGATTTGCGTGGTGGAAAGTCCGGCGGACATCTACGCCATTGAGCAAACTGGGCAATTTTCCGGACGTTACTTCGTGCTGATGGGACACCTGTCGCCGCTGGACGGTATTGGCCCTGATGATATCGGGCTGGATCGTCTCGAACAGCGACTGGCGTCTGAGCAAATCAACGAACTGATCCTGGCGACCAATCCCACGGTCGAAGGAGAGGCGACCGCCAACTATATTGCTGAGCTTTGCATGCAGTATGGCGTTGAAGCCAGCCGTATCGCCCATGGCGTTCCGGTAGGCGGCGAGCTGGAAATGGTCGATGGCACCACGCTGTCGCACTCTCTGGCAGGACGACACAAGATTAAATTCTGAACAAACGGAGGCCGCGACGGCGGCTTCCGCTTGAAATCCTTCCCGCTTGTCCCCATTTCACCCTCAACGTGTTTTTACCATTGAAAATGGCATTGTTGAGGTAGATCTACATGAAAGGACAAGAAACTCGTGGTTTTCAGTCAGAAGTAAAACAGCTTCTGCACCTGATGATCCATTCTCTGTATTCCAATAAAGAAATCTTCCTGCGTGAGCTTATCTCTAACGCCTCGGATGCGGCAGACAAGCTGCGTTTCCGCGCTCTGTCTAACCCGGATCTGTATGAAGGTGATGGTGAGCTGCGTGTACGTGTTTCCTTCGATAAAGATAAGCGTACGTTGACCATTGCCGATAACGGCGTGGGGATGAACCGCGATGACGTTATCGATCATCTGGGGACCATTGCAAAATCCGGCACCAAATCTTTCCTCGAATCCATGGGCTCCGATCAGGCGAAAGACAGCCAGTTGATCGGCCAGTTCGGGGTTGGTTTCTACTCTGCGTTCATCGTGGCGGACAAAGTTACCGTACGTACCCGCGCTGCGGGCGATAAACCGGAAAACGGCGTGTTCTGGGAATCTGCGGGCGAAGGCGAGTACACCGTAGCTGACATCACCAAAGACGATCGCGGCACCGAAATCACTCTGCATCTGCGCGAAGGCGAAGACGAGTTCCTGGATGACTGGCGCGTACGTTCCATCATCAGCAAATATTCCGACCATATCGCGCTGCCGGTAGAGATCGAAAAATCCGAAGAGAAAGACGGCGAGACCGTGGTTTCCTGGGAAAAGATCAACAAGGCGCAGGCGCTGTGGACCCGTAACAAGTCGGAAATCAAAGACGACGAGTACAACGAATTCTACAAGCATATCGCCCACGACTTCACTGACCCGCTGACCTGGAGCCACAACCGTGTGGAAGGTAAGCAGGAGTACACCAGCCTGCTGTACATCCCGTCCCAGGCACCGTGGGATATGTGGAACCGCGATCACAAGCATGGGCTGAAACTGTATGTTCAGCGTGTGTTCATCATGGACGACGCCGAGCAGTTCATGCCGAACTATCTGCGCTTTGTGCGCGGCCTGATAGATTCCAACGATCTGCCGCTGAACGTTTCTCGTGAGATCCTGCAGGACAGCACCGTCACCCGTAACCTGCGCAGCGCGCTGACCAAACGCGTACTGCAGATGCTGGAAAAACTGGCGAAAGACGACGCGGAAAAATACCAGACCTTCTGGAAACAGTTCGGCCTGGTGCTGAAAGAAGGACCGGCGGAAGACCATGCCAACCAGGAAACGATCGCTAAGCTGATGCGCTTCGCGTCCACGCACACTGACTCCTCCGCGCAAACCGTGTCGCTGGAAGATTACGTGTCGCGGATGAAAGAAGGGCAGGAGAAAATTTATTACATCACTGCAGACAGCTATGCGGCGGCGAAGAGCAGCCCGCACCTGGAACTGCTGCGTAAGAAAGGCATCGAAGTGCTGCTGCTTTCTGACCGCATCGATGAGTGGATGATGAACTACCTGACCGAGTTCGACGGTAAGGCATTCCAGTCCGTCGCCAAAGCTGACGAGTCCATCGACAAATTGGCGGATGAAGTTGACGAATCGGCAAAAGAAGCGGAAAAAGCGCTGACGCCGTTCGTTGAGCGCGTGAAAACCCTGCTGGGCGACCGCGTAAAAGAAGTGCGACTGACCCACCGCCTGACCGACACGCCGGCCATCGTCACCACCGATGCGGACGAAATGAGCACCCAGATGGCGAAACTGTTCGCCGCTGCGGGCCAGGCCGTACCGGAAGTGAAATACATCTTTGAACTGAACCCGGACCACGTGCTGGTAAAACGCACGGCGGATACCCAGGATGAAGCGCAGTTCAAAGAGTGGGTTGAACTGCTGCTGGATCAGGCGCTGTTTGCCGAGCGCGGCACGCTGGAAGATCCGAACCAGTTCATCCGTCGTATGAACCAGTTGCTGGTGTCCTGATAGCCGTAATGTAATGCCGGATGGCGCTAACGCTTATCCGGCCAACGAGCAGGCAGCTTATGAAAGCCCGATGTGCGTAGCGCCATCGGGCGTTTTTTTATCCTCTCTTTTCTTCATTTTCCTCCGTTAACCGTTTCAGCGTCGGGCGTCTTCCTTGAGCCAATTGCGTGATGGTGGTATCGTTTAGCGCTTTTTAAAAAATATCGACAACCTTTAAGGGGATTTTCGTAATGCGTATCATTCTGCTTGGCGCTCCGGGCGCGGGTAAAGGAACTCAGGCTCAGTTCATCATGGAGAAGTATGGTATTCCGCAAATCTCCACCGGTGATATGCTGCGTGCCGCCGTGAAATCTGGCTCCGAGCTGGGCAAACAAGCGAAAGACATCATGGACGCCGGTAAGCTGGTGACTGATGAGCTGGTGATCGCGCTGGTAAAAGAGCGTATTGCTCAGGAAGACTGCCGTAATGGTTTCCTGCTTGATGGCTTCCCGCGTACTATTCCGCAGGCTGACGCCATGAAAGAAGCAGGCATCAACGTGGACTACGTTCTGGAGTTTGACGTACCTGACGAGCTGATCGTTGACCGTATCGTGGGGCGTCGCGTACACGCTGCTTCTGGCCGCGTTTACCACATCAAATTCAACCCGCCTAAGGTTGAAGGTAAAGACGACGTGACCGGCGAAGAGCTGACCACCCGTAAAGACGATCAGGAAGAGACCGTACGTAAGCGCCTGGTGGAATACCATCAGATGACCGCTCCGCTGATCGGCTATTACTCTAAAGAAGCGCAGGCGGGTAACACCAAATACGCGAAAGTTGACGGCACCCAGGCCGTGGCTGACGTGCGCGCAGCGCTGGAAAAAATCCTCGGTTAATTTTTTTAACGCGGTTAATGCCGGATAGTGGTGTATACGCCGCCATCCGGCAAATTCTCGTCTTACCTCTCACAGCAATTAGTTCTTCTTTATCGCTTTTCCGCTACAATTATCAACAATTTGAATCGATAAGAGGCGGTAATGCGTCAGACGAAAACCGGTATCCTGCTGGCAAACCTCGGTACTCCCGATGCCCCAACCCCCGAAGCCGTTAAGCGCTATCTGCGCCAGTTTTTAAGCGATCAACGCGTAGTCGATACGTCACCTGTGCTGTGGTGGCCACTGTTGCGCGGCGTTATTTTGCCGCTGCGTGCCCCGCGAGTGGCAAAACTGTACCAGTCAATCTGGATGGAAGACGGTTCCCCGCTGATGGTCTACAGCAAGGCGCAACAGCAGGCGCTGGCACAACGTTTGCCAAATACGCCTGTCGCGCTGGGGATGAGTTACGGTTCACCGTCGCTCGAAAGCGCAGTTGATGAGCTGCTGGCAAGCGGGGTAGAACACATAGTGGTGTTACCGCTGTACCCGCAATATTCCTGTTCGACGGTAGCGGCGGTCTGGGATGAACTGGCGCGCATCTTAGCGCGTAAACGCGGTATTCCTGGCGTCTCGTTTATTCGTGATTACGCCGATGACAGCAGCTACATTGATGCGCTGGCCAAGAGCGCCCGGGATTCATTTGCTCAGCATGGCGAACCTGATTTACTGCTGCTCTCCTACCACGGCATTCCGCAGCGCTACGCCGATGAAGGCGATGACTACCCGCAGCGCTGTCGCGATACCACCCGTGAGCTGGTTTCAGCGCTTGGTCTGCCGCCGGAAAAAGTCATGATGACCTTCCAGTCTCGCTTTGGCCGCGAACCATGGCTGACGCCGTATACCGACGAAACGTTAAAAATGCTGGCGGAGAAAGGGACCCGACATATCCAGGTTATGTGTCCGGGCTTTGCGGCCGATTGCCTCGAAACGCTGGAAGAGATAGCGGTACAAAATCGGGAGATTTTCCTCGAGGCTGGCGGTAAGCAATATGAGTATATCCCGGCGCTGAACGCCACGCCGGAACATATCGAAATGATGGTCAATCTGACTGCAGCTTACCGTTAAAGCTGTGCCCTGAAGTAACGCGCGCCCTCCCGCAACGCATCGTCGGCGGTTTTCATCATCCGCGAATAGTGCAGGAAGGCGTGCAGCGTGCCGGGGTACATTTTGTACTGGCAGGGCTGCTGATGCGTCTGTAGCGTCTGGAATAATAAGCGGCTATCGTCAATCAGCGGATCAAACTCCGCGCCGGCAATAAAACACGGCGGTACATCGCGCGTCAGATCGTTATTAAACAGGCAATAATACGGTGACTCGCGATCGTCGGTGCTACGCAGGTACGCGTTTTCGTACATCTGCAAGTCCTCGCGGGTTAAACCATCCCACGCTCCGCCCATCAGCCGTCTGCTCAGTGAATCCTGCAGGCCGTAAAGCCCATACCACAACAGCACCCCAGCCACCTTGCCGCAGACAATGTGTTTATCCCGCAGCCACAGTGCGCTGGCCAGCGCCAGCATGGCCCCGGCGGAATCACCGGCAAAACCAATATGATCCACATTAAGGGAATAGTCGCCAGCGTGCTGATGAAAATACTGGCAAACGGCGACAATCTCTTCGATGGCTTGCGGGAAACGAGCTTCCGGCGACAGCGAATAGTCGATACCAATTACCGTGCACTGCGTATAGTGCGCCAGTAAGCGCATAATGCGATCGTGGGTATCCAGATTACCGAGAATAAAACCGCCGCCGTGCAGGTAATATAGCGTCGCCTGGCTATGGGGCTGCGGAGCGTAAATGCGTGTGGCAACGGGGCCGCACGCGGTAGAAATAACGCATTCACGGGTATTCATCTGTGGCGCATCGGCATTCCACAGCTGTCGTTCATGAATATAGTGTTGGCGCTGGGCCACGATGTCATCGGCAGCGGGCCACGGCGGCAAATCGTCGCGATGAAAATTCACCACGCTTTTCATTTCATCCGAAATTTTGTCGAGTACGGGGATCTTGTTTTCCGGCTTCATAAAACGCTCCTTGTGAAGGTGAGTTATTGTAGAAATTAATCCCGTTTAAACTGCGATCTCACCGTCCGATATTGAAACTCAGCGCCGCATCGCATGCGCAGCAGGGAATGTGCTACCATGCATCGCTCAGTTAACCACCCGTAAAATCGACCATGAAATTTCCCGGTAAACGCAAATCCAAACACTATTTTCCCGTCAGCGCGCGCGATCCGTTGCTGCAACAAATTCAGCCAGAAAATGAAACCAGCGCAGCCTGGGTGGTGGGTATTGACCAGACGCTGGTGGATATTGAAGCCAAAGTGGATGATGGCTTTGTAAAACGTTATGGATTAAGCGCCGGGCATTCTCTGGTGATTGCCGATGATGTCGCAGAAGCGCTCTATCAGGAGCTGGTGCGTGAAAATTTGATCACCCATCAGTTTGCGGGCGGTACTATCGGTAACACGATGCACAACTACTCCGTGCTGGCGGATGACCGCTCGGTGCTGCTGGGCGTGATGTGCAGCAATATCGAGATTGGCAGCTATGCGTACCGCTATTTATGCAATACCTCCAGCCGTACCGATCTGAACTATCTGCAAGGCGTTAATGGACCGATTGGCCGCTGCTTTACGCTGATTGGCGAGTCAGGTGAGCGTACCTTCGCGATCAGCCCAGGGCATATGAATAAGCTACGGGCAGATAGCATCCCTGAATCGGTGATTGCCGGAGCGTCCGCGCTGGTGCTGACGTCCTATCTGGTGCGCTGCGAGCCGGGCGAGCCGATGCCGGAAGCGACCATGAAGGCAATTGAATATGCTAAAAAACACAATGTGCCGGTGGTACTGACGCTGGGCACCAAATTCGTCATTGCCGATAACCCGCAGTGGTGGCAGGCGTTCCTTAAAGAGCATGTCTCTATTCTGGCGATGAATGAAGAAGAGGCCGAAGCGCTGACCGGCGAGAACGATCCGCTGCTGGCGTCCGACAAAGCGCTGGATTGGGTGGACCTGGTGCTGTGCACCGCGGGTCCGGCGGGTCTGTATATGGCGGGCTTTACGGAAGAAGAAGTTAAACGTAAAACCCAGCATCCGCTGCTGCCCGGGGCTATTGCCGAATTTAATCAGTACGAATTCAGCCGCGCCATGCGCCATAAAGACTGTATCAATCCGCTGCGCGTGTATTCGCACATTGCGCCGTATATGGGCGGGCCTGAAAAGATAATGAATACCAACGGCGCGGGTGACGGCGCGCTGGCGGCATTGCTGCATGATATCACCGCCAACAGCTATCACCGCAGTAACGTGCCTAACTCCAGCAAGCACAAGTTCACCTGGCTGACTTATTCGTCGCTAGCCCAGGTGTGTAAATATGCTAATCGCGTGAGTTATCAGGTGCTGAACCAGCATTCACCGCGCCTGACGCGCGGTTTGCCGGAACGTGAAGACAGTCTTGAGGAGTCTTACTGGGACCGTTAAATCAGGCACAGGCCGGATAAGCGACAGCGCTATCCGGCACGTACATTAACTGGCGGTAGCAACTTCACCGGCAGGCGGCGTTTCAATTAGCTCCAGCATGGTACGGGCGATTTCACGCTCACCCATGACGACCTGATTGGCGCCGCGTTCGGTAATATATTCCACCTCATCGTCATAATGCGCGCGGGCGATAATCTCAATCGACGGGCATTTCTCACGTGCAGAAGCGACAATTTCACCCGCTTCATAACCATTGGGAATGGTCAGCAACAGCCAGCGTGCGCAATCCAGATGCGCCAGATTCATAATCTCTTCGTTGGCGGCATTTCCCAGCACTGCGCGGATCCCGCGCTCGCGCAGTTCATCTACCCGGGTACGCGAGGTTTCGATAACCACCAGCGGGATCCCCGCAGCCATCAATTTCTCACCCAGCAGGCTACCGACACGACCAAAGCCAACCAACAGGGCGTGATTACAGATATCCACCGGAATTTGCTTCTCTTCTTCGATGGCTTCTTCCAGCGTCTGCTCTTCCAGCGTTTCTGTTTTGGCGAGGTATTTTTCTAACACCGCGAACAGCACCGGGTTAAGCATGATGGACAGGATTGCCCCGGCCAGCACCAGATTCTGTCCGGCCTGCGGCAGCAGGTTTAACGCCATTCCCAGACCCGCCAGGATAAAGGCAAATTCACCAATCTGCGCCAGGCTGGTGGCAATGGTGAGCGCCGTACGTTGGGAGTGTCCAAACAGGCGCACCAGGAAATAGGCAGCAAGGGATTTACCAAAGATAATAATCGCCAGCGTGCCCAGCACCGCCAGCGGCTGCTGGATCAGGACTAACGGATCGAACAGCATCCCGACGGAAACGAAGAACAGTACGGCGAACGCATCGCGCAGCGGCAGGGTGTCATGCGCCGCACGGTGACTCAGTTCCGATTCATTCAGCACCATACCGGCGAAGAACGCGCCCAGCGCAAAGGAGACGTCGAACAACTCTACAGCGCCAAAGGCGATACCTAATGCGAGGGCGAGGACCGACAGGGTAAACAGTTCACGTGAACCGGTAGCGGCGCTGCGGGCCATAATCCATGGCACCAGGCGACGACCCACCAGCATCATAATCGCGATAAACGCCACCACCTTACCGATGGTTATGCCCATATCGACGGCCAGCGAGGCGAAGCCGACATCTTCTTTTTCCAGCATTCCGGCGACGGCTGGCAGGAGAACCAGCGTCAGTACCATCATCAGGTCTTCGACAATCAGCCAGCCGATGGCGATTTGCCCGCGCTGGCTGTCAATGAGCTGTCTTTCTTCAAGGGCACGCAGTAGCACCACGGTACTGGCGGTTGATAGACACAGACCAAACACGATCCCTACCATTAACGACCAGCCCATCACCGCTGAAAGCGCCATACCCAGCAGCGTTGCCACCGCTATCTGAGCAATCGCGCCGGGAATGGCGATAGCCTTTACCGCCATCAAATCTTTCAACGAAAAGTGCAACCCCACGCCGAACATCAGCAGGATTACGCCAAGCTCGGCCAGTTCAGGCGCTAACTTGGTATCCGCAACAAAACCAGGTGTAAATGGACCGGCCAGAACGCCCGCTAACAGATATCCCACCAGAGGAGAAATACGTAGTTTATTGGCAATCATGCCTAATATAAAAGCGAGCACAAGGCCGCCGACAATGGTGGTGATAAGCGGGGTGGCGTGATGCATTCCGTCTCCTTTGGTTGCTGTGATGATCCTGAAAACTCAAATTACGAGTAATAGTTTATGACAATTTTGATGTTTATGTTTATGAATAATTATTGAATTTTGAAGAAAACGGGATTTTAGGCGTAAAAAAGCACGGATCGGAAAAGTAAGGAGATATCTGAGAGGTAAAGGCTGATGGCAACTGTAAGTGATGACGGCCAAAATTTACTTTTGGCCGTCAGAAAATCAGGCTTTGTGTCGGTTATCAGGTAAGAATATGGTCAGTATCCCCAGAAGAGGCAGGAAAGCACATATTTTGTAGACCAAATCGATACTGGTATGGTCGGCTATCAGCCCTAACACCGCGGCTCCCAAGCCACCCATGCCGAAGGCAAAACCGAAAAATAGCCCAGAAACCATGCCGATACGCCCTGGAAGCAGCTCTTGTGCGTAGACCAGAATGGCAGAAAACGCCGATGCGAGGATAAAACCAATGATCACGGTTAAAATCCCGGTCCATTCCAGCGTTGCGTAGGGCAAAACGAGGGTAAATGGCGCTACACCGAGGATAGAGCCCCAAATAACATATTTTCTGCCAATTTTATCGCCTAATGGTCCACCAATCACCGTCCCGGCCGCGACGGCAAACAGGAAAGCAAACAGGTGAAACTGGGCATTTTGTACCGATAATCCGAATTTTTGCATCAGATAAAAGGTGTAATAGCTGCTGATGCTCGCCATATAGAAGTATTTGGAGAAAATCAGTACCAGCAGGATGCTTACCGCCAGCACCACTTTATTGCGCGGTAACGGATTTACGATGGCGACTTTCGGTTTTCCTTTACTCATCCGATGCTGCGCAGCGTACCAACGGCTGATTTGCGCCAGGACGACAATCGCTAATAACGCAGCCAGAACAAACCAGGCCACATTACCCTTACCATATGGCGCGATGATGACAGCCGCCAGCAAGGGGCCCAGAGAGCTACCGAAGTTGCCGCCAACCTGGAAAATTGACTGGGCCAGGCCGTGACGACCGCCGGAGGCCATTCGCGCCACGCGGGATGATTCCGGGTGAAACACCGAAGAGCCGGTGCCAACCAGCGCTGCGGCGAGCAACACCATATGGAAGCTGCCGGCCATGGCCAGCAAAACAAGTCCGCTCAGCGTGAAGCACATCCCAATGGGCAGCGACCACGGCATCGGGTATTTGTCCGTCCAGTAACCCACGACCGGTTGCAGCAGCGAGGAAGCAAGCTGGAAGGTCAGGGTAATCATACCTATCTGCATAAACGTCAGTGAGAACTCTGACTGCAACAGCGGATAAATCGCCAGGATCAGCGACTGGATCATATCGTTTAGCAGATGGGAGAGACTGATCGCGCCTAAAATGCCAAATGAGGTGCGTGCTTTAGCAACCGACGCTGACGCGCCAGCCACAGGCTGGGTTTGTTCACTTATTGCCATAGAAAGTCACTTCTGTTTGGGTTGCGATTATGAGGGTAATCTATTTTGTTATTATTACCTGACTAACATACCTGCGGAAGGTGTTTGAAGGAAGTCTCATTTCTGAAAACATTTTCGACTATTATTTCATATCATTGTAATTTCAGTCGTTGATTTTGGCTCAGGGAGAGAAATATGAAGTTTTTGAAACGGGGCGTGGCGCTGGCGTTATTAGCCGCATTTACGCTGGCAGGTCAGCCTGCGCAAGCGTACGAAAAAGATAAAACCTACAAAATTACCATTCTGCATACCAACGATCATCACGGTCACTTCTGGCGCAGTGAATACGGGGAATATGGACTGGCGGCGCAAAAAACGCTGGTGGACGGTATTCGTAAAGAGGTGGCTGAGGAGGGGGGAAGTGTACTGCTGCTTTCCGGTGGCGACATTAATACCGGCGTACCGGAGTCCGATCTGCAGGATGCGGAACCTGATTTTCGCGGGATGAATCTGATTGGCTACGACGCGATGGCGGTCGGAAACCACGAGTTTGATAATCCCATGACCGTTTTGCGTCAGCAGGAAAAATGGTCCAAATTCCCGTTTCTCTCGGCGAATATCTATCAGAAAAGCACTGGCGAACGTTTGTTTAAGCCGTGGGCCATCTTTAAGCGCCAGGATTTAAAAATAGCCGTACTCGGTTTAACCACTGACGATACGGCGAAAATTGGCAACCCCGAATTCTTTACCGATATTGAGTTCCGTAAACCTGCCGATGAAGCCAAACTGGTAATCCAGGAACTGAATATGGGGGAAAAGCCAGACATCATTATCGCGACCACCCATATGGGGCATTATGACAATGGCAATCACGGATCGAACGCCCCTGGCGATGTCGAAATGGCGCGCAGCCTGCCGGCGGGATCGCTGGCGATGATTGTCGGTGGTCACTCGCAGGATCCGGTGTGTATGGCTGCGGAAAACAAGAAGCAGGTTGATTACGTACCGGGTACGCCATGTGCGCCAGACAAGCAAAATGGGATCTGGATTGTGCAGGCGCATGAGTGGGGGAAATACGTGGGCCGGGCGGACTTTGAGTTCCGTAACGGCGAAATGAAAATGGTTAATTACCAGCTCATCCCTGTCAACCTGAAGAAAAAAGTGACCTGGGACAACGGTAAAAGTGAACGCGTACTCTACACCCCAGAAATAGCTGAAAATCAGCAAATGCTTTCGCTGCTGACGCCGTTCCAGAATAAGGGTAAAGCGCAGCTCGACGTGAAAATCGGTAGCGTCAATGCGCGCCTTGAAGGCGATCGGAGCAAAGTCCGTTTCGTGCAGACCAACATGGGGCATTTGCTGCTGGCTGCGCAAATGGCGCGAACCAGCGCTGATTTTGGCGTGATGAGCGGCGGCGGCATCCGTGATTCCATCGAAGGCGGTGATATCACCTATAAAAGCGTGCTGAAGGTACAGCCGTTTGGCAATATCGTGGTATACGCCGACATGAGCGGGAAAGAGGTGATTGACTATCTGACCGCCGTGGCGCAAATGAAGCCGGACTCCGGGGCCTATCCGCAGTTCGCCAACGTCAGCTTTGTGGCGAAAGACGGCAAGCTTAACGATTTGAAAATCAAAGGCGAACCCGTTGACCCAGCCAAAACCTATCGCATGGCAACGCTAAGCTTCAACGCGACCGGCGGCGATGGCTATCCGCGAATTGACAATAAGCCAGGCTATGTGAATACCGGGTTTATTGATGCGGAAGTGTTGAAAGAGTACGTGCAGAAGAACTCACCGCTGGATGCCAGCGCGTATGAGCCGAAGGGCGAAGTTACCTGGCAGTAACAGGGCGAAGTGCCGGATGGCGGTGCTGGCACCTTATCCGGCCTGCTGACTGTAAGAGTCTTCGGTTGTAGGCCTTAAAGCTGCGCGCCTTCAGGCATTCATTCTACAACCGCTTAATCACGGCGTGCGATGTCGGCGAATTTCGCATCCAGAATTTTCGCCAGATCGCCCGCTGCCAGTTCGATATCCAGCCCGCGTTTGCCACCGGAAATATAAATGGTGTCAAACGTTTGGGCGGGAGCATCGATCAGCGTCGGCAATCTTTTTTTCTGCCCCAGCGGGCTGATGCCGCCGACCAGATAGCCAGTGGTTCGTTGCGCAACCATTGGATCGGCCATATCGACTTTTTTGGCGCCTAATGCTTTGGCGACTTTTTTTAGATCTAATTGACCTGCCACCGGCGTAACGGCCACCGCCAGGTGCTTCATATCGCCATTCACGGCAACCAGCAGCGTTTTGTAAACCTGGTCCGCATTCAGACCTAGCTTGCGCACCACTTCGTCACCAAAGTTCGTCTCGGACGGATCGTGATCGTAGGTGTGGATCTGGAAAGAAATTTTGTTTTTTTCGAGTAATTTAACGGCGGGTGTCATAGCAATTTTCCTGGACCAGACAAAATACGACTCAAGCATACGCCTGATGTCTGTCTAAAAAATAGTACCATCTTGCGCAATAGTATTGGCAGGATGATGACTTTGAGCGACAATCGAACTACACCGACGCTTTAAGCGTTGGGATCATAATAATGATGAAATTCCTCTTTGACGGGCCAATAGAAATATTGGCCATTTTTTTTACCGTAACATCTCCGGCAAATTTCCTTCCCCATACAAATGCAGCGCGCCTACGGCCACGACATAGTGACCGGCGGGCATCGCTCTGAGTCGATCGCGCCAGGCTGCGTTACGCTGATGCATTAAAACGTCATACAGCGACTGGCTAAACGTATTGGGTAGCGTGAGTTCGCTATTGCGCGGCGGCGTTTTAAGCCACCAGCCCATCATCTGTTGGAGCAGTCTGGCATTGGTATGCCAGTGTGTCAGGGTATCGTCCAGTAGAGCCAGGCCGTTATCGGGCAGCTGGCATAACAGCTCGATTTGGCTGGATGCGCCTTCCAGTTCGATGACCGGTTTATGCGCCTGTTTTGCCGCATTCAGCAGTTGGTAATCAATCCCGTATTCCGCCCGCAGCCCCAGCTGTTGCGCCTGCGTTGCCTGTAATACCATGGCGATTTGCCACAACGGCTGGGTAGACAGCAGGGAAGGGGAAATCCCCAGTTCGCTGGTGACCTTGTGTAGATTGTCTAACTGCTCCGGGCTGATGCGCTCTTCAAGGGCGGCAAAGGTCGGAAGGTTGGCAAACGGCGCGTCGTCGCCGGAAACATCGGCTTCAACGATCAGCGCATCGGCACGCTTGAGCTTTTTGAGTAATTTGGCAGGCAGAGGCGCCATTTCGCGGCTGCCCATGTGAATGCTGCCTATCAGATGAAAATGGCGGTTGCCGGGCAAGGATATATCGATGGCAGGCCAGGTATAGGGGTTGCCGCGTAGCGCGGTGAAAAATGTTTTTACCCGGTACAACAGATCCATACGGCCTCCCTAAGTAGACTTCCATGCTAGCGCGTGGTCCAGGAAGGTGCAATGCGTGAATCGCCGGATGGCGATGCGAAATCCTCTTATCCGGCCTACAAAGTGCAGATAACATTGTAGGTCGGATAAGCGTGAGCGCCATACGGCAATGGGTTACTCTTTCGGTTTGAAGCGCAGCAGTCGGTTAGCGTTGCTCACCACGGTAATGGAGGAGAGCGCCATCGCCGCCCCGGCAACGACCGGGTTGAGCAGCGTTCCGGTGAACGGCCACAGGATCCCAGCGGCAACCGGAATACCGATGCTGTTATAGATAAACGCGCCGAGCAGATTCTGCTTCATATTACGCAGCGTTGCCCGGGAGATAGACAGCGCATCCGCCACGCCCATCAGACTATGGCGCATTAGCGTAATCGCGGCGGTTTCAATCGCCACATCGCTACCGCCACCCATGGCAATCCCTACATCAGCCTGAGCCAGCGCAGGCGCATCGTTGATCCCGTCCCCCACCATGGCAACCTGACGCCCCTGGCTTTGCAGACGCTTAATCGCCTCGGCTTTACCGTCCGGCAGAACGCCCGCAATCACCTCATCAATACCCGCCTCTTTGGCAATGGCGTTGGCGGTCGTTGGGTTGTCGCCGGTGAGCATCACCAGACGATACCCGGCGCGATGCAGACGCTGGAGCGCTGCCACGCTGTCGCTACGTAATGGATCACGTACTGCTAACAGAGCCGCCGCGTGACCATCAATCGCCAACAGGACCGGGGTTGAACCCTGGGAAGCCTGAGCGGTAATTTCAGCTTCCATTTCAGTGGTATCTACCTGCTGTTCATTGAGCAACGCCTGGTTGCCCAGCAGCAACGTATGACCTTCCGTCTCACCGCTGACGCCTAACCCACGCAGCGTACGGAAACCGTTGACCTGCGGCAGCGAGATATCACCGGCTCTGTCCAGAATCGCCCTGGCCAGCGGGTGGCTGGAACCCTGTTCAAGGGCTGCAGCCAGACGAATTGCCAGCGCTTCATCGGTGTTGCCAAACGTTTTGATGGCGACAACCTGCGGCTTGCCTTCCGTCAGCGTCCCGGTCTTATCAAACACGATGGTATCCAGCGTGCTGGCGCGCTGCAGCGCATCGGCATCACGTACCAGCACCCCAAACTCCGCGGCACGCCCAACGCCGGAAATAATCGACATCGGCGTTGCCAGACCCAGCGCACAAGGACAAGCAATAATCAGAACGGTGGTGGCAATCACCAACGTATAAACAATCTGCGGAGCCGGTCCAAAGAAATACCAGATAGCCGCACTGATCAGCGCAATGGCGACCACGACCGGAACGAACACCGAGGAGATGCGGTCGGCCAGTTTACCTATTTCCGGTTTACTGCTTTGCGCCTGGCGCACCATACGAATAATGCGTGACAGCGTGGTGTGGCTGCCAACGGCGCTGGCGCGGAACAGCACGCTGCCGTCCTGTACGACCGTACCGGCGTGGACGCTATCGCCTTCGCCTTTTTGTTGCGGAATCGGCTCACCGGTCAGCATGGCTTCATCCAGCCAGGCTTCGCCCTGAGTGATTTCGCCATCAACCGGAACGCGATCGCCGGTGGTCAGGCGCAGCAACATTCCCGCCTGAACATCTGCCAGCGGCACGTTCTTTTCACCTTCGTCGGTAACAACACGCGCGGTCGGCGGCGTCAGATCGAGCAATTTTTCCAGTGCTTTGGACGAGCGCTGGCGAGCCCGCGCTTCCAGCATGTGCCCGAGGTTAATCAGACCGATAATCATCGCACTGGCTTCATAATAGAGGTGTCGCGCTTCCATCGGGAACCATTGCGGCCAGAGGTTGACGCTCATGGAATAGAGCCATGCCACCCCCGTACCCAGCGCCACCAGCGTATCCATGGTCGCGGTGCCGTTCATCAGGCTTTTCCACGCATTGCGGTAAAAGTGACCGCCCGCGAAAACCATCACGGCAAGCGTTGCCAGACCAATCGCCAGCCACAGGCTGCGGTTGTCGTCACTCACCATCATGTTATCGCCAATCATTCCCCACACCATGACCGGAATACCCAGCAGCAGCGCGACGGCCGCCTGCCAGCGAAAACGTTTCATGGTTGCCACGGCGGTTTCTTGCTGACGTTCGCGACGCTTAGCATCATCTTCAATGGCTTCTGCGCCGTAACCTGCTTTCTCCACCGCTTTCACTAATTGGTCGGCGGACGCACTGCCCATTACCAGCGCAGTACGTTCCGCCAGATTTACCCGTGCCTGTGTGACACCCGGTACGTTTTGCAGAGCATCTTGTACGCGGATAACACAGCTGGCGCAGCTCATGCCGTTTAACAGCAACTGCTGGCTGTCGTCATCAGCCGTAGCTGCCGGAAGCTCGGAAGGGACCGCTGCCAGTGCTTCCGACGGGATTGATGACTCCGTCAGCGGTTTAGCCTTTGGGTGGCTTAACTCCGCGCCGTAACCGGCTTGTTTGATGGTTTCAATCAGCGCTTCTGCACTGGCGCTCCCGGTGATGTGCGCTTCAGTCACGGTGACATCTGCTTGTTCAACATCCGGACGTTGTTCCAGACTTTCTTTGACGCGTTTAACGCAGTGACCGCAGGACAATCCGTCCAGGGTCAGGTCGATGGTTTGAGACATAACACACTCCTTTATTACGGGATTAACTGACTGTGATAAAGGTTAAACCTTCCAGCAAGGGGAAGGTCAAGGGCGTTTTAAAAAAAGATGAAAAAGCAGGAAAAGGAGAAAAACGGGAACGTCAGGTCAGGACGTTCCCGGTCTGTTATTGATTGAGAACGATAAGCGGCGTTCGATGCTCCGGTTCATTCATCACTGTGAGATCGGCGCCGTACAGCGCATTTAGCGATGGTTGCAGCAGAACATCCTGTGGACGACCGTTATCAACTATCCTGCCGCGTTCCATCAATACCACGCGGTCAGCATAGCGCGCTGCAAGATTGAGATCGTGCAGGACGCAGCAGACGCTGAACTGTCGTTCACCTACCAGGCGACGCAGCAGACGAAAAAGATGCTGTTGGTGGTGAATATCCAGGGCAGAGGTGGGTTCATCGAGAAACAACCATTTTGGTCTGGGCTCGGGCTCCCAAAGCTGAACCAGCAGGCGCGCCAGTTGTACCCGTTGTTGTTCTCCTCCCGACAGATGCCGGTAATCGCGCGCGGCCAGCGCCTGGCAGTCGCACAGCGTCATGATGTGCTCCGTTTCATCGCCCGTGTTGCGCGTCCGATACGGATGCCTGCCCATGCGGATGACCTCCTGCACGCTAAACGGGAAGGCCATATGACTGTTCTGGCGCATCACAGCACGGGTTTTTGCCAGCTCGGTGATTGACCACTCGTTCAGCGGCTTGCCAAACAAGCTGCAACGTCCGCTATGGGGCTGCAGATAGCCCGTAAGCTGGCGGAGTAGCGTCGATTTTCCTGCCCCATTCGGGCCAAGAATCGCGATGATTTCTCCATCAGGTAGCGTCAGGGAAACGTCATCGGTCAGTCGTCTGCCCTGAATGTGGTAGACCAGATTTTCAGCGACGATCATGACACCCTCCGGCTACGCAGTATTAACCACAGGAAATACGGTCCACCGATCAGGCTGGTTATCAGGCCAACAGGCATTTCGGCAGGCTGAACAAGAGTGCGGGCCAGCGTATCGGCAATCAGAAGTAAACAGGCGCCGGCCAGCGTAGAGCAGGGAATCAACCAGCGATGATCGGCGCCGGTAGTCATTCTGATCAGATGTGGGATCACCAGGCCAATAAAGCCAATCACGCCGCTGACGGAAACGGCAGCGCCAACCAGGAGCGAGCTGAGCAACAGTAACTGCTGGCGCTTACGTTTGACGTTTACGCCGAGGTAATGCGCCTCTTCATCACCCAATTGCAGCAAATTAAGCGTTCCTGCCATACAGACGGTGACAGCAATGGCTGGAAGAACAAACGTGCTGGCAACCAGCAGCGTCGGCCATTGGGCCTGGCCGAGATTCCCCATCATCCACAGCGTAAGTTGACGTAGCTGCTGTTCGTCACCCACATAGCTCAGCACGCCAATAGCCGAACCGCACAGAGCATTGATAGCGATACCGGCTAACAGCAGTTGCATCATTCCGCCGTGGTTATGACGCTGGCTTATCAGAAAAATAATCGTGCAGACCACCATGCTGCCCGCGACGGCAAAAATCATCTGCTCATACAACACCAGCACCACGGGGAATGAAAAGGGGATAACTATCGCGATGCCGACCATCAGCGCGGAGCCGCTGCTGACGCCAAGCAGGCCGGGATCGGCCATTGGATTGCGA
Organism: Citrobacter sp. Ce006; assembly: GCF_030336535.1. Lineage (NCBI taxonomy): Bacteria > Pseudomonadati > Pseudomonadota > Gammaproteobacteria > Enterobacterales > Enterobacteriaceae > Citrobacter > Citrobacter sp. Ce006. The sequence continues at coordinate 300,946 of NZ_JAOWDO010000072.1, forward strand.
AAAAGCCCCTGCATAATGACCCCTGCCGTAGCCAGCGCAGCACCGACCAAAACGGCCAGCAGCACGCGGGGCAGGCGGATGTTCAACCAGATATCACGGTATTCGTCGTTGAACAGGGCGTTGAAGCTAATATTCAACGCCCCCTGACTGGCACCGAACAGCATCAGAGCGACCAGCAAGAGAGAAAGGCCCGTCAGAATGCTGACGGAAGAAAGCGAGTCCTTAAGCACGCAACGCTCCATAACGTCTTTGCGGCGCGAAGTTTCCGCGCCGCGAGGGGTTTACGCGGGTTTCAGTCCCGGCTCAACCAAACTGTAAATCTGGTTATTGAGTGCCGGCGCCGTGGCCAGTTCGTGAATGTGCCTGGCAACATCTGCGCGCATCACAAAGCCATGACACTCTTCGGCCTGTAATCGTTGCGCCAGGCCTGTGGCTTCACCGTTCAGCAAACCGCCGGGGCGGAGAATGGCGTAGTCCAATGGACTGGTTTGTAGCCAGCTTTCAGCCAACGATTTTTCCCGTACAGCCTGGCCAAATGCGGCCCTGGCGCGTGGGGACAAAAAGGCCCAACTGTCGCCACAGCCCAGGGAGGTGACCAGAATCATGCGTTTGATCTCAGCTTTTTCTGCTTCATCAATGACGGTTCTGTGCGCCAGATAATCCTGGGCACCGCCCATGGAGGAGATCACTGTGGCATGCTGACCCGCTGCGCGACAGGCGCAGGCGGTGACCTGGCTGTCGCAGGCATCGCCAATAAAGACCTGCACACCTTTTTCCTGCAGCCCGGCAGCGACCTGGGGATTGCGAACGACAGCAATCACCGGACGATGCTCCGCCAGCGCGAGTTCCAGCGTTTTCGCGCCGACGCCGCGACCACCTGCACCAAAAATGAGCCATGGAACCATCAGGCATGTTCCTTTAAAGATGAAGACAACGCGTGAAAGGCGCTGACCTGTTCGGCCAGTAGCTGTCGATGCTCATCGCGACCGAGGAAAATTTTGAACATAGCGCTACCCGCCTGGTTGAAGAAGAGAATGGACGCAGTGTCCATTCCCATAAATTTGCGTTCAATCAGGGCAATATGCGTGCAGTTTTCTGCCTTGATATGACCGGTCATGCCTTTTTTGCCGCGCAGGTTGAAGTAACCGTGGCGGTGGAACCCGGAAGGTAATTCACCGGTGAATTCCAGAATGACATCAGCAGTATGGACCAGGGTGGTGACTTTGCCCCATTCGCAGACGTTTTCCCAGACGGTATCAAATTGACTGCCGGAAACCAGCGTCGGGGAAGGGAGGTTTTTCACCACCTCCAGCAATGTAGTGTTGTACTGGGCGGCGATAGCTTCCAGCGTACCGTCCGGCTCAGTATTCAAAAAATCCTGTAAAGAGACATGGCTCATAATTCACTCCTTTTATGGTTGCTCTACCGCAATGCGCGGCGCGTTAAGTGCCTGAATCAGTTCATCAAGAGACTGCAAAATATTGCTCGCCCAAAAACGCCCTTCATTGGTCAGGCGTACACAGGTGCTGGCATCTCGCGTCAGTCCTGCGTGATGCCATTGGGTCAGTAGCGGGGCCAGTTTTTGTGCATGAGGTGTCAGCTCATCCAGCGGAACGCGGGCCGTCTCAATACCGGCCTGGAGAGTGTGTCGCCACTGGAAACCACGCTCGGCGGTGCGCATCATCATCATTAGCGGTTTTTTTCCGGCGGCGATAGATTCATGCCATGTATTCAGGTTGCGCTCGACCATCCAGGAATAGCCATTGACTGATCCTCCTGCCCCTGAGCCGAATGCCAGACAGTCTGCACCCTGTTTAATCAGCAGGTTGTACAGATTGCGTTCCCGTGTGGTGCGCGCCCAGTGGCTGTTGCTGATGCAGCGCCAGCCCGCGCTGTCCATGAAATCGCAGCCCTGAAGATAGAGATCGCGGCGTTCGGCGGGAGAGGGAACGGTTGTGCGCCCGGTTTCAACCGCTTTGCCTAGCGGTGTATTAGGGATCAGATTCAGCGCATAAAGATCTACGCCGTCGAGGCCGATGTCGCGGGCAATCGCCAGATCCTCGCCCCACTGTTTTGCGTCTTGTCCTGGCAGACCAAACAGCAGATCGCACACCACGGCGGCACGATCCCGTTTTACCAGTCCTTGCATAAAGGCTGTCGCGGTCGGGCCGTCCGAAGTACGCGCCATTTTCTTGCGGATTCGGCTGTTAAAAGACTGAATACCGATCGAAAATCGATTGGCGCCAGCGTCAAGGCAGGCATCGATTCGCGAATCGTCAAAATTGAGCACCCGTCCCTCAATGGTGATTTCGCAGTCCGGCGCCAGCGGCAGCTTGTCGCGCAGCGCGGTGATGATTCTGGCCAGATCCTGTGCAGACAGCGCAGAAGGCGTACCGCCGCCAAAATAGACGGCGTGAATGGGGGCCGACTGATGTAATGCGCTATCAGCTTCCATCTCTATTTCGCGCAACAGCGCGTTGGTGTAGCGGGTGCAGTTGTCTTCTTCAAACCGGTTTTGATAAAAACCGCAGAAAGTACAATGCGTTGCACAAAAAGGGATATGCAAGTACACCAGCCGTTTACGCGGCGGAGTTGGCTGGCTGATGACCTCCTGCCAGGTTTGTGACAATAGCTCTTTGGCAACCGGGATCGCCCCACGCCAGGGCATCGTGGCGCGGCGATCCTTAAATGGCTGACGTCCCTCTAGCGCAAAATGCGCGGTGAGATCCAGCGAGTGTTCAGTTTTCATTCTTCTTAATAAATCCAGTTAGTGAGGCCAGAATTGCTGGTGCAGGGCTTCAACCGCATCGGCGACGCGAGGCCCCATCCCCAGAATCAGCGCCTGGTCTACCGCCACAATGCGCTGGTTTTTCCAGGCTGCAGTGTGGGTAATACCGGCAATCGCGCTCAGGCGATCCAGACCGCCATCCACCATTTGCGACGTCACCACGATCACCTCCGGGTTTGCGGCGATCAGTGATTCCGCGCTGTAGCTTTTATACTGCTCATGGGTGGCGACATTTTGTGCGCCGGCGAGGGTCATAATGGCATCGGCAACGCTGCCTTTTCCGGCGACCTGCGGCGCGCTGCCGCCAGCGGAGAGAATGAACATGGCTTTGACCGGCGCGTTTTTCGCCGCCACGCTGTGCTGAACACGCTCCAGACGTTGCTGCAGGCGATTGACTAACGCCTCGCCTTGCTCAGGAATGTGCAGTGTTGTAGCCAGTTCTCGAATGTTGGCGTACATCTGTTCGACGGTGGCCGGCACGCGTGGCAACGTCACGACGTTAACCTTTTGCGCTCGCAGCTGATCCAAGACGATTTGGGGACCAGCATCCTGCCAGGTGATAAAGCTGTCCGGATGTAGCGATAAAATGCCCTCGCTGCTTAACTGCTTCCAGTAGCCGATATGCGGGAGTGCGGCAGTTTCAGGCGGATACGAGGTGGTTTCATCAACGCCGACCACCCGGTTGCCGACGCCCATGGCGTATATCAGTTCGCTAAGCGAGCCGCCCGCCACCACCAGGCGGTCGGCGGACTGGGCATTGAAAACGCAGGCGAGGCTCAGTAAGCCAATCATGAGTTTTTTCATTGTCAGAAATTCCACGCAAAGCCAACGGCGGCATTGAAACCAGCGTCTGGAATAGATTCATGCGCGGTTCTGTAACGCTTGTCGGTCAGGTTGTTGAGCGCGAGGTTGACCTGATATTGATCCTGCGGACCGAACTCGGTGTTAAATGCGAGGTTAAGTGTGGCCCAGCCTGGGTAGTTGATTTCCGTGGTGCCGGTATTATCTTTGGCGCTGGACGCCGCGCGGATAAAGACATCGGACGTCAGATTAGCGACGTTCATCAACCAGGTATGTTTCAAGCCGACGCGGCCGGTCAGCGTGGGTTCGCCGGTATCCCAGGTTTTAAGGGTATTGCCTTCGTACTGACGGCGAATGAGATTACCGCTCAGGTAAGGTGAAACCGCCCAGCCGTTGTATTCTGCGGTGAGTTCCATGCCCCAGGTTTTGGCCCGATCGATGTTGTCGTAGTAGTAATAGCCGCCCCGTGAAGAGGTGGTATTACCGTTGCATACGGGTTGACCTGAACAGGCCAGGCTGGCGATATAGTCTTTGGCTTCGGAGTAATAAATGGCGCCGTCAATCAGCCACATATTCCCTTTATACCGTGCGCCCAGCTCATAGTTATTCGAGTGTTCCGCCTTCAGGTTTGGGTTGCCGTAGGTCACGCTGCCGCCTGCGGACGTCTGCATAAATAGCTGAGTCAGCGTGGGGAAGACATAGCCCTGGGCATATGCAGCCCGGAGTTCAAGATCTTTAAAACCGGAATAGCGTAGGCTGGTTGAGGTCACCAGTTCATCATCGTGAACGGAATTTCCTCCGGTGGATTGCCAGGTGCTGCCGCTGCTTTGCAGGGTTTGCGTATCGTTGCGATTGAGCTTCGAAGACAGCCAGTACTGGCGTGCGCCCACGGTCCACGTCCAGTCATCGGCAAAGCGCCAGTCGTTTTGCGCGAACAATGAGGTGTTGCTTTGCTCCGCTTCGTTGTATGACAGGGTACGGGTTTGCGTATCGAAGAAGCCGGTAGCTGCGGTCTGGCGCGTACTGCCGTCCGCGTCCTGTTTTATTTTGTCATGCTGATATTGAGTGCCAATCACCAGCTCGTTGTTAGCGGGAAGGGTGAAATTGCCCTGCAGCGTTACCCCCTGGGTATACTGTTTGTCGTTGGTATTGGTTTGATTGTTTATCGTCAGCGCTTTAATCGCCGGGCTGGGGATTATCTGGGTCGTTTTGACCCGGTTTTCAAATTTGCGCTCTATTGTCTGGCTGTATGCGTCAAGATGGATTTTCTTCAGGTAATCCCCGTCAGCCGCATAGTCGTAGAAAAGACCGATTTTCTCGCGTTCCAGCTTAGGTATTTTGACGCTAAAGTCGTCGAACTGGCCCTCTGGATCGTCAAACCAGGTTTGAGTAGACAGTTTGTAACGATCGAGGGAAAGTCCGATTTTGTGGCGATCGAAGTTGTAGCCGAGCCACACGCCCTGGCCGTTATTACGGAAATTGGTGTCGGGCAATCTTCCGTCAGGCGTATCGCGGTCCCCCTGGTCGGAATAGCTGCCATTGATGCGGTAGTCAAAGTTTCCGATGCTGCCCCAGGCCGCAGCTGATTCTTCCCATCCTGCCGTTGCGGAGTTATAGACGGCCTTAACGCTGCCGCCGAGAGGCTTATCGCCGCCTTTTTTGGTAATAAAGTTTACGACGCCGCCAATCGCCTGCGAACCATAGAGGACAGAGTAAGGGCCTTTGACCACTTCAATCCGTTCCAGCGCGGATTCGTCAATCAGCAAACCGGCCCCGTAGTTTTGCCCGGCGCGCTGGTAGCTGACGACCTGGCCGTCTATCAAAATCAGCACCCGCGAAGAGGCTTCGCCACGAATACGGATTTGTTTCCGGCCAGCGAGGGCGTTATCGGTGACTTCAACGCCGGGAATATCTTGTAAATCATCAGCAATAGAAACGCTGGTGGAGTTTTGCAGCGTCTGGCGATCGATAACCTGAATGGTTGCCGGGCTATCCCAGAGACTACTTTCAGAGCGGTTAGCCGTGACGATCACCGTATCATCGCCGGGCGTTGATACGTGTGTTGTAGAGGTAGCTGCAGAAACAGCGCCGGACATGCATAATGTCAGGGCTGAAAGAATAAATGGCCTTTGGTTAATCCGTGGCAACATAAGGGAACCTTTATTGAATGTAAATGATCATCATTATCATTCGCGTTTATATATAAAATTGTTTCCCTTTGTTCAATATGAAAGATGTAGAATCAATGCATCTTTTGATTTGAGTCAATTTTGTGCGGTCAACAAATACTGAAATGTGATCTGTGTCGCGTATAACAATGTGAATCAAAAGGATTTATTCATTTCTTTATTGGCTGAAAATGTGCAGGTCACTCGGGTAAATGATTACGGCAATCTGGGCTATAATGTGGCTCAGCACCAACAAGCACCGCGGGGGAAAAGTGAATATTAGCGATGTTGCGAAAAAAACCGGTTTAACCAGCAAAGCCATTCGCTTTTATGAAGAGAAAGGACTGGTGACGCCGCCGCTGCGTAGTGACAATGGCTATCGCACTTACAACCAACAGCATCTGAATGAACTGACGTTGCTGCGTCAGGCGCGCCAGGTTGGTTTTAACCTGGAAGAGTGCGGCGAGCTGGTAAACTTATTTAACGATCCGGCGCGTCATAGCGCGGATGTGAAAAAGCGTACGTTAGAAAAAGTGGCGGACATTGAGCGGCATATCAGTGAGCTGCAGGCCATGCGCTTGCATTTGCTGGCGCTGGCGGACAGTTGCCCGGGCGATGACAGCGCCGAATGTCCAATCATGGATAATCTCTCCGGCTGCTGCCATCACCAGGCGAAGGCTTAACGGCGAGAAGGATTAAGCATAAATACCACCGTACCGCGATACCACGGGGATTTCTCAAGCTGCGCTTCAGCCTGAGGGTCCCTGCTACCGTTTTGTACCAGTCCCAGCTTAAACGGAATGCGCAGGCGAGCGAGCGCAGGCAGATACGCCTGATAATTTGTTACCGTGTGACGGCCCTGATAGCTCTGCACCACCAGTTCATCGACCGCCAGCGCGTTCAACGTGGCGACGTCGCCCGTTTTTGCCCAATCCAGTAATCCGGTTACGCCAAGTGCAAATTCGGTGGGTAACCTCTGGCGCAACTGCTGTAGAAAGTGCGCGTAGTCGGCAAGCTGATGGGTCGCCGCGTCAAAATCAACCTGCAGGCCGACAACGTGATTCCCGGCGGCCTGCCAGCGTTGCATCAACCGTATGATACGCGCCGGGATTTCCTCCGATACGTCGAGCGTGGTAAAGCGTACGGTCAGCCAGATTGACGGAAAAGACAGACGGCTGACCGGCAGTCCGAGACGCTGGAAAACCACATTACCCGAACGAACCAGCACCTCGCCCTGATGCAGATAGACCGTTTGCGCGTTTTTCAGCTCGTCACTGGCCTTCACTCCGGACCACAGCCAGAAGGCGGGATGCTCACGGGCGGCGACGATATCCGCCGCCTGTGCCTGGCCCAGCAGCAGTGCGGTTACCAGTAGTATTTGAGTTTTTGCGCCCACGGGCTTCCCGGATACTGCGTTTTCAGTTGGGTGAACCAGCCCTTACGCTGCAGTTTATCCACTTCCTCGCCGCCGCACTCGTTAGCGCCTGAAGGCGCATAGCACATGATGGCGCGATACAACGCGAAGCTCTTATCTTCGACTTCAGCGGTGGGCGAGGTGATTACCTGCTGATAGTAGCTTTGTCTGTCGAACTGGCCGAAGGGTTTCTTGCGCGAGATTGCTGATTCAAGCACGTCATTGCCAGCGCTGTTTTTCCACAGATCAACATGCGTTTGCGTGGTGCGGAAGAATTCGCCTAAGCAGTTCAATGCGTGGGCATCATCCGCTTTTTTGCTCAATACCGTTACCGTTTCATTGAGGCTGCGACACGTATAGCCCGCCTGCGCCGCGTCGCCATTCCAGTCGAATATGCTCAGGTTAACGTCAGCAAATGCTTCGCCAATGACCGGAGGCGTAATCGCGCTGGCCAGTTTTTTGTCATTCAGCCAGTCGCCAAAGCGATCCTCAGTAAGATCCCGCACCAGCAGCGTATGCAGGGCGATGGTACGCTCTTCGTTATTCGGACCGTGGACGGCCTGCTGACGCAGCAGTTCAGGCGTGGCCTGTGTTTTTAGCACCTGCGAGCGAAAGCGCAGGTTGGTCACGGTACTTTCTGGGGCAAAAACTGCCTCCACGTCGCCGCTATAAACCAGCGTCGCAGCGAGCTTAGCCTGCACATACTGCTGCTGTTCGTTGTCCTGACTAAGTTTTAACAACTGCTGCCAGAAATCACGCGCCGCGCTCCAGTTCTTCTGGCCCATCAGCGCTTCGCCGTACAGCACCTGTTCGCTGAAGGCGAGAGTATCGTGAGCGGCAAGTTTCTGCGCTGGCGTAACTGCCTGAATAATTGCCGCGTAGTTGCCCGTTGCCTGCCACAGATTCAGTTGCAGATCGCGCCAAAGCGGCAATTTTTGGCTCTGTTCAAACACCGGCTTGCTGGCGTCGAGTTGTTCCTGGGTTAATGTCAGTTTGTAATCACTATTCAAACGCAGCGCGCGCAGCAGTTCGATATAGCTGACCAGCGGCGCGTCGGGGAAGGCCTCCACCACGGGTCCTTCAAAGAATTGCATACCGAATACATTATCGTATTCGATAACGATTTCACGCAGTTGCTGTGCGTCAGCCGACTGCTGGAGCGTCTGCTCATACAACCCGGCCAACTGCGGCCACGCCTGTAAATACCAGTTTATGCGACGCAACATACCGCGGGTGGAATTGGCGTAGAGTCCTTCCGGCCAGCGTTGCAAATAGTTCTGCGCCTCTTTTTGCGCCTGAGCGGCGTCTTTAAGTTTGATATTGTCGATATTAAATTCGCCGTACTGCCCGTCGCTAAACTTACTGCTTTTGTTCAGTGCTGTGCGCATCAACATGTATTGCGCGGTTTCCATCAGCCAGGGGGAGCCGTTGTGCAACACGATGGTAAAGTCTTGCTCGGCCCCTTCGTAATTTTGATCGTAAAAATGCGCGGCACCGGTCAGATACGTTTTGTACAGAAGTGAAGTCGAATCAGCCGGAAGTGCAGCAAGGGACTCGGCGATCTGTTCTTTGGTCGCGCGCCCCCATAAATCCAGGCGCGCTTGCGCAAGTAATCGGCGCTGGTCGATATTTAACGTCTCGTCCGTCATCAGCGCAGCGATAAACTCGCTTACGCTCTGGCGATTATTCGAAACATAACGGTTTTCCAGGTCGGCATCATAGCCGTTTTGTTTGGCAAATAGCGGAGGTTCGATTTCCAGAACAGCCAGTTGCTGACTCAGAGTGGTATCTTCACTTTGCACCGGGGCAACCGCTGGCTGCGGGACAGCCTCATCCCATTGTGGGTGATACGCAAAATAGAAATCGCGGGAGCGGGTGATATCCGCTGGCATCGACTGCACCGGCAGAACAAATGATTTTTCCTGACTCAGCAGCCGCAGCAGGTTGTCGCGGCTGTCGTTTTCAGGGTTAAAGGTCGGCGTGCCTTTCAGCAGGCAGCTGTCGTCGCTCCATTTACAGTCTTCCATATCGAAAGAGGCGAGTGCCTGCGGGGCGGCGGTCAGTAATGTGCAAAGGGCAAAGGCAAGGGGTGTCTTCCTGACCATAGTCTTATTTCCTGTCTTTTTAGTGTGATACCGCTTTAATAATCAGGGTAATTCCCTCAACGGCAATGACTTCAACCTGCGTTCCTGCGCTCAAATCGTCGCGGGCGCTAACGGGCCAGGAGCTGTCGCCGACGCGCATATGTCCGCGGCCATTGACCAGGGCGGTTTCCAGAATAAATCGACGGCCAACCAGCTGCTGTCCGCGCTGGTTCAGATGGCTGTCGGCGGGTTTCTGCTCCTGAACGCGCCTTGCCAGCCACTTCCACCACAGCCAGGCCGCCAGCAGGGTGAGGGCGGCGAACATCGCCCCCTGCCACGCCCAGTCAAGCGGGACGAGCCACACCACCAGGCCAGTAATTACCGCCGCCACGCCGCTCCACAGCAGATAGCCGTTACCGCCCAGCATCTCGGCGGCGAGGAGCAAACCGCCGAGGCTGAGCCAGAAGATGTGCGGGTGCACCAGAATCATCGCTATCATGATTTTTTCCGCTCGCTGGCGCTGTCCTTAACCAGTTCGGCGATCCCGGCAATGGAGCCCATTAGGCTGCTGGCATCCAGCGGCATCATCACCACTTTGCTGTTATTCGACGAACCGATATGTTGCAGCGCTTCGGTGTATTTCTGCGCCACGAAGTAGTTCACGGCCTGAATATCCCCGGCGGCAATGGCCTCAGAAACCATCTGCGTTGCACGGGCTTCTGCTTCTGCGGAACGTTCACGCGCTTCAGCCTGTAAAAACGCGGACTGACGTTCACCTTCCGCTTTGAGGATTTTCGACTGCTTTTCACCTTCGGCCTTGACGATTTCCGCCTGACGGATCCCTTCTGCTTCAAGAATGTAGGCGCGTTTTGTTCGTTCGGCTTTCATCTGTGCGTTCATGGCGTCGATAAGCTCAGCCGGAGGACGGACGTCGCGGATCTCAATACGGGTGATTTTGATGCCCCAGGGATTGGTGGCCTCATCAACGATGTGCAGCAGGCGCGTGTTGATGTTGTCGCGTTGGGAGAGCATTTCATCGAGTTCCATCGAGCCGAGAACGGTACGAATGTTGGTCATGGTCAGGTTGATGATCGCCAGTTCCAGGTTGCTGACTTCATAAGCCGCTTTCGGCGCGTCGATCACCTGAATAAAGCACACGGCATCAATCGCGACGTTGGCGTTATCTTTGGAGATGACTTCCTGAGAGGGGATATCAAGCACCTGTTCCATCATGTTGATCTTACGACCAATGCGGTCCATGAACGGTACAACAAGGCTTAAACCCGGCTGCAGGGTTTTGGTGTAACGGCCAAAACGCTCTACCGTCCACTGGTATCCCTGCGGGACGATTTTGACGCCTGCGCCGACGATGACCAGCGCGACAAAAATAAGAATAGGAATAAAAATGAGCATTGATGAAACCTCCTGTTGTGCTGTCCTTTACTGCCTCATTAGTCAAATTATACCCGATTAATCAAGGTGGCTCCCCTATAATAAAATACAGGAATATACCCTTCATACTTCAAGCTGCATGTGCGTTAGCTACGTTACTCGGCCCATCCTTGGGCCTCGCCCCTGCGGGGCCGCTGTAAGCAGCGTTCAAATCTGCTCCCGGCAGATTTGTCGTTCACTCCAGTCGCATAGTTAGCTATGCTCCTGGAGGTTCACTCACTTGCCGCCTTCATGCAACTCGAATTATTTTGGGTATAGACTATCTGCACGAAAGAGGTAAAAAAGGGATTGGTAATGGAAGAAAGCAGCATTCTGCTTCAGTTAAAAAATGTCGCATGGCAGGCAGGGGCGACGCAGGTTCTCAATAACATCTGTTTTGATCTCCGCGCCGGAGAATTTAAGTTGATTACCGGCCAGTCCGGGTGCGGTAAAAGTACGTTACTCAAGATAGTCGCGTCGTTAATAAGTCCGAGTTCCGGTGAAATCCTTTTTGAGGGTAAGGAGATAAATACCCTCAAGCCGGAAGCGTATCGTCAGCAGGTCTCTTATTGCGCGCAAACGCCCGCCTTGTTTAGTGATACCGTCTACGACAACCTCATTTTCCCGTGGCAAATTCGCGATAAACGCCCGGAACCGGATGTGTTTCTGGAAGATTTGGCCCGATTTGAGTTACCTGAGGCAATCCTCAAAAAAAATATCAATGAGCTGTCCGGCGGCGAAAAGCAGCGCGTCTCGTTAATTCGTAATTTGCAGTTTCTGCCGAAAATCCTGCTGCTTGATGAAATCACCAGCGCGCTGGATGAAGCCAACAAGCGTAATGTGAACGAATTAATTCACCACTATGTTCGCGATAAGAATATTGCTGTGCTGTGGGTGACGCATGACAAAGATGAAATTGATCATGCGGATAACGTCATAACTCTTCAACCGCACGCCGGTGAAATGCAGGAAGTAAGCAATGAACGAGCATAATATTACCAATGAATCCCTGGCATTAGCGATGATGCTGGTGGTGGTCGCAATACTGATCAGCAACAAAGAAAAGCTGGCGCTGGAAAAAGATATTCTCTGGAGCGTGTGCCGGGCGGTGGTTCAGCTTATTATCGTTGGCTACGTGCTGAAATATATTTTCGGCGTCAACCACAGCATTCTGACCTTATTGATGGTGCTGTTTATTTGCTTTAACGCGGCCTATAACGCGCAAAAGCGCAGTAAATTTATTGATAAGGCTTTTCTCTCGTCGTTTATCGCCATTACGGCGGGGGCGGGGTTAACGCTGGCGGTGCTGGTTCTGTCAGGCTCTATCGAGTTCACGCCGATGCAGGTTATCCCTATTTCCGGCATGATTGCAGGCAACGCGATGGTTGCGGTAGGGCTGTGTTACAACAATCTGGGGCAGCGGTTTAACAGCGAACAGCAGCAAATTCAAGAAAAACTCAGCCTCGGCGCGACGCCGAAAGTGGCCTCCGCGCCGCTGATTCGCGACAGCATTCGTGCCTCGCTGATCCCGACTATCGATTCAGCGAAGACCGTGGGACTGGTGAGTTTACCGGGGATGATGTCCGGATTGATTTTTGCAGGTATTGATCCGGTAAAAGCGATTAAGTATCAGATTATGGTAACGTTTATGCTGCTTTCGACGGCCAGCCTGTCAACCATTATTGCCTGCTACCTGACCTATCGGAAGTTCTATAATTCACGTCACCAATTAGTTGTAACGCATTTGAAGAAGACGTGATCTGGTGCCGGAGGGAGCGGTATTTGTCGAATTTCCAGGCCCGATAAGCGCAAGCGCCATCGGGCAAAATCAAACGGATTAGTACAACAGCGCGTACAGCTGGCGGCGGTACTTCGAAGCCAGCGCATCGCCCGTACCCAGTGCGGCAAGGATCTCCTGGAAAGTTTTACGCGCCTGGCCGTCGGCTGCAGTAAGATCTTTCTTCAGGTGGCTAAACAGCAACTCCAGCGATTCTTCGTTGCGTCCGACCTGGTGTAACTGAATGGCAAGTTGAGTTGCCAGCGCTGCATCCTGCGGATTGCTGGCGACCTGCTGCTGCAACTGTTGGATTTCCGGCGTATCAGCCGCCTGCTTCAGCAATTCGATCTGTGCCACCAGCCCCTGATAACGGGTGTCCTGATCCTGCAACGGAATGGTTTTCAGCACCGCTTCGGCTTCGTCAGAACGATTGAGGGCGATTTGCGTTTCCGCCAGCAGCAGACCAATTTCGCTGCTCTGGTTGGAGATCTGCCAGGCTTCTTTCAGCAGCGGCAGCGCATCAGCGTGATTACCCGCTTCGATAAATTCGATAGCCTGGCGCGCTTTCAGCTCTTCTTCGCTCGGCAACACTTTTTCCAGCAGCGCACGAATAACCTCTTCCGGCTGCGGGCCCTGGAATCCATCTACCGGCTGACCGTTCTGGAACAGATAAACCGTGGGGATCGCGCGCAGACCAAACTGGGAGGCGATCATCTGTTCAGCGTCACAGTCGAGCTTAGCGAGTATAAACTGGCCGTTGTACTGGGCAGCAAGACTCTCCAGTACCGGTGTTAACTGCAGACAATGCTGGCTGCGCTCAGACCAAAAATAGAACAGGACCGGCGTGGTCATCGACTGTTCAAGGGTCTGCTGTAGGTTCGATTCGTTAATGTTAACAATATTCTGTGTGGACATGGAGTTACTCTCTTTTGTCGATTTCTTGTTACATGGGGGCTGACGCGCCTGCTTCAACTCAACCCTGTAAAATTTTGTCCATTATGCGGCCTGGCAACAGGCGTTTAAGCAGCATCACTGCCCAGGTCACCAGCGTAATTGGATAACGTAGCTTCGGTTTATCGCTCTCAAACGCATGACGCACTTTGGCGACAACCGCTTCTGGTCCCAGCGTAAAACGCGCGGCAATGCCGGGATTTTCCACGGGAGCATCGCTTTGGGTCTGGTTGACGTTTTCAGTAAAGCGGGTGCGGATAGGGCCGGGCTCAATCAGGCTGACCTTAATCCCGCTGTAGCGCAGCTCCATACGCAGTGCGTCGGACCAGGCTTCCAGCGCATATTTGCTGGCGGCATAGGCCCCGCGTCCCGGCGTTGAGATCAATCCCATGACCGATGAGGTCATCACTATACGTCCTTCGCCGTGGGGTAACATAGCGGGCAAAAGGCGCATGGTAAGCTGATGTGCGCCAAAGAAGTTGGCGGAAAACTGCTGCTCCATTTGCTCGCGGCTGATGGTGGGCAGGGGGCCATAGACGCCGTATCCGGCGTTGTTAAAGATCCCATACAAACGATTATCGGTCAGGGCGATCACCTCATCGGCGGCGCGATCCACGCTTTCGGGTGAATCCAGATCCAGCAATATGCCGGTGAATCCCATGCTGTTCATTCGCGCGACATCGTCAGGTTTGCGACAGCCTGCCAGAATTTGAAAACCCTGGCGCTTTAGCTCAAGCGCGCTTTCCAGACCGATTCCGCTGGAACATCCTGTTATTAAGACCGATTTTTGCATAACTTTACCTGTCAGGATCTCCGTTGTTTTACGAGTCGTGATTTACTATATCCGTCATACTTCAAGTTGTCTGTGCGTTGGCTACGCTCGCTCACCCTAGTCACATAGTTATCTATGCTCCTGGGAACTCTCTCACTTGCCGCCTTCATACAACTCGAATTATTTAGGATAGAAAAGGGGTGAGATGTTGCGCCATCCAGTCGGCAATAAACGGCTGGGCGTCACGGTTAGGATGAATACCATCATCCTGCATCCACTGGGGTTTCAGATAAACCTCTTCCATGAAAAAGGGCAGCAGAGGAATATCAAACTCTTTGGCGAGCTTTGGATAAATCGCGCTAAAGGTTTCATTATAACGGCGACCGTAGTTTGCCGGCAGACGAATTTGCATTAACAGTGGTTCGGCATTTGCCGCTTTCACGTCCTGCAGAATAGTACGCAGGGTTTGTTCGGTTTGCGCAGGGGCAAAACCGCGCAGGCCGTCGTTGCCGCCAAGTTCTACCAGCACCCAGCGCGGCTGATGCTGCTTGAGTAATGCAGGCAGACGGGCCAGACCCTGCTGCGAGGTGTCGCCGCTAATGCTGGCATTTACCACCGGCGTTTTTGTTTGCCATTTATCATTAAGTAGCGCAGGCCACGCGGCGCTGGCGGACATACGGTATCCGGCGCTCAGGCTGTCACCCAGAATTAATAACGTGTCCGCAGCGGCGGCGCGGAAAGTTAACAGGACCAGGAACAGGAAAGGCCAATGCCAGCGGAAAACATTGTTGAAGTTCATCATCTTAAGAAATCCGTCGGTCAGGGTGATCATGAGCTATCCATCCTTACCGGAGTTGAACTGGTTGTCAAACGCGCCGAGACCATTGCGCTGATTGGCGAGTCGGGATCGGGGAAATCCACGCTGCTGGCGATCCTCGCCGGGCTGGACGATGGCACCAGCGGTGAAGTCAGCCTCGTGGGGCAGGCGCTGCACGCCATGGACGAAGAAGCCCGGGCGCAACTGAGAGCCCGACACGTGGGCTTTGTCTTCCAGTCGTTCATGTTAATTCCGACCCTCAACGCGCTGGAAAACGTCGAATTGCCTGCGCTGTTGCGCGGCGAAAACAGCGGAAAAAGTCGCGATGGGGCAAAAACACTGCTGGAGCAATTGGGACTGGGAAAACGTCTTGATCATCTTCCGGCTCAACTTTCCGGCGGGGAGCAGCAGCGTGTGGCGCTGGCGCGGGCCTTTAACGGTCGCCCTGACGTGCTGTTCGCCGATGAACCAACGGGCAATCTGGACCGCCAGACCGGAGAGAAAATCGCCGACCTGCTGTTTTCTCTGAACCGGGAACACGGCACCACCCTGATACTGGTGACCCATGACCCGCAACTGGCGGCGCGTTGCGATCGGCGTTTACGCCTGGTGAACGGACAGTTGCAGGAGGAGGCATGATTGCACGCTGGTTTTGGCGCGAATGGCGCTCGCCTTCATTACTGATTGTCTGGCTGGCGCTGAGCCTGGCGGTAGCCTGCGTGCTGGCGCTGGGCAATATCAGCGATCGTATGGAAAAAGGGCTAAGCCAGCAAAGTCGTGAGTTTATGGCGGGAGATCGGTCGCTGCAAAGTTCGCGCACCGTGCCGAAAGCGTGGATTGACGAGGCGCGACAGCGTGGCCTGAAGGTGGGCGAACAACTGACCTTTGCCACCATGACCTTTGCCCAGGATACGCCGCAACTGGCGAACGTCAAAGCGGTGGATGAAGTGTATCCGATGTACGGCACATTGCAGACCAATCCGCCGGGGCTGAAACCACAGCCAGGCTCGGTGCTGCTGGCCCCGCGTCTGATGGCGCTGCTCAACTTAAAAATCGGTGATTCCATCGACGTTGGCGATGCCACGCTGCGCATCGCCGGGGAAGTAGTACAGGAGCCGGACTCAGGTTTTAATCCGTTCCAGATAGCGCCGCGCCTGATGATGAACATGGCGGATGTCGAAAAAACGGCGGCAGTCCAGCCGGGAAGCCGCGTGACCTGGCGCTATAAATTTGGCGGGACGCCGTCCCAACTGGAAGCCTATGAAAAATGGCTGCTGCCGCAGTTAAAGCCGGAACAGCGCTGGTACGGGCTGGAGCAGGATGAAGGCGCGCTGGGGAAATCACTGGAGCGTTCGCAACAGTTCCTGCTGCTCTCGGCGCTATTAACGCTACTGCTGGCGGTGGCCGCGGTTGCCGTGGCGATGAGCCATTATTGCCGCAGCCGTTACGATCTGGTGGCGATTCTGAAAACCCTCGGTGCGGGCAGAGCGCAACTGCGCAGGCTGATTGTTGGTCAGTGGCTGATGGTGCTGGTGCTGTCTGGCGTGACCGGTGGGTTGTTCGGGCTGTTATTTGAGCGCGTGCTGGTCGTGCTGCTCAAACCGGTTCTGCCCGGCGAACTACCGCCTGCCAGCCCCTGGCCGTGGCTATGGGCATTAGGTACCATGACGGTTATTTCGCTGCTGGTGGGGTTACGCCCTTACCGTTTGCTGCTGGCGACGCAGCCGCTGCGGGTGCTGCGCCGTGACGTGGTAGCAAACGTATGGCCGCTGAAGTTTTATTTGCCGGTGGTATTGTTAGTTGTGATTGCACTGCTGGCCGGACTGATGGGCGGAAGCCCGCTGCTGTGGGCGGTGCTGGCTGGCGCGGTAGTGCTGGCGTTGTTGTGCGGGGTACTCGGCTGGATGCTGCTCAACGTGCTGCGCGGTCTGACGCTCACCTCGCTGCCGCTGCGTTTGGCGGTCAGTCGACTGTTGCGCCAGCCGTGGTCAACGCTCAGTCAGCTGTCGGCCTTTTCACTTTCCTTTATGCTGCTTGCGCTGCTGCTGGTGCTGCGCGGCGATCTGCTCGACCGCTGGCAGCAGCAAATGCCGCCGGAAAGCCCGAACTATTTTCTGATCAATATTGCCACCGAGCAGGTGGTTCCGCTGAAGGCTTTCCTGTCTGAGCATCAGGTGATCCCGGAATCGTTCTATCCGATTGTGCGGGCGCGTCTGAAGGCGATCAATGAGAAGCCAACCGAAGGCAACCAGGATGAGGCGCTGAACCGCGAGCTTAACCTGACCTGGCAGGATACCCGACCGGATCATAACCCGATAACCGCCGGAAGCTGGCCGCCAAAAGCAGGCGAAGTGTCGATGGAAGAGGGGCTGGCGAAACGGCTGAACGTCAGGCTTGGCGATCGGGTGACCTTTATGGGTGATACCCAGGATTTCAGCGCCAAAGTCAGCAGTCTGCGCAAAGTAGACTGGGAAAGCCTGCGACCTAATTTCTTCTTTATCTTCCCCTCCGGCGCGCTGGACGCTCAGCCGCAAAGCTGGTTAACCAGCTTTCGCTGGGAGAATGGCAACGGCATGCTGACGCAGCTTAACCGTGAATTTCCGACCATCAGCCTGCTGGATATTGGCGCCATCCTCAAACAGGTGGGCCAGGTGCTGGAGCAGGTAAGTAGAGCGCTGGAGGTGATGGTGGTGCTGGTTACCGCCTGCGGCATGTTGCTGCTATTAGCGCAGGTCCAGGTCGGTATGCGCCAGCGTCATCAGGAACTGGTGGTCTGGCGCACGTTGGGAGCAGGCAAGAAATTGCTGCGTACCACGCTGTGGTGCGAGTTCGCCATGCTCGGGATGGTAGCCGGACTGGTGGCAGCCATCGGTGCGGAAACCGCATTGGCGGTGCTGCAAACCAAAGTGTTTGATTTCCCGTGGGAGCCAGACTGGCGACTGTGGGTCGTGTTGCCACTTTGTGGGGCATTGCTGCTTTCTTTATGCGGCGGGTGGCTCGGTTCACGTCTGCTAAAAGGCAAAGCGCTGTTCCGTCAGTTCAGTAGTTGATTCATATCCGTGATGATTACGCACCGGTTTTTTAAATCGGTGCGTTTTTTTATCTATGTAGCACAAATTGACAACTCCTTGATATTTAACAGCACAGAACAATAAAAACCCGACAACACGAGTGTATTAATAAACGTTAATATTTGTATGCTGAATAATTGGCAGGCTATCTATCAAGGTACAAATAATGACTATAAAAAAAACGGCGCTGGCGGTATCGATCGGCGCAGCAGTGGCATTAACGACCTTCGCCTCCCAGGCGGAAATCACGGTCCTGAAACAAGATCCGCAGGCGGGCGACCCGCTGAGCCGTCTTAACTTCACCGTCGGCGGGAGTATTCGTCCGCAGTTCCAGAATATGGCCGGTGACGATGGTAAGAATGGCTACAAACGTAATGGCTTCGACGGCGGGACGCGTTTCCGCTTCGCTGCTGACTACTATCTGTTTGATGACATCAGTTGGGTGAGCTACTACGAGCTGGGCGTTAACTTCCCGGCGATGTTCAACTGGGACAACCACTACGCTAACGGCGCCAACGATACCACGCGCCGTATGCTGTACACCGGTCTGAAGAGCGCGACCTGGGGTACGCTGACCTTCGGTCAACAGAACAGCATTTACTATGATGTGGTTGGTGCGAAAACGGATATCTGGGACTACGACATGATCGGTCAGGCGCCAGGTAACGGTATCAATGGCGACTATGACGGTTCCTATCGTACGCGTAAATCACTGAAGTATAAGAAAACGGTTGGCGATGTCGATCTCTACGCCTCTTATCTGTTCAGCGATGATTACAACCCGAACAACGGTCTGCGCTACAAACGTAAAGGCGGCGGCTCGCTGGGTGTGGATTATCACATCACCGATGACCTGACCTGGGGTACGGCGTGGAACTACACCCGTGCGGAAATGCGTGGCGACACCAGCAAAACCTACGATCAGAACATCGTTGGTACCGCGTTGAGTTGGAAACCGGACAACTGGACCTTCTCGATGGGCGGCGGTTGGTATCAAAACTTCATGACCACCAAAAAAGTGTCTGTTAATGACTACTTTGCCGGTGATGCCTGGGGTCTGGAATACTTCGCGGGTTATACCTTCCCGGTTGGTCAGTATGCGCTGAAATCTGTTCAGCCCTACTTTATGGGAGACCGTATTGAGTACGTGAATGGCCGTAACTACCTGCGTACTGACAACGGTGTGGGTATCAGCTTCCAGCTGGATTACGGTTTCCGTGTTGATTACGAACACGTATTCACCTCCAGCACCGACAATCTGGGCGATATGAACCTGGTTCGTCTGCGTTACGACTTCTAATCGAACGCCTGTCAAACGGAACGCCCGATGCGCTTGCGCTTATCGGGCCTACGGGAGCAGGGTGATCACGTTATTTGTAGGCCGGATAAGGCACTTGTGCCGACATCCGGCTTTTTCATGCCTTCTCTCATTTGAAAACACATTTCGCAACATCATGAAATAATTTCAAGGACAGCAGGTTGTGATCTGTGTCATGTTAACAATCAGCCTGTTAACGGGCCAACAAGAACAACGCCGCAAGAACGGCGTGAGACATGACACCACAACGTTAAAATGGAGAGATTATGGGATTGCGTCAGAGTTTACGCGTCGCGACCGGAGCGCTATTGCTGGCCTGCGGATTACAATTTGCTCATGCGAACAGCGATCCGCATACCATCGTGTTTGGCGTCGCGCCTGGGCCGTACGGTGATATGGTGAAACAGGCCATTGCCCCTACGCTGAAAGAGAAAGGCTATAAGGTCGTGGTGCGCGAATTCAGTGACTACGTGCAACCGAACATGGCGCTATCCAACGGCAGCATCGATGCCAACCTGTTCCAGCATTCACTCTACTTTGACAAATTCACCGCCGATAAAGGACTTAAGCTGAGCAAGCTGATTGTGGTCCCGACGGCCGGGATGGGTTTTTACTCACATAAAATCAAAAGCCTGGATGAGTTGAAAAAAGGGGATGTGATCACGCTGTCCAACGATCCCACCAACCTGGCTCGCGGTCTGCGTTTCCTGCAGTCTATCGGCCTTATCACCATCAAAGACAATATCGATCCAACGAAGGCCTCCGAGCGCGATATCGCCAGCAACCCGAAAGGACTGGTGTTTAAACCGCTGGAAGCCGCACAGCTGCCGCGTACGCTGGACGGCGTGACCGGCGCGCTGGTCAACGGTAACTTTGCCGTGGCGGCAAAACTGGATCTCGCCAGCGCCATCAAGCAAGAGCATCTGGATGAAAATCTGAAAAATATCATCGCGGTACGCAGTGAAGATGCGGATAAACCGTTTGCGAAAGATATTGTGGAGGCGGTGAAATCTCCGGCGTATCGCGCGGTGATCGATGATCCGCAAAACATCTACAGCGCCTTCCAGAAACCGGAATGGATGTCGGCAGCCCAATAATTGCTGCGCACAAGGGTTAACAGGGGCAGCGGCGACTGCCCTTTTCGCATTTCTGAGGTGGCTATGATTGAAATAGAAAAGGTATGCGTGGATTTTAGCGCAGGCCGTGGACCGTCAACCCGGGCGGTTGATGACGTCAGCTTGCGCATCGGCGCAGGTGAGATATTTGGCATTGTCGGGACCAGCGGCGCGGGGAAAAGTACGCTGCTGCGCACCCTGAACGCCTTAACGCGACCGAGTCAGGGAAGCGTGAAGGTGAACGGCGTAGAAATTTCCGCGCTGGAAGGCGCGCATCTACGTAAAGCTCGTCAACGTATCGGGATGATTTTTCAACATTTTAATCTGATGCATACCCGTACCGTGGCGCAAAACGTCGCCTTTAGCCTGAAGGCTGCCGGATGGGAGCGCAGTAAAATTGGCCCGCGCGTTAGCGAAATCCTGGCGCTGGTGGGGCTGTCTGACAAGGCAAACCGCTTTCCGGTTCAGCTCAGCGGCGGGCAAAAGCAGCGTGTGGGTATTGCCCGCGCGATTGCCAATCACCCGGATGTACTGCTGTGTGATGAACCTACCTCCGCGCTGGATCTGGAAACCTCGGCCACGATTCTGGCGTTGCTTAAGCAGATCAATCAACAGTTGGGGATCACGATCGTACTGATCACTCACGAGATGAACGTGATCAAATCGATTTGCGATCGCGTGGCGGTGATGTCAGGCGGCAAGGTGGTGGAGTCCGGTGAGGTGTTTGACGTTTTTGCTCACCCACAGCACGCTTTCACGCAGCAACTGGTGTCGCATACCCTCAATCTGACGCTACCTGAACGTCTGCGCCAGCATCTGCCCGGCCAGTTGCTAAAAATTCTGTTCATTGGCGATTCGGCGGAACAGCCGGTGTTGTCAGAAGTCGCGGTTAAATTTGGCGTGGCGGTGAACATTCTGCACGGCAAAATTGAATATATTGGCGAACGCGCGCTGGGGATTTTGGTGGTGCAACTGACCGCGCCGCATAACCCTTCAGCGGTGGAAGTCGCCGTGGAACATATTCGTCAACGTACTGCACAGGTGGAGGTGATTCGTGGATGATTTATTGCCTGATTTGACGCTGGCGTTTAATGAAACCTTCCAGATGCTAAGCATCTCTACGGTGCTGGCAATTATTGGCGGTCTGCCGCTCGGTTTTCTTATTTTTGTCACCGACCGGCATTTATTCTGGCAAAACCGTTTTGTGTATCTGCTCAGCTCCGTGCTGGTGAATATCATTCGTTCGGTGCCGTTTGTGATCCTGCTGGTGCTACTGTTGCCGCTAACCCAGTTTTTACTTGGCAATACCATTGGCCCGATTGCGGCGTCGGTCCCGCTCTCTGTGGCGGCAATCGCCTTCTATGCCCGTCTGGTCGACAGTGCGCTACGTGAAGTCGATAAAGGCATTATCGAGGCGGCGGAAGCGTTTGGTGCCAGCCCGATGCGCATCATCTGCACCGTTCTGTTACCGGAGGCGAGCGCGGGTCTGCTGCGTGGGTTGACGATAACGCTGGTGAGTCTGATCGGTTACTCCGCGATGGCCGGTATCGTTGGCGGCGGTGGAGTCGGCGACCTGGCGATTCGCTTTGGTTATTACCGCTACGAAACCCAGGTCATGGTCGTTACCGTGGTGGCGCTGATTATTCTGGTGCAGGTCGTTCAGGTGCTGGGCGACTGGCTGGCAAAACGCGCAGATAAGCGCGACAGACACTGATCACTGTGCGTTAAGCCAGTCGGCAACATCCTGCCAGGTGCCGCGAAAGACGATTTTCGCGGCTTTCTTTTCCAGTTGATAGCGATACATCGGGTCGTAATACTCGTTGAGCAACGGCACCAGCCAGCCCATATGGGCGTCGGTGCTGCCCGTCGCCTGCTGTTCGCGCAGAGCCACGTCGAGCAGGGCGGTCAACTCGGCAAAACGTTGTAAACCCAGGCGACGGCGGATAGCAAACAGGCCGTGGTGCAGATAGTCACTGTACTCCTGCCAGCCCTGGCTCTCGCCATAAGCATGGGTAAAATCGTGGTGCATTCGCACGAAATACTCTTCGCGCAGTCGCTTCAGACGACGCTCAAAAGGATCGTCAACCACCGCTATAGATGCCTGGGTCATACGCTCTCGCAGGCATTCGGGCAGATGATTAGCCCCGATCATGCGGCCTTCATCTTCCAGTACCCACAGACGTAGATCCTGACGGCTGTTCGTTTTGAGCATTTCGACCGCCAGCAGGTTTTCAAAGCTTGCCTGGCTAAGTTGCGGTTCCACGGTACGTCCAAACGAGGAGCCGCGATGGTGAGCCAGTCCTTCAAGATCCACACCGTTCGGCTGCCGTTGTACCAACTGCGTTTTGCCGTTCCCGGTACAGCCGCCGATTAAGACGATCGGTTTTTGCACCAGTTCTTCAGTCAGTTGAATCGCTGCCTGACGCAATGCTTTATAACCACCTTGTATCAGCGGGTAGTCAATGCCGGACTCGTGCAGCCACTGCTGCACAATATGCGAACGCTGACCGCCGCGTGCGCAGCATAGGTAGCCCGCAGGATTTTGACGACAGGCATCCTGCCAGGCACGTATTCTCTGCTGGCGGGTTGCTCCCGAAACCAGTTGATGGCCGAGCGCGAGGGCGGCCTCAGGCCCCTGACGTTTATAACAGGTACCCACGGCGGCACGTTCGTCATCGTTCATTAAGGGGAGATTGACTGCGCCCGGCATCGCGCCTTGTTGAAATTCGACGGGGGCGCGTACATCGATTATAGGCGTACCGGCGAGCAGAATTGCGCGATAGTCCTGTGCTGTTCGTGTGTCTTGCATAGTAAAAAACGAAACCTCAAATCATCCTGCGTACTATTTTACGCGCCAAATGAGAGGATGACTTGATTTTCAATCGCGTGCATTGTTGAAAATTGCTAAAAATCCGGCGATTTCAGGTTTTCGCTGCGTAAATAACGCCACAATATCTTCCACAGCCTTACCTGCGCCAAACTTATGCCATGCGAGGCTTAAAGGGGAAGGGGGGCGCATGGTGGGTATTATGCTACTGACCAGTTGGCCGTTATCCAGTAACGGTTGGCAGAGCGGCTGTGGAACGAAGCCAATACCCACGCCCGCAAGATGCGCTGCAAGCTTGGTTTCCATATCCGGGACGATGATCTCTTTTTGACCGGGAAGACGCCATGCGACCCGTTTGGTCAGGGTCCGCGCGCTATCTTCAATGTTGATTGCCGGAAAACGGCGCAACTGCGCTTCCGTTAATGGACCACTGACGTCTGCCAGTGGGTGATCCGCCGACATCACAAATCGCCACTGAACAGAACCCAAAGGATCGAGAGTAAAGGTGTTTGCCATCGGTTCCGTGCCGGTTACACCGATAGCCAGAGAGAATCCTTCATACAGCAGAGAATCCCACACGCCCATATAAATCTGCCGGGAAAAGTGAAACTGAGTAAAGGGATAGCGTTCGTTAAGCCAGGATAACAGGCGAGCAACGGCTTCTGGGCTGTAAAGCAGGTTATTGACCACAATGTTCACCTGGCGCTCTACGCCGTCGTTCACTTGCTGTAATTCGCTGGGCATGCTGTCCAGCCATGCGAGCCAGTCTTTTGCCTGGGAAAGAAGGTGAGACCCTGCGGCGGTTAACGTCACGCTTCGGGTGGTGCGAAAAAATAGCGCGACGCCGGTGTTTTCTTCCAGAAGCTTAATACGGTAGCTGATGGTGGCCGTGGTTTTACACAAGCGATCCGCCGCCCTGGAGAAACTCCCCGTTTCGGCGACGCCGATAAAGGTACGCAGTGTTTCCGGATCAAACATCGTCAGCCACTCCCCTTAATGATCTTCTGTAAGCCAGATTTCTTGTTCTCTGATTTATAAGTATTTTTGCATAATGGCCTTGTTTAAATTGTGGTCTAAATCTAGTTTTGGAAAATTTTTCCAATTTTTGTGTTGATGTTAATTCACGAAGGTTTTAGATTGCATGGTATTGAAGCCGCTAAATGTTCTGACTGCGGTTCTGCAGAATTCAGCTACAAGGAAACGATGATGAAACTAGAGGTATTACCGTTAAATCAGCAAACGTTCAGCGCCTATGGCGATGTTATAGAAATCCATAAACGTGATTTTTTTCATATCAATGATGGGCTCGTTGAGCGTTATCACGACCTGGCTAATGTGGAGATCCTTGAGCAGGACAGGACCCTCATTAGTATCAACCGCGCGCAACCGGCGGCGATGCCGATTGTTGTACATGAGCTGGAGCGCCACCCGCTGGGCACCCAGGCATTTATGCCTATGAATGGTGAAGCATTTGTGGTGATTGTCGCGCTCGGCGAGGACAAACCTGATCTTTCCACCTTAAAAGCCTTTATCTCCAATGGCCTACAGGGCGTGAATTACCATCGAAATGTCTGGCATCATCCACTATTTGCCTGGCAAACCATAACCAATTTTCTGACCGTCGATCGCGGTGGCAGCGATAATTGCGATGTTGAAAGTATCCCGGCACATGAGCTCTGTTTTGCGTGACGCTATCGGCCTTCTTGCTTAATATGAGCATATTGTTCATTGTTTATGCTCATATTTTGGGCCGGAGTAAATGTAGTGGTGACGGAAGTAAGACGGCGCGGCAGGCCTGGACAGGCGGAGCCGGTTGCGCAAAAAGGCGCTCAGGCGCTTGAGAGGGGTATTGCAATTTTACAGTATCTCGAAAGAAGTGGAGGCAGTTCGTCAGTTAGCGATATTTCCGGCAGTCTGGATTTACCGCTCTCCACGACTTTTCGCCTGTTGAAGGTTTTACAAGGGGCTGATTTTGTCTATCAGGACAGCCAGTTAGGTTGGTGGCACATCGGGTTAGGCGTCTTCAATGTGGGCTCCGCGTATATTCATAATCGCGATGTCCTGTCGGTAGCCGGACCGTTTATGCACCGATTAATGCTGTTGTCAGGCGAAACGGTTAACGTTGCGATTCGCAATGGCACCGAAGCGGTGTTAATTGGCCAGAAGGAGTGCAAATCGATGGTCAGAATGTGCGCACCTTTAGGCAGTCGCATGCCGCTCCATGCTTCCGGTGCGGGTAAGGCGCTGCTTTATCCGTTGATAGAAGAAGAGTTAATGGACATCGTCGTGAAAACGGGTTTACAGCAGTTTACGCCGACCACGTTGGTGGATTTTCCTACTCTGCTGCGCAATCTGCAATTGGCGCGTGAGAATGGCTATATCATCGATCACGAAGAGCATGTTATTGGCTTGAATTGCATCGCTTCGGCTATCTATGACGATACAGGCAGTGTAGTTGCTGCCATCTCTATTTCTGGGCCCGCATCCAGACTGACGGAAGAACGTTTTATCAGTCAGGGGGAGCTGGTACGGGATACTGCACGAGATATCAGTACGGCGCTTGGCTTAAAAGCCCCCGTAGCTTAAGTCGCAACCCGCTCAGAGGAGCGGGACTTTTTTGGATTTTTTTGAAGTTGGAAAATCTTTCCAATAAATAGAGGTAGAAAGAAAATGGCAAAAATGAGAGCCGTTGACGCGGCAATGTATGTGCTGGAAAAAGAAGGCATCACCACCGCATTTGGGGTTCCAGGAGCGGCTATAAACCCGTTCTACTCCGCAATGCGTAAGCATGGAGGCATCCGTCACATTCTGGCTCGTCACGTTGAAGGCGCTTCCCATATGGCTGAAGGTTATACGCGTGCAACGGCAGGTAACATTGGCGTCTGCCTTGGCACCTCTGGCCCGGCAGGCACTGACATGATCACTGCACTGTATTCCGCCTCTGCCGACTCTATTCCAATTCTATGCATCACCGGCCAGGCTCCTCGTGCCCGCCTGCATAAGGAAGATTTTCAGGCTGTTGATATTGAGTCTATTGCCAAACCGGTCAGCAAAATGGCGGTAACAGTGCGTGAAGCGGCACTGCTTCCTCGGGTGTTACAGCAGGCATTCCATGTAATGCGCTCTGGTCGTCCAGGTCCGGTGTTGATCGATTTGCCTTTTGATATTCAGGTTGAAGAAATCGAATTCGATCCAGACATGTATGAACCGCTTCCGGTATACAAGCCTTCGGCCAGCCGCAAACAGATTGAGAAAGCGCTGGAAATGCTGATTCAGGCTGAGCGTCCGGTCATCGTGGCTGGGGGCGGGGTGATTAATGCGGATGCCAGCGAACTGCTGCAACGCTTTGCTGAATTAACCCACGTACCGGTAATTCCTACGTTAATGGGCTGGGGATGTATCCCGGACGATCATGAATTAATGGCCGGAATGGTGGGGTTACAAACGGCGCATCGTTACGGAAACGCCACGCTACTGGCCTCCGATATGGTGTTTGGTATTGGTAACCGTTTTGCGAACCGACACACAGGATCCGTCGCGAAATATACCGAAGGTCGCAAAATCATTCATATCGACATTGAGCCGACACAAATTGGTCGCGTTCTTTGCCCGGATTTAGGCATCGTTTCCGACGCCAAAGCCGCGCTGACTTTGCTGATTGACGTTGCTCAGGAGATGCAGAAATCCGGACGTTTGCCTTGCCGGAATACCTGGGTTGATGAATGCCAACAGCGTAAGCGGACGTTACTGCGTAAAACCCACTTCGACAATGTCCCGGTTAAGCCGCAGCGCGTATATGAAGAGATGAATAAAGCCTTTGGTCGCGACGTTTGCTACGTCACCACCATCGGGTTATCGCAAATTGCCGCCGCGCAAATGCTGCACGTATTTAAAGATCGTCATTGGATCAACTGTGGACAGGCAGGCCCTCTCGGTTGGACACTGCCAGCGGCATTAGGGGTTTGTGTTGCCGATCCAAAACGCAATGTCGTCGGGATTTCGGGGGATTTTGACTTCCAGTTCCTGATTGAAGAATTGGCCGTAGGCGCGCAATTCAACATTCCTTACATCCATGTGCTGGTCAACAACGCCTATCTGGGATTGATTCGTCAGTCGCAGCGCGCGTTTGATATGGATTACTGCGTGCAACTGGCATTCGAAAACATCAACTCCAGCGAAGTAAACGGCTATGGCGTCGATCACGTCAAAGTGGCAGAGGGATTGGGCTGTAAAGCCATTCGCGTATTCAAACCTGAAGATCTTGCTCCGGCATTTGAACAAGCCAAAGCCCTGATGGCGCAGTATCGCGTTCCGGTTGTCGTCGAAGTGATCCTTGAACGTGTGACGAACATCTCTATGGGCAGTGAACTGGATAATGTGACCGAGTTTGAAGAGATTGCAGACGGTGCTACCGATGCGCCAACCGAAACCTGTTTTATGAAATACGAATAGATGAGGTGAAAGATGTTACGTTTCTCAGCCAATCTTTCCATGCTGTTTCTGGAATACAGTTTTCTTGAACGCTTCGATAAAGCGGCACAATCGGGATTTCGTGGCGTAGAGTTTATGTTTCCCTACGATTACGACATTGACGTATTAAAGGAAAAGCTGCAGACCAACCAACTGGAACATACGTTGCATAATCTCCCTGCCGGAGACTGGGCGGCGGGTGAACGCGGTATCGCCTGTATTCCGGGGCGCGAAGAAGAGTTTCGCGAGGGCGTGGCGGCAGCTATTCGCTATGCGAAGGCGCTTGGCAATAAGAAAATCAACTGCCTGGTGGGTAAAACGCCAGCGGGGTTTTCCGCCGAACAGATCCAGCAGACGCTGGTGGAAAATCTGCGCTATGCGGCAAATATGTTAGCGCAAGAAGATATTTTATTGCTGATTGAGCCGATCAATCATTTTGATATGCCGGGTTTCCATCTTACCGGAACTCATCAGGCGCTGGCGTTAATTGACAGCGTCGGCTGCAATAATATCAAAATTCAGTATGACATTTATCACATGCAGCGCATGGAGGGAGAATTAACCCAAACCATGACCACGTGGGCAAATAAAATAGGTCATTTGCAAATTGCAGATAACCCTCGTCGCGGAGAGCCGGGGACAGGGGAAATTAATTATGACTTTATTTTTAAGTTTATCGATAAATCAGGTTATGACGGTTGGATTGGTTGTGAATACAAGCCACTGACCACCACCGAAGCGGGATTATCGTGGATTAATCAATATCGATAATTTGTAAGGAATTTCAGGCATCGCTATTTTTTCCACTTTGTTGGCAGGGGATCGTGTTGCCTGAATTCGGGAAAACCGACAGACATATATGAGGTTAAAAATGAAACTGGGATTTATTGGCCTGGGTATTATGGGATCGCCAATGGCGATCAATCTGGCTCGCGCCGGACATCAGCTACATGTGACGACCATTGGCCCTGTAGCGGAAGAATTGCTGTCATTGGGCGCGGTAAATGTTGAAACTGCACGTCAGGTTACTGATTTTGCAGATATTATATTTATAATGGTTCCGGACACGCCGCAGGTTGAAGAAGTGCTTTTCGGCGAACACGGTTGCGCTAAAACCGCATTGCAGGGAAAAACAATTGTCGATATGAGTTCTATCTCTCCTATCGAAACTAAACGTTTTGCTAAGCAGGTTAATGAACTGGGCGGGGACTATCTGGATGCGCCCGTCTCTGGTGGGGAAATTGGCGCTCGCGAAGGTACCTTGTCCATTATGGTTGGCGGTGAGCCAGAGGTATTTGTACGGGTCAAACCGCTGTTTGATATTCTGGGTAAAAATATCACCCTGGTGGGCGGTAATGGTGATGGTCAAACCTGTAAAGTGGCCAACCAAATTATCGTTGCCTTAAATATTGAAGCTGTTTCTGAAGCGCTGGTATTTGCCTCAAAAGCAGGAGCGGATCCAGTTCGCGTACGCCAGGCGTTAATGGGTGGGTTCGCCTCTTCTCGTATTCTGGAAGTACATGGTGAGCGCATGATCAAGCGCACCTTTGAGCCTGGTTTCAAGATTGCATTGCATCAAAAAGATCTCAATCTTGCATTACAAAGCGCAAAGGCACTTTCATTGAGTTTACCAAATACGGCAACCTGTCAGGAATTATTTAATACTTGTGCTGCGAATGGCGGTAGCCAGTTAGATCACTCAGCAATGGTTCAGGCGCTGGAATTAATGGCAAATCATAAATTGTCATGACCGTAGGTATCGCTGCGCTCTTTGCAGCGATACTTCAAAACCAGACACACTTTGGAAAGGTGCAGTCATGAGTGAAAAGAATAAATCCGGTATTGAATACTGGCAGAAGATTGTCGTTGTAATGAGTCTGGGTTGGGTGGCGATATGGATTTATCGCACCGTGTTAACCCCTATTTATCCTGAGATTCAGGCATCCCTGGGAAATGTCAGCAATGCTGAAATAGGCGCCATTGCCAGCTTTTATTTCTTCGCCTATTGCAGTATGCAAATTCCTTGTGGAATTTTGGTCGATAAGTTTGGCCAGAAAATTATGCTGATGTGTGGGTTTACGCTCTTTATCATTGGTACGCTCAGTATCGCTAAAGCCACTGGATTGGCGATGATCTACGCTGGTTCACTAATGGCGGGGGCGGGTTGTGCCTCTTTCTTTAGCTCAGCATATTCACTCTCTTCGGCAAATGTCCCTCAGGCTCGTCGCGCATTGGCAAACGCCATTATTAATAGCGGTTCAGCGATTGGGATGGGGATCGGCTTAATTGGTTCCAGCGTGCTGGTAAAAAGCATGAGTATGGCCTGGCAAAACGTTCTGTTCCTTGTTGCCGCCGTGCTGGTTGTAATGCTATGCGTGTTTACACTGGTTATTCGCGGAAAGACTAAAAGTGAAACACCTGTATCAGGCGAGAAAATACAGACGTTAGCGACGACAGAAGATAAGAGCCCACCGCTGTTTTCAGGTCTGTTATGTAGCGTGTACTTTCTCTACTTCTGTACTTGCTATGGTTATTACCTGATTGTGACCTGGCTTCCGTCTTACCTGCAGACTGAAAGAGAATTCGATGGCGGCGCGATTGGGGCGGCTTCGGCGTTAGTCGCCGTGGTGGGTGTCCCTGGCGCATTGTTTTTTAGCCATCTGTCCGATAGGTTTCGCAACAGCAAAGTCAAAGTTATTCTTGGTCTGGAAATCATGGCCGCCGCAATGCTGGTGTTTACGGTGTTATCGCCGAATACCACGATGCTGATGGTCAGCCTGACTCTGTACGGTTTGCTCGGCAAGATGGCGGTGGATCCGATTTTGATCTCCTTTGTCTCTGAGCAGGCGTCCTCAAAAACGCTGGGCAGAGCATTTAGCCTGTTTAACTTCTTTGGTATGAGCTCAGCGGTTATTGCGCCAACATTAACCGGATTTATTTCTGATTTGACGGGTTCAAAAGAGATAAGCTTTGTCATCTCAGCTTGTCTGGTGGTAACCGGAACGCTTATTTTTGCCGGCGTTACGTTATATAACAAGAAAGCAACACCGATTATTGCTTCAGCATAAAGACATAATAAAAATTATTTGCATTACTTTCTTTATTGTTTTTGTTCCGCATAGCTAAACCCATTACAACGTTATCCGATACGTGACGAGAGGGATTTATGGAACATCAAAGAGAACTATACCAACAACGTGGTTATAGTGACGACTTATTACCAAAAACGGCCGAACAACGGAACTGGAAAACATTCAACTATTTTACATTATGGATGGGTTCTGTGCATAACGTACCTAATTACGTTATGGTTGGCGGGTTCTTTATACTAGGACTTTCCACATTCAGCATCATGCTGGCTATTATTATTAGCGCATTGTTTATTGCGTTAGTTATGGTTATGAATGGTGCCGCCGGAAGTAAATACGGTGTACCTTTTGCAATGATTCTGCGTGGCTCGTATGGTGTACGTGGAGCACTCTTCCCTGGATTATTGAGAGGGGGGATTGCAGCAATTATGTGGTTTGGTCTGCAATGTTATGCCGGATCGTTGGCATTTCTTATTCTGATTGGCAAGATATGGCCCGGATTTTTAACGCTGGGCGGTGACTTTACGTTATTAGGGTTGTCTCTGCCGGGATTAATTACATTTCTTATTTTTTGGCTTATCAACGTCGGTATTGGTTTTGGCGGTGGTAAAGTATTAAATAAATTTACCGCAATCCTCAACCCCTGTATTTATATTGTATTCGGCGGTATGGCTATCTGGGCGATATCCCTGGTAGGAATTGGACCGATCCTGGACTACATTCCTGGCGGAGTGCAAAAGGCAGGCAATAGCGGATTCCTGTTCCTGGTTGTCATTAATGCGGTCGTCGCGGTATGGGCCGCTCCGGCAGTGAGCGCATCAGACTTCACGCAAAATGCCCACTCATTCCGTGAACAAGCATTGGGTCAGACGCTGGGACTTATTGTCGCATACGTGCTATTTGCCATTGCCAGCGTGTGCATTATCGCCGGTGCCAGTATTCACTACGGCGTGGATACATGGAATGTGTTGGATATTGTACAGCGTTGGGACAGCCTGTTTGCCTCGTTCTTCGCGGTTTTAGTTATCCTGATGACAACAATCTCAACAAACGCTACGGGTAATATTATCCCTGCGGGTTATCAGATTGCCGCTATTGCTCCAACTAAATTAACATATAAAAAAGGTGTATTGATCGCCAGTATTATTAGTTTGCTGATCTGTCCGTGGAAATTAATGGAAAATCAGAGCAGTATTTATCTGTTTCTGGATATCATTGGTGGGATGCTCGGCCCTGTTATTGGGGTTATGTTAGCTCACTACTTTATCGTTATGCGTGGCAAAATTAATCTTGATGAATTATATACCGCCAGCGGTGATTATCAATATTACGATAATGGGTTCAATCTGACTGCATTCTCTGTAACGTTAGTCGCCGTAATTCTTTCACTGGGTGGTAAGTTCATTCCATTCCTCGAGCCGTTATCGCGAGTGTCGTGGTTTGTTGGGGTTATTGTCGCTTTTGTGGCATATGCCTTACTGAAAAAAAGAACGGGTGCACAGTCAACCGGCGTACAAAAAGTTACAGGCCAGATGTGATGAAATCAGTAAGCGCATTTTATTAAAAGTGCGTTGTTTATAAAAACTATCTGTATCCATACTAGGAGTTCGTTATGTCTTTTGATTTAATTATTAAAAACGGTACTGTTATTTTAGAAAATGAAGCTCGGATTGTTGATATTGCCGTCCAGGCTGGAAAAATCGCCGCCATTGGCGAGAACCTGGGAGAGGCGAAGCAGGTAATGGATGCGTCGGGTCTGGTGGTTTCACCCGGCATGGTTGATGCGCATACCCATATCTCTGAGCCGGGCCGTACACATTGGGAAGGGTATGAGACGGGGACGCGTGCCGCGGCAAAAGGTGGCATCACCACAATGATCGAAATGCCTCTCAACCAGCTGCCAGCGACGGTGGATCGTGAAACCATTGAGCTGAAATTTGATGCGGCTAAAGGCAAGTTAACCATCGATGCCGCACAGCTTGGCGGCCTCGTCTCTTACAACCTCGACCGTTTGCACGAGCTTGATGAAGTTGGTGTCGTCGGCTTTAAATGCTTTGTTGCCACCTGCGGTGACCGCGGTATCGATAATGATTTCCGTGATGTTAACGACTGGCAGTTCTACAAAGGTGTCCAGAAGCTAGCGGAAATGGGACAGACGGTACTGGTCCATTGCGAAAACGCGCTCATCTGCGACGAACTTGGTGAGGAAGCTAAACGTGAAGGGCGTGTAACGGCGCATGACTATGTGGCCTCACGTCCGGTATTTACCGAGGTGGAAGCGATTCGTCGCGTGTTGTATCTGGCAAAAGTCGCCGGTTGTCGTCTGCACATCTGTCATATCAGCAGTCCGGAAGGCGTGGAGGAAGTGACCCGCGCCCGTCAGGAAGGCCAGGATGTGACCTGCGAATCCTGTCCACATTATTTCGTGCTGGATACCGATCAGTTTGAAGAGATTGGGACCCTGGCGAAATGTTCTCCACCGATCCGCGATCTGCAAAACCAGCGGGGTATGTGGGAAAAACTGTTCAACGGCGAGATTGACTGCCTGGTTTCCGACCACTCTCCATGCCCTCCGGAAATGAAGGCTGGCAATATCATGCAAGCGTGGGGCGGCATTGCCGGGCTGCAAAGCTGCGTGGACGTTATGTTTGATGAGGCTGTGCAAAAACGCGGTATGTCGCTGACGAAGTTCGCTAAATTGATGGCAACCAACGCCGCAGATATTTTTGGTCTGACGCAGAAAGGACGTATTGCCCCGGGTAAAGATGCTGACTTCGTCTTTATTCAACCTGACAGCAAATACGTTTTGAAAAATGAAGACCTGGAATATCGCCACAAAGTTAGCCCGTATGTTGGCCGGACGATTGGCGCACGCATTATGAAAACTATTCTGCGTGGTGATGTTATCTATGACATCGAGCAGGGTTTCCCTGTATCGCCAAAAGGTCAATTTATCCTTAAACATCAACAATAATGTGATGTGACTTAATGCCCGTCATGCTGGCGGGCATTCTCTATTTTAAGGTATGAATATGCTTCCTGTTATTAACCGCGAAAGTTTGTTATCCGGCTTTCAGTGGTTTTTCTTTATTTTTTGTAATACGGTCGTGGTCCCGCCAACGCTGGTTTCTGCTTTTCATCTCCCTGCCAGCAATCTGCTAATGCTTACGCAGTACGCTTTTTTAACGACGTCGCTGGCCTGTCTTGCTCAGGTAATTTGTGGCCATCGTCGCGCTATTATGGAAGGGCCAACCGGTTTATGGTGGGGAACCATTTTGACGATTACTCTGGCTGAGGCGTCGCGCGGAACCCCGCTTAATGATATCGCCACCAGCCTGTCTGTCGGGATTGTCATTTCCGCTGTTCTGACGATGATTATCGGTTTTAGTGGCTTAGGACATCGATTAGCCCGGCTTTTTACCCCGACAGTCATGGTCTTTTTTATGCTGCTGCTCGGTGCGCAACTGACCACCATCTTTTTTAAGGGCATGCTGGGTTTGCCCTTTGGCATTGCTGATACCAGCGTCAAAATTCAACTTGCACCCTTTAGCCTGGCTGTTGCCGTAATGTGCTTCATCCTTGCGATGATCATCTTTTTACCACAGCGGATCTCACGCTATGCCCTGTTGGTGGGGGCGGTAGTGGGGTGGGGACTTTGGCGATTGTGTTTTCCATCAGCATCCCTGCCGTCCAGCGAATTAAGCTGGCAGTGGTTCCCGTTAGGCAGCCATGGCAGACTGTTACCGGGTATTATTCTGACGGCCGTTATCACCGGTCTGGTGAATATTAGTAATACCTATGGCGCGGTACGTGGCACGGACGTATTTTATGCGCAGCAAGGCTCCAGCAGCTCGCGTTACCGCCGATGCTTTATCATTTCCGGCTTTATGACGCTGGTGACAGTGCCTTTAGCCGTGATTCCATTTTCACCTTTTGTTTCTTCTATCGGCCTGTTAACGCAGACCGGCGACAGCTCGCGAACATCATTTATTTACGGCAGCGTATTATGTTTATTCGTGGCGATAGTGACGCCGTTAACCCGCTTATTTTGCGCCATACCGCTGGCAATCAGCAGTGCCGTGATGCTGGTTTCTTATCTTCCGCTGCTCTATTCCGGTCTGGTATTTAGCCAACAAATCACCTTTACCGCGCGGAATATTTATCGACTGGCGCTCCCGCTGTTTGTCGGCATTTTTTTGATGGGGTTGCCTCCGGTGTATTTACAAGATCTTCCGCTGACTATTCGACCATTACTGAGTAATGGCTTGCTGGTGGGAATTTTACTGGCGGTGCTTATGGAAAATCTTATTCCATGGGAACGCATTAAATAGCATGATTAAAAAGGATTGATGATGAAAATTGTAATTGCGCCAGATTCGTTTAAAGAGAGCTTAAGCGCTGACCAATGCTGCCAGGCAATTAAAGCCGGATTTTCAGCCATATTCC
Organism: Citrobacter sp. Ce006; assembly: GCF_030336535.1. Taxonomy (NCBI): domain Bacteria; kingdom Pseudomonadati; phylum Pseudomonadota; class Gammaproteobacteria; order Enterobacterales; family Enterobacteriaceae; genus Citrobacter; species Citrobacter sp. Ce006. The sequence continues at coordinate 336,285 of NZ_JAOWDO010000072.1, forward strand.
CGGAGGCGGAATATATTTGTTTGCCGGTTGCTGATGGCGGAGAAGGGACCGTGGATGCGATGGTGGCGGCAACAGGGGGAAAAGTCATCTCTGTGGAAGTCTGCGGGCCAATGGGGGAAAAAGTCACGGGATTTTATGGCCTGACCGGTGACGGAAAGACCGCCATTATTGAAATGGCGGCGGCGAGTGGGCTGATGCTGGTCGAACCGCAAGCGCGCAATCCTCTCCTGGCCTCAAGTTACGGCACCGGTGAGCTGATTCGGCATGCGCTGGATGCCGGTATTCGTCATATTATTCTTGGTATTGGCGGGAGTGCCACGGTTGATGGCGGTATGGGGATGGCTCAGGCGCTTGGCGTGCGTTTTCTTGATGCGCAAGGTATGTCATTAAATGCGGGAGGCGGCAGCTTGTCTCGTCTTGCGAGCATCGATATGCAACAGTGTGATCCGCGGCTGGAAGCATGTCGCATTGACGTTGCCTGTGACGTGGATAACCCTTTGGTTGGTCCGCGCGGCGCTGCAAGAGTATTCGGCCCGCAGAAAGGGGCCACGCCTGAAATGGTTGAAATGCTGGAGGAAGGGTTACTCAACTATGCCCGTGTGCTACAAACGCTGACCGGTGAGAATGTTGCTCAGGTCGCGGGCGGTGGGGCGGCTGGAGGAATGGGGATTGCTGCGGTTATCTTCCTGCAGGCCAACCTGAAACCAGGCATTGAGATTGTGCTGCAGGCAGTAAAGCTGGAGCAATCAATCAAAGACGCGGCGCTGGTTATTACCGGTGAAGGGCGTATTGATTCACAAACGGTCGGCGGTAAAGCGCCAATTGGCGTAGCGTCGGTGGCCATGCAGCATCATGTTCCCGTTATTGGTATCGCAGGGGTGTTGGGGGAAGGCGTGGAGGTGGTCCATGACCATGGTATTGATGCGGTATTCAGTATTTTGCCGCAGCTCGCCCCGTTGGCGGAAGTGCTGGCTAGCGGCGAAACCAATCTCTATCACTGCGCGCGCAATATCGCTTGTGCGATGAAACTGGGCCAGACGGTAAATCAGCGTTAAGCAAAAAAAAGCCACGGTATAAACCGTGGCAAAACCCAACATAGCTAAATAAAAAATTATCAGGCGGGCTGTACGCCGTTAGATCTCCACATCCCGGTTGCAATCTTTGGAATAGATGTAGCTGAATGCTTCTCCACGACCTACGCCGTATCCGGCCTGCAGGGAATAAGCACCCATAAAAATGTAATCGCCTTTTTTCACCGGGATCCACTGATTGTCGAGGTTATATACTCCCTGGCCTGAAAGAATATAAGCACCGTGTTCCTGCACGTGTGTTTCGATATAACCGTGGCTGGCACCCGGCTCGAACGACAGGATGTGCATATTCATATCGAAGCCCAATTCTTTAGGCAGGAAATCCAGCAGGATCACGTCATCCATACCTTCATAATGAATACGTTCTAATTGGTTGGCGTTACCGGACACCAGCCACGGCGCATGGCCCGCTACTGGCGTGTAACGACGTTTGTATAAAAACAACTGGCTGTCTTCTGCCTGAGTATTGCTGAAAGTGAGCAGTTCGCCTGGCGGGCAATACAGGTATCCACCCTGAGTTAAAGTGAACGTTTGACCTTCCGCTTTCGCCTCAATGTTACCAGAAATAACATATAAGAACGTTTCAATCCCTTCGCCGCCGAAACCGCTCTGGTTGCCACCGTTCTGGTGTAGCGTCACCAGATAATCAACAAACGACGCGCCCAGTTTTGGCGTTGAAAGGATGGTGACGTCACAGTTTTCAAAACCCGGAATGATGTTTTTAACCAGTCCATCGGGGGTTAAGAGGGCGAAGTTACCGTGTTTTACAATTGCGCGGTTAGCCAGTAAATCATCGCGGTAACCCGTGACGTTATTCAAATATCCCATTGTTGACTCCTTATTTCTGCCAGGCAAGTTGATGAAGCATTAATGCCAGAGTTTTGACCCCTTCGGCAAGGTCGTTAATATTTGTACGTTCAGCAGGGTTGTGGCTGATACCGTTAATGCTGGGCATGAAAATCATGCAGGTTGGCACACGAGGAGCGAAAATTTGCGCATCGTGGCCCGCGCCGCTGTGCATCACCCGGTAGTTCAGTTGTTCTTTTTCACACAGTTCAGTGAGAGTGGCGACCAGTTTTGTGTCCATCGGGACCGGCGTTTCGTCCATCCATAAATCGATATCAATGCCAATATCCATTTCATCACAGATGGCGCGCATATCATTTTCCAGTTGCTGGGTAAAATCACGCAGCACTTCGGCGTCGGTATGACGGCAATCGATCGTGAAGATCGTTTTTCCTGGCACTACGTTAACGGTGTTTGGCTGCGGCTCAACTTTGCCAAAGGTCAGCACCAGGGGATCGCCATGCTTTTTCGCTTTCTCAATGGACTGGCTGCAGATGCGGCTGAAGGCGTAAACAGTGTCGCGACGGTAGCTTAGCGGCGTTGTACCCGCATGGTTGGATTCTCCATTCAGCGTTACCGTATAGCGACGCTGTCCGACAATCGCGCTGACAACCCCGATGGACTGACCATTGCTTTCAAGTACGCACCCTTGCTCGATGTGCAATTCAACAAAGGCTTTAATGTCAGTGCGAGCGTGAAGCGGTTTGGTGGGGAGAGTAAAGCCGCAGGCGTTCATCGCATCAACAAAACGCGTGCCTTTGGCGTCCTGGATGTTGCGGACATCATCGGGATTCGCCAGCCCAAAAATGTTCTTACTGCCCCAGAAGACATACGGGAAACGGCTGCCTTCTTCTTCTGCCATCGAGACCACTTCGACTGTTTTCAGCGGTGCGCCGTAGGTGGTCTTAAGCCAGTCAATCGCTAACCAAGCCGCCAACACACCAAACTGACCGTCAAGATTGCCGCCGTTGACGACGGTATCGATATGCGAGCCGCTTAAAATTACCTGTTCCGGGGATTCGCTACCGCGCAGGCGACCGTATAAATTGCCCACTTCATCAAAGCGCGTTTCAAGGCCGCTGGCATCCATACGCTTTTTAAATTGCTGTTGTGTTTCAAGCCATTCTGGCGAATACAGCAGGCGCGTCATCCCACCGGAAGGATCTGCGCCAAAGGAAGAGAGCCAGGGAAGGGTTTCTTCTATTGCGTGACGAAAATGGTTGATCATCTGAAATTCCTGTTTCAATAATTATTGTGCAAAGGGATTCTTTGTTTCGTATGACTTGATATAGAGGGCATCGGAAATCAGGTATTGATAAATCTCGTCAACAATGTCGACACCATGGGCCGCAGCATTGCGTTGATTAATATCTTGATCCTGTCCGGGGTAATAAACCTGTTTAAAACCAGGTGCAGGAGTAACAGCATTTAACTCTTGCATGGTTTGACTGAGATGCTGACGAAATAATTGGCTGGAGGAGAAAAACTCAGGATTAATTACTATATGCAGTTGGCCTAAATTACGTCCAGTATGTAAATCTTCATACATTGAACTGACCTGACGACCAAACGGTAATCCCAGCAGAATGCCGGATAACACATCGATCATCATCATCAGACCATAGCCTTTAGGTCCGGCGGCGGGAAGCAACGCATTGACTGCAAAAGGATCGGTGGTCGGCGAGCCATTTTTATCGACAGCCCAGGTGTTCGGGATCGCTTCGTTGCGCGAGCGGGCATCCAGAACTTTTCCCCAGGCCTGCACCGTCGTCGCCATATCAAAGGTTATGATATCGTCGCCTTCCCCTGGTGCGGCGAAGGCTAGCGGATTAGTGCCGTAGTAAATATCTGCGCCGCCGAACGGTACGACCATTGGGTCGGACTGGCATACGGAGAGGCCAATCAGGCCTGCGCGAGCGGCTTTTTGCACAAAGTAAGAAATGGCTCCGCTGTGTCCCATTCGGCTAATGCCGACAACGGCGACACCATTTTTTTTAGCAATTTCAATTGCATGCTCCATACCCATCTTTGCTGCGACTTGCCCGGCGGCATTATCGGCGTGCAAAATCGCTGTGCAGGGACCGGTATCTTCAAAACGAAATGTGGGTTCGCGGTTAGTGCCGCCTTTTGAAATGCGCTCGGCATAGTATTCAACGCGTACGGCGCCATGAGAGTGAATACCTCTGGCATCTGCATAAACCAATACCTCGGCAACCGTTGCGGCGTGCTCACGTTTTAGTCCGGCCTTGCAAAGCTTATTCTCGATAAGCTGGTGGAGTTTTTCCCGACTGATTTTCATCTGTCTTCCTTTTTAACGACGGTGTGAAGCATGACTGCCGTTAACATACCGGGAATATAAATAGATTATGTGATCCAGACACGCAAAAAAATATAGTTAGAATTTATTTGATAATCAGTGCTGATTTGCCATTTCTTTTTAAATAAAAAATTCCGTTAAAAAATAGCATGTAATCCTGTGGTGGTTATTAAAATTCTTTTGCTAATAAATTGTATGTGATTTTAATCACTCTATTTGTGATGTCGGATATATACCTTGAGCTCCACATTAACACTACTCGTGCAATTGCCATGGGTGCAATTATTAAGGGGTTGTTATGATTCACGCCTTTATTAAAAAAGGGTGTTTTCAGGACTCTGTCAGTTTAATGATTATTTCACGCAAGCTGAGTGAGTCCGAAAATGTAGATGATGTTTCGGTCATGATGGGAACGCCAGCGAATAAATCGTTGCTGGAAACGACCGGGTTTTGGCATGACGATTTTAATCAGGCAACGCCGAATGATATTTGCGTGGCTATTCGTACTGAAACGGCGGATGAAAGTATTACCCAGGCCATTTTGCAGCAACTGGATGAGTCGTTGCAGCAGTTGGCGCAGGCTACCGGGGGGAGCCAAACGCTCCTGCAGGTCAGACGCTGGGAGAGCGCGTGTCAGAAACTACCTGAAGCGAATATGACGTTAATTTCTGTTGCTGGCGAATACGCAGCAGAGCTGGCGAACCAGGCGCTGGATCGCAACCTGAACGTCATGATGTTCTCCGACAACGTCACGCTGGAAGATGAAATCAATCTGAAGCGTCGCGCACAAGATAAAGGTCTGCTGGTGATGGGACCGGATTGCGGAACTGCCATGATCGCCGGTACGCCGCTGGCTTTTGCCAACGTGATGCCGGAAGGCAACATTGGTGTGATAGGCGCATCCGGCACAGGGATCCAGGAGCTCTGTTCACAGATAGCGCTGGCCGGGGAAGGCATCACTCACGCCATCGGCCTGGGCGGTCGCGACCTGAGCGCCGAGGTGGGTGGCATTAGTGCGCTTACCGCACTGGATATGCTCGGCGCAGATGATAAAAGCCAGGTGCTGGCCTTTGTGTCAAAACCACCGGCAGAGGCTGTTCGCCAGCATATCGTCACGGCGATGAAAGCCACGGGCAAACCTGTGGTAGCCCTGTTTTTAGGTTACACCTGCACAGCGCCCCGCGATGAGAACGTCTGGTTTGCATCGACGCTAGATGATGCGGCTCGTCTCGCTTGTTTGCTGGCGCGAGTCACGGCGCGACGCAGTGCGCTTACTGCTTCGGGAGATGGCCTAATTCGGGGGCTCTATACCGGAGGTACGCTGGCTGCCGAAGCCGCGGGACTGCTGGCCGCGCACCTGAACGTTGCTGCGGATGCACAGCATCATCATGGCATGATGCTGGATGCCGCCGGGCACCAGATTATCGATCTGGGGGATGATTTTTACACCGTTGGGCGACCGCATCCGATGATCGACCCTGCGTTACGTAATCAACTTATTACGGATCTGGGTTCACAACCACAGGTGCGGGTGCTGCTGGTGGATGTCGTGATTGGCTACGGGGCGACGGCAGATCCTGCTGCGTCACTGGTTCAGGCCTGGCAGAAGGCATGTGTTGCCCGAGATATCGACCAACCATTGTTTGCGATTGCGACGGTGACCGGTACAGAAGGTGACCCGCAGTGTCGTTCATTGCAAATCGCTACGCTGGAAGATGCCGGAATTGCCGTGGTGAGTTCGCTGCCTGAGGCAACACTGCTTGCCGCCGAACTGATTCGACCATCTCAACCGTTATCTCATCAATCCGCACCTTCGCTACTGGAAAAAGTAGCGGTTATTAATGCCGGGTTACGCAGTTTTGCGCTGGATTTACAGGCGGCAGAAAAGCCGGTGGTGCATTACCAGTGGGCGCCTGTCGCTGGCGGTAATAAAAAACTGGCTCGTTTATTAGAACGTTTGCAATAAGGGGTTCCAATGTTTACATCAGTGGCGCAAGCCAATGCTGCAGTAATCGAAGAAATTCGTCGTGCGCGTCCGCACTGGCTGGATGTGCAACCCGCGTCCTCGTTAATCAGCGAACTCAATGAAGGAAAAACGCTGCTTCATGCGGGACCGCCAATGCGTTGGCAAGAGATGACCGGCCCGATGAAAGGGGCTTGCATTGGTGCATGTCTTTTTGAAGGGTGGGCCAATGATGAAATGAGCGCACTGGCATTACTGGAGCAGGGAAAAGTCAATTTTATACCTTGCCATCATGTTAATGCCGTGGGGCCGATGGGCGGGATCACTTCTGCCAGCATGCCGATGCTGGTAGTAGAAAACATCACAGAAGGGAATCGGGCTTACTGCAACCTTAACGAAGGTATCGGCAAGGTGATGCGTTTCGGCGCGTATGGTGAGGATGTCCAGCAGCGTTTACGTTGGATGCGTGATGTTCTGATGCCGGTCTTAAGCGCAGCGCTGAGCACCCTGGAGCAGGGTATTGACCTGACCGCCATGATGGCGCAGGGCATAACGATGGGCGATGAGTTCCATCAGCGCAACATTGCCTCTTCAGCCCTGTTGATGCGTACGCTGGCGCCGCAAATTGCCCGTCTGGAACATGATAAGCAGCAGATTGCTGAGGTGATGGATTTCCTCAGTGTGACCGACCAGTTCTTCCTTAACCTGGCGATGGCTTACTGCAAAGCGGCAATGGATGCCGGAGCAATGGTGCGTTCCGGCAGTATTGTGACCGCAATGACCCGTAATGGCGATATGTTCGGTATTCGCGTGAGCGGACTCGGCGATCGCTGGTTTACTGCGCCTGTTAACACACCGCAGGGGCTGTTCTTTACCGGTTTTTCGCAGGAGCAGGCTAATCCGGATATGGGCGATAGCGCCATCACCGAAACTTTTGGTATCGGCGGCGCGGCAATGATCGCCGCACCAGGCGTAACGCGTTTTGTCGGTGCAGGCGGGATGGAGGCCGCGAAGTCCGTTTCCGAGGAGATGGCTGAAATCTATCTGGAACGCAATATGCAGTTGCAGATCCCCGGCTGGGACTTCCAGGGGGCCTGCCTGGGGCTCGATATCCGTCGCGTGGTTGAAACGGGGATTACGCCGCTGATCAATACCGGTATCGCCCATAAAGAGGCCGGTATTGGCCAGATTGGCGCGGGTACGGTCCGTGCGCCGTTGGCCTGCTTTGAGCTGGCTCTGGAAGCGCTGGCTGAAAGTATGGGCATTAGCTAAGAGAGCCGCGCATGATGATCATCCGTCCTCTGATGGGCAGTCAGCAGTCTGCGGATTTTCGCCAGTCATGGCAATTGTCTGGCGTCTGGCGGCGCTCGATTAACCTTGTGGCCGAAGGGGGCGCACTGTTAACGCTGCATCGCCAGGGAAGCGGCTTTAGCCCTGGGGGATGGGTGATCCGTTCGCATGACTTTGATGCGCTGCGTGCGGCGTTAAGTGGTAGTGACATCCCTCTGGCTGTCCCCGGGGGGATTGCGTTGGGGCCGTATCTGTTACGCCAGCCGCAGCGTCGTTGTTCATTGCAAATAACCTATCGCCCCCATGCCCCGCGCCTTGCACCGGCCTGGATGGATCGCGGCGAGGAAACGGGATTATTCGGACCGTTAATGCTGGCGGCAAGCCTGCCTTTGTGCCCCGAGCTGCGCCAGTTTCGCCACTGCTTCTTCTCGGCGCTTGCCGGCTTGTCGACAGACTGGCGACAGTGGTTAGGCAAAGGACCTGGTTTAACGCCCAGCCATGATGACACGTTGACCGGTATGCTGTTGGCCGCATGGTATTTCGGCGCGCTGAATAAGCATTCCGGGCACCGTTTCTTTGATTACTCCGGCAACCTTGAACAGGCGACGACAGTGGTTAGCGTGAGTTACTTGCGCTACGCGGCGCTAGGGTACTTTGCTTCACCTTTACTCCACTTCACCCATGCTCTGCGTCGCCAGGAAAGGCTGGATGCGGCGATAAATTCGCTGCTGGCGCTTGGGCACACCTCCGGCGCAGACACCCTGTTAGGGTTCTGGATTGGACAACAAATCATAGAAGGATAGGGAATGAAAACGCTGGTTGTTGCTCTCGGTGGCAACGCATTATTGCAGCGCGGCGAGGCGCTGACGGCAGAAAATCAATACCGTAATATTGCCAGTGCTGTACCCGCCCTGGCGCGTCTGGCGCGTTCATACCGCCTGGCTATCGTTCATGGCAACGGACCGCAGGTTGGCCTGCTGTCGTTACAGAATCTTGCCTGGAAGGAGGTTGAACCTTACCCGTTGGATGTGCTGGTGGCCGAGACGCAGGGCATGATTGGTTATATGTTGGCCCAGAGCCTGACCGCAGAACCGGAGATGCCGCCGGTGACCGCAGTGTTAACCCGTATTGTGGTATCCGAGGACGATCCTGCGTTTATGTCACCGGAAAAATTTATCGGCCCGGTGTATTCGCCCGAAGAACAAACGCAACTGGAAGCCACCTACGGCTGGCATATGAAGCGTGACGGCAAATACCTGCGGCGTGTTGTCGCCTCGCCTGAGCCTCGCCAGATCGTAGAAAGTGATGCCATTAAGCTCTTGCTCAAAGAAGGGCATGTGGTGATTTGTAGCGGGGGAGGCGGCGTCCCCGTCACTGGCGAGGGATTAGGGGCTGAAGCGGTCATCGATAAGGACCTGGCGGCAGCGTTGCTGGCTGAACAGATCGACGCCGACGGTCTGGTTATTCTTACCGATGCCGATGCGGTCTACGAAAACTGGGGGACGCCGGAGCAGCGCGCGATTCGTCAGGCCTCCCCTGATGAACTGGCACCGTTTGCTAAAGCCGATGGTTCGATGGGACCAAAAGTGACCGCCGTCAGCGGATATGTGAAACGACGTGGAAAACCGGCATGGATTGGCGCGCTGTCACGTATTGAAGATACGCTGGCGGGCAAAGCCGGAACCTGTATCCGTCTGTAAAAAACGGGGGCGTGTGTATGTACGCCCCCGTATCAACTTATTTCAGCTTTGACTGCGCCCAGATGATACCGCTGGCATATTCCGGCGGCAGCAGGGGAATAAGCGCTTCCAGCGTGGCGCTAAGGCGCGCGGTATCGCTGTCGCTCAGGTTCAGGTGACCCACCTTACGCCCTTCACGCACTTCCTTGTCATACCAATGCAGGTGTACCAGCGGCAGCTTCAGCCAGTCGTAGTTCAGGTCGCTGCCGATCAGGTTTACCATCACCGAAGGATTGTTCACCACCGGCGTCGGCAGCGGCAGGCCAGTAATGGCGCGCAGGTGCAGCTCAAACTGGCTGATGCTGGCGCCGTTTTGCGTCCAGTGCCCGCTATTGTGCACACGAGGAGCCAGTTCGTTAATCAGCAGACCCTCTGGGGTGATGAAACACTCCATTGCCATCACGCCGACATAGCCCAGCTCCTGCATGATGGCAGAGAGCATCGCTTCGGCCTGTTCCTGCTGTCTGGCGTTAGCCTGCGGGAAGACTACGCTGGTGCGCAGAATGCCGTCCTGGTGCAGGTTATGGGTCAGCGGATAGAAGACGGTGCTGCCGTCGTGCGCACGAGCGCCAACCAGGGAGACTTCACCGGAGAAGTTGATTCCCCGCTCAACGATGCATTCGCCGTAGCAATCGTCCGGCAGTTGCTCAGTTTCATTTGCGCGCAAGCGCCACTGTCCACGTCCGTCGTAGCCGCCGACGCGACGTTTCACAATCGCCAGCTCGCCAAGTTTGTCGAATATCGCAGACCATTCGCTTTTATCTGCCAGCAGTTGCCATGGCGCGGTCGCCAGACCGAGCTTGTCAAAAAGCTGCTTTTGCGTCAGACGGTCAGCAATAATCGGGAAGACGTCGCGGTTAACAAACGCCGGGTGGCGTGCCAGTTCGCGAGTGAGCGCCGTTTCCGGCCAGCGCTCAATCTCAGCGGTGATCACGCTTTGTTGAAAAGGGACCGCAGCCGGTTCAGCGTCCAGCCCGACGGGCCAGACCGCTATGCCCAGTGGCTCACCGGCCTGGCGCAGCATGCGCCCTAGCTGTCCGTTGCCAAGTACGCAGACCTGCTTCATGCGACACCTCGCGGGTCCGGGTTCTCCAGCACCTCATCGGTTTGCGCTTTGCGCCAGTCGTTCAGACGCTGGTGTAAGGCTTTGTCGTGTGTTGCCAGAATTTGCGCGGCCAGCAGGGCCGCATTGGCCGCGCCCGCTTTGCCGATCGCCAGCGTGCCCACCGGAATACCGCGAGGCATTTGAACGATGGAATAAAGGCTATCTACGCCGCTCAATGCTGCGCTTTGTACCGGAACGCCTAAAACAGGCACCAACGTTTTCGCCGCAATCATGCCTGGCAGATGTGCAGCACCACCGGCACCGGCAATAATCACCTGATAGCCGTTCTCTTCAGCGCCTTCGGCGAAACTGAACAGTTTGTCTGGGGTACGGTGAGCAGAGACGACCTCAACATGGTGTGGAACGTCCAGCATTTCGAAGATTTCGGCGGCGAACTGCATGGTAGCCCAGTCGCTTTTGGACCCCATCACGATGGCGACACGCGCCGGATTATTGCGGGAAGACATGCGTCTGAAAACTCCTGTGGTGCACTACACTCGACTTTTGAGGCCCCAGAGAATAGCATAATTCACCGTCAAGGAAAACGATTGCGCGCTTTACACTTCACTCTTCAAGCTGCCTCTTTGTTGGCTGCATCTGCTCACCCCAGTCACTTACTTTTGTAAGCTCCAGGGGATTCACAGATTTGCCGCCTCGATGCAACTCGAATAGTTTTGTGTAAAGAGGAACTGGGTATCTGCAGAATTAAAACGGAAATGCGATCAGTTCAACGTCGTGTGGTGTGACTTTGATCATCGAACCTTCGCTGTGCCATGCGCCTAATACCACGCGGAAAGCAGGTTGCTCATTGGCAGAAAGTTCGTGGACCGCCGGGCGGTGGGTATGGCCGTGAATTAACCACTGAACCTGATGTTTTTCCATCTCAGCGATAACGGCCTGCTGATTCACATCCATGATCTCCAGCGACTTGCTGCTGTTGGCCGCTTTGCTGTTGGCGCGCATTTTCGCAGCGATTCGCTGGCGAACGAACAGCGGCAGGGCGAGGAACAGTTTCTGTAACCAGGGTTGATGCACTTTGGCGCGAAATGCCTGATAGCCCGCGTCGTCGGTGCATAAGGTGTCGCCATGCATGATCAGCACCCTGCGGCCATACAGGTCGAGCACTTTTTCTTCGGGAAGCAAGGTCATGCCGCTCTCACGGGCAAAACGTTTGCCGAGCAGAAAATCACGGTTGCCGTGAATAAAAAAGCAGGGAACGCCGGAATCCGCCAGCGATTTTATCGCCGCGGCCATTTCATGATGCAGCGGATTAGGATCGTCGTCGCCAATCCAGGCTTCAAACAGGTCACCGAGAATGTACAGCGCATCGGCCTTTCGCGCATCGCCGGCTAAAAAACGCAGAAAACCGGCGGTGATCGCCGGTTCTTCTGTGCAGAGGTGAAGATCTGCAATAAACAGTGTCGTCACGATTACTCGCTGACGGTCACGTTTTCGATGATGACGTCTTCTTTAGGCACATCCTGGTGCATACCGCTGCGACCGGTGGAAACGCCTTTGATTTTATCAACCACGTCCATGCCTTCAACAACTTCAGCGAACACGCAGTAACCCCAACCCTGCATGCTTTCGCCGGAGAAGTTCAGGAAGTCGTTGTCTGCAACGTTGATGAAGAACTGTGCGGTTGCGGAGTGCGGAGCCTGAGTACGCGCCATCGCCAGCGTACCACGGGTGTTTTTCAAACCGTTGTTCGCTTCGTTTTTGATCGCTTCTTTCGTGGCTTTTTGCTTCATGCCTGGCTCGAAACCACCGCCCTGGATCATGAAACCGTTAATAACACGGTGGAAAATGGTGTTGTTGTAAAAACCTTCGCGGCAGTAGTCCAGGAAGTTTTTAACTGTTTCAGGCGCTTTATCATCAAACGTTTTGATTACGATATCGCCGTGATTAGTGTGGAAAGTAACCATTTTTGCATCCTGTTCCGATAGATTGGTGCTTCGACCCCGTCAAGGGTCAGAGTTAGGGGTGTGTTATAGCATAACCGCAAGCTGCGATCACCTCGCAAAGTGTGCTGCTTCCGGTCTAAATTATGGGTATTATACAGACTTTACTATCCACACACGTCTACACGGAATCTTCGATGTTAAAAATCTTTAATACACTGACGCGCCAAAAAGAGGAATTCAAACCTATTCATGCCGGGGAAGTCGGCATGTACGTGTGTGGTATTACCGTTTACGATCTCTGTCATATTGGTCACGGACGTACCTTTGTTTCTTTCGACGTCGTCGCGCGCTATCTGCGCTTCCTCGGCTATAAGCTGAAGTATGTGCGCAACATTACCGATATTGATGACAAAATCATCAAACGCGCGAATGAAAACGGCGAAAGCTTTGTGGCGTTAGTCGACAGAATGATCGCGGAAATGCATAGCGATTTCGACGCGCTGAATATTCTGCGCCCGGACCTGGAGCCGCGCGCTACACACCATATCGCTGAGATTATTGAAATCACTGAACAGCTGATTGCCAAAGGTCACGCTTACGTGGCTGATAACGGCGACGTGATGTTCGACGTGCCGACTGACCCGAATTACGGTCAACTATCACGTCAGGATCTGGAACAGTTGCAGGCGGGTGCGCGCGTTGACGTGGTTGATGTGAAGCACAACCCTATGGACTTCGTGCTGTGGAAAATGTCCAAAGAAGGCGAGCCGAGCTGGCCGTCTCCGTGGGGCGCAGGCCGTCCGGGTTGGCACATTGAGTGTTCGGCAATGAACTGCAAACAGCTGGGCAACCATTTCGATATTCATGGCGGCGGTTCAGACCTGATGTTCCCGCACCATGAAAACGAAATCGCTCAGTCCACCTGCGCGCATGACGGTGAATACGTCAATTACTGGATGCACTCCGGGATGGTAATGGTTGACCGCGAGAAAATGTCCAAATCGCTGGGCAACTTCTTTACCGTGCGCGACGTACTTAAGTACTACGACGCCGAAACCATCCGCTACTTCCTGATGTCGGGTCATTACCGTAGCCAGTTAAACTACAGCGAAGAGAACCTGAAGCAGGCGCGTTCTGCGCTGGAGCGTCTGTATACCGCGCTGCGCGGCACCGACAAATCCGTTACTCCTGCTGGTGGCGAAGCCTTTGAGGCGCGCTTTATTGAAGCGATGGACGATGACTTCAATACGCCGGAAGCTTACTCAGTGCTGTTTGATATGGCGCGTGAGGTTAACCGTCTGAAGGGTGAAGATATGGCGGCGGCGAACGGCATGGCTGCGCATCTGCGTAAGCTTTCCAGCGTGCTGGGACTACTGGAACAGGATCCAGAAGCGTTCCTGCAAAGCGGTGCGCAGGCGGATGACGGTGAAGTTGCTGAAATTGAAGCGTTAATCCAACAGCGTCTGGACGCCCGTAAGGCGAAAGACTGGGCGGCAGCCGACGCCGCGCGTGACCGTCTCAACGAGATGGGCATCGTGCTGGAAGACGGCCCGCAGGGCACCACCTGGCGTCGTAAGTAACTCTCTATTGCCGGATGGCGTCTAACGCCTTATCCGGCCTACGATGTAATGATCGGTAGGCCTGATAAGCTTAGCGCCATCAGGCACTATTAATGACGTCTATACCACCACAGCACACCCATCATCATCACTCCCGGTAGCCACACCCATAATAATTCCGAAATAATCACCTGGTGCCCGTAAGGGGTCGCGTAGCGTGATAGCGCGAACGGCGCGACTTTAATCACCTGCCACGGCGCGAAGAAGCGTTCATCCGACCACGGCCACAGCCAGCCAACGCCTTTGCCGCCGGTGGTGACCGAATCCAACAGACTGTGCGACAGCAGTGATACCGTCAGGAATAGCCAGCAGCGAATCAATCCCGCCTTAAACCATCGTCGGCCAATCACTACGCAAAGCAGCGGCACGACAAAAGCAAACAGCAGGGAGTGGGTAAAACCACGGTGACCAAACACGTTGCCGTAGGCGACGCCAAGTTTAAAAGACAGTACGTCGGCGTCCGGCAGCATAGCCAGAATGACGCCTGTAAGCAGTAATCGCGGGGGGATGACTTTAAGTCCGAGACCTAACCCTAAACAGAGCGGAACGGCAGCGTGCGTGACGATAGTTGGCATGATGATCGCTTCATGTGGAAAAACAACATGCTAACAGTTCACTGTGAAGCGGCGGTGAAGTCATTATCTGAAAAAGAGAGGGGAGGTGGCCGGACAAGAAATGACCTTATCCGGCACCGGGATCACGCTACGACGTTAATGCTGTGGCCTTCAAAGCTGACGGTCTGACCGGCAACGATTTTGCAGCGTTTACGCGTTTCAACAGCGCCATCGACCTTCACTAACCCTTCGCCAATAGCAATTTTTGCCTGAGCACCGCTTTCGCTCCAGCCTTCCAGCTTCAGCAAATCGCAGAGTTCAACGTGTGGGTGTTTACCCAGTGAAAATGTGGCCATTTTAAACGTCCTTTACATCATGATATTCAACACACGCCTGCAGCGTGTTTTCGATAAGTGTGGCGACCGTCATTGGGCCTACGCCGCCGGGTACCGGCGTGATATATGACGCGCGTGCGGCAGCATCTTCAAAGACCACATCGCCAACAACTTTACCATTCTCCAGACGGTTGATGCCGACATCAATCACAATCGCACCTTCTTTGATCCACTCGCCGGGTATAAAGCCAGGTTTGCCGACGGCAACAATCAGCAGGTCAGCATGTTCAACATGGCGGCGCAGATCTTTGGTGAACCGGTGGGTGACGGTGGTGGTGCAGCCTGCCAGCAGCAGCTCCATGCTCATCGGGCGACCAACAATATTCGACGCGCCAATGACGACCGCATTCAGACCGTAGGTGTCGATGTTGTAACGTTCAAGCAGGGTTACAATGCCGCGTGGGGTACACGGACGTAGGCGTGGCGCACGCTGGCACAGGCGACCGACGTTATACGGGTGGAAACCGTCAACGTCTTTATCCGGCGCAATACGCTCCAGCACTTTAACGTTGTCGATACCCGCAGGTAACGGCAGCTGTACCAGGATACCGTCGATGGTGGTATCTGCATTGAGCGTATCGATCAGCTCAAGAAGCTCCGCTTCGCTGGTGGTTTCAGGCAGGTCATAGGAGCGGGAGACAAACCCCACCTCGTCACAGGCTTTGCGTTTACTCGCAACATAAATCTGCGAAGCCGGGTTGCTACCTACCAGCACAACAGCCAGGCCTGGGGCGCGTAATCCAGCCGCTAAACGCGCCTGAACTTTTTGAGCAACCTCAGAGCGCACCTGCTGCGCAATCGTTTTACCGTCAATAATCTTTGCTGCCATCAGAGAGAGGATTCCGTCTGTTACGTTAAACCGAAGGGGATGCCGCTATTTTGTCAGAAGCGGGACGTGCTGTCAGTTTTCGTTTGCGTTTTTACGTGCGATAGGAGGCGTTACTGTCGGCGAAAGGGGTCAGGTCAGAGGCTAAAGCCTTACGGGTAATTAATGAGCATGCTAATTAAAGTTAACGTGAATGAAACAATTCATCACCCTGGTCTTTTCATGGGTAATATGTCGCAAACCAGTCTGTTACGCTTAATTTTGGGTGATTTTACCTCATTTTCACCCAGATTTTTCCTGGGGCCTATTAAGAATTAGCCAGGGCCATTAAAAGGAATTGCAGGTATTTTTCATTAATTGAAATGTTTAATTTATCGCTGTGACGAATAGTCATATTCGCGAAGATAAATTAGTGAATCAAATACTCAGGAGAGTTGGGGTAAACGGTTAGCTAATTCTCTTGCGAGATATATCTTTACAGGATGCAGAGATAATTAGCCTGACATTTAATGTCGATAATGAGTCAAACGGATCCCGCAGGACGCCGGAGCCGGATGTGTGTAATTCAAGGGAAATCCATGAAACGTAAATTAATGACCTCTTCTGTTATTGCCAGCCTGATGTTAGTCGCAGGTGCGGCGGTTGCGGCCGATCCGGTAAGCGTTAGCGGCGGAACTGTGCATTTTGAAGGTGAACTGGTCAATGCAGCCTGTGCAGTCAGTACTCAGTCATCCGATCAGGTTGTCACCTTAGGCCAGTATCGTACTGCAAGTTTTGCCGCAGTGGGTGATACGACGGCACAAATTCCGTTCTCTATCGTCCTGAACGACTGTGACCCGAAAGTTGCCGCAACCGCAGCCGTTGCTTTCTCTGGTCAGTCTGATATTACCAATAACAACCTGCTGGCCGTCACTTCTGCAGACAACGGTACTACTGCCAGCGGCGTCGGGATTGAAATTCTGGACAATACGTCCACCGCGCTGAAGCCGGATGGAGCCACCTTCTCTACCGCTCAGGCGCTGGTTGAAGGGACCAACACCCTGCGTTTCTCTGCGCGTTATAAAGCCACTGCTGCAAGCGCAACGCCGGGTCAGGCAAATGCTGACGCGACGTTCATCATGAAGTACGAATAAGCCGTTTTGATTTGCGCAAGGATGCAGTACGCCTCATTGGATGAGGCAATATCCGGGGATGATGAAGGATGCGGCAGATGATAGGGAAAGGCGTGGCGCTGGCGGGAATGCTGTGCGTAATGCCCGTGTTTGCACATACGGTAATACTGGAAAGTGGCCGCGTCCACCTACGCGGGCAACTGGTCAACGGGGCCTGTACGGTCGCCACTGACAGTCAGAATATGCGGGTGCAAATGGGGCAGTATCGCACTAATGCTTTCTCCGGGACGGGAAGCTTTGCCTCTACCAGTGTACCGTTTTCACTGCGTTTAACCTCGTGCAGTTCTGATGTCTACGACCATGTTGGGATTGCGTTTGCGGGCGTGACGCCAGCGGAAGATCCGCAGGTTTTCCTTGCCAGCGGCGATGCTTCTGCGGCTTCGGGGATCGGTCTGGCATTATTTGACGAGCGCCAACGGCAAATTATTCCAAATGCGCTGCCGCTTCATTATGCGCCGATTATAACGCAAGAGATGACGTTTCATTTCACTGCTCGTTATCGGGCTGTCTCGGAAAATATAACGCCGGGAATGCTTCGTTCAGACGTGTGGTTTACGTTGGTTTATCCCTGATTTATTTCCCAACGATAATCGCATCAAAGGTATTTGTAGCTATGTCTAATTATCTGAAATCAGGTTTTATCCTTTTACTGGCCTTATTTTCTGCTGCCAGTGTTCAGGCTGCCGGCGGTATTGCATTAGGCGCCACTCGCGTTATTTATCCGGCTGATGCCAAACAAACATCCCTGTCTATCAGCAATAGCGATACCAAAGAGCGTTACCTGGTAAATTCCTGGATTGAGAATAGCGCAGGCGTTAAAGAAAAATCATTTGTGGTTACGCCTCCACTGTTTGTCAGCGAGCCCAAAAGCGAAAATACGCTGCGTATCATCTATGCCGGCGAACCGCTGCCCAAAGATCGTGAGTCTCTGTTCTGGATGAATGTGAAAGCCATTCCGTCAGTCAATAAAAACAGCCTTGAGGGCAAAAACGTTCTGCAACTGGCGATTCTGTCACGTATCAAACTTTTCGTCCGTCCGAATAATTTGCCGCAAATCCCGGAAGATGCGCCTGGGATGCTGACGTTTTCCCGTTCCGGTAACCACCTGAAAATCAATAATCCGTCAGCGTATTACGTCACATTGGTCAATCTCAATGTGGGGAAAACAAAGGTCGATAACGTGATGGTTGCGCCGAAAAGCGATGCGCAGATCCAACTACCAACGGGCGTTCAGGGCAACGTCACGTTCCAGACGGTCAATGATTATGGCGCTGTGACTCCGGCCAAAACGGTTAGCGTGCGTTGAGATAACGATGAATAAGACAACGTATTTTCCTGGCCTGTTACCGGGGGTTACGCCACCGCTGGCAGGGGTGGCGTTGTCCACGCTGGCGGCGCTCTTTCCCTCTTTAAGCCATGGGGAAAGCTATTTTAATCCGGCCTTTTTATCTGCGGATACGGCAACCGTGGCGGATTTATCACGCTTTGAAAAAGGCAATCACCAGCCTGAAGGCGTTTATCGCGTGGATATCTGGCGCAACGATGAGTTTGTGGCCACTCAGGATATTCGTTTTGCGACCAGTGCGGGAAAAGCCGGGGAGAAGTCTGGTGGGCTGATGCCGTGTTTTGGACTCGACTGGGTGAAACGCCTTGGCGTCAATATCGCCGCGTTTCCGGCACTCAGTAAGGACCCGAACGATACCTGCATCAATCTGCCTGAAGCGATTCCAGGCAGCGAGATTGCATTTGATTTTTCTACCTTGCGCCTCAACGTCAGCCTGCCGCAAGCGTCGATGTTAAACAGCGCGCGTGGCTATATCCCACCTGAAGAGTGGGATGAAGGGATCCCAGCTGCGCTGGTTAACTACAGTTTTACCGGCAGTCGCGGCAGTGATGCGGACAGCTATTTCCTGAGTATGCTCAGTGGTCTGAACTATGGCCCATGGCGGTTGAGAAATAACGGCGCGTGGAGCTATTCCAAGGGCGATGGATACCATTCACAAAGCTGGAAAAACATCGGTACATGGCTTCAGCGCGCGATTATCCCGCTGAAAGGCGAACTGGTGATGGGCGACAGCAACACCGGCAACGACGTTTTTGACAGCGTCGGGTTTCGCGGTGCGCGGCTCTATTCCTCAGACAGTATGTATCCTGACAGCTTACAAGGCTATGCGCCTACCGTTCGCGGCATTGCGCGTACCGCAGCGAAACTGACCATTCGTCAGAATGGCTATGTGATTTATCAAAGCTATGTTTCACCCGGCGCGTTCTCGATAACCGATCTCAACCCGACGTCATCCAGCGGTGACCTTGAGGTCACTGTGGATGAGAAAGACGGCAGTCAGCAACGCTATACGGTGCCGTACTCAACGGTTCCCTTATTACAGCGAGAAGGGCGTTTCAAGTATGACGTGGTCGCCGGGGATTTTCGCAGCGGCAATAGCCAGCAATCCTCACCGTTCTTTTTCCAGGGAACATTAATTGCCGGGTTACCAGAAGGCTACACCGCATATGGTGGTACGCAGTTGGCTTCACGCTACACCGCGATGGTTTTAGGCACTGGTCGAAATCTCGGGGACTGGGGGGCGGTTTCTGTCGATCTTACCCACGCGCGTAGCCAACTGGCGGATGACAGTACGCACCAGGGGCAGTCTTTGCGTTTCCTGTATGCGAAATCGTTGAACAATTTTGGCACTAACTTCCAGCTGTTGGGGTATCGCTACTCAACGCGTGGCTTCTATACCCTCGATGACGTCGCGTACCGCAGTATGGAAGGCTATGAGTACGAATACGACAGTGAGGGCAATCGCCACGACGTGCCCAATGTGAAGAGCTACCACAACCTGAGCTACAGCAAAAAAGGTCGTTTCCAGATAAACATTTCGCAGAATCTGGGGGATTACGGATCGCTGTATGTCTCGGGTAGTCAGCAAACGTACTGGAATACCTCAGATACCAACACCTGGTACCAGGTAGGCTATGCCAGTGGCTGGCAGGGGATTAGCTATTCACTCTCCTGGTCGTGGAATGAATCGGTTGGCATCTCCGACACCGACCGTATTCTGGCGTTCAATATGTCAGTCCCGTTCAGCCTGCTGAGCGGGCGGCGCTACTCGCGTGACAACGCCCTCGATCGCACCTACGCCACCTTTAATGCCAACCGCAATAGCAACGGACAAAACAGTTGGCAGAGCGGAGTCGGCGGTACGCTGCTGGATGGACGCAACCTGAGCTACAGCGTGAATCAAGGGCACAGTAGCACCAATGGCTATAGCGGAAACGCCAGCGCCAACTGGCAGGCGGCCTATGGCACGCTCGGCGTGGGATACAACTATGACCGCGACCAGCATGACTACAACTGGCAACTCTCCGGCGGCGTGGTGGGTCACGCGGACGGCATTACGCTCAGTCAGCCTCTGGGCGATACCAACGTGCTGATTAAAGCGCCTGGCGCGCAGGGGGTGCGGATAGAAAACCAGACCGGCGTTCAAACCGACTGGCGTGGATACGCGGTGATGCCGTATGCCACCGTCTATCGCTATAACCGCGTCGCGTTAGACACCAATTCCATGAACAACAATACCGATGTGGAAAATAACGTCAGCAGCGTAGTCCCAACGCAAGGGGCGTTGGTGCGGGCGGCGTTTGATACGCGAATCGGCGTGCGGGCACTGATTACCGCGAAATATGCCGGTAAACCCGTGCCGTTTGGTTCCGTTGTGCGGGAGAACACCAGCGGTGTGACCAGTATGGTGGGTGAAGACGGGCAAATTTATCTCAGTGGTCTGCCGCTAAAAGGCGAGTTGCTGATCCAATGGGGAGAAGGCGCAAAAGCTCGCTGCACGGCGCGCTATGCCTTGCCTGAAGAGAGCCTGAAACAGGCGGTGACGATCACGAACGTGACGTGCGAATCCCCAACGGCACGACAGGAATAATACGATGAAACGACAAACGGGTTTGTTACTGGGAAGTGCTTTACTGCTGATGGCCCATTCGTCCTGGGCGACGGTCTGCCAAAACTCGAATGGCACACCAACGGATGTTTTTTACGATCTGTCGAACGTGTTTAACAGCAGCAACAACCAGCCGGGTCAGGTCGTGACGTTACCGGAAAAATCGGGCTGGGTTGGCGTTAATGCCACCTGTCCGGCTGGGACAACGGTAAATTACACCTATAGAAGCTATGTGACTGAACTGCCGGTTCAAAGTACCGAGGGTGGATTTCAGTACCTGAAGCTCAATGACTACCTGCTGGGGGCCATGAGCATCACCGACAGCTACGCCGGGTTGTTTTATCCTCCGCGTAATTATATCCGCATGGGGACTCACCCTAACGTATCTAAGCAGCAGCCTTTTGGCGTAATGGATTCAAAGCTGGTGTTTAAACTCAAAGTGATCCGCCCGTTTATTAACATGGTGCCGATCCCCCGGCAGACGATGTTCAGCGTTTATGTCACGACCAGTACCGGAGATGCGTTAAGCACGCCGGTTTACACCATCAGCTACAGCGGCAAGGTGGAGGTTCCACAAAACTGTGAGGTGAACGCCGGACAGATTGTCGAATTTGATTTTGGTGATATTGGCGCATCGCTGTTTAGCAAGGCGGGGGCGGGAAACCGGCCAGAAGGCATTAATCCGCAGACCAAAACGGTGGCGATAAAATGCACCAACGTCGCCGCACAGGCCTACTTAACCATGCGTGTAGAGGCCGAGAAAGCCACCGGGCAAATGATGGTTTCTGATAACTCAGATTTAGGTTTTATTGTCGCCGACGGCAATGGCAGACCGCTGACGCCTAATAACCTGTCCAGCACGATTCCGTTTCAACTGGACGACAACGCCGCGGCAAGCGTGGGCATTCGGGCATGGCCGGTCAGCGTGACGGGCAATAAGCCCACCGAAGGACCCTTTACAGCCCGTGGCTATCTGCGAGTGGATTATGACTAACAAGCAAACGCCCTCCGCAGGGACACTCCTGGCAATGGTGTCTCTGCTGACATTCAGTTCATTGTGCCATGCCGCTTCGTCGCTGGGAGAAATCAATATTGAACTGCGCGGTAACGTGGTGGACTTTACCTGTGCGGTAATTGCCAGCGACAGCAACAAGTCTGTGGAGCTAGGCACCTGGCCGACAAAGCAGCTTCAGACCAGTGGAGAGACCACGCAACCGGTCGCGTTTACGCTGAAGCTGGAAGGCTGCCCGCCGGGATCCGCTTCGATAACGTTTTCCGGAACACCGGCCCCAGGCACGACGTTGCTGGCGCTTGATGATGCGGTGATGGCGCAAAAGGTGGCGATCGAATTGCATGACAGCGATCGCACGCGATTGCCGCTCGAACAGGCCAGCCAGACCGTGGGGATTGATGAGAACGGCAATGCCACGCTGACCTTTTTCGCCAACTATATCGCGTTAGCAGACGGGGTTCAGCCTGGTCTCGCCAGGGCTGATGCCACGTTTATGATTAACTATAACTAATCAATGTGCTGACAAAACACTCCCGAACGACATCTCGCCGGGAGTGTTATTACATTAATTCATGCATTTTTGCGTAATCAATCAGCTCAACGATGGTGTGTAATCCGAGCTTGGAGTAGATATTCGCCTTGTGAGCGCTAATCGTTTTATTGCTGAGTAACAACTGCTCAGCAATTTCCTTATTGGACAGCCCGTTAGCCAGATAACGCAAAACGGTAACCTCGCGGTTAGAGAGCGGCATGTCATTCAAGACGCCTTTCTGTGCATTTATATTGTTAATGAAATTAAGGGTATCCGAAGGGAAAAAAGAATATCCCGATAAAATCATTTTTACCGCATTGTAGATATCATTGAGATCCTTTCGTTTACTGACAAAACCATTTGCACCGGCCCTGATAGCACGCCCGGCATAAAATGACTCAGATTTTGAGGACAGAAACAGTACCCGAGTTTTCTCCTGCAATGACTTTATTCTTTTGAGTAATGTAAACCCATCAGAGCCAGGTAGTTCAATATCCAGAATGACAAGATCGACCGGGTGCGTGCGCAGGTGTTCTATTGCCGTACGGCTGTCATCGGTTTTCAGCACTACTTGAATATTACTGTTTTTCTCGAGTAGTACTTCTATCGACATTCTGACAATAGGGTGTTCGTCCATAATGATAACGGATGCTGGTTTCATTGTTGTATGCCTCAAACTGTTTGCGTATCTTGCGAATTTGATAAAACATCAGGCGTTATAATATTGTCAAATAGCCAAGAATTGTTCTGAGGGAGAGCCGAATAAATATTATTTCATCCTTGTTTATTCGGTTGTTCTTCTGCAGAACAATGAATTTGTGGAAAATCCATTTCACACCGGGAAAACTAACAATTAATCAGGAAACTGTGGGGATTATACCTGCTCTGTTCTTTCGGAAAAGACTTACAACATCCCGGTTGTTAATGTCAGTTAGGATGTTCTGAAAGATCCAGGTGTCTTAATGGCTATTGGCATTATTTATCTGCAGTTCGAGTTATGGCAGATTGAAAAATTTTTTTAAACAGTAAAAACGATATGATAAACTAATTGTTTAGGTTTTGTTAAGGCGGCATTAAGGTGGTTTTATATTGAAATGCACAGAATCTGTAAGGTTTACTGTGACAGTCGCACCAGACATAATACCAGGAATAGTTGTAAATATTAAATTTTTGTAAAAATTAGATCTGTTTTCTTATTCAAGAATAAGTAATTTCTTAAAAAATCTTATGGGACAGGAGGTTATGGTGTTAATTAAAATGAGGAGAGGTAACGTTGAGGCGATGTATCAGATGTAAGAAGCGTTGCCTGCTGGGCAATCCCAGGCGCGTAATCAACTTGTTCAGACGATAGATGATGCGGTGGTAGGGGAGAGTCTGTAACAATGCAATCTTTTTTAATGAGTTACCTTGTAAAAGTAAGGCAATCATCTCCCAATCGAGCTGGTTTATGCGCCTGGAATGAATATAGTTTAGAGCCGGATATAATAAGGCGTGACGCATCTCCGGGAGGCGTAAATTGCGTGACAAGATATAAAATGGACCAGACAGTGAAATAAAAGAGGTAAGGTCTTCATCGCGATTCGATAGCATTATGAAGATTTGAATGTCATTACGCTTCTTAATTAATTGACGCAGACCTTCAAGTATATCGAAATAAGGAGTTGTTAAGCCTTCTATGTCAATCACTAACTGGCTAATTACCGGCTCTTGCATGCTGAGCAACGCCGATTCAACGCTCTGGAAGATCCCCGTGCGAGTGCCTGAAAATAAATGCCGGCTCAGCGCATAGGCCAGATAGTAGTCTGTCGTAATTATCGCCTGAGATATAGTGTCGTCCGGTAATGTGTATTCGAGTTTTTGCGCCAGATACTCGAGCCGGTCAAATACCTGTGAGGTACAGTGGGGATATTGCCAGGTACAGTTAGCGTTTCGTATACGGCGATAGCGGTCCCGGCGTTTTGCGCTGTGCATCCTTTTCCATTCCATTTCTGTTGCGGCAGGTCTGGATAAATTGCTGACTACAAACATCGCTGAACCAAACTTTTGCCAGCGCAAAGGTGAGTTTACTTGTGCCGTTGGGTTTCAGTGCTTCAACAATCATCAGACTGGCAATTGCGTATCCCATCAGAATAATCTGCCGGAAGTTTTCTGATGTCTTACTCAATGCCCAAAAGCTTGTTTTATCCAGTTCAGCCTCTCTCTGAGATTAGATAAAATATTACCGGGTATGTCTTTCTGTTACCCCGGAAATAGTATGGCTCGATAATTCTGGCAGCCTGAAGCCAGGTACAGTAGGAGCCGATACTTAATCGACGATGAGATATTTCTCAATAAAAATTAGGCAGAACTACTCCGACTAATTTTGTAGAAAGTTCAGATGTGCGCGGATGTATCTTAAGAATTGCTGATCGTTTTTCACATGCAGCTTTTTCATAATGCTGCGGCGGGTAGCTTTGGCCTGGAGATCGCTTACCGAGAGCAGGTGAGCCGTTTCGGCTAAGGTATACCCACTGGCGAGAAACATTAAGAACTGACGTTCTTCGATAGAAAAGTTACGAGTGGTGCAGTAATGGCAGATAGTTGCGGGCACGCTATTGCGCAGCGCGCGTTTTTGCAGGATGAGAACCAGTTTTTTGGTTATCTCGTCTACGTCATCTTCCCGATAAATCAGTGGCAGCATGTACAAGCAGGGTCGGAACATCAGCTTATCTTTATCGTTTTTGCTACAGATGACCACCCGGTGTTGGCGCCTGGTGTGGACAGGAACCTGGTAGCAATCGGCGCTGAGCCAATCTTCATCCAGGGAGATAAACGCGATGTCAGCGCGATCGATATCTTCGACGGGTAAAAAGCAAATCTCCTGGTGCCATTGATTTGCCAGATGGGAGATGATGATTTTCAGTCCATGTTCGAAGTGACTGTTTTCTTCCTTGATGGCGATACTTAACATTAAAGAGTTCCTGAACCACGGGAGAGGGGATAAAGGAATGTTAAGCAAAATCATAAATATTCTAAATACATGTATCCCTAAATCTGACGTTTTGCGGGCTGAGTTGTTACCAGGTGATTTCCTGGATACCCTTGAACGAGCAGAAAAAATCAACATTCGTACACTTCGCCAGCAACCGAAACAAAAGGCATTGACTCAGCAAGCGCTGACCGTATAATTCACGCGTTTCATCTGCATGAAGTAATCACTTCGCAATGCGCCCTTAGCTCAGTTGGATAGAGCAACGGCCTTCTAAGCCGTAGGTCGTAGGTTCGAATCCTACAGGGCGTACCATCTCAACATCACTTCAGATGTCCAGCTTCAGCGAATTGCGATGAATTTTCCTTTTCCAACCACGTTTCCACTTCCTTAAGACTGAGTTGTACCTCCTCCCTGAGTGAAAAATCAGCTAACGGCTGTTGTTCAAGTGCGGCACACACGCTGCTGGCAGAACGCATTCCCATGCTGGCGCAACTGCTTTTTAGCTGATGCGCCAGACGTTTTATCTTCTCGCGATCGTGTGCTGCTCGCGCATTATCAATCTCATCTAATACAGGAAGGGTATGTTGCTTAAAGAGCGCTAACCATTCGTGTACCTTTTGCCATCCCATTAGCTGAACATCTCCGGCTAATTGCTGGGTATCTAACCGTTTGTTGTCATTTTCTGATGCAACCGGGAGAGGCGCGTAACCGTGCAAATAATGCATAATTAACCGACTGAGTTCATCCCGGGGAACCGGTTTTTGAATAACGCCGAGAAACAGGGTACTGGTTCTTTGGTTTAGCGTTTCGTCGATGACGTGCGCGCTAAAGCCTATCAGATTTAGCATTGGGTATGCGCAGGTTAACTGCTGCGCCAGCGTGATGCCGTCGATATCCGGAAGATCGAAATCAACCAGGGCGGCATCATAATGGGCGTCTTGCTGCAGTATGGTTAGTGCCGCAGCGGCATTGTCAGCAGCGGTAACCTGTGCGCCATTGAGGGTGAGCATTTCTGTGCTGATGCGCTGCGTGAGAGGGTTATCCTCGATAAGCAGTATGCGTAAACCCTGTAATGATATCGCTCGTGGAACGGATTTCGCTACCGGCATCGCGCCAGCCCGTAATGGCAGACGCAAACGAAAGCAGCTTCCTACCCCTGGTGTGCTGGTGACGCTGAGTTCTCCCTGCATCGCCTGCGCGAGGCTGGCGCTGATGGTGAGTCCAAGCCCGGTTCCCCCACGTTTACCGCTTACCTGAACAAACGGCTGAAAAATGTCGCCCTGACGGGCAGGATCAATCCCGCATCCCGTGTCCTCAACCTCAATGTACCAATCCTGGCCTTCACACCGACTACGCAGGATGATGTGCCCCCGATCGGTAAAGCGCAGTGCGTTGTTTAATAAGTTAGTTATGATTTGCCGGATGCGGCGCGGATCGCCGCGTAAGGAGTCGGGTACGTCGTCGGCAAAATCCATAATCAATGCGACCGGGCGACCCGCAACGCGACTGTGCATGAGCTGAAGCGTACTTTCCAGCAATGGCCTGGGCTCAAAGGGTTCATCACCGATGGCCACATTTTTTCCGCCCGCTTCGATGGCGGAATAGTCAAGAATATCGTTGAGGATGGTCAGCAGAGACTCGCCAGAGTCGGTGATTGCGCGCAGATTCTCCTGATGCTGCGCCAGTGCGGGATTGTCTGAGAGCAACTGCGCAGTGCCGAGGATTCCGTATAGCGGGGTGCGTATTTCATGGCTCATGGCGGCAAGAAACGCCGATTTTGCCTGGTTAGCTTTTTCGGCTTCCGCACGCGCCAGCCGATGTTCAGACACCATCGACCGCAGCTCGGCGGTGCGTGCTTTAACCTGAGCGGCCAAATGTTCGCGGTGGCTATTCAGGGCGTGAACGCTGGCGCGAAAGGCATCCATCAACCGCCCAATGGTGTCCAGTTCGCGAACGCCTGCGGTTTCCGGAAATGGGGAGTCGATATCACCTTCAAGCAGACGCTGTAACGCCTGGGTTTGCTGCGCCAACGGACGCGTGACCGAGCGGTAAACCACGCGCCAAAGAATGAGAATTAACAAGCATAATGATACCGCACCTAACAGCAGCAGCAGCGTTTGCCCGCGCTGGCTGGCCTGTTTGAGATGCGCCAGCCCGGTCTGATTGCGTTGGCCGATGATTCCCACCAACTGACTGACTTCGCTACTGAAACGGGTAAATTGCTCGATATTGTTTTGCGATAAGATCTGTAAGCGGGTAGTAATGTCATTGTCCTGACGATACAGGGCCAGCAGATCGACATAACGGCTAATTGAATTTACTGCGTCGGCAACCTGAGCGCGTATCACCGGATCTTCAATGCGTATTTGCCGGCGGTGAAGCACTCTGACGGCGGCATTCAGCAGGTTTTCCAGCGCTGCCAGGTTATTCTGCGCCTGGTTATTCCCCAGATTCATCACCATTTGCTGCACGCGTAGCGCGCTCAGGCGCAGCTCATTCATCTGGTTATAATATTCAAGATCAATATCGATAAGCCTGTCGAGAGCGTGTTCAGCCGCCTGCCCCTGATGGCTTTCAATTAAATCATAAATGCTTGCCTGCGTAGCGCCCGCCGAGGTGGCGGCATTACTGGCCTGCCCGCGCGCCATTTCGGCAACGTTGGCGGTAGCCTCAACAAGTTGTTGGCTGAGTTGTTGCTGTTGCTCGCGCAGTTTCAGCCGTTCGCCAACCATTTCCCCCTGATGGCTTAACGACTGGGCGATCTCTTTTTCCTGTTGTTCAATGGCCGAAGTATCAAAGCCCTGTTCGCGAAGAGTTTTCAGTAATGCGGTTATTTTCAGACTTTGGGCGGTTAACATACGCCCCTGAGCCAGCCACATATTTTCATTATCTGCGGTGGTCAGATTCTGCGCGGAAAACAGTTCCCAGGCGCTGGCTTCGCTGAGCTGGCGCGCCATGTCCATGGTCGGGATCAGCGCCTGGGTATTGGCCTGCTCAACCTGGCTGACAAAACGCAGGTTATACCAGCCTACCAGCGTACTCATGAGGGTCAGCGCCGCCATCAGCGCAAAGCCTATCCACAGTCGTTTGGTCAGAGATAAATTCACTGTCTGGTCGCCACAGATTAAAAAGGTTGAGTCGAAAAGAGGAAAGCAACTAGGATAAAGCCTTATCAATGATGAGGCTATCATGCGCGTATTGGTTTTCCTGCTTATCACGCTTTTTCCCGGTCTGGGTCACGCGACCGTGCCCGCACTACTGCGCTGGCAGGATAGCCAGCAGGCTGTCCCGGCGCCGCAAACGGACGTTACTGCAAACAAAATCTGGAAACTGTGCGCGCTGTATCCCAGCCTGAAGGATTCTTACTGGCTTTCCGTAAATTACGGCATGCTTGAGGCGGCGAAAAAATACGGAGTGAGCCTGAAGGTGCTTGAAGCGGGAGGGTATCGTCAGTTAAACATGCAAAAATCTCAAATCGCTCAGTGCCAGCAATGGGGCGCGGATGCCATTTTGTTAGGCAGCAGCACGACGACTTTTCCAGATTTGCAGACCCAGGTTGGATCGCTGCCTGTTATTGAGGTGGTGAATGCGATCCATGACGCGACGGTAAAGGCGCGGGTTGGGGTTCCGTGGTTTCAGATGGGGTATCAGCCAGGTCGCTATCTGGTTAAGTGGAGCGGCGGTAAACCGCTAAAGGTCTTATTATTGCCCGGGCCTGACGACGCCGGAGGCAGTCGTGAGATGGTGGAAGGATTCCGCCAGGCGATTGCCGGCAGTCAGGTGCACATTGTGGATGTGGCGTTAGGGGATAATGATATTGAAGTTCAGCGCAACCTGTTGCAGGAGATGCTTGAGCGTCACCCGGATGTTGACGTAGTGGCCGGTACGGCAATTGCTGCGGAAGCCGCCATGGGGGAGACGCGGAATCAGGGCACGCCGCTAACCGTAGTCTCTTTTTATCTGTCGCACCAGGTGTATCGCGGGCTTAAACGCGAAAGAATCATAATGGCTGCCAGCGATCAGATGGTCTGGCAAGGTGAACTGGCGATTCAGCAGGCTATCAGGATATTACAAGGGCAACCGGTGTCGGAAAATATCAGCCCACCGATCCTGGTGCTCACCCCGAAAAATGCCGACAGCCAGCATGTTAAGTGCTCGCTGTCACCCGGCGGATTCCGTCCTGTTTATCTGTATCAGTACACATCAGCCGCTAAAAAATAGCCTTCCCCATGCTGCGTCACCAGTAAATCCGCTCGTAGCTTGTGGCGTAAACGGCGGATCAGCACATCTACGGTGCGTAAGTCTGGATTGTCCACCCGTCGTGCCGAAAGCATGCGCAGTAAACGTTCGCGGCTGAGAATCTCCCCCGGATTGGTGACAAAAGCGACCAGCATTTCATATTCGGCGCGGGTGAGTTTGATCGCCTCTTCACCCAGTTCCAGGGTATGACGAGAGACATTCAGACAATACCCGGCAAACTGATAGCAGTTGTCTTTGGCCTCCGGCTGCGCCTGACGGGCAAGGTCGATCCGCCAGAGCAAGTTTTTCACCCGTACCACCAGTTCACGTAGCTCCAGCGGCTTGGTGACATAATCATCAGCGCCCATTTCCAGGCCAACGATACGGTCAATTTGGTCACTACGGCCCGTTACCAGAATGATCCCTACCGTTGAACGTTCTCGCAGGGCACGGGTCAGCATTAAGCCATTTTCATCCGGGAGGTTAATATCCAACAGAATAAGATCCACAGGGTGCTGCGACAGGATTTCACGCAGGCCGGCTCCGCTGGCGGTGACAGAGACATGATAACCTTCCTGTTCAAAATAAGCCTGTAACCGTGCCTGGGTCACGGGTTCATCTTCAACAATTACAATGTGATGCGGCATCCTGGTTGCTGTCTCTTTCTGTTCATATCTGTTCACATTGTGCCGTAAGCCATTCATCCTGACCAGTGTTGCTGTTCACATTTGAGAAATAAGATCCTCTGTAACTAAACCATATAATTACAGGGGCTATTATGCGGAAACTTTGGAGGGCGCTACTCAGACCGAGCGCACGTTGGTCAGTGTTGGCGCTGGTCGTCATCGGGATTGTGGTCGGTATCGCGCTGATCGTTTTGCCGCACGTTGGCATCAAATTAACCAGCTCTACCGAGTTTTGCGTGAGCTGCCACAGCATGCAGCCGGTTTATGAAGAATATAAACAGTCCGCGCATTTTCAGAATGCCTCTGGAGTGCGCGCAGAATGCCATGACTGTCACATTCCTTCAGATATTCCGGGCATGGTGAAGCGTAAGCTGGAAGCAAGCAACGATATTTATCAGACCTTTGTTGCCCACTCTATAGATACGCCTGAAAAATTCGAGGCCAAACGCGCCGAGCTGGCGGAGCGAGAATGGGCGCGGATGAAAGAGAACAACTCTGCTACCTGCCGCTCCTGTCATAACTATGATGCGATGGATCATGCTAAGCAGCATCCTGAAGCCGCACGCCAGATGAAGATTGCGGCCAAGGACAACCAATCCTGTATCGACTGCCATAAAGGTATCGCGCACCAGCTTCCCGATATGAGCAGTGGTTTCCGCAAACAGTTTGACGAGTTACGCGCCAGGGCGAACGACGATGGCGATACGCTCTACTCTCTGGACATCAAGCCTATTTATGCCGCTAAGGGTGATAAAGAACCTGCTGGCTCACTGCTACCCGCCTCTGAAGTAAAAGTGTTAAAGCGTGATGGTGATTGGCTGCAAATTGAAATTGTGGGCTGGACCGAGAGTAACGGACGCCAGCGCGTGTTGGCGCAACTGCCAGGCAAGCGCATTTTTGTGGCCTCCATTCGTGGTGACATCCAGCAGCACGTGAAAAACCTGGAGCAAACCACCGTCGCGGAAACGAATACGCAGTGGAGCAAGCTGCAGGCCACCGCCTGGATGCAAAAGGGCGATATGGTCAACGACATCAAACCTATCTGGGCCTATGCCGACTCGCTCTATAACGGAACCTGTAACCAATGCCACGGCGCGCCAGAGAAAGAACACTTTGACGCTAACGGCTGGATTGGCACGTTGAACGGCATGATTGGATTTACCAGTCTGGATAAACGTGAAGAACGTACCTTGCTGAAATATTTGCAGATGAATGCCTCTGACACTACGGATAAGCCGCATGGCGATAAGGGAGAAAGCAATGAAAAATAACGATCTCTTTCAGGCATCTCGCCGACGTTTTCTACTGCAGTTGGGCGGCTTGACCGTAGCCGGTATGTTGGGACCTTCTCTGCTTACGCCCCGTAGCGCCAATGCTGCAGAGGTGCAGGGAGCTGGCGTCAAAGAGGGGATCCTGACCGGTTCTCACTGGGGGGCAATCCGTGCCACTGTTGTTGATGGCCGTTTTATTGAGGCCAAACCGTTTGAGCATGATAAATACCCGTCAAAAATGATCGCCGGACTGCCGGATCACGTACATGGCGGCACGCGTATTCGCTATCCCATGGTCCGCGTCGACTGGTTGCGTAAACGCCATCAGAGCGATACCACACAGCGTGGAGATAACCGCTTTGTGCGCGTTTCGTGGGATGAAGCGCTGGACTTCTTCTATCAGGAGCTGGAGCGCATTCAGAAGACCTATGGTCCGAGCGCGCTGCTGACGGCCAGCGGCTGGCAATCAACCGGCATGTTCCATAATGCTTCCGGGATGCTGGCGCGCGCCATTGCGCTGCATGGCAACAGCGTGGGTACCGGGGGCGACTATTCCACCGGTGCTGCTCAGGTGATCCTGCCGCGCGTGGTCGGGTCAATGGAGGTATATGAACAGCAGACTTCCTGGCCGCTGGTACTGAAAAATAGCAAAACGATTGTGCTGTGGGGTTCCGACCTGATTAAAAATCAGCAGGCGAACTGGTGGTGTCCGGATCATGATGTCTATGAATACTACGAGCAACTGAAGGACAAAGTGGCGCGCGGCGAGATCTCGGTTATCAGCGTTGATCCGGTCATCACCTCGACTCACGACTATCTGGGCCGCGACAAGGTTAAGCACATCGCCGTGAACCCGCAGGCTGATGTGCCGCTACAGCTGGCGCTGGCGCACACGCTCTTTACCGAGAAGCTCTACGATAAGCATTTTCTTGATAACTACTGCGTTGGGTTTGAGCAATTTCTGCCTTATTTGCTGGGCGAAAGTGACGGACAGCCTAAAGATGCGCAGTGGGCGGAAAAAATATGCGGGATTGATGCCGATACGATTCGTGAACTGGCGCGGCAGATGGCGGGCGGCAGAACGCAGATTATTGCCGGCTGGTGCGTGCAGCGTATGCAGCACGGGGAGCAGTGGGCATGGATGATTGTGGTGCTGGCCTCAATGCTTGGACAAATCGGCTTACCCGGCGGTGGGTTTGGCTTTGGCTGGCACTACAACGGCGCAGGCACCCCGGGGCGTAAAGGCGTTATCCTGAGCGGATTTTCTGGCTCCACTACCGTTGCGCCTGTACATGACAGCACCGATTTTAAGGGCTACAGCAGCACTATTCCGATCGCACGTTTTATCGATGCGATTCTGGAACCGGGCAAAAAAATTAACTGGAACGGAAAAACCGTCAAGCTGCCGCCGTTAAAGATGTGCGTTTTTGCCGGGACTAACCCTTTCCATCGTCACCAGCAGATCAACCGTATTATTGAAGGCTGGCGTAAGCTGGAAACCGTTATCGCCATCGATAATCAGTGGACGTCGACCTGTCGATTCGCCGATATCGTCTTGCCCGCAACGACCCAGTTTGAGCGTAACGATCTCGACCAGTATGGCAACCACTCTAACCGCGGCATTATCGCTATGAAACAGCTGGTGCAGCCGCAGTTTGAAGCGCGTAATGATTTCGATATTTTCCGCGATCTTTGCCGCCGCTTTAATCGTGAAGAAGCCTTCACCGAAGGGCTGGATGAGATGGGTTGGTTGAAACGGATCTGGCAGGAAGGTAGCCAGCAGGGGAAAGGGCGCGGGGTTCATCTCCCGGCTTTTGACGTTTTCTGGAATCAGCAGGAGTATGTTGAATTCGAACATCCACAGATGTTTGTTCGTCATCAGGCCTTCCGCGAAGATCCCGATCTTGAGCCGTTGGGTACGCCGAGTGGTTTGATCGAGATTTTCTCAAAAACGATTGCCGATATGCAGTATGACGACTGCCAGGGGCATCCGATGTGGTTTGAGAAAATCGAACGTTCCCACGGTGGGCCGGGGTCGCAGCGTTGGCCGCTGCATCTGCAATCGGTTCACCCGGATTTCCGTCTGCACTCGCAGCTTTGTGAATCTGAAGCGCTACGTAAACATTATGCGGTAAGTGGTAAAGAGCCGGTATTTATCAACCCGCAGGATGCCAGCGCAAGGGGGATTCGCAACGGTGATATTGTCCGTGTGTTTAACGCACGTGGACAAGTACTGGCCGGAGCGGTTGTCTCCGATCTTTACACTCCGGGCGTGGCGCGTATTCACGAAGGTGCCTGGTACGATCCTGACAACGGTGGAGAAACCGGGGCGCTGTGTAAATACGGCAATCCGAACGTGTTAACGTTAGATATCGGCACGTCTCAACTGGCGCAGGCAACCAGCGCCCATACTACGCTGGTGGAAATTGAGAAATATACCGGCAAAGTGGATAACGTGACGGCGTTCAGCGGCCCGATAAAAATGGTGGCGCAGTGCGAATATGTCCCGGCAGAGAAGGTGACGTCATGATGAAACGCTCTTCCCTGACCACAGAACAGATAGCCTGCGTTTACGCCTGGCTGGCGCAGTTGTTTTCCCGGGAGCGTGACGACCAAAGCCTGGCGCTTTTACAGGCCAGCGAAATGGCTGAGTGGTTCGCGGTGCTAAAAGATGAACCGTCGCTTGAGGCGGAAGTTCTTTTGCTGGAGGAGAAAATTGCTGCGCTTCAGGTGCGCGAAGACGCTACCCTGGAACTGGCAGCTGATTTTTGCAGCCTGTTTCTGATGTCGGACAAACATGCGGCGTTACCCTATGCGTCGGCTCATCTGGAAGGCGGGCAGAATTACGGAGTTATTAAACAATTGTTATCTGATGCGGGCATGCAGGTAAGCGATACGTTTAGCGAGTCAGCCGATCATCTGGCGATTTTTATCGAACTGTTAAGCCATCTGCATTTTTCTCTCGGAGAGTCCGGGCTTAGCCGCCAGCGTATTGATGCACTGCGCAGAGAAACGCTGGTGGGGCTGTTACGCTGGTTACCGACGTTCACCGCCAAATGCCGCCGCTATGATGACTTTGGTTTCTACGGCGCGCTGAGTCAGCTGTTGCTGGCGTTGGTCAGACTGGATAATCAGAACTGAGTGATGGCCTAAGCCACAAAAAACGGGAGCAAATTCGCTCCCATTTTAACCCTATCACCGCACAACCAGCACCGGGCATTTCGCGTGGCGTACGACGGCTGCCGCCGTTGACCCCAGCAGATATGTGCTAAAACCGGGCTTATGTGAGGCGATGACAATAAGCTCGGCGTCAACCGCTTCCGCCAGCTTGAGGATCTGGTCCTTCGGCGGGCCATAAACGACATGAGTCTGACTCCTGCCAGCAGGAATATTGAACTGCTTAATAATTTCTTCGAGTTTTTCGCTGGCCTTGGCCTGCAGACCACTTCTGTCCGGAAATTCGGTAGAGTAGGCCAGCCCCAGCGAGGCATAAAACGGAACGGTAGGAATAACGGCTAAAAAGTGGACCTTAGCGGTTTTGGCATGCGCCTGGACCTGGGGAACAACATGGCGGGTTAAATCGGTTTCAGAGATATCAATGGGCACCAGAATTGAGCGATACATATTCACTACCTCCTGTTTGTTTACCTCTACCCTGAGTGTAGCGAAAGTTGGCTCTGTATAATAAGTGACCAGATCAAGGTTACGTGCATAAATGCGCGTCAATGAAAGGCGTGTGTCGCAAGTCTGCTCATAAATGTATATCTGAGCAACACTGCAAGACAGATATCTTCATTAATACGTGTAATCAAAAAACAGAAAAGGATTCTTTTTTATGTGTTTTCATTATATATTTAATTATATAACGTGTGTCACCAAAGGGTTAATTTCAGCAGCTTTTAACATTTATCAAACTTTTATTCTGATATTTATTAAATTAATAGTTAATCCAACCTTATACTTGGTTTAAAATTCTGATTTTAAACGAAATTTGATATTTACATTTCGTTCTCATTAATTATGCGAGCCCCTTCAAACTTACCCGCATGCTGATTCTCATTTCCCTCTGTGTTTGATGAATATCAATAAGTAACCGCGTTAGGGTAATTATTGTCTACCCATTAAAGAGTATTCGTCTTGTGGGAATAAAAGATGAGAAAAATAAATAAAACCATCCTCTGGACGATGCTGCTGTCCATTGTTCTTGGGGCTGTTATCGTTTTGGCAGGGCAATGGACCTTGCACAAAACGTCAAGCACGGAATTCTGTTTATCGTGCCATACAATGCAGGCCCCCTATGAGGAATATACCGGTTCGGTTCACTTTCAGAATCAAAAAGGGATTCGTGCAGAGTGCGCGGATTGTCATATCCCGCAAGGCGGCCTGGATTATCTGGTGGCTAAACTGCGGGCCTCAAAAGATGTTTATCATCAGTTCATAACCAAAAAAATCGATACTCCGGAAAAATTTGAAGAACACCGTCTGGAGATGGCGCAAACCGTCTGGGCACAGCTCAAGGCGAGTGATTCTGCGACCTGCCGTAGCTGTCACAGCATGGACGCGATGGATCTTGCCGCACAAAGCGCAGATGCGCAGAAAATGCACAAAATGGGCATCGCGGAAAAGCAAACCTGTATTGATTGCCACAAAGGCGTCGCCCATTTCCCACCTGAAGTAAAAATGGATGACAGCGCGCTCAAAGGGCTTGAAGCACAGTCAGCCTCCACTCCTGCCTCGGCAACTGAGCTTTATGCCGTAAGCAACACCGCGCTTGGCGATTTGGGAACCGTTTACCCGGCAACAAAAATGCAGGTCCTGAAATCAACGGACAATACGCGACAGGTCGAGATTCGCGGGAGCCAGATGCAGGGAAGTGAACAGGTCATTTACTACGCGGCAGGACAGCGTTTGATTCTTGCCAGCCTGAGTGAAAAAGGTCAGCAGTCGCTGAAAATCCTCTCCGACTGGAAAAAAGATGATTACGGCAATGCGTGGCGAGATGTGGTACTGCAGGGTGAATGGAGCGGTTCCGCTCTCGCCAGCCGCGAACCCATGTGGGATTACGCACGCAAACTCGACAATGTGTATTGCGCGGGCTGCCATGCGCCAATTCCGGCGAATCATTTTACGCTCAACGCCTGGCCTTCAGTAGCGAAAGGGATGGGCGCTCGCACCAATATCAGTGAAACCGAACTGGATATCCTGAGCCGTTACTTCCAGTACAACGCTAAAGACATGAACAAATAAGCGATAAATCAGGAGAAATCATGAAACTCACAAGACGTGACTTTATCAAGACGGCTGGCGCGGCAACCGGGACAATGGCGATTTCTTCGGTGATCCCAATGCCAGCCTGGGCCGAAGGCCAAAATGGCGGAGCGATTCTGACGGCTGCACGTTGGGGTGCGGTATACGTGGAAGTAAAAGACGGCAAAGTGGTTTCCTCAAAAGGGGCATTACCGAAAACGGTGCCGAACTCGTTACAGCAAACCGCGCCGGATCAGGTTCATACCAATATCCGCGTTAAATATCCGATGGTGCGCAAAAGCTATCTGGAAAACCCGGGTAAAGCGGATGGTAAACGTGGCAACGATCCTTTCGTGCGGGTGAGCTGGGAGCAGGCGCTGAAGCTCATTCATGAGCAGCATAGCCGGATCCGTAGCAGCTATGGGCCGTCCTCAATATTTGCCGGTTCCTATGGCTGGCGCTCCAGCGGCGTTCTGCATAAGGCGCAAACCTTACTGCAACGCTATATGAGCATGGCCGGTGGCTACGCCGGTCATACCGGAGATTATTCTACCGGGGCGGCGCAGGTGATCATGCCTTATGTCGTGGGATCGGTTGAAGTCTATGAGCAGCAAACCACCTGGCCGATGGTGCTTGAGCACAGTCAGGTCGTGGTGCTGTGGGGGATGAACCCGCTCAACACCCTCAAAATTGCCTGGAGCAGCACGGATGAACAGGGGATTGAATACTTTAATCTGCTGAAAAAATCAGGAAAAAGCGTTATCGCCATCGATCCAATGCGTTCTGAAACCATTGAGTTCTTTGGTGATAATGCCACCTGGATTGCGCCACATATGGGGACCGATGTGGCGATGATGTTAGGGATCGCCCATACGCTGGTGAAGAAAAATCTCCATGACAAAGCCTTCCTGGAAAAATACACCACCGGTTATCCGCAGTTTGAGGAATACTTGCTCGGCAAGAGCGATAAAATAGAGAAAACCGCCGAGTGGGCTTCCGGCGTGTGCGGCGTGCCTGCTGAGCAACTGGAAAAACTGGCGGAAATTTTCTCCAGCAATAAAACCATGCTCATGGCAGGTTGGGGGATTCAGCGCCAGCAATATGGTGAGCAAAAACACTGGATGCTGGTGACTCTGGCGGCGATGCTGGGGCAAATTGGTACCGAAGGCGGCGGCTTTGGATTCTCGTATCATTATTCCAACGGCGGTAACCCAACGCGCACGGGTGGGGTATTGCCAGCAATTTCCGCCAAAATTGAGGGGGGGTCATCAGCGGGTAACGACTGGGCGGTTTCCGATGCGGTAACCAGCCTGCCGGTAGCGCGAATTGTTGAAGCGCTGGAAAACCCAGGCGGTAAATATCAGCATAATGGTAAAGAGCAAACCTTCCCGGATATCAAAATGATCTGGTGGGCGGGCGGTGCTAACTTTACCCATCATCAGGATACTAACCGCTTAATTACAGCCTGGCAGAAGCCTGAACTGGTTGTCATCTCTGAGTGCTACTGGACCGCAGCGGCTAAACACGCTGATATAGTCCTGCCGATCACCACCTCGTTTGAGCGTAACGATCTGACCATGACCGGTGATTACAGTAACCAACACCTGGTGCCGATGAAGCAGGTCATCGCGCCGCAGTTTGAATCCCGCAGCGATTTTGACGTATTTGCCGATCTGGCTGAGATGCTCAAGCCGGGAGGTAAGGCGGTCTACACCGAAGGCAAAGACGAAATGGCGTGGCTGAAGCAGTTCTATGATGCCGCGCAAAAAGCCGCCCGCGCCCAACGTGTCGCTATGCCTCAGTTCAACGCGTTCTGGCAGCAGAATAAACTGATCGAAATGCGTGAGAATGAAAAGAATAACAAATATGTGCGCTACGCGGATTTCCGCAGCGATCCGGTGATGAATGCGCTGGGAACGCCGAGCGGTAAGATAGAAATCTACTCGAAAACGATTGAAGGCTATCAATATAAAGATTGTCCGCCGCATGCGTCATGGATTGAACCCGATGAATGGAAAGGAACTGCGGATAAAGATCAACTGCAACTGCTGACTGCGCACCCGGCGCATCGTCTGCATAGCCAGTTGAACTACGCGTCGCTGCGCAAAGAGTACGCTATTGCCAATCGCGAGCCGGTTACCATTCACCCGGATGACGCGAAAGCCAGAGGGATTGCCGAAGGCGATCTGGTCCGCGTATGGAATGCGCGTGGGCAGGTGCTGGTGGGGGCGCACGTTAGTGACGGCATTAAACCGGGAATTATCTGTATCCATGAAGGTGCATGGCCGGATATTGAAAACGGTATCTGTAAAAATGGCGGCGCGAACGTACTGACGGCAGATATCCCGACTTCAAGGCTGGCGAATGGCTGTGCGGGGAATACCAGTCTGGTATACGCAGAAAAATTCACCGGTGAAGCGCCAAAACTCACCGTCTTTGATGAGCCAGCCATTGTCACTATGTAACGAAGGCTGATAAACGGGAGCCGCGAGGTTCCCGTTTTTTATTGCTGTTTTGGCCATGTTTACTGTCGTTACTCTGCCAGCACAATTACATCTCCCGTTGCCGGGGCGTCAGTTCCCGGTAGCCATAATCGCCCCCACGAACCGGTGCAATGACAGCCGAGTAGTTTTTCGGGTTGCTGTTGCTTAATAAATTGTCGGGTTCGCCATAGCTTAGCGGGGGAGGCGGCACGTAAATGAAATCCACCGACGAGGGCGTAAATTTGATTAATGCCGGTAATGTTCTGGCAATGGCGTACGATATTCTCTATTCCCCGATGCCCGCATCCGGTAATGATGACTAACCCGCGCTCCGATTTATATATCAATACGCCTTCATCGCTGATGTAATCCGGTTGGGGCGTCTCCTTACTAATAACACCATAGGCCTGCGGAGTGGGGACACTGATTTCCCCGGACCACAAAAAGCGCTCGCTGATAGCCAGCGGCTCGCGGGTGTATTCCATGATGAGCCGAGAGTAGTCGTTATCACGCGAGAGTTTTTTTATTTTCCTTGTCGTTCCTGCCAGGGTTATTGAAGCGTACCGCTCGCAGGCTATTTGGGGATGGCAAATGATACGGCTGTTATCCGCAAGCCACGGCACGCCGCCGCAGTGATCGTAATGGCCGTGCGACAGTACCACGGCGGTCAATTGCGTCAGGTCTACGCCCATTTGCGCGGCGTTAAGTATGTAGCTGTCGTCCGGCCCGGTATCAAACAGTATACTGGTGGTTTCATCCTGAACTAACAGACTTAACCCAGGCTTTGCCCGTAATGATTTATCCGCGCCCGCCGCACGCCGGTTTTCAAGCAATACCGTGAGGGTTAAAGCCATACCTGTCTCCAGAATTCAAACGGCATACTGTAATGCATGGCTTTTGAGAGCGCTGTGATCGCAGCGCCCTTTGGCGTTATCCGTTATCGTGTAGAGCTTGCCTGCGCACGGTGTTTTTCCGCCTGCTGCTCATGGGCATAGGAATGAGCATTATTTGTCGACTGATGTACTACCATTGCCTTTTCATGTTCATTCATTTGTGAAAATGATTGTGCATGGGGTGACGTCTCTGCCGCATTAACGCCAGCTGAAATAAAAAACGCGATAGCTAAAAAAGAGGACATCTTATTCATCATATTTCTCCTGTATGGGTTTACGGAAGAAATTATAATTGGCGAGGTCGGTCAGCGGCGTGACTGAATTATGACGGTTGTGTCAGACAACAGGTGATGACATATATCTGTCATCACCCGGAATTATTTCGCGTGCTTGGGTAGCGTCAGAATAAATCGGGTAGCAAGCTGATCGGATGAAACCGAGACTTTTCCCTGATGGGCGATGACGATTGATTTCACTATCGCCAGGCCAATACCGCTGCCTTCGCCTTTGCGCTGTCGCGAAGGGTCTACCCGATAAAATCGGTCAAAGAGCCGGGGGAGATGCTGTGGGGGAATGGGGGGGCCAGGATTTTCCACGATTATCTGCACCTGACTGTCCGCCTCTTTCACCCGTACGGTTACCGACTCGCCTTTTGGCGTATAGCGCATAGCATTTGATAGAAGATTGCTCACCGCCCGGCGTAGCATTAACGGATCGCCCGAAACCCAGCACGCGCGTCCTTCAAAACGTAAGCCAACCTCGCGCTCTTCTGCCCAGGCCTCGAAGAAGTCGAACACTTTACCCACCTCATCAGCCAGATTAAGCGCTGTCTTTTCCGGGATGAGTTGATTGTTGTCCGCCTGCGCCAGAAACAGCATGTCGCTGACCATTTTCGACATACGACTAAACTCTTCGAGATTGGAATACAGCACATCTTCCAGCTCTTTTTGGCTGCGGGTCTGGCTGAGCGCAATTTCCGTTTGCGTGACGAGGTTAGTTATTGGCGTGCGGATCTCATGGGCAATATCCGCCGAGAAGTTCGACTGACGTTTAAATACGTCCTCAATGCGCTCGATCATGTGATTAAACGAACTTACCAGCTGTTCCAGTTCAATAGGAACAGCTTGCGGATCGAGGCGCACATCCAAATCTTTTGAGGTGATATTTTGGATGCGGCGACTGACGTTACGGATCGGTTCATGGCCTTTATAGACAGCGAACAGCACGATAAAAACAATCATCATGCTAATCAGTGATGCCGTCATAATCAGTTTGTTTTTCAGGTCGTTAATATAGTGCAGATGAAAATCGATCGATAATGCCAGATACAGCGTATATGCCGGTTTTCCATCGGGAAGCTGTCCTACAGGCAGGCGAATCATTCGCCAGTTAGACGACGCTTTCTGCCCGTGGACATGTCTGGGCGTTTGTAGCGTTGGGCCGGAGATAATAAAAACATCTCTGGCATGGGCATTTTTATCCGGTCTTGCGTTGGAAATAAATTGCCGGAGATCCGGTGCATTGGGCGAATGAAAAATGGCTTTCTGATTACTATCTTCCAGAGAAATAATGACGTTCGAGTAACCCGCTACCACGTTTTTTAGCGTTTCCAGGCGGCGTGATTCTGGCTCGTTAGGTTGGTTAATAATCCGCTCCAGCGTGGCGCTGATCTCTTGTAAATCATTGATGTCCTGCTCGGCGAAATGGACCTTTACAGAGTGGATCATTATCCAGGCAAAGGCGAAAAATGACGCGATCGTCGCCAGACTGATAAAAAATGTCAGCCGTGTCGCCAGCGAAAAAGGGCGTCGCCATCGTTTACTGGCCATCAGGAACCTCAAGCATATATCCCACGCCGCGCACGGTCTGGATCAGTTTCGGCTCAAAGTCGTTATCAATTTTGGCGCGCAGACGTTTCACGGCCACGTCGATAGCATTGGTATCGCTGTCAAAATTCATATCCCAGACCTGAGACGCGATCAGCGAGCGGGGTAAAACTTCCCCCTGATGGCGCAGGAAAAACTCAAGCAACGTAAACTCCTTGCTGGTCAGGGTGATGCGCATACCGCTGCGGGTGACTTTTCTGCTGACCAGATCGACCATTAAATCCGCGACCTGAAACTGGCTCTCGACAATCACCGCCGCACCCCGGCGTAGCAGCGTTCTGACCCGTGCCAGCAGCTCGGCGAAGGCGAACGGTTTGACCAGGTAGTCATCCGCGCCTAATTCCAGACCTTTAACCCGATGTTCAATGGTGCCCAGCGCGGTGAGAAGAAGAATTGGCATCCCTTTGTTAGCGGATCGCAGCATCCGCACGATATCCCAGCCGTTTACATCCGGCAGCATGATGTCGAGTATGAGCAGGTCGTAATCACTGGTCATCGCCAGGTGATACCCGTTCAGGCCGTTATCCGCTAAATCCACGACAAAACCCGCTTCCGTCAGGCCTTTCGTCAGGTATTCACCGGTTTTTTTCTCATCTTCGACTATCAAGACCTTCATCGCATTCTCCTTCTCGCACTGGTTGTGCGGACTTTCAATTCTAGGGAAGCGGGATCGGATAGCAATCGGTTATTGGGAAAATGACAGTTTTGTCATTTTCCTGTCACCGGTTAAACAGAGTCACTTGGTTAAAGTACAACACTATAAATTCCTACACATTTTAGGGTCATCAGTCCGGTCAGGACGAGAAGAACTATGAGCAAATTTAAGCTTCTTACCCTCAGCGCTGTATTCGTTCTCGCCGGTTGTTCATTGGCGCCGGACTATCAGCGTCCGGCATTGCCGGTGCCGCAGCAATTCTCCTTAAGCCAGAATGCGTTGGTTTCTGCGCCGATGGGATATCAGGATACGGGCTGGCGGACTTTCTTCGTTGACCCCCAGGTAAAGGCGCTGATCGGCGAGGCGCTGATTAATAACCGCGATTTACGTATGGCCGTGCTGAAAGTTCAGGAGGCGAGAGCGCAATATGGCGTCACCGACGCTGACCGCTATCCGCAACTCACGGCAGGTTCCAGCGGCACCTACAGCGGTAAATTAAAAGGCGATAGCAGCACCAACCGCGAATTCGAAGCCGGGCTGAATCTCAGTTTTGATCTCGATTTCTTTGGCAGGCTGAAGAATATGAGTGAAGCCGAGCGACAGAACTTCTTTGCCAGCGAAGAGGCGCGTCGGGCGGTGCATATCTCATTAATCTCCAGCGTGTCACAAAGTTACTTCAATCAGCGTCTGGCTTATGCGCAATTGCAAATTGCCGAAGAAACGTTGCAAAACTATCAGCGCTCATACGCTTTTGTGGAGAAACAGTTGCTGACCGGCAGCACCAACGTACTGGCGCTGGAACAGGCGCGCGGCGTAATTGAAAGCACGCGCAGCGAAATCGCGAAGCGTAAAGGTGAACTGGCGCAGGCGAACAATGCGCTGCAGCTGTTGCTGGGGACGTACGGGAAATTACCCAACGACCAGATGCGCAGCGGCGGGGATATTAAACCGGTAACGCTGCCGCCATCGTTGTCATCGCAAATACTGTTGCAGCGCCCGGATATTTTGGAAGCTGAGCACGGATTAATGGCGGCGAATGCCAATATCGGCGCCGCGCGGGCGGCATTTTTCCCGTCGATTACCCTGACCAGTTCAGTTTCCAGTAGCAGCAGCGATCTCTCCAGCTTATTTAATGCCGCCAGCGGAATGTGGAATTTTGTTCCCAAAATAGATATTCCAATTTTCAATGCCGGACGTAATCAGTCGAATCTCGACCTCGCCGAAATACGCCAGCAGCAGTCGGTGGTGAATTACGAACAAAAAATTCAGAACGCCTTTAAAGAGGTGGCGGATGCGCTGGTATTGCGCCAAAGCATTGCCGATCAAATTCGCGGTCAGCAGCGTTATCTGACCTCATTGCAAATCACCTTACAGCGCGCCAGAGCGCTTTATCAAAATGGCGCTGTTAGCTATATCGAAGTTCTGGATGCCGAACGTTCCTTATTCGCCACGCAGCAATCACTGCTCGATCTTAATTACGCCCAGCAGGTTAATGAAATTAAGCTGTTTGCTGCCTTAGGCGGCGGTTGGGTGGAGTAATCCTTAATATTAACTTTTCAGGAGCATCAATTATGAA
The DNA here is from genome assembly GCF_030336535.1 of Citrobacter sp. Ce006. Classification (NCBI taxonomy): domain Bacteria; kingdom Pseudomonadati; phylum Pseudomonadota; class Gammaproteobacteria; order Enterobacterales; family Enterobacteriaceae; genus Citrobacter; species Citrobacter sp. Ce006. Next base: position 380,510 of record NZ_JAOWDO010000072.1, read on the forward strand.
TATTACCGCCAAAGCCGTGCTGTTTAGCCTTTTTTCTCTGGTCATGTTTAACGCTCAGGCCAATGAGCATCAGCATGGCGAAATGATGGATATGCAGCCAGCGGCTCAACAGGAACAACTCATTAGCGCCACGGGAGTGATTGAAGCTGTTGATAGGGACAGTAAAAAAATCACGATTAAGCATGACCCTATTCCTGCGGTGAACTGGCCTGCCATGACGATGCGTTTTACGTTGGTTGCCGACACGAAGGCTGATGATATTAAACCCGGCGATAAGGTTGCGTTTACGTTTGTTCAGCAGGGAAATCTCTCTGTATTACGTGATATTCACATCAGTAAATAACGTTCTCGCTGGTCTCTTTTATTCTTACCCGGATTCTTCGCAATGCGGGTGAGACTATCGCGCAATGGAAATCACTATGGCGTCTTTAAATATTAAAACTACCGCGCTTATTCTCGCAGGCATGATTGCCGGTGGGGTTATTTCTGTCGGTATTTATACTTATTATTCATCCGCAAAAGCAACGGCTGAAACCGGGCAGGCTGCGCCAAAAGAAGCCAGAAAAGTTTTGTTTTGGTACGACCCCATGTACCCGAACACGCGCTTTGATAAGCCGGGTAAATCGCCATTTATGGATATGGATCTTATCCCGAAATATGCCGATGAAGAGACCGCGAGCGCGTCAGCGCCTGGCGTACGAATCGATCCCACCCAGACCCAGAATTTGGGGCTAAAAACAGAACCTGTGCGCCGTGGGCCGCTGCACTACGCGCAAACTTTCCCGGCTAACGTTAGCTATAACGAATACCAGTTCGTTATTGTCCAGGCACGCTCCGCAGGCTTTATCGAAAAGGTTTACCCGCTAACCGTGGGCGACAAAATTAAGCAAGGCGCGCCGCTTATCGACCTGACGATTCCCGACTGGGTTGAGGCGCAGAGCGAATATTTATTGCTGCGTGAGACCGGCGGTAGCGCGACACAGGTGGAAGGCATTCTGGAGAGGTTACGCCTGGCCGGTATGCCTGAAGCGGATATTCAGCGCTTAAAATCGACGCGTAAAATTCAAACCCGCTTCACCCTGAAAGCCCCCATTGATGGGGTGATCACTGCATTTGATTTGCGTACCGGAATGAACATTTCCAAAGACAATGTGGTCGCGAAAATTCAGGGTATGGACCCGGTATGGGTCAGCGCGTCGGTCCCGGAATCTATTGCCTGGCTGATTAAAGACGCCTCGCAATTTAGCATCACTGTGCCAGCCTGGCCGGACAAGACTTTCACCATCAGCAAATGGAATATCTTACCCAGCGTCGATGCCACCACGCGGACGTTGCAGATCCGTTTGCAGGTCGAAAACCGCGACGAGGCGCTCAAACCGGGGATGAATGCCTACCTGCAACTGAAAACGCAAAGTAAGCCGATGTTGCTGATCCCGTCTAAAGCGTTAATTGATACGGGTACCGAACAGCGGGTGATTACCGTTGATCATGAAGGTCGATTTGTGCCGAAGCAGGTTGCGGTATTCCATGAATCACAGGGACTAACGGCTATCCGCTCCGGCCTGACGGAAGGCGAGAAGGTGGTTTCCAGCGGTCTGTTCCTGATCGACTCCGAGGCGAATATCTCCGGCGCGCTGGATCGTATGCGCGTCCAGAATAGCGGTGCACAAGACGCAGTCGCTAGCCCAGCCCCAGCGGCCCATTCACACTGAGGATATGATAAATGATTGAATGGATTATCCGCCGCTCAGTAGCAAACCGTTTTCTGGTAATGATGGGGGCGCTGTTTCTCAGTATCTGGGGAACCTGGACCATCATCAATACCCCGGTTGATGCGCTGCCCGATCTCTCTGATGTTCAGGTGATCGTCAAAACCAGTTATCCGGGGCAGGCGCCGCAAATCGTTGAGAATCAGGTGACCTACCCGTTAACCACCACCATGCTGTCAGTTCCGGGCGCGAAGACGGTGCGCGGCTTCTCACAGTTTGGCGATTCCTATGTATACGTCATTTTCGAGGATGGCACCGATCCTTACTGGGCGCGCTCGCGCGTGCTGGAGTATCTCAACCAGGTTCAGGGCAAATTACCGGCAGGCGTTAGCGCGGAAATGGGGCCGGACGCCACGGGCGTCGGCTGGATTTTTGAATACGCGCTGGTCGATCGCAGCGGGAAACATGACCTCGCGGAATTACGTTCTCTGCAGGACTGGTTTTTAAAGTATGAGTTAAAAACGATTCCGAACGTGGCTGAAGTAGCCTCGGTAGGCGGCGTGGTTAAACAGTACCAGGTCGTTATCGACCCGATGAAGCTCACGCAATATGGCATTAGCCTGGCGGAGGTGAAATCTGCGCTGGACACGTCGAATCAGGAAGCGGGCGGTTCGTCAGTTGAGATGGCTGAAGCGGAATACATGGTTCGCGCCAGTGGCTATCTGCAAACGCTTGATGATTTCAATAACATCGTCCTGAAAACAGGGGCCGACGGTGTACCTGTTTACCTGCGCGATGTTGCGCGCGTGCAGATTGGGCCGGAAATGCGCCGTGGGATCGCCGAACTCAATGGTGAAGGCGAAGTGGCGGGCGGGGTGGTTATCCTGCGTTCCGGTAAAAATGCGCGTGAAGTTATCTCCGCTGTTAAAGCCAAACTCGACACGTTAAAAAGTAGCCTGCCGGAAGGCGTGGAGGTAGTTACAACATACGATCGCAGTCAGCTCATCGATCGCGCCATTGATAACCTGAGCTATAAGCTGCTGGAAGAGTTTATCGTTGTTGCACTGGTGTGCGCTCTGTTTCTGTGGCATTTGCGTTCGGCGCTGGTGGCGATTATTTCCCTGCCGCTGGGGTTGTGTATCGCGTTTATTGTGATGCATTTCCAGGGACTGAACGCCAATATCATGTCGCTTGGGGGAATCGCCATTGCCGTCGGGGCGATGGTCGATGCCGCGATCGTGATGATTGAAAACGCCCATAAGCGGCTGGAAGAGTGGGGGCATCAGCATCCGGATGAAAAACTGGATAACGCAACGCGCTGGAAGGTCATTACCGACGCCTCGGTAGAAGTCGGCCCGGCGTTGTTCATCAGCCTGCTGATTATCACCCTGTCATTTATCCCTATTTTCACGCTTGAGGGGCAAGAGGGGCGACTGTTTGGCCCGCTGGCGTTCACCAAAACATATGCCATGGCAGGCGCGGCGTTTCTGGCCATTGTGGTAATTCCAATCCTGATGGGATTCTGGATCCGTGGCAAGATTCCGGCGGAAAGCAGCAACCCGCTAAACCGCTTCCTGATCCGTATTTACCATCCGTTGCTGTTGAAGGTGCTGCACTGGCCTAAAACTACCCTCCTGGTTGCGGTGCTTTCAATACTGACGGTGATCTACCCGCTGAATAAAGTTGGTGGGGAATTCCTGCCGCAGATTAACGAAGGCGATTTACTGTATATGCCTTCAACCTTGCCAGGAATTTCGGCGGCGCAGGCGGCGGATATGCTGCAAAAAACCGATAAGCTGATCATGACCGTTCCGGAAGTCGCACGCGTGTTTGGTAAAACCGGTAAGGCGGAAACCGCAACGGATTCCGCGCCGCTGGAAATGGTTGAAACGACAATCCAACTGAAGCCGCAGGATCAGTGGCGTCCGGGAATGACGATGGACAAAATCATCGCCGAGCTGGACAAAACCGTGCGCTTGCCGGGGTTGGCGAATCTGTGGGTTCCGCCTATCCGTAACCGTATCGACATGCTCTCTACCGGTATCAAAAGCCCAATTGGCATTAAGGTGTCAGGTAACGTTCTGACTGATATCGACGCCACGGCGGAACAAATCGAAGAGGTGGCCAGAACCGTACCGGGCGTCTCTTCGGCGCTGGCTGAGCGTCTGGTGGGAGGGCGCTATATCAACGTAGACATCAATCGGGAGAAAGCAGCGCGTTATGGCATGACCGTAGGCGCAGTGCAGCTGTTTGTCACCTCAGCGGTGGGGGGCGCGATGGTGGGCGAAACGGTGGAAGGGATTGCTCGTTATCCTATCAATCTGCGCTATGCGCAGAGCTATCGCGATAGCCCAGAAGCGCTGCGTAATCTGCCGATTCTGACGCCCATGAAGCAGCAAATTACGCTGGCAGATGTTGCAGATGTGACGGTAGTTTCTGGTCCGTCAATGTTAAAAACTGAAGATGCGCGACCAACCAGCTGGATTTATATCGACGCCCGCGACCGTGACATGGTTTCGGTGGTGAACGATCTGAAAAAGGCTATTGCTGAAAACGTACAGTTAAAACCGGGGACCAGCGTGGCTTTTTCCGGGCAGTTCGAGCTGCTTGAACGCGCCAGCCATAAGCTCAAACTGATGGTGCCGATGACGCTGATGATTATCTTCGTTCTGCTTTATCTGGCTTTCCGTCGCTTTGGCGAGGCGCTGCTGATTATCACCAGCGTCCCCTTTGCGCTGGTGGGCGGCATCTGGTTTCTCTACTGGATGGGGTTTCATATGTCGGTTGCAACCGGAACCGGGTTTATTGCGCTCGCCGGCGTTGCCGCAGAATTTGGCGTGGTGATGCTGATGTATCTGCGTCACGCCATTGAAGCTGAACCTGCACTGGAAAATCCGCAAACCTTTACCGCTGATAAGCTGGATGAGGCGTTGTATCACGGCGCGGTGCTGCGTGTGCGTCCGAAAGCGATGACCGTGGCGGTAATTATCGCGGGTTTGCTACCTATCTTGTGGGGGACGGGAGCAGGCTCAGAAGTCATGAGCCGTATAGCCGCACCGATGATTGGCGGTATGATCACTGCGCCATTGCTGTCGCTGTTCATTATCCCGGCAGCTTATAAGCTGATGTGGCTGCACAGGCATCGCAGCCAAAAGTAATGCTCTGAAGCGCTCGCCTGCGTCGGTTTGGTCGCCGAAGCAGGCGTAGCTTTATGCTTCCAGGGCTTTCACGCGTTTGCGGTACTCGCCCGGCGTGCAGCCAAATTCCCGTAAAAAGACTTTATGGAACGACGATTCGCTGGCGTAGCCTACCGACTCGGCGACGACAATCAAAGGCTGCGACCCGCGTGACAACATCTGGGCGGCGAATTGCAGACGTAAGGTGGTTAACACCGCCAGCGGTGTGGAATTTGACACTTCACGGAATAGCTGTGCGAAGCTGGCCCGCGACATATGTGCCCGTTTTGCCAGCTCTTCAACGGTCCAGGCAAAAGCCGGTGACTCCAGCATCAGGAATACCACGGCCCCCAGTTTGGGATGCAGCAATAAATTCAACACGTTCTGTGCGGGCGTCGCTTGGGTTAGCCACTCGCGAACGGCGAGTGTGAACAGTGTGGCGCATTGTTGGCTACATACTACACTGGAGCCTGGCAGCGCACTCATGGATTCCTGTTGCATCAGTGCGATCATAGCCTTGAGCCAGTGGCTGACGGGGCTGTTTTCATCAGGCGCCAGAACCAGAACTTCCGGCAGCGCAGTTAAAAAATAACGAGAGGAAGCATGCAGTCGCAGGCTACCGCATACGATATGCGTTTGTTCATCGCCGGACTGGCACAACCGGTGCGCGGAGTTTTGCGGCAGGATAACAAGAGTGCCTGGCCGCAGGGTGAATGATGTCCCGTCGGGCATCTCCAGTAGGACCGCTCCCTGAGTAACCGTATGCCAGCGGATAACGGACAACTCTCCCGCCGCGTGTGGCAACTGCCAGTCTCTGCTCAGTAGACAGTTCTGGTCGATCGAGCCTTGCGGGTCATTAAGCATCAGTAATCGGCTAAGGGTATCCATGAAGACTCCTGAACAGTTTTATTTATTATTTGTTGAAACGGCATTATCTCTTTAATTAATTATTATTTTAATACCTTCAAAGTGTTAGTGTGTTTTTTCATTCTATAAACGTTAGTCATCTTTAATGATGATTTAGACGATTTGACAGTTAATCGCGCGTTATGGATACGTTGTTTTGTCAGGGATCAACCTATACTTCAGTTCATCAAACGAACAGTGACCTGGCGGAGAGACAGCATGAATCAGTATCAGGCGATTATTATCGGATTTGGCAAAGCAGGGAAAACGCTGGCGGCTACCCTGGCGAAAACGGGCTGGCGTGTGGCGATTATTGAACAGTCAAACACCATGTATGGTGGGACATGCATCAATATCGGCTGCATTCCAACCAAAACCCTGGTACATGATGCTGAACTTCAGCATGACTTTGCTGCGGCCATGCAGCGCAAGGCCTCCGTTGTCAGCTTTTTGCGTGATAAAAACTTCCATAATCTTGCCGATCTGGAAAACGTGGATGTGATTGAAGGGCGGGCCGAATTCGTTGATAACCATACCGTGCGGGTCATGCAGTCAACCGGCGCGATTGAGCTAAGCGGTGAGAAGATCTTTATTAATACCGGCGCGCAGTCAACGATTCCGGACGTAGAAGGATTAACGACTACACCGGGTGTGTTTGACAGCACTGGCCTGTTGAATTTGACGCAACGTCCTGAACGTTTAGGTATTTTGGGCGGCGGTTATATTGGCGTTGAATTCGCATCGATGTTTGCCAACTTCGGCAGTAAGGTCACTATTTATGAAGCAGCCCCGCAGTTTTTACCCCGCGAAGATCGGGATATTGCTGACGCTATCGCTAATATTCTACGCGACAAAGGGGTTGAGATTATCCTCAATGCCAGGGTTCAGGCGGTTTCATCCGAGGACGGCGAGGTACGGCTGCAAATGCCGGAAGGCGTACACACAGTGGATGCGCTGCTGGTGGCATCGGGTCGCAAACCTGCAACTGAAAATCTACAGTTGCAGAACGCGGGTGTGGATGTAAATGACCGTGGCGCCATTATTGTGAATAAATACCTGCGTACCTCGGCAGACAATATTTGGGCAATGGGCGATGTCACGGGGGGATTACAATTTACCTATATCTCGCTGGATGATTTTCGCATTGTGCGTGACAACCTGTTAGGCGAGGGATTACGTCATACCGGCGATCGCCAAAACGTACCGTACTCCGTCTTTATGACGCCACCGCTTTCCCGCGTGGGGATGACCGAAGAACAGGCTCGCGCCAGCGGCGCGGCGATGCAGGTAGTTACACTACCTGTTGCGGCTATCCCGCGTGCACGGGTGATGGATGATACGCGTGGTGTCCTTAAAGCGGTGGTGGATAGCGAAACGAAACAAATATTAGGCGTATCGCTGCTGTGCGTGGATTCTCATGAGATGATTAATATCATTAAAACCGTAATGGACGCGGGTTTACCGTATACCACATTGCGCGATCAAATATTTACGCATCCGAGCATGAGTGAATCACTGAACGATCTCTTTTCTCTCGTTAAATAATAAAAGCGTAGTCTGCATGTTTGCCCCGCCCGTGTGGGGCTTTTTTTATCTATTTATCGGCTGGATACTAATTGACAGTTATTCTGGCGTGATGGATGAAATGAAATAAGTCGACGTATTTTATTATATTGCTACTGAAACTACTGGTTAATGGAAATACACATGAACATATTTAAAAGTACCTTACTAATGACCGCGTTATTGACTGCGCCGGTGACATTTTCCGCATTGGCGCAAACCGAGGTTGCTCACGTTAGCGTGTCTGGCATAGCGGATTCACCTTCCGTGATAGAGGATGCTATTGCGAAACTGGCTCAGGAAAATAATGCAACTTCCTGGAAAATAACCTCAATGCGCATTGATAGCAGTACTCACGCAACGGCAATTTTGTACAAATGAGGAGAGTCTGGATGGAAAAATACCTGCATTTACTCAGTAAGGGCGATAGAATTGGATTAACCCTAATTCGCCTGAGCATTGCAATTGTTTTTATCTGGATTGGCTTATTAAAGTTTGTACCTTACGAGGCCGACAGCATTACGCCGTTTGTCGCCAATAGCCCGGTAATGTCATTTTTTTATGAACATCCAGAAGAGTATAAGCAGCATTTAACCCACGAAGGTGAGTTTAAGCCGCAGGAACGTGAGTGGCAGACTGCGAATAATACGTATACGTTTTCTAATGGTCTGGGCGTAGTCGAAGTGCTTATCGCTTTGCTGGTGCTGGCTAATCCTGTTAGCCGTTGGTTGGGATTAATTGGCGGCGTTCTGGCATTTGCTACACCAATTGTAACCTTATCATTTTTAATGACCACGCCTGAAGCATGGGTAATGCCGCTGGGTGATTTACACCACGGATTTCCATACTTGTCAGGCGCCGGGCGGTTGGTGTTAAAAGATACGTTAATGTTGGCGGGAGCAGTGATGATCATCGCAGACTCATCCCGATCAATAATTAAGCAGCGATATTGAATTTTTAACGTTGTACCCTCTGTAAGATAGTAAGCCACTATAGTTAGATTCGGTAATTACCGGGCCAGCAGGATGCTGGCTTTTTTTCTGCCTTAAGGGAAATTTATTTAATATGTATGAGTTGCAATTATTCAGTTTATAAGAATAACTAGTCAGAGCTATATTTTTGACTAATGATACAGTGTCGTAAGTATTTTTTCTTTCTTCTTGTACAAGCGTGCCACCCCGCGTACGGCATAGCCCTCCCGCCAGGATAGCTCCATTTTTCTCAAATTTTATCTATGCAATTCTTGCTATTTGTTATCTCAAAACCACACTTCAAAAAAGATTGTTATTCACTTTTGTTATAGTTAATCAACAAGTTCGTGTGGTTTTAGGCATGTCTTAAGCTAGAATTAATCCTGATTAAACGTTTTTACGTATCAATAAATGACTAAAGATAGTTAAAAACTTAATTTTTAACCAACTGTTTGACATGGAATCCACTATGGTAATTAAGCACCAGGGGTGGATGCTGATCTCGCGTTTTGTGAGTAACCAAAAGCGAGACATATCTTAAATATGGAAATAAGGGTTTTAGAATGAGCTTTGGATTAGCAAAGGAAAACAAGTTTGAAATCATAGCTACCCTTCGAGAAGAGCTGCACAAGAAAACGAAACTGGAAGTCTTATGCGAAAACAGTAGCGTTATCACGCAGTTAGAGAAGGTCGATTTCGAGCGGTTTGTGATCTCCGGGCACGAAGACATTGTTCCTGAAAAGGTCCAATACTTTATCCTGCACAGCGAAAGCGGGATTGTGAAATTTAGTGCCAGATTCGAACAAACCTCATCAGCAGGTGCGGAAGCAGGATTATCCTACCTCATCCCGGATATGATTTTCTTTGCCCAGCAGCGACAAAATCAGCGTTTTTCCTTCCTGAAGGGTTACGACTTTTTCTGTTTTGGTCGTTACAAAAACGGAGAAAACTACTCTCTGAAGATTAAAAACATCTCGCAGGGCGGTTGTGCATTAATTGTTAAAGATGTGAACTCCCGTTTTCTTTATAAAGATGCGGTGATTAAAAATGCCACACTGGATTTTGATACGTTTGGCAGTTTACAACTGGATTTAAAAGTGATCGATGTCGTCATGATCAATGAATTTGATGATGATAATCAATTGTATTCCTGTCATCAGATCTCATGCGGGTTCGATTTTAAAAACCGTCGCGAAGAGACTGAGGTCGAGAAAATTATTATTAAATTTTTAATGAGTAACAAGATTAGAAGCTTATAAGGAGCGGTGAACAGGATGTTGATGTGTGGCAGTGATAATTTTGTAGGCAACGGTCTGTTTACCTACCTGACAAGCAAACATGTACCGATACAAACATTCCCGTTTGAGGATATGTTGCATCAGACATCATTATGCCAGCATCAAACCATGGTTTTTAATATCATTGATAATGAACAACCGTGTTCAGCGATCGTGCAGTTTCTGAATAAAAACCGCTTTAAGTTTTATAATAACGTCGTGGTAATTGTTGCTGATAGCCTGGTGGCAAAATTATGCGTCGAGTTGTTATATGTTGAAAAAACAATAGTTTTGACTGAGAAATCTTCGCTGCGTGATTTCGGTCAACTGGCGTCGTTAACGGTCGGGAAATGGAATCCCCGACTATATCGTTCGCAGAAAAGATTAACCGAGAGAGAGCAGCAGATCCTGAATTTATTGGTAAGCGGTTATTCCGCTAAAGAAATTTCAGAGTTAGTTAGTCTGAACTATAAAACTATTCAGGCGCATAAGATGCGGGTCGTCGCCAAGCTGGGACTGACCAATACCTCTGAGTTAAATAAATTAATTGTCAGATTTACCCATCGTATGTCTTTTTTACCCTAAGTTGGCCATTCTTTTCTGATGTAATACACCTAATAGTAGATACAATTCGGGAGTGATGTTGACTGGTTTTTAATTTCTATGATTTATTGAGGGGGAGCGGAATGTTTAATTCCAGTGAGGTGCTAACTGCGCTTGAAAAGGCATTGAATACCAGTCAGCTTTATATGGTTTATCAGCCTATTTTTAACTTGCGTACTCAGAGTATTAGTGGGTTTGAAGCATTAATGCGTTGGAATAGCCCTCAGATGGGTATGATCTCTCCCGATGTTTTTATTACATTACTGGAAGACAGCGGCAATATCATTTCAATTGAAGATATGGTTATCCACACTCCCTGGGATGTGGCAACCTGTTGGCCAGACCCCCTTGTACTATCAGTCAATATTTCCGCGCTTGAATTTTGCGATCCTCTGTTACCCCAACGTGTCAGAAAAAACCTTACCGCCTGCGGACTGCCGCCCCATCGATGCCAGATAGAGGTCACGGAAACGTCGCCGCTGTGCGACAGTCAGATAGCGGCTAAAAATATGATGGAGTTGAAGGCGATAGGGGTCAAACTTGCCCTTGATGATTTTGGAACCGGCCACGCTAATCTTAACTATCTGTTGAAATATCCTTTTGATACCTTAAAAATTGACAAGGAATTTGTCACCGGCATTGAACCCGACACCCGCTCAACAAAGATTGTGGAGGGTATCATTTCACTGGCGCATAATTTTGGGATTGAAGTTCTGGCCGAAGGGGTGGAAACCCAGTCCGAACTGGACCGCCTGATGCAGATTGGTTGTGACAAAATTCAAGGCTTTTTCATTTCTCCTCCGGTGTTGGCAGAAGAGATCCCTACACTCTTAGTACAATATAATCATTAATCCCTCCTTTTTACGTTTCCCAAACCCTTGATTGTGCCGCGTTGTCGGTAAGTCCGCAGACCTGAAAGACAAAAAAAAGCCCCCTGTAGAACAGAGGGCGGGTAAGTTTATATCTGCTTAGAACGATTTCTTAAAGCCGATAGAGGCATTGACCGGCGCTTCAACCTGCGACTTACTGCCGCCGTTGCTGAATTGCGTACCCAATTCACCGTAGACCTGCAGGTTTCTGTCGATAGACCATGACAGACCGGTGGCAACTTCAGTGCTGGAGTACTGTTGTGAAGATTCCAGCGTGGTGGTGGCGACCGCATTGCTAAAGTGCGTTTTGTCTTTTGACCCCAGTCCCTGCCAGACGTTGACCCTACCGTACGGCTGGAATTTGCCATGGTTGGTGTCATAGTCTGCGACCAGGCGCACGCCCAGACGAGCGGTAAAGGAATCAGCGGTATCCATTTTCACTTTCGTTTGGGTCACACCATCGAGATGCCCGTTATCGAAGTCGCTGTATTGATAGATCAACTGCGCCTGAGGTTCCAGACTCCATGCGCTGGCGCCCAAACGGAATGATTTACCCACTTCTGTCGACGCCGTCAGCGTGTTGCCTCTGACGGTATACGATCCGTTATTGCCGGTCGCCGCCAGGCGGGATTTATGGTTACCGTATTGCAGGACGTTATCAACATACATTCCGTCGCCCGAGAACCAGGTGGCATAGCCGCCGACATAAAACGCGTTGTCGTCGATGTTACCGCCTTTGCCGTCGCTGCCTGTCTTCGTGCCTTTCACGTTGCTGTCGATGTCAAGAATGCTGGTATACAGTCCGGCTTTCCAACTGTCGTTAGCATACATGTCAACGCCGACCTGAATACCCATGGTATGGGAGCTGGTTTGTGTCCCGGCCGCATCATCCAGTTTGGTTTTTCCGGAGTAACCAATCATTCTTGCCCAGGCGCGATTATCTTCATCAATACCCGGTTTAACTTCGTCGCCCATACGCTGGTGCATGTTGCCTAGCAGGCTGATGTCGCCCTGACGAACGACGCTGGCGAGACCAGAATACAGCATAGTTTCTGGACGATATTCGCTTCTCAGGTACCAGTTTTCACCCTGACCTTGAGCATTACCCGCATGCAGTTGATACTCAAATGCGCCAGCAGCCATACGGTCGGCGGCAAGATGGAAGGCGTCACGCGACGTTTGGGCCGTGGTGGTCGCGCCATTGAGCGCCGTCACCACTTCGATGCCATCGCCAATGGTCGGCGCGCCGAGACCAGAGCCGTCGACATCCAGCAGCGTACTACCGCTGGCTTTACCGCCATCGATAATCAGACGGTCAGCAATGCCTGCGCCGCTACCATTCTGGATTGCCGCCATGTTGATAGTCCCTTTTTCGCCGGTGTAATCCCCTTTGACGGTTAACGTTGTGCCAGTCTGCTGGCCGATGAGTGAAACATCGCCGCCGTTGCTCAGGCCCGCTACCGTCTGGTTGTAACCCTGCGTGTTCAGGGTGGTGTCAGCGACAACGTAGTGGTGCGAAGCGCTACTAAGGGTGTTGGTATTACCCGCCTGCAGCACGCCGTTGGCAATCAGCGTTGCGCCGCTGTAGCTGTTTTCACCTTGTAGCTCCGTCACACCGCTACCGGTCTGATGCAACTGGCCTTCGCCGCTGATATTACCGGTCAGCGCCAGGGTATCGCCACGATTAACATTGAGTACGCCGTTATCAACGATATCCCCCTGAATGCTACCGATATTACCGCCGTTACCCAGCTGTAAAACGCCTTGTTCGATGGTGGTGCCACCGGTATAGGTGTTATCCAGCGTCAGAGTCAGGGAGCCTTTACCGGTTTTGGTCAACTGACCGTTACCTTCGACTTCCGTTAGCAGGGAAACGTTATGTCCGTTGGTATCGAATGTCCCGCCGCCGGAATCCAGCGTCACCTGACGGGCAGTATCAAACGCTTCGCCATATTTCAGCGTACCGCCATTAAAAGTAATTCCCGTTTCTGGCGCGCCAAGGTTGGTATCGCCCGCCACCTGCAGCGTCCCTGAAGTGATGGTGGTTCCACCGCTATAGGTATTGTCGCCAGTGAGGATGAGCGTACCAAGATCGCCTTTATTCAGGCCGCCGGTACCGCGGATCACGCTGTCGATAGTGGCGGTGTAGTTAGCGCCGTCTACTGTGCCATCGCCGACGCGAATCAGCGTGTTGGCCGTATCGGTGGTAATGGCCTCACCGCCTACGCGATAACCATCGGTAGCGAACTGTGCGCCGCTAATGATAACGTCGCCTTTGCTGTTATCGACGGTGACGTTGCCCGCTTCACCCTGGAAGACGGCAAACGCGGCATCGGTAAACGGTGCGTTCAGCGCGCCTTCTGGCGTTGATTCATCCGTAGTCCAGTTGTCGTTACCCTGGCTTGATTGCCAGATACCGTCGCCGCCGTTGATGACGCCGTTGTTTTTCAACTCGCCATTCTCACCGCCAGTGCCGTCCCAGAAGCGCAGCGTCAGTCCGGCATGGTTGACCAGGTTAACCTGGTTTTTAACCGAGGTTTGAACGTACAGGCTGTCTGCGGCTTCCGGCGCGTTGGCAATGTCCATCACATTGTTGGTCAAGGTGCCGGCGTAGTTGATGACACGATAAACGCCAACGTCAAAACTACCGCCCGGAGAGGTCTCGATATTGAGCTTACCGTCGAGCGTCAGATCGCCATTCACATCAATCAGGTCGTTGAAAGCTCCGCCAGGGGTATAGGCCTGACCAAACTGGTAATCAAGCTGTGCGTTATCGCTGAGCGTCAGTGAACCGGTAGTGAGTTTACCCACTCTGTTGATGGCGGCACCTGCGGTAATATGGCCGTCGTCCAGCACATCAACCGCGCCGCCGATAATACCGTTACCGCCGAGCGTTGCCCCTGATTTCACTGTCACCTGACCGGTTGCGGCAGACTGATTACCGTTGACCAGCAGCACACCTTCATTGACGTCCGTGGCGCCGGTCCAGGTATTATCGCCGGTCAGCGTTAATGTGCCGTCGCCGATTTTCACCAGGCTGCCGCCGTTGCCGCTGATAATGCCGCTAATGGTGTCATCAAGATGCAAATTACCCAGCGACAATTCTTTATTCCCCAGTTCAACGTTACCCGCACCGGACAACGAACCGATAGACGTAGCGCTGTCGACTGCGCTGATATCGACCTTGCCACCCGCCAGGTTTTTAACGACGGTATCTTCAGCCATCGCCTGGTCGGCTAAGGTCATCAGTCCGCTGTTATTCACCGTAGCATTGCCGCCGCTGGCGTTTTCTTCCAGCGCCAGGGTGCTGTCTTGTGACACGTTAACCTTCGCGTTGCCCGCGGTAGCGTTGTTGGTTAACACCGCTTTTGCTGCGCCCGTCAGGTTCAGTTTTGCGCTCGCAGCGGTGACGTTATCTGCCAGCGTTAACAGGCTGTCGGCAATGTTCATGGTCAGGGACTGCAGACTGGTATCCGTTCCGCTGACATTGAGCGTCGCCCCCTTATTGACGTTTACAGTGCTGCTTTCATTGCTACCAAAGGCCCCGGTTTTGCTGACGTTGACCGTTACATTGTTGGTATTTCCGGTACCGGCAATTTCGGTATCGCCTTTGTAGCTGTTCGCGCGGTCGAGCGACAGGGTGCTGCCCGCATCGCTTGAACTGCTGGTGACTTTCAGTTTACCGTCGCCGGTAATCTCACCTGTTGGCGTGAAGTGGTGTGAATTGAGGTCGAACACCGCCGCGTTATCATGTGCTCCCAGCTCAATGGTGCGATTGCTGGTCAGGTCCGCGCCCATTTGCAGCGTGGAGCCATTGTTGATAGCTAAGTCGGTTCCGCTCTGGCCGAGGTTGCTGTCGGAGGAAATCTGCAACGTACCGCCATCAATGCGCGTGCCGCCACGATACTCGTTATCGCCGCTGAGGATCAGACGACCAAGGTCGGTTTTCACCAGCGTCAGCTTGTCAGTCGTGCTGGCTTCGCGGATAACGGACTCAATGGTCGCGGTGTAGTTTTGCCCCGCGCCACCGGCGCCAACGCGCAGCAGCAGTTCACCGGTTCCAGGCGTCTGGCCTGCGTGGGTCGCGTTTTCCGTGGTGGCATAAGCGTTAAGCGCATCGCCTTTAACGACATAGCCATCGGCGTCAAACTGTGCCCCGGAGAAGTTAACTTCTCCCACGGCGTTATCAACGGTAACGGTTCCGCCTTTGGTGGTGAAGACAGCAAAGGACTTCTGCGCCCAAGGGGCGTTACCTTCACCGGTTGCTGTGGTCCAGTTGTTATCACCCTGGCTGCCGATCGCCATCCATTTGCCATCGCCACCGTCAATTTTGTTGTCGCCTTCAATGCCCGACGCGCCGTGGCTCTGATTGACGGTTGCGCCATCCCAGAACTGCAGGGTAACGCCGTTGGCGTTCACCAGGTTGACCTGTTTGTCGATGGAGGTCTGGACAAAAATATTGCTCTTATCCTGGCTATCCGGTATCGCGCCTAATTCCAGCGTCTGGTTATTCAGCGTGCCGCCGTAGTTATAGATACGGTACACACCCGGTCCGAAGTTGCCGCCCTGTGAAGTCGTCACATCCAGGGTTCCGTCCAGTTGCAGATCGCCTGCGACGTTAATCAGATCGTTTAGCGCACCGCCTGGCGTATATGCCTTGCCCAGTTCAAAAGCGGAGGTCGTTTTGCTGCCGAGCTGCAGATTACCGTTGATGGATAACGTACCCGCACCGCCGTCACCGGCGCTGAGAGTCGTGGCATCGTTCATCAGCACGTTGCCGCCGATAACGCCATTGCCGCCAAGTGTGGATGTGCCGCTGACGGTGGTGGTGCCGCGCGCCGCGCTTTGATCGCCATTGACCAGCAGCGTACCGTTAGTGACAGTGGTCTCACCGGTATAGGTGTTGTTGCCGTTCAGTCGGGTAATGCCGCTACCGATTTGCTGTAGCGCCCCGATGCCGGAGATCACACCATTGAGCAGCACGGTGTTGGCGCGATTAATCGCCAGAACGCCGTTGTCGATAATGTCAGACACGGCGCTGACTTCGCCTTCATTTCCGCCGTCACCTAACTGCAGCGTACCAGTTTGATCAATGGTGGTAGAGCCGGTGTAGCTGTTGTTAGCGGTAAATACCGTAGTACCGCCCGCCGCACGTTCGAAGTTCCCGTCGCCGCTGATGATGCCGCGATAGATCTGTGCTGCTGACGTATCCCCCTGGGTATCGAAGATAACCTTGCTGCCTGCGCCCTGGGTGGTGATATCGTAATCGCCAATGCTTGCGGCAGTACTGGTTGGCTCGACGTGGTCGCCGGTGCGCAGCGTTGCGCCATTGTTTACGGCGATGGTTTTGCTCGCCAGATTAAGGTTTTCAACTACGCGCACATCCGCATTTGACCCGCTAATGGTCAGTGAATCCCAGCCGGTGCCAATGTTGGTGCCGGTATTTAGGTTGTCGCTGGCCAGCGTACCAATCTTCGCATCTTTCGTATCGGTGAAGGTGAGGGCGTTGCCTGTACCCGCAGCGGTCATGATGTGGCGCGTTTTATCCAGCGTCACATTGCCAATGTTGGCCTTATTGTTACCACCGGTACCCGCGAAATTCACTTCGCCGGCATAGGAGCCACTGCGCCAGTTGAAGGTGTCCGTACCTTCGCCGGTGTTGATTACACCACTGGTCACACCGCCGCTGATATCAATGGTGTCGTTACCTTTACCAGACTGAATGGCTACCGCCGTGTCGTTGATAGCCTGCAGGGTTCCCGTGTTGGTAATGGTTTTGCTGCTGTCGCCGCTGGCGTCGATCACCGGTGATGTGGTGCTGGCCGAGATAATCTTGCCGCTGTTGGTTAATGCGCTGACGTTTTTCGCGATGATCGCCGAACCGCCTGCGCTATCATGCACGTTGATGTCAGCATTGGTGGTGACACGACCGTCCGTATTGGCGCGAATCCCGCTCCCTTCGCTGTTTTGTACTTCAATGGTGTAGCCTTTGCCGATAGTAAGGTCGCCCGTCACCGCATCGCCATTGCGTTGTTCAAAAGCGAAGCCGGTACCTTTACCATTGACGTTAAGGATGTTGTTCAGCCCATCTTTCATGTTCAGCGCCACGCTGGTACGGATCCCCGGGCCATCGTTGGCATTGATGGTCACGTCATTGAGCGTGATATCGGTATTGTTGGCATCGTTTTGAATACCGGCACCCGTCCCTTTAGCGCTGATAGTCACACCTTTTGCAGCCAGCTTACCCGCTCCCGTCTCGAGACGAATGCCGTCTGCTGAACCATTGGTCGTGATGGCATCGCCGGCATTACCGGTAATACTCAGGCTTGCACCATTGGTCAGCAGAACCCCTGCGGTTCCGTCATCAACGGTTACCTGGCCCAGTTTTTTAATCTGTGCGCTGGCACCTGAAGCCCGTACGCCGATGCCGTTGCTGACGTGCAGGGCGCTGGAGGCGTTATTGGTTAAACTCCCGCCTTTTTGAACATCAACACCGATGCTGTCGACGCTGGCCAGATCGATAATCGCTTTGGTATCGAGGATCAGGTTGCCCAGATTTCTCGCCACATAGGCGATAACCTTGTTGCCGCTGACTTCAGAGGTGATCTTCGCGTCCGAGGTGAGGGTGGTGCTCGTGGCATTACCCTGCGTATTGCCATTCAATTGATGCGCCTGACCATCCACAACCCCGGCAACGGTTCTTTCACCGGTCAGATTAATGGTGGTTTTATCGCTGATAGTTCCTTTCGCGCCGCCCTCGATAACCAGTGCCGCGGAGTCGGTACCCTGAACGGTGAACGTTGCTTCACCAGTATCTACGCTACTGCCAGCCCCGGTGGCGAGAACGCCAACAGAATTGTTACCGCTGAGAGTCAGATTCAGGTTGGAAGTGGACTGATCTTTCGGGTTAGTGGTATTACCGGCCAGCAATGCGCCATTGGCGATACGGAAAATGGTGGTGCGATCCTGACCGTTGTCATTCATCACCGCCTGACCAATATTGGCGGTAGCGCCTTTACCATACAGGTAATAACCAATCTGATCGGTGCTGTTGAATGACGGGCTACTCAGGCTGTCAACGTTAGCGATGGCGTTATCACGCACGTGTACGCCGATGTTACCGGCCTTATCCAGCGTGATGTTGGAGTAAACGTTGACCACTGCCTGGCCGTTAGCGCCGCCTTCCGCCCAGATGGCGTAGTTACGGTTACCGACGCCGCCTTCTCCATCCACCACGATAGAGCCTGCAGCGCTGGTGGTGACTTCGGCATTTTTGTTATTGGCGCTAACGTGGATCCCCACGTTGTTGGTGCCATTTACGTTAATCTTGCCGTCGTTGCGGATTTCCTGATTATTTTCCGCGCCACTGTCCCGTACGGAGATGCCGTAGTTTTTACTGCTACCTCCATCAGAACCGCCATTGATCACTATGTTGCCGGTATTGAGGACGTTGCCCGTGGCATTCCCGACCAAAATCCCCGCGGCGTTACGTATGCCGGTTCCCAGCGTGATAAGGCCGTTGTTAATAACTTCTTTAGCACTCTTGGTCATAATACCAGCGCTCAGGCTGGAACCGCCCGCCATGGTGACATCTTTAGACGGATCGCTTGCGTCGCGACCAAGATAAATTGAGGCATCCTGAGCGTTGGTAAAGGTGGCATTCCCGGCGACTTCTACGCCATAAGCGGTGCCTTTGGCAAAGGATGCACCGTTTTTACGCCCGTCTACGATGTTGATATCGCCGTTGTTGACCCCTTGCGCATCGTCAGACAATTGCATACCAATAGCCAGCGTCAGCGAAGAGTCGGGTACGTCTTTGCTCCAGGGATCGGCTGCCGACGCGGTACCAAAGTTATCGGTGGTGATCGCCTGGTTGATGGTGCCATTGTTCGCTATCTGGCTGGCGCCTTGCCCCTGCATGCCAAATGCGCCATAGCTGTTGACGTTTTGGTTGCCGTCTTTGTCGATAAACAGCCCGGAATTGATGATCCCATTGTTGGTTGCCGTCGCGTCTTTTGCCAGCATGCCAATCGCCAGACTCTGTCCGGTAGAAGTACGTAATGCGTTCAGTTGGCCGAGGTTGTTGATAACCCCGCCATCAATGGCTTTCATGACGCCATTAATACTGCCGTCAACGGCAATAATCGCATCTTGGTTCAGGGTGCCGGTGGTGCCTGCACCGTTGGCGTAAATAGCATGCAGCTCACCGCGGCCAGCGGTCGCGTTATTGCTATGCGACAAGCCGTCGGTCCAGACATCGTAATCCCAACTGAGCACGTCTGAGGGCTTGCTGGAGTTGATAAGATCATCAATCAGCTCGGCATACTTCGTTTGTGCGGCGGTGGAGGTAGTGACAACATTTGCATCCAGCCACAGCTGGATTTGGCTGACTTTTTCGCCTTCCGGGTTTTCTGCTGCATCGCTGCTGTTGCCCAACAGCCAGTCGTTAAAATCGGCCAGCTCCTGCGTGTTGGTAATGCTAAATGTGCGCTCACCCGTTTCGACGACATTGCCGTCTGTATCATAACCGTAGGTCATGAGCTTCACATCATCGCCAAACACAGAGGTTTGCGCCGAGCCGGCGAACGTTTTTTCAGGAATAACCGGAGCAGCGTTAAATTTTATGTAGTTATCGGATTGCCAGTTAACCTGGCTACCAGCGTCCTGAGCCTCCAGTAAGGAGGAGTCTTTGGCCAGCAACTCGATAGTATTGGCTTTGTCGCGGACATTGAGCGTGTCGTTGCCAATATCCAGATTGGCTATGGAGCCATTTGTCGCCAGCGCGATGCCAAATTGTTTATAGATTTTAGACAACGTTGGATCGTAGGTGTTTAATGCCGAATCGCCAATCTGTGATTCGGTAAGAAAATTATTTAAGTCATTGGTGTTAAAGACTTTAATAGTTGTAGGTTCGCCAGGGAAGGCCGGGTCGTTAATATCAAATTCTGTGCTTTGTGATGGCGTCGACGATTGGTTATACGTCAGGTATTCCGCCAGTTCTTCAGCGGTAGTAATCGTTTTTACGCCCTGGTCAGGGCTGGTGGCCTGCAGGGTGATTTTGCCGGTTTGCAGTAGCTCTCTGATGGTCGTTGATTCAACAACACCACTTTGGCCTGGGGCAATCGTTGGGATCGCGCCGCTGATATTGAGCGCCTGACCAGCAGTGATATCTTTATATAAGAATCCGTAGTCGTGGATACCCTCATAATCTCCAACGGAAATACCTGCCTGGTAGTCGGTGAAAATATTGTGCTCACCGATATCGATAATCGGATCAGCGGAAGCCGGCATTGAAGCAGTGCTTAATGCGCCGGCCGCCAGTACCGCGACAGTTTTACGCGAGCTGCTTTTTTTCTTTCCTTTAGTTAATTCGGAAACGACCACCCAGATACCGAGTACCGCGTTCCAAATAATGCTGTAAACTTTGTTCATATATAACCCTCGTCTACATTCCTGTTATGTATGTGTTAATACGTTGAGTTGTTGGCTATGGTTGGCACGCGGATGTGCTACCCGGTAATAGATTTCGGAAAATAGGGTTCCCTTCCGTGCGATGCGGAATTTAAAATTTGAGTAGAAAGAAAACCTTTTAAATGGTAAGCGTGATAATTGTCCTTAAATAAGTCAGTTATGGCTGGCTATAGTGGGAAATGGTGTACTTGAGTCGCGAGTTATTTTTGCCGAGTTTTCTGGCAATGTTGCTTTTGTACGCCCCGATGGTTTTTTCACTTTTTTGTGATGCTCCGGCGATTTGCGTCAGTGACCAACCCCGGGCCAGCATCATCATTACGCTGAATTCGTTTGCTGTAATTTTATTGTGTAGTTCTTTGTTATTGCTTGGTTTTTTGTTTTGTGTAATACGCGTTACGGCATGCAGTAACCGATCAAGGCTGGCGTCTTGATCGAGGAACAGCATGTTCTTCCCGCAAACGGTTTGAAAAATAGAAAAAGTAGCTTCATCTGCCAATACAATAATTCTTGTGGCAGGGCGTAAAGCCATGTTGCGGATAATCCTGGCATATTTTAAAAAATCTGTGTTGTCAGGATTAATAATGATGCAATCCGTTTCATAAGGGATTATGTTGACGGCAGAAAGCGTCTGAGAGGAGTAATACGTGATATCAATATATAATGATGAACCACGTAGGATTTCTCGCATGCCTAGCCAGGGGTAAATTGAGTCACCCAAAAAAATAGCCTTAGACATAACGATCTCCTTGAAATTTTGATGCAGGCGACCGCCTCTTTTTTTAAGAAGAAAAAGAGTTTCTTGCGACGCATGAAATGTTAATTAAATCTCGTATAACGTTCTCTGGTGTGAACGCATCCTTATTTATTACAGATTCCACAGATATTTCTGTATTAATTCGAATCATTAACTATTCTTAAAGTAGATATTACACTTTGTTAAAATTTAAGATAAATCGTTTATTTCAGCTCTGCGTAAATGATTGATAGATTTCGCTTATGGATCACGCTAATAATGATTGAGTGATATCGATAAAGACAGGGTATTCCTATTCATTATGCAGGGGATTTATATGGAAAACTTTATATTTCATACAGATACCTGTTTTTCTTGATGAGATGATTGGTGACCAGGAGAATTCTTAATCAAGACCAGGACAAAGAGAAGGGGAGCCAGGGGGAAGAGAGAAATATCGCTCAATTTGTAGTTATCGACCTGAAATTAGAATTTTCAGGTCGATAATTCTTAGTGGTGCTAAGTTTTTAGGGAATTATCCTATTTTGGGCTTTTTGTGCTTAATTTTAAAATCTCACCTGAAGAGGTTATTTTTTCTGATTGCATTGCTGATAACGCTTAGCCCGCCAACAGCTCCTGTTCAACCTGATGCACCTGTTGTTCCAGCGTATTGCGGATTTCCGTAAGCGCCCGTTGTTGATCGCAGAAGTAGGCCTCTTTATCTGTGACGGAGGTGGCAAGCCGCCAGGCGTTCTCAGCTTCCAGTTCGGTAATTTCTTTGAGCAGCGCATTAATTTGTTCTCTGAGCTGCTGTATTTTGCTGCGTAAATGCTGCAGATCGTTCAATCGGTCACTCGCCATCATCGGTTCGAGGCCACTTTGTAATTGAGTCAGTAGCGCCCGAACGGCGGCAAGATCGGCATTTTGGCGCGCCTGGTTAAGCTGAACCATCATCTGATGCGCTTTCTCTTTCAGACAATCTGCCACCACATCCGGATGACAAAGACGGCTGGCCTGACGCCACAGGCGTTTTAACTCGTTACGTTCATCAGATGAAAGTCGCTGGTCACGGTTAAAACGATGTTGCGCATCCTGCTGCTGCTCCTGAAATTCATCATATTCATGGCTGGCCTCTTCCTGAGCCTGGCGGGTTGCGCTGTCGTCCTGGCGAGAAAAGTCGTTTTCCAACTCACGAATCTCCGCCAGCAGGGCGGTAATCAGTTCCGTTTGTTGCTGAATACGTTGGCGTGTTTCCACCGATTCGCGCGAATCTGAATTAAGGTTCATCCAGTGCTGCTTGAGCCTGGCAAGTTGATCAACAGCCTGGGAAATATAGTGCTGACAGGACTGATAGTCTTTTTCCCGACGTTTTCGCTCCGCTTCCTGTTTACGCTGGGCGCTGGCGGCGAGCTGTTTACGTAACTCGAGGATCCGGCTCATCAGCGGTCCAAGGCGAAGATGATACAGATCGTTGAAATCATCGAGGATTTGAATGCGCGTGTTGCGCTTATCGATCAGGTCACGCAGCTGTGTTTCGAGCGCTTTGAGTTCCAGTTTACTGGCGGCAATGGCGGGATCCTGCCACGTAGAGACTGCCCGTTGAGATTGCAGCCAGGCTGAGATTTCACGCAGGGCATCACTAAAGCGTCGTTCTTCGATCGCCTGCACAATGGTGCCTGGCACGACGGATAAAGGCTCATTTTTCAGATGTTCTACCTGCTGGAAAATAATTTCCTCATCTTCCAGTTCAATAGCGCTTTTGACGATTTCCAGTCGTTTAATGATCTTATTCATGACAGTCGTTGCCTGGCCTGGCTCAAAAACGAGTGACTAAAACACAGCCGGTTCACCCGTTTGAAAATGTTAGAAAAACAGTAAAGCGCATTCTGTGGCCTGCGATGCCTTTTCGTCCAGAATAATTCACTGTAATTATGAAAAACCGGAAGTCGCGCGCACCTGTTTGCATCTTCAAACCTCTGTTTCATGTTTTTTATTATCGGGTAATTATTCTTGATTCAAAAAAGATAATGCGTATAGTTCTCATTCTCTTTTGTCATTAACTCTCTGTATTACTTCTGGTAAGGATCCCGACAATGAAAAAAACAACATCTGCGTTGGCATTGCTGATTGCTGCGGCGTTAAGCGGTTGTGCGGCGCACTCCACGCCAGCCAGCAACGTCAGCGTTACGGAAAAAACAGCACAACCTGCCGTTACCGATGTACAGCAACGCGCGCTGGCGGATGGGTTATATGAAATGGCGCTTAGCCCGGCAGGGGATGCGTTGTACGTTGCCAGCGCCGAAGGATTTAAAGATGTGCAGGGCGGCGTGGTTTACAAGTTGGATCCGAAAACGCTCAAAACTCTTGGATTGAGTCATACCGATATGAAAAACTTTGGTATGGCTATCTCGCCGGACGGTAAAACGGTGTATGTCACCAACTCACTGGACGGTGGCCTGAGCGCGCTGAATACCGCTGACGGCAAGGTGAAAAATCGCGTATTGTTCCCGGAACGTAACCCAGAAGGTTTCCCGTATGGTGCCCGTCAGGTGCTGTTGCATAACGGTTTGCTCTATATTGGCGCCGTGGCGGATCCGGCGGTGATTTGGGTGGTTGATGCCGAAACCCTGAAGCTGAAAACCCGCATTAAAAACACGGGTAAATGGATGACCGGACTGCATTATTCAGCGGTGACGCAGCGAATTTATGCAGCTAACGGCGGCGGCGAAATTCTCGTCATCAACCCGCGTAACCAGCGTGTTGAGAAACGCTGGCAGCCGCTGGGTGAACAACCTGCGCTGCTGCTGAATATGGCGGAGGACGCAGAAACGGGTCGTCTGTTTGTCACCGACAACTCAAAAGCGAAAACCACTCTGGTTCTGGATATTCATACGGGTAACCTGCTGAAAAAACTGGATGTGGGTGATTCGCTGGCGGTGAAATTCAACGCAAAACGCAACGAAATCTATATTACGCAGCGTGATTCAGGGAAATTGCTCAGCCTGAATGCGACCGATTACAGCGTGAAGAAAAGTTGGGATTTACCCCCTAACCCAAACAGCCTGCTGCTCTCGGCGGATGGACAAACGCTGTTTGTGACGGTGAAGCAAAAATTTAATAAAGACCACTCTACGTCTGCGCCAGATAACGTGGTACGTATTGACTTGAATAAACAATAACAACTCGCCTTCTTTCTATTGTTTTTCTCCCGAGCCTCGGTGCGTTGGGCAAGGAAGCCCGGCGCATCCAATCGATTGCGCCTTGCGACAACCAGGTTGAAATGTTAAAAGAAGCCCCTTCAATAAAAACGACACAGGGGAAGGGCGTGAAAAACGCGTCAACTGCATCTGACACCAGCGTGTCTGATGCCGCGTCGACGAACGAGCCGACGCTTCAACGAGGGTTGCAAAACCGCCATATTCAGTTAATTGCGCTGGGCGGTGCAATTGGTACGGGCCTGTTTTTGGGCATTGGTCCGGCTATTCAGATGGCGGGACCTGCGGTGTTACTGGGTTACGGCGTTGCCGGGATCATCGCTTTTTTGATTATGCGTCAACTGGGCGAAATGGTAGTGGAAGAACCCGTTTCCGGATCCTTCGCTCATTTTGCCTATAAATATTGGGGACCGTTCGCGGGTTTTCTGTCCGGCTGGAACTACTGGGTGATGTTTGTGCTGGTCGGTATGGCGGAACTGACAGCGGCCGGGATCTACATGCAGTACTGGTTGCCCGATGTCCCGACCTGGATTTGGGCCGCGGCATTTTTCGTGATCATCAATGCCGTCAACCTGGTCAACGTACGTCTGTATGGCGAAACGGAATTCTGGTTCGCGCTGATTAAAGTGCTGGCCATTATCGGCATGATTGGTTTTGGCGTGTGGATGCTGTTTTCCGGTAACGGCGGGGAACATGCAAGCATCGATAACCTGTGGCGTTACAACGGCTTTTTTGCTACCGGCTGGAACGGATTAATTCTGTCGCTGGCGGTGATTATGTTCTCCTTTGGCGGACTGGAGCTTATCGGGATTACTGCCGCAGAAGCGCAGGACCCGCAGAAAAGCATTCCAAAGGCGGTAAACCAGGTGGTGTACCGTATTCTGCTGTTTTACATCGGTTCTCTGGTGGTGCTGTTAGCGCTCTACCCGTGGGTAGAGGTGAAATCCAACAGCAGCCCGTTCGTGATGATTTTCCATAATCTTGACAGCAACGTGGTGGCTTCTGCGCTGAACTTTGTCATTCTTGTGGCTTCGCTGTCGGTGTATAACAGTGGTGTTTACTCTAACAGTCGTATGCTATTTGGTCTCTCGGTTCAGGGGAACGCGCCGAAGTTCTTAACCCGCGTCAGCCGTCGTGGCGTACCGGTGAACTCACTGATCCTCTCCGGCGCTATTACGTCACTGGTGGTCCTGATCAACTATGTTCTGCCGCAAAAGGCCTTTAGCCTGCTGATGGCGCTGGTGGTGGCGACGTTACTGCTGAACTGGATTATGATCTGCCTGGCGCATCTGCGGTTCCGGGCGGCGATGCGACGTAAGGGACGTGACACGCAGTTTAAAGCACTGCTGTACCCGGCAGGGAACTATCTGTGTATTGCTTTCCTTGGCATGATTCTGGTGCTGATGTGTACGATGGATGAAATGCGCCTGTCAGCTATCCTGCTGCCGGTGTGGATCCTGTTCCTGTTTGTTGCCTTCAAACTGTTGCGTCGTAAACCTCGCTAAGCTATGGCCGATCTCATATTAATAATGGGATCGGCCATTTTCTCTCTGTCCGGTTTAACGCTGAAACGCGCCAGACAGTGCGCGAATATCGTTTCCGGTAGGCGACTGATGAATGCGTAAACCAAACTCTTCGACCACGGCAAAGATATGGTCGAAGATATCAGCCTGAATACTTTCATATTCCAGCCAGACTACCGTATTAGTAAAGGCATAAATTTCGATCGGTAAACCGTGATCGTCCGGCGCAAGCTGGCGTACCATTAACGTCATATCTTTGCGAATACGCGGATGATGACGCAAATATTCGTTCAGATAAGCGCGGAAGGTGCCAATATTCGTCATCTGGCGGTGATTCAATACCGATTCAGGCGCATCTAATTGCTGATTCCACTCGTCAATTTCCTGGTGACGTGTTGTTAAATACGGTTTCAGCAGGTGGGCTTTATGCAGACGCTGGCGCTCATCCTCATCAAGAAAATGGATGCTGGTGGCATCGATGCTGATGCTGCGTTTTATTCTCCGCCCACCGGAAGCCGACATTCCACTCCAGTTTTTAAAAGAGTCTGAGACCAGTGACCAGGTTGGGATAGTGGTGATGGTGTTATCCCAGTTGCGCACTTTCACGGTGGTTAAGCCAATATCAATAACCGCGCCATCGGCACCATATTTCGGCATTTCCAGCCAGTCACCCAACTTCAACATATCGTTGGCTGAAAGTTGTATTCCGGCAACCAGTCCGAGGATTGGATCTTTAAACACCAGCATTAACACGGCGGCCATGGCGCCCAGACCGCTTATCAGTATTGCCGGTGACTGACCAATCAGCAGGGAAATCATCAATATTCCGACGAGAATTGCGCTGATGAGTTTGATGCCCTGGAATATGCCTTTTAGCGGTAATTGCGATGCGGCAGGGAGTTTTTGCGACAGATTGAGAATAACGTCCAGCAGGGAAAACAGGGACAGCAGGGCGTACATCATGATCCACAGCTGAGCGCAGGTCACTAATATTTCTGCTGCTTCGCTGCCTTTCTGTAGCCAGAGTGCGGCCTGTATATTGACAATGATACCCTGCAGGGTGAATGCCAGCCGGTGAAATAACTTGTTCTGCGTGATGATTTGTAGCCACAGGCGGGAGCTGGCGCTGGCACGCTTTTCAAATGCGCGTAATACCACCCAGTGCAAAATAACGTGAACAATAATGGCGGTGATAAAAATAATGCCAAAAATCATCACCAATGAGGTGGTGTGATTTATTTCAATGCCGAGTTCTTCTACCTGAGATATCAATTCCTGCATAACGTCTCCTTAATAAACAGCGGTCTATGATGACCGCTGTGCGGAGCTTATGCAAATGCGGAGGATTAGACTTCCGTCAGCGTCGTTTCCAGCGGCAGACGAGATTTCGGCAGTACGGCGTTGAAATCTTCTACGCTGTGATGACCCACCGGAACCACCACTACGCTGGTGAAACCTTTCTCTTTCAGGCCAAATTCTGCATCCATGACCGCTGAATCAAAGCCTTCGATCGGTACAGCATCCAGGCCCATAGCCGCAACGCCCAGCAGGAAGTTACCGACGTTGAGGTACACCTGTTTTGCCATCCAGTGGTTGTCATCTTTCAGCTCTTTGCGATGCATGTCGGCAAAGAAAGTACGGCCCTTATGGTTTGCGGCTTTAGCTTCAGGCGTAGCGAAACGACCATCGCTCTCTTCTTGATCCACCACGCGCTCCAGCCACGCATCGTCCATCGCCGTTTTGGCGCAGAACACCACAACGTGGGAAGCATCCAGCATTTTGCGTTCGTTGAATACAAAACCGCCGGCTGCGGATTTAGCTACACGCGCTTTACCTTCGTCAGTGCTGGCGACAATAAAGTGCCATGGCTGAGAGTTGGTACTGGACGGGCTAAACTGCAGCAGCGTTTTTAATTTTTCGGCCTGCTCAGCGGTCAGTTTTTTATTCGGATCGAATGCCTTAGTGGAGTAACGTTTTAAGGCGACAGAAACAATATCCATAACTACTCCTGGTGATTTTTCATACCCTGCGGGTGCGTTTTGTTTCAGCAGGGTACAGGGTTAGCGGGAAAAAGATAAGACAGGAAAATGCAAAAACACTTATCGAGGTTAACGATAAATCAACCTGGATGTAGACGTTTTTGATCCCGCTTCGCCAGACCGTCTACGACGCGGTGCCATGAATCATTCACCAGCTCTGCCAGTAATGACTCGGTAATGTCGTCGCCAGGGTAGACCGAGATCCAGTGTTTTTTATTCATGTGATAGCCGGGTTTAATGCTGGGGTAGATCTGCTGGTTTAACAGTGACTTCTGCGGGTCTGATTTTAGGTTAACCAGCGGGCGTCCGTGATGTTCAAACACCAGCATGAAAATTTTGCCGCCGACTTTGAAGACGTCGTATTCCGGGCCGAATGGCCAGCAGTGTTCGGTGAAAGGCTGTTCGAGCGCCAGGCGCTTCGCACAGGCATGCAGGGTCTGGCCGTCCATTATTTTTCCTCGCGGGTCAGTGCGCGCCACATGGCTTCAAACCCCATCGATATATAGTCTTTTGCGCGGGCCGCGTCGCGGGCGGCGAACTCCATGGTGGTCTCCGCCAGAGAAAGAAACAACGCATCGCCAAAGGCGCGATACTCGTCAGACATAAATTCGGGGCGTACGGAACGATGACAAAGATCGCGTAATTCCGGGAACATATCGTCAGCCTGTTGTTCTGTTTCTTTGCTGATTTTCTCGCTGACGGCCAACTGGCGAATCGTGCGATGCCCGCAGGTGTGGTTCAGGCCCCAGCTTATATAGCTGTTCCAGATGTAGTGAGTCATGGTTTTGGCATCGGTCACTGAGCGATCCAGATTTGCCATCATCGACTGACAAAGATCTTGCTTCAAAAAGAGGTAAAGCTCGTTGATCAAATCATCTTTGGTCGCGAAATAGCGAAACAAGGTTCCCTCCGCAACCCCTGCATTGCGGGCTATCACGGCGGTAGAGGCCGCAATACCTGATTGTGCAAATGCTGTGGTTGCAGCTTCCAGTAATGCCAGTTTTTTGTCTTCACTCTTCGGACGAGCCACTACACTTTACCCTTAAGTCTGTAAAAAACATGATTGAATCACGGCCTTTGCTGCACCGCAACGGCGAATGTCAAAGATTGAAAATCATCTTGACGGCGAACTTTCGATTTCTATAATGAGTGCTTACTCACTCATAATCAAGAGTCAGTCGCGCAAACCAGCGGAAAGGGGGCGCGTTTAAGGTCAGGATATGAAGCGTCTCACAGTTTGTGTGGTTGTTATTATGCTTATTGCCGCAGCTGCAAGTTTACCGTTTGTACTCAATGCCGGGTTTGGTCAGGCACCGCAAGGGGCACAACTGAGTCAGGTTGAACAGTCACCACACTATCGTGATGGACAGTTTCATAACCAGGTGCCGACACCGGGCTATACCGGCAACAAAGGTATGCTGGCGGCCTGGTGGGAGTTTCTGGTCGCTAAGCGTGAAAATGCGCGTCCGGCGCAGCCGTTACCGCTGGTGGCGACCGATCTCGCCGGGCTTGCGCCGCTGCAGGATACGCTGGTCTGGCTCGGCCACTCCTCGTGGTATTTACAGCTGGCGGGTCAGCGTATCCTGATTGATCCGGTGTTTAGCAATTATGCCGCACCGTTTTCATTCCTGAATAAAGCCTTCGCCGGAGATTATCCGTGGAGTGCGCAGACGATGCCGGAGATCGATCTGCTCATCATCTCGCACGATCACTATGACCATCTGGATCTCGCCACTATCAAGGCGCTAATGCCGAAAATTAAGCGGGTGATTACGCCGCTCGGCGTCGGATCGCATCTGCGTTACTGGGGGATGCGCAGCGAGATAATCGAAGAGCGCGACTGGAATCAGTCTGTCAGAGTGACGGATTCGCTGATCGTTCATGTGCTGCCTGCTCGTCATTTCTCGGGACGCGGTATCAAGCGCAACCAAACGCTATGGGCGAGCTTCATGTTCGAAACGCCGGAGCAGAACGTTTATTACAGTGGCGATTCCGGCTATGGACCGCATTTCAAAGCCATTGGCGAGCAGTTTGGCTCGGTTGACCTGGCGATTATGGAGAACGGTCAGTATGACCAGGACTGGAAGTTTATTCACATGATGCCGGAAGAGACGGCACAGGCCGCGGCAGATTTGCATGCGAAAGCCGTGTTGCCAGGGCATGCCGGCCGTTTCGTTCTGGCGAAACATACCTGGGATGATCCTTACAAACGACTGGCGCTTGCCAGCCGTCATCAGGATTACCGCCTGCTGACGCCCATGCTGGGTGAACCGGTAGTACTGTCCGAACCGGACCAACCGTTTACGGCCTGGTGGCAACAGGCTACTCAATGAATACAGGGGAGAGCATGATGACGATTTCTGCTCAGGTAATTGATACGATTGTTGAATGGATTGATGATAATTTGAATCAGCCATTGCGCATTGATGATATTGCGCGCCATGCGGGATATTCCAAATGGCACCTGCAGCGTCTCTTTATGCAGTACAAAGGTGAAAGCCTCGGGCGTTACATCCGTGAGCGTAAGCTGCTGCTGGCGGCGCGCGATCTACGCGATACCGACCAGAAAGTGTACGACATTTGTTTGAAGTACGGATTTGATTCGCAGCAGACCTTTACGCGTATTTTCACCCGTACGTTCAGCCAGCCGCCGGGTGCTTATCGCAAAGAAAATCATAGCCGAACGCATTAACGACGAAGAGTTCTCGCGGGCCTAATCCGCCAGCGAGAACCAGCGCCGCCAGATGAAGCGCAACAGCAAATACTCAAGCACCCCCAGCAGTAAAAACCACAGGCAATACAGCAAAGTATAAAACTGGTTGAGATCCATCAGATGAAAGGTGGTGACGACCTTTTGCGCCAACAGCAGGCCAAGCGAGGGGGCGGGTAGCAGCAGGCAGGACAAAAAAGCCAGCAGCAGGATCCCTGCGACGGTCATCAGTGATTCAAGCGGATGTTTCATAGCATTGTTAAACTTGAGTTAAAAAGCCATTGTCCGGGATCTCTGCGGGCAACGCAAATTCCCACGCTTATAACCCTGCCCAAATCTCACAATGCTTTTTCACCAGACCACTCAACGACCCGCCGTCGGCGACGAAATCACGCATATTTTGTGCTTCATCATGACCATTTTTAACCTGCAGGCCTATAGCTTCAATCGCGCTGGCCGCGCCCACTTTATCTGCAGAGGTAGCGATATTCTCCAGTAGCCGCAATGTGTCATCTGACAAGCGGCAGCCGTCACCGGTGTTGACGTCGGTGACGATTCCCGCCATACCAAAGCGGCAAGCCTGGAAACGGTTGAATTTATACAGCAGGTAATCACGCTCCTGGTGTTTGAACGGGCGTTTGGTGAGTAACCAGTGGGCGGTAGCCTGAATAAGCCCTGCCATATTGACTGCATGATCAAGGGTCAGCGGCGTATCCATTACCCGAACCTCTACTGTGCCAAAGTGCGGGCTGGGGCGGATATCCCAGTGTAAATCTTTAATGCTGTCAATCATGCTGGTGTAAGCCAGCCGACGGAATAGCCCCTCGAATTCCTGCCAGTTATTCACCCATGGCATCGGGCCATTATCGGGAAATCCGGAGAATATATTTAGTCGCGCGCAGGCAAACCGCGTGTCGGACGTCTGCATATAAGGTGAGGCGGCGGAGAGCGCAATAAAATGGGGAACAAACCGCGACAGCCCGTGCAGGAGATAAATGGCATCATCGCCGTTTGCGCAGCCGATATGCACATGCTGGCCGAACACTGTCGCCTGCTGGATAAGATAGCCAAAATTTTCCAGGTTGCGTCGATAGCGTTCGTCATCGCACACTTCCTGACGTTGCCATTTTTGAAATGGATGCGTACCACCACCACAGATGGCGAGGTGATGCTTTGCAGCAACCCGCGAGATTACCTGCTGCATGGCGGATAATTCAGCACTCGCCTGGTCGATATCGCGACAAACCCCGGTCGCCATCTCCAGCATACTTTCCGTGATATCGTGCTTTACTTCTCCGGCGGTAAGCAGCGGCTTTACGGCGTCAATCAACCGGGAAGAATCCTGGCTCAGGTCGTAGCCCGGAGGATTGACTACCTGCATTTCCAGCTCAATGCCTAACGTGAAAGGGTCAGAAACATGAAAATCGGGTAGTGGCATAGGGTTCTCTTCAGCGTTGATTGAATCCTTAGAGTATAGAAGCGCTGCTGATTTTCTGTTCGTTGTCAAAATCTTCTGGCGACGCTTTGAAGGCGAAATGGCCGGTGTTATAACTATTTTTTACTTCGCAAAAGGGGTTGAAAGGTGCCGGAACTAAATCTTTATGGACAGACCGTCGGCGATGTTGTGCCGGGCTGGAATGGCGCCGCCGTGCTGCCACGGGAAACGCTTACAGGGCAATATTGTCGACTGGTTCCTCTGGATGCCGACAGCCATGCTGCCGATCTGTTTGATGCCTATGCGCAGGCACCGGACGATCGCGACTGGACCTGGCTTGCCAGCTCTCGCCCCACAAGCGTTGAGGCCGCAGCTTGCTGGGTTCAGGGGAAAGCTACTGATGCATCTCTGGTTCCCTATGCCGTCATTGAGCAGCGTTCCGGACGTGCCGTTGGACTAGTGTGCTTTATGGCGATTGAACGAGAGCACGGTTCGGTCGAAATTGGTCATGTGACCTGGTCACCGCGCATGAAAAATACGGTACTCGGCACCGAAAGTATCTGGCTGCTGCTGCGCCAGGCGTTTGCGTTGGGCTATCGTCGCGTGGAGTGGAAATGTGATTCCCTGAACACGGCTTCCCGTCGGGCGGCTGAGCGCCTTGGGTTTATCTTCGAAGGACGCTTTCGCCAGAAGATTGTGCGCAAGGGGCGTAATCGCGACAGCGACTGGTTATCGATGATTGACGGCGAATGGCCCCAGTGTGACGCCGTGTTACAGCGCTGGCTGGCTGCCGACAACTTTGATGAAAACGGCCGGCAACGAAAAACGCTGGCTGCTTGTAGCGGAGAATAAATTAATGCCCGCAGCTAACCATGGCTGCGGGCGTAATGCTGTTTACCAACAGATAAATCCACCATCTACAACCAGGTCTACACCGGTGCAAAATGAAGCAGCATCGCTGGCCAGAAAGAGTGCCGGGCCCGCCATCTCTTCCACTTTTGCCATGCGCTGAATCGGCGTCTGGCTTTCAAACTCCCGCGTCTGATGAACCATTTCCGGTCGAGTGTTCATCGGCGTGGCGGTATATCCAGGGCTGATAGAATTCACGCGGATCCCTTTTCCAATCCACTCCATCGCCAGGCTTTTTGACAGATGAATGACCCCAGCCTTAGCGCTATTGTAATGGGCTTGTTCAAGACCTCGGTTAACAATAATTCCGGACATGGATGCGATGTTAATAATCGAGCCACCACCGGATTCCAGCATCAGTTCCGCTTCGGCTTTACAGGAATTCCACACGCCAGTGAGGTTAATGTCGATAACGCGTTGCCACTGCTCGCTTTCCATTTCCAGCGCTGGGTTGGCGTTGGCAATGCCTGCGGCATTGACCGCAATATCCAGACGACCAAAGCGTTCCTTCGCCAGGGCTACCGCGGCGCGAAGGTCGCTAAGCTGACGGACATCACCCGTATAGAGCGCAGCCTGGGCGCCAATAGAGGTAATAGTATCAACGGTCGCGTTCAGCCCGCCGTCTTCGCGCAAATCAAAACAGACTACGTGTGCGCCCGCGCTGGCGAGTGCGCAGGCGATAGTCTGACCGATGCCGCTGCCTGCGCCAGTAACAAAAGCGACGCGCCCCTCAAGATTAAACAGTTGTTGAGCAAAATCTTTTGCAATCATAGTGATGACTCTCTTAACAGATACCCTGGCGGGCATTAAGACATAATCAGGCCGCCATCGATGTTGATGGTTTGTCCGGTGAGATAACGCGCATCGTCAGAGGCGAGAAAAGCGACCAGCCCGGCGACATCTTCAGGTTTGCCCGCGCGTTTCATTGGGATGCCTTTAACCCATTCCGCCATCAATTCACCTTTGCCATAGCGTTTTTCATCTGTACTGAGAATCTCGCCCCAGACACGATCGTTGTAATCCCACATTTCGCTTTCGATTATCCCCGGGCAAAAGGCGTTGACGGTGATATTCCATGGCGCTAACTCATGGGCCAAACTTTGCGTAATGCCAATTACGCCCATCTTGCTGGCGGCGTAGTGTGGGGTATAGATGAAACCCTGGCGTCCCTGACCGGAAGAGGTATTTATCAGGCAGCCCTGGTTTTGCTTAACCATATATTTTGCGGCTTCCCGGCAGCAGAGCCATACGCCAGTGGTATTTACGGCGAGGACTTTTTCGAAATCTGCTTTCGGCATGCGGTCGAAATAGTCGATGGTGATAACACCCGCGTTTTGAATTGAGACATCAATGGTGCCAAAGCGCGCTGCGGCCTGCTCGTACAGAGATTGCACCTGCGCTTCATTGGTGACATCCACCTGCAAAGATAAAATATCTGCCTGATAGCGCTGACGAAGCTGTTCCGCTGTTTCGTGGACGCGCTCTGCATTAGATACCATCACCAGATTTGCGCCGTCGCGGGCAAAACGTTCGGCGATACCTGCGCCAATCCCTCGACAAGCACCAGTGATGACAATTGTCTTACCATGAAAATCACGTTGCATATTTTTATCCCCTGTATGGGCCGGGCAAAAGATGCCCGGCGGAATGTTGCTGCTTAACTGGATACGGTATTTACTGAGGGTGCTGCCGCCAGCTTTTCTTCGTGGCGACGCATCAGAATGACTTTGTTCTGCAGCTTTTGCTGGAACTGATCGACAACAACGGCGGTGACGATAACCACACCTTTGATGACCATTTGCCAGAAGTCGCTGACGCCCATCATCACCATGCCATCGGCGAGGAAGACAATTACGAAGGCACCGATAATGGAGCCGGAGACACGTCCACGTCCTCCCGCGAGGGCCGTTCCACCCAGCACAGTTGCGCCAATGGCATCCATCTCAAACATGTTGCCGGTCATCGGATGTGCGGTTTGCAGTTGTGAAGCCACAATCAGCCCAACAAAAGCGGCACACAGACCGGAGAAGGCGTAGACAAAGATCTTCGCTTTTACGATAGGGACACCCGCCAGACGTGCGGCGGATTCGTTCCCTCCAATCGCGTAGATGTAGCGGCCTAATGGAGTTTTGGTGGTTACCCAGTAGCCCAGCAGCAGGAAAGCAATCATCAGCCAGATAGGAAGATAAATCCCCAACAAAGTACCTGAACCCAGCGTGGCAAAACCGGTATTGCCCAGCGCGTCCATGCCGTTCAGATTTGGGTAAGTGCTGCCGTCGTTAAACAGAAGAGCAGACCCTCTGGCAACGTACATCATGCCGAGCGTACAGATAAACGGTGCAACGCCGAAACGGGTGATGACGGCACCGTTGACAAAACCAACGACAACGCCGAAGAGGGCAACACAGATTATGACCTCTGGTACGTTGAAGAAGATGATGTTGCCACCCCAGATGGGCAGACCGTTGGTAAGCAAGGCGCCTGCAACCATGCCGCAAATACCCGCTACCGCCCCGACGGACAGATCGATACCGCCAGTCAGTATCACCAGCGTCATACCAATTGCCAGTAAGCCTGTGATGGCGACGTGCTGGGTCATGATCAACAGGTTAGAGGTGGTCAGGAAATTAGGTACCATCACGCTAAAGAATGCGATAACCAGCAGCAGTGCGATAAACGTTCTGGCCTTCAGCAGGTACATATAAATCATATATTTCTGGTTCATGATGGATTCCAGCCTGATTAATCTTGAGGTGTAGAAGCCGCGATTAATGCCTCGCGGGTGACCGCATGACGGGGGACATCAGCGGTGATTCGGCCATCGGCCATCACCAGAATACGGTCCGCCAGCGCCATCACTTCGTCCAGCTCTGATGAAGAGAACATCACCGCCAGCCCTTGCTGCGCCATTTTGCCAATAAGGTGATACACGTCGGTTTTCGCGCCCACATCAATGCCTCGGGTAGGTTCGTCAAGGAAAACCACCTGCGGTTGCGTCATCAATGCCTTACCCAGCACCACTTTTTGCTGATTACCGCCGCTTAATGAGGTGATAGGCAATTCGGGATCGCTCACTTTGATAGCCAGTTGCTGGATCATTGCCTTCACACTGGCCTGCTCTTTGTGCGGGTTCAGCCATTTCCAGGCACGGCGAAAGCCTTGCAAGCTGAAGTCAGACAGCGTCATGTTGGACTGAATCGACATCATCTGAACAACGCCTTCACCCTGTCGGTCTTCAGGCACCAGCGCCAGCCCCTTTTTAAGACGTGACTGAAAATGGGCTTTATCAATGCATTCGCCGTTAAGCTGCACGCTCCCACTCTGGCAGGGCATGAGTCCCACCAGTCCTTTGAACAGTTCAGTTCGTCCTGCGCCCAGCAGACCATAGATTCCGATGACTTCGCCTTTACTGAGGCTAAACGTCACGTCATTAAGCTTATAGCCACCGCTCGGATGAAGGGCTGTGAGACCCTGTACGGATAGAACCGTTTCACCTTTTGGTGCGGGTTGATAATCAAAATGTTTTTTCTTATCACCTACCATTTGTTCAATGATCCACGGAATACTGGCATCATTGACTGGACGTTCACTGATAAAACGGCCGTCGCGGAAAATCGTGATGTAATCGCCAATTTCCATCAACTCTTCCAGACGGTGGGATATATAGATGATGGTGACGCCGCGTCGTTTGAGTTGCTCAATGACGTTAAACAACACTTTCACCTCAGACTGGCTGAGGGCGGAGGTCGGTTCATCCATGATTAAAACACGGGTGTCTTTGGAGAGCGCACGCGCAATCTCGACCAGTTGCTGATGACCGATCCCTAGTTCTTCCAGTGGCGTATACGGATCAACATCCAGTTCGAGTCTTTCCAGTAAGGATTTTGCCAGAGCGTATTGGTATTTTTCGTTGATTTTCCCTTTCTGAAAAAACTCGTTTGCCATGAAAATATTATCCATGACATTCATGTTTGGGAATAAATTCAACTCCTGAAAAATAATACTGATACCCAGTTTTTCGGCCTGATGGGTCGAATTTAATGTAACGGGTGTGCCATCCATAATAATGTGCCCGGAAGAAGGGCTTTCGACACCAGCAAGCATTTTCATCATGGTGGACTTACCCGCACCATTTTCTCCGATCAGCACGTTTACTTTATTCCGATATACCCGATAGTTGACGCTATCTAACGCCACTACCCCAGGGTAAACACGCGATAAATCGTGTGTTTCGATAATGACTTCAGATTCGACGGAATGAGGAGTGACGATATCTTGCTGCTGCATGTTATTGTCCTCCTACAGATTCAATTTTCGCTGGTGTAATATCCGGGATGGATCCTGGAATCTCCCACTCAGAAAAAACACCATAAACGTGTACTGACTCGCCGGTTTTAAGCTGCGCAGATTGGATCATCTTTATTGCTTGTTCGTTAATTCCCCGACCATATTCACCAAATAATACCTGGTCATTGAAATCACTATAACTTGCGCCTTTAAAGGCATCGCGTAATTGTGTGCCGCGTAGCGTCGGACCAATCTGTACAATAATGTTGTTGCCGCTTTTATCGGCGATAGTCATTTTCCCATTGCGAGAGGCGGTATCCAGAGTGCTAATTTTTCCCTCAACTTTAACGTAAAAGATGCAGGGATTCTCTTCCTGGGAACGATAGCCGAGGTTTTTACAGGCGCTATCAAAATCTTTTTCAGCTTGCAAGGCTATCAGTAAATCAGCCACCGGACGAGCCTGCCCGACAATTTGCGGGACAATTTTGTTTTGCCACGTTTGATCTATATTGGCCATGTGTGGATTCGGTGGCGACTTGAGGTCCGCAAGTTCCTGCTGCGAGACGATGCGGCATCCTCCCACGGTCAACACGACCAGCACAAGCCAGGCTTTTTTAGACATAATATTCTCCTCTGCGCCTCCTGA
Source organism: Citrobacter sp. Ce006 (assembly GCF_030336535.1). NCBI lineage: Bacteria > Pseudomonadati > Pseudomonadota > Gammaproteobacteria > Enterobacterales > Enterobacteriaceae > Citrobacter > Citrobacter sp. Ce006. The sequence continues at coordinate 418,552 of NZ_JAOWDO010000072.1, forward strand.
GAGGCGCAACAACCCGGGATCAGGACTTGATATTGAAATCCTGTACTTTATCTGCGTTTTCTTTAGTGATAAGAATTCCGCGGAACATGACGCGTTGTTTTTCTGGTTTTATGCCTTTTTGCAGGTAGTTATCCAGATCGGTAACCCCTTGTGCTGCGATAGCCTGTGCCTGGAGCATGACGGTTGCCTGTAGAGTGCCAGCCTTCACCGCATCACGTTCGTCGTTGCTGCCGTCGATACCGACCACGACCACGTCGCTGCGGTTCGCCGCTTTTAATGCAGCAATAGCGCCCAGTGCTACTGGACCGTTACCGCAGATAATACCTTTCACGTCCGGGTGAGCTTGTAGGATGCTGTCCATAATACGTTTACCGTCGATAAGCGTACCTTTGGCATCCTGTCTGGCAACACTAACCATATCCGGGAACTGATCGATAACCTGGTGGAAGGATTTGGAGCGCGTAACACAATTATTATCGGCAAGGTTACACGTCAGTTCAGCATATTTACCTTTTTCGCCCATCTTCTCGACGAAAATATTTGCAACTTCGGAACCAGCCTGGAAGTTATTGTGGGTAATTTGCACCAGTGCAACATCATCAACGGGAATTTCACGGTTGATTAATATGACGGGAATTCCAGCTTTTTTCGCTTTTTCAATTGCCGCGACGCTGGCCGTTGAATCTGCATTATCCAGAACGATACCCTGGACTTTTTTGCCGATTGCCGTATCAATCAATTCATTCTGTTTTTTCACATCTTCACTGTGCGACAAAATTGTGGTTTTGTAGCCCAGTTCCTGGGCTTTTTCACTGGCACCTTTTGCTTCTGAGGCGTAATAAGGATTATCCAGTGAATTCACCATAATCATGATTGTCCCTTTTTCCGCTGCATGAGCAGTAAAAGACAAAGCAGTCAGGGTTGCAGCAGTTAACAGCGTTAAACGTAATTTCATGACAATGTTCTCTCTGTGTTGTTATTGTCGGGTACGGTGAAACAACGTAAAGCTTGAATTTTTTATGGTCCGGTATCCTCCTGTATATGTGGTAAATAACGTCGCGCTTTTTCCCTGGTGAGGCGTCAGGCGGACGAGGCCGGTTTCCATAATGTTCTGTTTACCGCATGGCGCCATTCCTGCCATCTTTTTTGCAACCGATGATGGCGATCCATGTCGGGTTGAAATGTGCTATGTACGGTTAAAAAAGCTTTTAAATCAGTCAGTGAGCCAGGGTAAAGCGCTTTACGCGCCAGTAATGCCGCGCCAATGGCGGAAAGTTCTGGCACATCGCTACGCATAACCGGATAACCAAGCAAGTCTGCCTGGTATTGCATTAGCCAGTCGTTTTTAGTGGGGCCACCGTCAACCATTAATGCAGTTAACTTGAAATCATCGTGCTGCTGCATGGCAACTACAACATCGGCGATTTGATAGGTAATCGACTCAAGTGCGGCACGAATGAGATGTGCTCGTTTAACTCCCCGGCTGAGTCCGCAGATGACTCCACGGGCACTGTCATCCCACCATGGCGCGCCAAGCCCGGTCAGTGCTGGCACAAAATAAACGCCGAGGGTTGAATCAACGGAGGCGGGAAGGGTGTTGAGTTCGTAGGTCAGTTCGGCATCCGAAAGTTCGCTCAGACCCGTACTGTCTGCCATCCATGCCACCGCATCACCCGTGTGTGGGATATTGCCTTCCAGTCCGTATATGATGCTGTTTCCATCGTGCCAGGCAATGGTGGTAGCCAGTGCGTCAATATCACATTGGGCTGATTTGACCGGCGCCATCACCGATGACCCGGTACCGTAAGTTGCTTTAACGCATCCCATTTCGCCAAGAGCATGGCCAAACAGAGCGGCATGTGAGTCACCCACCATCGACATCACAGGAATGCCGTCTGGAATGCCATTCAGTCCACGTGTATGACCAAATAATCCACTGGAGGGTTTTATTTCCGGTAAGGCGGCGCGTGGAATGTGGAAGAGTGCCAGCATGGCTTCATCCCACTCCCCAGAGTGCAGGTTTAGCAACTGTGTGCGGGCGGCGTTGGAATAGTCACAGCAGAAGGCTTCACCAGCGGTTAAATTCCAAAGCAACCAACTGTCGATCGTTCCCAGGCAAATTTGTCCCTGCGCAGCCAGCTGTGGCCCATCGGTCACGGATTCCAGTAGCCAGCGCATTTTTGATGCGGAAAAAAGGGGAGCGATTGGCAGACCAGTGGTTGATTTTATCAGCTGTTCTTTATTTTCATGCCGCAGCTCCTCGCAGTAAGCCGCGCTGCGCGTACATTGCCAGGTGATTGCGGAATTTAGCGGTCTGCCAGTCTGACGATACCAGCCTATGGCGGTTTCACGCTGATTACTAATAGCCAGTGCCGCGACGTTTTCAGCACCAACATGATTCACAGCTTTGGCAATGACGCCAATAGAAGCATCAATCAACACCTCGCCAGATTGTTCAACCCAGCCATCCCGAGGGGTCTGAATCGCCAGTGGCTGAGAAAACTTTGCGACCACATTGCCCTGTGCATCAAGCGCGACTGCTTTGGCGTTAGTTGTGCCTTCATCCAGCGCAATAATGAACTCTTTCTTCGCTGCACACATAGATTATCTCCTGAGTCACATTGCGTCCCGGTTTGGAGGATAAAGCCCCCCTCATTGTCGCGTCATTACTACATCAGGCCTGGCTGTGACATCGTTTTTTTAATTATTGAATATATATTCGGTGTTGATTATTTATTTAATACCTTAGCTACAATCTTTCCGTTGGGCTACAGAAAAAATCATCAATTGTGCTGAGAATCACACTTACATAGACGGGATAATAACAGAAAGAAGAATAAATTAAGGCGAGGTGAAACCTTTCAGTTCATTGAAATATATAGATTTTAGTCACAGCCTTTGCTTTTTATCTTTCGTGCAAAGGCTATCAGCGAATCGAGGATCAGGAGGTGACCAGCATCCGGGCGGTAGGATAGTCGGTAATAAGCACGTCGATATAACCTCCGTTCAACGCCCCTTTAATTGCCGCGACTTTGTCTGTACCGCCAGCAAGGGCCACGACATTCGGGCATTTTTTTACCTTGTCCAGGGCCATGCCAATTACGGGATCTTCGTCATCTTGCAATACCGGCTGGCCCTTGTTGTCGTAGTAATGCAGGCAAATGTCTCCGACCGCGCCGCGATCAGCCAGTACCTGCAACATATCTTCGTGGTAGTAGTTGCCTGATGTTTTCAGCAATTGGGACGGTTCGAGGATCCCGACGCCAACAATGGCGATGTCTACGTTATCAAAGCGTGAAATCACATCGGCGACATCTTTGCTGGCAACGAGACGATTTTTCTCTTCAACCGAGCCTTCGATACTCTGCGAAGGCAGCAGCCAGGCTTCACAATTCAGATGTTGTGCCAGCGTCTGCGTCAGAATTGTGGCCTGTACGTTGCCGTTAGGACCCACGCCGCCCAACAATTGAATTACGCCGCCGGCTTTCAGGTTCTGCGTATGGACTTCATCCACCATCGCTCGGATCGTCGAACTCCATGAGGAAACGCCCACCAGATCTTTGGGGCGCAGTCGGGTTTCCAGATAGTGGGCTGCGGCAGAACCAATGGCGCGTTTGATGGTGTGGTCGCTGGCATCCTCTTCGGTATCGACCACAATGGCCTGCTTAATGCCGTAACGTTCCTCGATCCCTTTTTCAAGATTCAGGAAGATATTTGAGGGCTGGACAACGCTGATTTTCACCACCCCTTCTTTCTGACAGCGGGTGATGGCGCGGGAGATAAACGACTGAGAAAGCGAGAGAAGTTGAGCAATATCGGACTGTTTGCGTCCTTCAAGATAGTAAAGGGTAGCGATTTTAACCAATAGCCGTTGTTCGTCCTGCTTAGCCATATATTTCCTCGAAAATCATTTACGTACCGCCATTATCTTAATGCGTTTTATCATACGCGAAAATTGAAGACAGGTAAGTGTGATAAAGCTCTAACTTTAACCAATCCTCCAAAACAGCTATGGACAAATACGAAAATTAGGTTGCATAATTGAATAAAGAATCATTTGTGAATATATATTCATGGTGGTTACAGGTCAACTTATTATTACCAGCGTCAGTGTGGTCGCGGTAAGGAGGCAGAATGTTCCTGAGTATGATACAACGGCGTAAGCCTGAAGATGTGACGTATGGGAAATTCTGGTTTTTTTAGTCCCACGCGGAATAAATATTCCATATTGAAAATAAATTCAGAGGTGCTAAATGAATCCCTGGAACTATGATATCCAGACTCTTGAGCGCAAAGCGCGGGCGGTTCGCCGTCACATCGTTAGATTAAATGCTAACAGCCCTGCGGGTGGGCATACTGGTGCGGACTTGTCTCAAGTTGAGCTGTTGACGGCACTCTATTTTCGTATACTCAATGTCGCTCCGGAGCGTATCGCTGATGAGGCTCGGGATATCTACATCCAGTCTAAAGGTCACGCGGTAGGCTGTTACTACTGCGTTCTGGCGGAGGCGGGTTTTTTTCCCGTTGACTGGCTGGAAACCTATCAACATGCCAATTCCCATCTTCCCGGACACCCGGTGCGCCAGAAAACGCCGGGTATTGAACTGAATACCGGTGCTCTGGGCCACGGTTTACCTGTTGCGGTGGGACTGGCTCTGGCTGCGAAGAAAAGTAACAGTTCACGCCGCATCTTTTTAATCACAGGCGATGGCGAACTGGCCGAAGGAAGTAACTGGGAAGCGGCGCTGGCTGCTGCTCATTATGGCCTCGATAACCTGATCATTATTAATGACAAGAACAATCTTCAATTAGCCGGACCGACTCGCGAAATCATGAATACCGATCCGCTTGCCGCAAAATGGCAGGCATTTGGTATGACGGTGACTGAGTGTCAGGGGAATGATATGGCGTCGGTTGTCGCCACGCTGGAAGGACTTAAGCAGGATGGCAAACCTAACGTCATCATTGCCAATACCACGAAAGGCGCGGGTATATCGTTTATCCAGGGGCGCCCTGAATGGCACCATCGGGTGCCAAAAGGTGAAGAGATCGAACTGGCTCTGGAGGAGTTAAAAGATGAGTAATGCAGAACACCTCGCGAACGTCATGGTTCAGGCGTTCATTGATGCAGTGGAACAGGGTGTTGACCTGGTGCCGGTCGTAGCGGACTCGACATCAACCGCGAAAATTGCTCCTTTTATAAAGCAGTTTCCCGGTCGCCTGGTCAACGTAGGTATTGCCGAACAAAGCATGGTTGGAACGGCGGCAGGACTTGCACTTGGCGGTAAGGTCGCCGTCACCTGTAACGCTGCGCCATTTCTTATCTCCCGTGCCAATGAGCAAATTAAAGTCGATGTTTGCTACAACAATACCAATGTGAAGCTATTCGGTCTTAATGCCGGTGCCAGCTATGGTCCGCTGGCGAGCACTCACCATTCGATCGATGATATTGCCATTATGCGAGGCTTCGGCAATATCCAGATTTTCGCCCCATCTTCGCCACGAGAGTGCCGACAGATTATCGATTATGCGATTGGCTATCAGGGACCGGTATATATTCGTCTTGATGGAAAAGCACTGCCGGAACTTCATGACGAGAGTTACCGTTTTGTTCCGGGGGCGGTGTTGACGCTGCGTGAAGGGGAGCATGTGGCGCTGGTGGCAACGGGCTCGACAGTTCATGAAATTGTTGATGCCGCTGCGCTGTTGGCTGATGCCGGTATTCAGGCGAAGGTGGTCAGTGTACCTTCAATTCGACCATGTGATACCAAAGCCCTGTTGTCAGCACTACAGGGCAGCAAAGCGGTGATTACCGTAGAAGAGCACAACATTAATGGTGGGTTGGGAAGCCTGGTGGCAGAAGTGCTGGCTGAGGGCGGAGTCGGAGCGGTGTTAAAGCGTTTAGGCATTCCGGATGGAGAGTATGCAGCGGCAGCGGATCGTGGCTGGCTACGTCAGCATCATGGTTTTGACGCCGCAGCTATCGCTGCTCAGGCGCGAGAACTGCTGTGACGTTCACACTGTTGCCAGTGTGATTACATCATTACCCGAGAACCGCCATTGCACGCGATACGCCTGGCTGTGAGCACGTAGTATCATTTGGTTGTGTTGCAACTCAACGATTTGATACTGCGTAAATTCGGCGACTGATTGTTGTGACGCCTGGGTTGCTTTAAAGGCACTTTCTTTGGCGGAAAATGCCAGCGTGAGAGCCTGCTCCACAGACAGACCGCTATTAGCCAACCACGCTTTTTCTGTATTGGTGACAATACTACTTACCAGTTCGTTCGCCATTTGCTGCGTAAAAATAGTTTCTATATCCAGCCCGACGGGATGCGTTGATACCGCGGCCAGGGCGATTGTTCCGCTATGACTGATGCTGCCAAACAGATTTTGCGGCCACAACGGTTGGCGTTGCGCGCCGATGCCGGGTACGGTTTTGTGACCAAACTCACGCAGCGCGTGTACTGCGGCAATACGCCCAGCTAAGTGCTCAGCTTTACGCTTACGTCCACAGGACTGAAGCTGAGTGTGGTGGGGGAGCCAGAGCAGGTCGTGCTCATGGAAGCTGGCGGGATCGAACTCGACAATGTTCAGCGTGTGGTCTGCGAAAGTGAGCGGTGTGTGCGTGGTGTGCATGATAGTTATAATTTCCCTCTCCCCGCAGCGAGGAGAGGGAAAACGTTATCAGAAGTGCGTGTTAACGCTCATGAACCACGTCCGGCCCGGTTCGTTATAGGTGTATGCGCCAGCGCCCGCCATATAGTTCCCGGTTACAATATCGCCCGTGGTCTGGGCATTACCTTCACGCCACAGACGTTTGTCGAAGACGTTATCCACGCCGCCGGTCAGGCTGACGTTTTTCGTCACATCCCAGGTCGCGCTCAGGCCGACGATGCTGTACGGGCTGACTTCACTCGCCGAACTACCGGTTACCGGTTTACCCTGGTAATCGTACTTCTTCGGCTGCTGTTTGCCGTACCAGGTGAAGGTGGACTGCAGCGACAAATCTTCGCGTGCCTGCCAGCTCAGAGTCGAGTTCAGCGTGTACTCAGGAATAATCGACAGGCGTTCGCCGGTCTCTTTATTCTTACTTTGCAGCATGTAAGTGATGTTGTTGGTCCAGTTAACGGTTTCGCTAACCGGCACGTTCAACGTACCTTCCAGACCCTCAACCACCGCTTTAGGAATGTTTTCCCACTGGTAGATATCGGTGTAAGTCGTCTTCCCTTTGTTGGTGATAGACGTTCTGTCGAACGGTACCGTACCTGCTTCAATTTTGTTGCGATAATCGTTGCGGAACCAGGTTACCCCAGCCAGCCAGCCGTCGCGCTTGAACTCAAGACCAATCTCTTTGTTGATACTGGTTTCGGCCTTCAGATCGTCGTTACCCATCATGTAGCAACCAATACCGGTCGCGGAACCGGTGGCGTAGCAACCCTGCCCCTTGCTGTACAGAATGTAGTTCGGGTTGAGCTGATACAAGCTTGGCGCCTTGTAGGCGCGCGCGATGCCCATTTTCAGCGTAAAGTCGTCACCCAGACCCTGGGACAGGTTCAGGGACGGACTCCAGTTGTCGCCGACGATGCTGTGATGGTCGAAACGCAGACCTGGCGTCAGCATCGTGCTGTCGGTCAGCTCCATGTTATTTTCAGCAAACAGAGAGAAAATTTCTGCATCTGAGTACGGGCTACGGTTAGTGCTGCTGGCCCCTGGAATATCACCGCCCATAAAGGTCTGTGAATTAGATAACATGTCTTTCATGCGCTGCTGGTTCCATTCGGTACCAAGCGTCAGATTTTGGTTAACCAGCAGATCTAACGGAATGCTGACCTCACTGTGCAGCATGACGTCACTCAGGTCGGCGTCGAGATATTTTTGTGACGCATTCGGGTCGAAAATCCCTTCAGTACCACCTGCCAGGCCTTCCGGTGTACGGGAGTTACGCGTGTGTTCGTACTGCACCCAGTTGCTGGTGGTGACGCCGTTATCCCAGCCGCCGTTCCAGGTCAGAGAGTAGTTCTGGCGGTAAAGACGGTTGGTCTCTTTCCCGTAGTTATCTTTCACCAGTTGGTTGGTGTTGGTGTTTTGGGTGTCACCCGCATACAGGTTGCCCTGACGGCTATAGCCGGCTTCCAGTTCCAGTGACTGGAGCGGGGCGAAATCCCAGCGAACCACGCCGTTAATGTCTTTGTTGATTACCCCTTCACGACCGGCGGGTAAGGTGTTGGAGTAGGTGCCGGTACGTTCAGACTGATGGCCCTGGTTGATGTCCCACGCGTCGGCCTGAGTTTTATCGAGATTACCGTACAGACGGAAGCTGAAATCCCCGCCCAATGGGCCATTCAGGCTAAAGTTGGTCCGCTTGGTCGAACCTTCATCTTTGTGTTCCGGGGCGTTGAAATAGGTATCCCAGGAGCCGTGCCATTCATTGCTGCCTTTTTTGGTGATGATATTCACCACGCCGCCAGCCGCACCGTTGCCATAGCGTGCCGCGGCAGGACCGCGCAGCACTTCAATACGTTCGATCATTTCCGGTGGGACCCAGGCGGTATCGCCGCGGGTATCACGCTCGCCGCGCCAGCCCTGGCGTACGGAGTTACGGCTGGTAACCGGTTTTCCGTCGATCAGAATCAGGGTGTTTTCTGGCCCCATGCCGCGGATATCGATCTGACGGTTGTTGCCGCGCTGTCCGCTGGTTGAGTTACCGGTCAGGTTAACGCCTGGCATGGTACGGATGATTTCCGACACATCGCGAGCGGGAGGATTCTTACGAATCTCATCAGCGGTAATGGTTGAAACGCCCGGCGCCTGCAGGTTCTGCTGGGCAGCGGTAACGACGATGGTGTCTTCATGAGAGACTGCGGCGCTATCGGTTTGATCTTCTGCCATTGCTGGCAGGGCTACCCCGTAAATCCCTAAATTGACCAATAAGGCCAGTGAATGAATCTTGTTGTTCATTGTATGTCCTGCTGTTCTTTTAGCCACGAGTTCCAATGTGCCGTGTTGCGGCATTTGGCCTGATGTCGCCCGCATCCGCGTAAACTCTCCATTCCAGAAAAAGTACGCAGCGCCAGGTCGGTTTATAAGTGGTGAAAAACTGTGCGCGCTTCCCACAGCGCGACAATACGCTATTGCAAATGCAAATAGTTATCAATAATATTATCAATATATTTCACGCTAGATCATAAAATTTCACGATAAACATGGGGTTATGGCGGTGACGACGTTAAAGATGGGAAGCGAGGCGTGGTGGCAGTCAAAAAAAGGCCCGGAGTGGGAGCGTGAAGACAACGGAAATTATCGGGTAACCTTCTGGTGGCGTGACCCGCAGGGAACGGAGAAAGAGTCAGCCATTCATCACGTTTGGGTTTATATCACCGGCGTCACCGACCACCATCAAAATGCTACCCCTCAGTCGATGCGACGCATTGATGGAACGAATATTTGGTGCTGGAGTGTTTCCCTCAGCGCCAACTGGCGTGGCAGTTACTGTTTTATCCCAACAGCGCGCAACGATATTTTTGCACCGCAGGCGCTGGGCGACACCCCTGACCGAACCGCGCTGCGTGAAGGCTGGCGGCAATTACTGCCGCAGGCTATTGCTGACCCCCTTAATTCGCAGAGCTGGCAGGGCGGTCGTGGCCACGCGGTGTCTGCGCTGGAAATGCCGGAGGCACCCGTACAGCCAGGATGGGATCGACCTGAAAACCCCGATTCACCCGCAGTGTGTCTGCAATGGCGTAGCGCCAGGCTCGGCAATACGCGTCGCGTATGGGTGTTTACCACCGGTGATGCTCAACCCGAAACGCGTCCGTTGGCTATCCTGCTGGACGGACAGTTTTGGGCGCAGAGTATGCCGGTCTGGCCTGCGCTAACTTCACTTACGCATCGTGGGCACCTTCCTCCTGCCGTTTATCTCCTGATTGATGCCATCGACACGGCTCACCGTAGCCGCGAACTGCCGTGTAACGCGGATTTTTGGTTGGCGGTACAAGAGGAGCTGTTGCCGCTGGTGAAGACGACAACCGCGTTCAGTGATGACCCGCAGCGCACGGTGGTCGCCGGACAAAGTTTTGGCGGATTGTCATCGCTGTATGCCGGGCTAAACTGGCCCGCGCGCTTTGGCTGCGTACTCAGCCAGTCGGGCTCTTACTGGTGGCCGCATCGCGGTGGTTATCAGGATGGGACGATCGTTGAGCAACTGAAGAGCGGGAAGGTCAGTGCTCAGGGGCTGCGTATTGTCCTGGAAGCCGGGATCCGCGAGCCCATTATTTTTCGCGCTAATCAGGCGCTATATGCCCAGTTACCCTCTGCACCACAGTCTATTTTCTGGCGTCAGGTTGATGGCGGACACGATGCGCTTTGCTGGCGCGGCGGTTTGATGCAAGGGCTGATAACGCTCTGGCAACCGCTTACTGACACGATTTAACCGGACGACGTTCCACGACAGGAGTTGAGTATGGAATTCAGTAACCCCTTCGATAATCCGCAGGGCCAGTTTTACATTCTGCAAAATCCCCAACGTCAGTTTAGCCTTTGGCCGCGACAATGCTCACTTCCTGCTGGTTGGACGGTCGCGTGCGAACCCCAATCCCAGGAAGCCTGCCAGCAATGGCTGGATGCAAACTGGACCACGCTGACGCCAGCAAATTACGTCGATGTGCAGGAGGCTCCATGACTCAGCGTTTACCATTAGTCGCGGCTCAGCCGGGGATCTGGATGGCGGAAAAACTCTCCACATTGCCCTCGGCATGGAGCGTGGCGCACTACGTAGAATTAACCGGCGAACTGGACGCGCCGTTACTGGCAAAAGCGGTTGTGGCGGGTCTGGAGCAGGCAGATACCCTACGGATGCGGTTTAGCGAAGATAACGGCGAGGTCTGGCAATGGGTAGACCCTGCGCTCGCCTTTGCGCAACCCGACGTTATTGACTTGCGTGAAAAATCCAATCCCCATGAGGCGGCACGAGCGTTGATGCAGGCAGACCTGCAGCAGGACATACGTGCTGATAGTGGCAAACCGCTGGTTTTTCACCTGCTCATTCAGGTGGGAGACAAGCGTTGGTATTGGTATCAGCGTTACCATCATCTGCTGGTTGATGGCTTCAGTTTCCCGGCCATTACCCGCCAGATAGCCGCGATTTACCGCGCATGGCTGCATGGCGAGTCCACGCCAGAATCACCTTTTACGCCATTTGCCGAGGTGGTGGAAGAGTATCAACAGTATCGTCAAAGCGATGCCTGGCAACGCGACGGCACCTTCTGGAGCGAGCAACGAAAGCAACTCCCACCTCCAGCATCGCTATCGGATAAACCACTGCCGGGGCGCTCAGCCAGCGCGGATATCATTCGTCTGAAGTTAACCGCGCCTGAAGGGGAGTTTCGCCGACTTGCGGCACGTATGCCTGATGTTCAGCGTGCGGATCTGGCCCTCGCGCTGGTGGCGTTGTGGCTGGGACGTTTGTGCAGCCGAATGGATTATGCTGCCGGGTTTATCTTTATGCGGCGCATGGGGTCGGCGGCGCTGACGTCCAGCGGACCCGTTTTAAACGTTTTGCCATTTGGTGTGCAACTGGATGCGGCAGAAAGCTTGCCTGCGCTTGCACAACGACTGGCCGGACAGTTAAAGAAAATGCGCCGACATCAGCGTTATGATGCCGAGCAAATTGTTCGCGACAGCGGGCGCGCAGCCGGTGCTGAACCGCTGTTTGGCCCGGTGCTGAACGTGAAAATATTCGACTATCAGCTCAATATTCCCGGCGTGCAGGCGCGAACTCATACGCTGGCGACGGGGCCGGTGAACGATCTTGAGCTGGCGCTGTTCCCGGATGAAAACGGCGGTCTGAGTATTGAAATCCTGGCCAATAAACAACGTTATGAAGCCGAGACGCTGGCGCAGCATGCATCACGTTTAATCGGGCTTATCGAGCAGTTTGCCGACAATCCGGCGCTATGCTGCGGCGACGCCGGGATGCTGTTGCCAACAGAACATGAGCGGCTGGCGAAGATTAACGACACCACCGTGGAGATCCCGTCCACTACGCTGAGCGCGCTGGTGGCGCAGCAGGCTGATAAAACGCCGGATGCCCCGGCGCTGGCCGATGCCCGTTATCAGTTTAGCTATCGCGAAATGCGCCAGCAGGTCGTGGCGCTGGCGCAGCTTCTGCGCGAGCGTGGCGTCCGCCCTGGCGACAGCGTAGCCGTGGCATTACCGCGTTCCGTGTTCCTGACGCTGGCATTGCACGGCATTGTTGAGGCGGGAGCCGCCTGGCTGCCATTGGATACCGGATACCCGGACGATCGCCTGCGGATGATGCTCGAAGACGCAAAACCGAAATTGCTGATCGCGACCGAAGAGCAACTGGCGCGCTTTAGCGATATTCCGGCGCTGGAAAGTCTGTGCTACAACGCGCCGCTGCCAGCAGAAGATGCAGCTCCGCTGGCGCTATCTCAACCCAATCATACGGCCTATATCATTTTTACTTCCGGTTCTACCGGCAGACCAAAAGGGGTAATGGTTGGGCAAACCGCCATCGTTAACCGTTTGCTGTGGATGCAAAATCACTACCCGCTGGCCGCAGATGATGTGGTGGCGCAAAAAACGCCATGCAGTTTTGACGTCTCGGTATGGGAGTTTTTCTGGCCGTTTATTGCCGGGGCAAAACTGGTAATGGCGGAACCTGAGGCGCACCGCGATCCGCTGGCGATGCAGCAATTCTTTGCCCAATACGGGGTGACGACCACGCACTTCGTTCCTTCGATGCTGGCCGCTTTTGTCGCTTCACTGACGCCGGAAACCGCGCGGGAGAGTTGCGCCTCGCTGAAACGGGTATTCTGCAGCGGTGAAGCCTTGCCTGCAGATTTATGTCGCGAGTGGGAGCAGTTGACTCGTGCGCCACTGCACAATTTATACGGGCCAACGGAAGCGGCGGTCGATGTGAGCTGGTATCCGGCCTGTGGGGATGAACTTGCCGCCGTAACCGGCAACAGCGTGCCGATTGGTTATCCGGTATGGAATACAGGTTTACGCATCCTGGATGCCATGATGCGCCCGGTGCCTTTCGGCGTGGCGGGTGACCTGTATCTGACGGGGATCCAACTGGCGCAAGGATACCTGGGGCGAGCGGATCTGACCGCAAGCCGCTTTATCGCCGATCCGTTTAACGCCGGCGAACGCATGTACCGTACCGGGGATGTGGCGCGCTGGCTGGAAAATGGCGCGGTGGAATACCTTGGGCGCAGCGATGACCAGCTTAAAATTCGCGGACAACGCATTGAGCTTGGTGAGATTGATCGGGTGATGCAGCAGTTGCCTGATGTCGAGCATGCCGTTGCCCATGCCTGCGTATTCAACCAGGCGGCGGCGACAGGCGGCGATGCGCGTCAACTGGTGGGGTATCTGGTGTCGCAATCGGGGTTACCGCTGGATACGTCCGCATTGCGGGACAGTCTGCGTGAAAAACTGCCTGCGCATATGGTGCCAACGGTATTGTTGCAACTGGCGGAGCTACCGCTTAGCGCGAACGGTAAACTGGATCGTAAAGCGCTGCCGATGCCGCAGTTGACGTCGCGTACTTCCGGGCGCGCGCCGCGTACAGGGACTGAAACTACCATCGCACAGTCTTTTGCGGCTTTGCTGAGTTGCGAGGTGAATGACGTGGAGGCGGACTTCTTTGCGCTTGGTGGTCATTCGTTGCTGGCGATGAAGCTGGCAGCGCAGTTGAGCCGGGCTTTTGAGCGTCAGGTGACGCCTGGGCAGATAATGGTGGCTTCTACCGTTGAACAACTGAGCGCACTGCTGGAGAGCAATGATGATGAGCAGTCGCAGCGTCTGGGATTTGAGACGCTGCTGCCGCTGCGCCAAAGTCACGGGCCAACGCTGTTTTGCTTCCATCCGGCGTCGGGTTTTGCCTGGCAGTTTAGCGTGCTGTCGCGCTACCTCAGCCCGCAATGGTCGATTACCGGCATTCAGTCTCCACGGCCGGATGGCCCTATGCAAACGGCGGAGAACCTTGATGCGGTATGTGAACATCATTTGGCAACGCTGCTCAGCCAGCAGCCTCATGGTCCCTACTATTTATTAGGTTACTCGCTGGGAGGCACGCTGGCGCAGGGGATTGCCGCGCGCTTACATGCCAGAGGAGAGACAGTTGCATTCCTGGGACTGCTCGATACCTGGCCGCCGGAAACGCAAAACTGGCAGGATAAAGAGGCCAATGGGTTAGATCCAGCGGTACTGGCGGAGATCGCGCGCGAGCGTGAAGCGTTTCTGGCTGCGCAGCAGGGTAATGCGTCAGAGACCTTATTTAACGCAATCGAAGGTAACTACGCCGATGCGGTTCGCCTGCTCACCACGGCACACAGCGTACCGTTTGCTGGTCACGCCACGCTGTTCGTCGCTGAGCGTACCTTAGTGCCGGGAGTCAGTCCGGAGCGCAGCTGGTCGCCGTGGATATCCAGTCTGGATGTCTATCGTCAGGACTGCGCGCACGTTGATATCATAACCCCTGAGGCGTTTGAGAAGATTGGGCCAGTCATGTGTGACCTGCTCAAAGACATTCAGTAAATGGTCTCGCCACCTCTGCGGAGGTGGCGGTGTTTACCTGTTCGCCGTACGTCCTAATGGCACCACTAACGGCGTTCCGGCAACCGGATCGTCGATAATCATACAGCGCAGACCGTAGATTTTTTCAATAAGCTGCGCGGTGACTATCTCCTTTGGCGCACCCTCGGCAATAATTTTTCCGTCACGCAGCGCAATCAGATGCGTCGCATAGCGACAGGCCTGATTGAGGTCGTGCAAAACGGCGGCCAGCGTATAACCTTTCTCCCGATTGAGCTCACTCAGCAGCTCCAGCAGATCAATCTGATGGCTGATATCCAGCCAGGTGGTGGGTTCATCAAGCAGCATAATCGACGTTTCCTGCGCCAGCACCATCGCAATCCATGCGCGCTGGCGTTGTCCACCGGAAAGGGTATCCACACTTTGTGATGCAAGATGTGTGATACCTGTCGCCTGCATTGCGTTGGAGACCGCGATTTCATCTTCATTGCGCCAGCGGGTAAACAATGGCTGGTGCGGGTAGCGCCCGCGGGCAACCAGTTCCTGTACCGTAATATCACCCGGCGTGGTGGCGTTTTGCGCCAGCAAACCTATTCTGCGGGCAACCTCTTTGCTGGCATAGTGCTGAATATGCTCGCCGTCGAGCCAGACCTTGCCATGCGCGGGCGTCATCAAACGACTCAGCGTGCGCAGTAGCGTTGATTTCCCGCAGCCGTTTGGCCCGATGATTGCGGTGAAGTGACCGTCGGGAATCGACACATTGAGGTTTTCCGCCACGGTAAACTTGCCATAACCCAGCGTTAACTGGTCGCCACGCAAACGGGCTACTGATTCGATCATTTTTTGCGGGACTCCTGAATTAACAAGACGATAAGATAAATACCGCCGAGGCTTACGGTGACAACGCCCACCGGAAGCTGATAAGGCATAAAGAGCTGTTGGGCGCATAAATCAGCCATCAGCAGCAGCAACGCGCCGCACAACGCCGACAGGGTTAATCCCCAGCGCGATGTGCCGCTAATCCGCCGCGCGATATGCGGGGCGACAAGGGCAATAAACGAGATTGGACCTGCCAGCGCGGTGGCGGAAGCGGTCAGTACAACCGCTACCAGCATCATCATCAGACGTGAACGTTCTACACTGACGCCAAGCGCGCAGGCGCTGTCATCACCCATTTCCAGCAAACGCATCCGGCGTACCAGCAGTGTGGCGCACACCAGCATGATGATAATCAGTGGGGCAGAAGGCCAGGTCTTGGCCCAGGTCAGGCCATTGAGCGAACCGGCGTTCCACAGCCCGGCCGTCAGCGCGGTTTCTAATGATGCTTTCAGCAATAGCCAGGTGTTGAACGCGACCAGCATAGCGCGTATGCCGATACCAATAATAATCAGCCGGAAGGTGTCGATACCATTGCGCCAGGCGAGCGCCCAGACTACCAGAGAGGTCAGGACCCCACCCAGCATGGCTGCCAGCGCGATAGCGGTAAGATGCTGTCCGAACAGTACCATCGCCACCAGCACGCCGCTCCAGGCCCCGGTATTGAAACCCATCACATCCGGGCTACCCAGCGGGTTGCGCATCAGCGACTGAAATATTGCGCCGCTCACGCCGAGCGCCGCGCCAATCAATAGCGCCATGAGCACGCGTGGCAAACGCCATTCGGTCACCACCAGTGTAATGCTACGCGGCGCATCGCCGAGCAGGGCAGCAATAATTTGCTGGGTTTCCAGCGTAACGACGCCGCTACGCAGGCTCCACAAGCCAACGGCGAGACATCCTACAACCAGCAGCAGGCTGCTGATTATCAGGCGGCGAGGGAGATGCGTCATGCGCCACCTCCACGCGGTTTCCGCCGTACCAGAAAGATAAGCACCGGCGCGCCGATGAAGGCGCTGACTACCGAAACGCGCAGCTCACCGGGGACAATCAGGCGACCGATGATATCGGCAATCAGTAACAGAGAAGGGGTTGCCAGCAGGGTTACGGGCAGTGACCAGCGGTGATCCGCCCCCACCAACCAGCGCGCCATATGCGGCATCATCAGGCCAATAAAAGCGATAGGGCCGACAATCGCGGTTGCACTGCCGCACAATACGGTAATCACCAGCAGGCCAATAAACTGCGTGCGAGCGACTTTACTGCCAAGCGCGGTAGCGGTGTCGCTGCCAAGGCTCAGACTATTCAGTGCCCGGCTGAGGAATAACGCGACAGCCGCAGCAATCAGTACCGGTACCAGAACAACCTTTAGCGTTTGCAGGCTACGGATATCCAGTGAACCGGCCTGCCAGAAACGCAACTGGTCGTAGAC
The DNA here is from genome assembly GCF_030336535.1 of Citrobacter sp. Ce006. Lineage (NCBI taxonomy): Bacteria > Pseudomonadati > Pseudomonadota > Gammaproteobacteria > Enterobacterales > Enterobacteriaceae > Citrobacter > Citrobacter sp. Ce006. Next base: position 435,425 of record NZ_JAOWDO010000072.1, read on the forward strand.
GTCCGGATTGAGCAGGGCGATGCCGGTAGATAATCCTTCCAGCACCGCGCCCAGCGCTACGCCCGCCAGCGTCAGACGTACCGGGCTTAACTGTCCGCCGCCCTGGCTACCGGTAAATGCCACGATCAGTGATGCGGCCAGCGCACCGCAAAAGGCCATCAGCAGTTGCTCTTGCGCAGAGGAAAAGCCGAACAGCGCGGCTCCCAGCACAATAGCGAAGCTGGCGCCAGAGTTGACGCCCAGAATACCGGGATCGGCGAGAGGGTTACGCGTGAGCGTTTGCATTAATGCGCCAGCCAGGCCCAGCGCGCCACCCGCGAGCAGCCCCGCCAGCGTGCGCGGCAGGCGCGCGTCCAGCACGATGGTGCAATCAGCGCTTTGACAACTGCCTGTGAGCGCATCCAGCACCACGGAGGCAGGTAGCGACTTGGCGCCAATAACCAGACTTAATACCGTGGTGAGAACAAGTAATAACAATAGTCCGGGCACGGCGAAGGCGCGTGTCGCGGAAACAGAGCATGACATATCAACTTCCCTGATAATGATAGTAATTATCGTTATCGATCTTATTTGGATATGTTAGCATGTGCAGCCATCGAATGGATATTGAAAAAGTACCTGGTAAGGCTCTGTAATGAATCGACAATCCTGGCTGCTCAATCTCAGCCTGTTAAAGACCCACCCTGCATTTCGCGCCGTCTTCCTCGCCCGTTTTATTTCCATTGTCTCTCTGGGGCTACTCGGCGTGGCGGTTCCGGTACAGATCCAGATGATGACTCAGTCGACCTGGCAGGTAGGTTTATCGGTGACGCTGACCGGCAGCGCAATGTTTATTGGCCTGATGGTGGGCGGGGTGCTGGCCGATCGCTATGAGCGTAAAAAAGTGATCCTGCTGGCGCGTGGAACCTGCGGCGTCGGCTTTATTGGTCTATGTCTGAATGCGCTGCTGCCCGAACCATCGTTACTGGCCATTTATCTGCTTGGCTTATGGGACGGTTTCTTTGCCTCGTTGGGCGTAACCGCTTTGCTGGCGGCAACGCCGGCACTGGTCGGGCGCGAGAATTTGATGCAGGCCGGGGCAATTACCATGCTGACGGTACGCCTGGGTTCGGTAATTTCGCCGATGCTTGGCGGGGTGCTGCTCGCGACCGGCGGCGTGGCCTGGAACTACGGGCTGGCGGCGGCGGGTACTTTCATTACCTTGCTGCCGTTGTTGAGTCTTCCCGCGTTGCCGCCTCCGCCACAGCCGCGTGAGCATCCGCTGAAATCGCTGCTGGCAGCATTTCGCTTTCTGCTTGCCAGCCCGTTAATTGGCGGCATTGCGCTGCTCGGCGGTCTGCTGACTATGGCGAGCGCCGTGCGCGTGCTGTATCCGGCGTTGGCAATTAACTGGCACATGTCGAGCGCGCAAATTGGTCTGCTGTATGCCGCCATTCCTCTTGGCGCGGCAGTGGGGGCATTGACCAGCGGACAGTTGGCGCACAGCGTTCGTCCGGGACTGATCATGCTGGCATCAACCGTAGCGTCGTTCCTGGCAATTGGTCTGTTTGGCTTGATGCCGGTCTGGCAGCTTGGGGTTGTCTGCCTGGCGCTGTTCGGCTGGTTGAGTGCGGTCAGCTCTTTGTTGCAATACACCCTGTTACAGACGCAGACGCCGGAAGCAATGCTTGGGCGAATTAACGGTTTGTGGACGGCGCAGAACGTTACCGGCGATGCGATTGGCGCGGCGCTGTTAGGTGGTCTGGGCGCGATAATGACGCCGGTCGCTTCGGCAAGCGTGAGTGGCTTTGGGCTGGTGATTATCGGTCTGCTACTGCTGCTGCTGTTGGGTGAAGTGCGCCGATTCCGACAAATGCCCGTGAATGCCAGCTAACGTTATGCCCAGGGGAGGCCGGATAAGGCATTAGCCGTATCCGGCGCGGGCGATTAAAACAGAGCCGACAGACGCTGCAGCAGCAACGTCGCGCTGTAGTAGTCGAGACGGAAGGTTTCCGTACCCAGAGCATAAACACGTTTATTCTGCACGGCTGGCAGATGCGCCAGAAGCGGATTGGCATAAATGGCATCGGCATCTTTGCTGTCGCCAGCAAACAGGAACAGCGCTTCGCCGTTCAGGCCAGCCGCCAGGTTCTCACCGCCAAGCTGGATGATATCGTGGCGTTTGCCCTGACTCTGGCTGGTGTGCAAACCGGCAGGCAGCGGGGCCAGAGTGAAACCTAATTGCTCCATCAGTTTGCCCTGCGCCGACTCAGGGGTCCACAGGTTGGCGCTGTGCGCGGCGGCGGTATACACCAGCGCGCTGACCGGTTGCGGCGGCAGGGTGATACGTTGCTTAACCGCCTGCAGTTGCTTATCAAACTCGGCAATACGGGATGCCGCCTGTTGTTCCTGACCGGTAATTTCACCTAACTGGGTCAGCAGCGACTGCCAGCTTTTATCGTCGTAATTAATGATGAGCGTTGGCGCAATGGTGGACAGCTGATCGTAAAGCGCGAGGGCTGAATCGCCCCCAGTGGCGCTTATCAGAATCAGATCCGGCATTTGTGCCGCTACGGCCTCAGCGCTCGGTTCCCCGATGTACAAACGGCTCAGTTTGCGCGCCTTTGCCACTTCGCTCCACTGGCGTAAAAAGCCCTGTGCATCGCCGATGCGGTTGTTCGGCGTAGTGGCACCGCTGGCGATGACCGGAGCATCAATCGCCAGCAGCGAGCCGGTGAGGGTGACGCTGGTGGAGACAATTCGCTGTGGCTTATGCTCCAGCGTATGCGTGCCGCGACTGTCGGTAACCTGACGCGGCCAGTCGGCGGCGTGCCCTGAAGAAATTCCTGAAATAGATAAACCAGCCAGTAAGAGCACGGTGCGACAAAAAGAGGGGAGACTCACGTATCAGCATCCTGTTATCAGTATAAGTAATGCTTCTCATTTTCATTGTTAGTGGGCAAGGATGCAAGCCAAAGTCGCACATTGTGCTACCACAAGAGTTGACATACCGGCGCTTTGCTTTTAGGTTAGCGACCGAAAATATAAATGATAATCATTATTAGAGCCTTTATCATTTTTGGAGGATGATATGGATACGTCACTGGCCGAGGAAAAAACGCAGACTATGCCGACGCTCGCTCCCGACAGTTTTTTCTTTATGTCGCCGTATCGTAGTTTTACGACGTCAGGATGCTTCGCCCGCTACGCGGAACCGGCAATTGATGGCGATTCGCCAGACAGCCCATTCCAACAAAAAATGCATGCACTGTTTGCGGATGCCAAATCGCAGGGCATCGCGAACCCCATCATGGTAGGGGCGATTCCTTTTGATACCCGCCAGCCGTCATCGCTGTTTATTCCCCGCTCGTGGCAGACGTTCTCCCGAACGGCTAAGCAGCAGTCATCACGTTACTTTAACGCGCATCAGTCGCTGAACGTTGTTGAACGTCAATCGATCCCGGAACAGGATTTCTTTGAAGATATGGTCAGCCGGGCGGCTGCGCTGACGGCAACCCCGGAAGTCGACAAAGTGGTGTTGTCACGCCTGATCGATATCACCACCGATGCCAACATTGACAGTGGCGCGCTGCTGGAGCGCCTGGTGGCGCAAAATCCGGCCAGCTACAACTTCCATGTGCCTCTGGAAGACGGCGGCGTATTGATTGGCGCCAGCCCGGAACTGCTGTTGCGCAAAGAAGGCGATCGTTTTAGCTCACTGCCGCTGGCCGGTTCGGCACGTCGTCAGCCAGATGATGTGCTGGATCGAGAGGCGGGGATCCGCCTGCTGGCCTCCGAGAAGGATCGCCATGAGCACGACCTGGTGACGCAGGCGATGAAAACCGTCCTGCGCGATCGCAGTCGTGAACTGCAATTGCCTTCTTCACCGCAACTGGTTACCACGCCAACGCTCTGGCACCTTGGCACACCGTTTGAAGGTAAAGCCAACGCGCAGGAAAACGCCCTGACGCTGGCGTGTCTGCTGCATCCGACGCCTGCGCTGAGCGGTTTCCCACATCAGGTTGCACGCAACATTATCGCCGAGCTGGAGCCGTTCGATCGCGAACTGTTCGGCGGCATTGTTGGCTGGTGCGATGCCGAAGGTAACGGTGAATGGGTGGTGACGATCCGCTGCGCGAAGCTGCTGCGTAATCAGGTTCGTTTCTTTGCTGGCGCCGGGATTGTTCCGGCCTCTTCCCCGGTTGCGGAATGGCGTGAAACGGGGGCCAAGCTCTCCACGATGTTGAATGTTTTTGGACTGCATTAAGAGCCTTATTGACCAGGCTTCTGAGGAGCGATAATGAGTATTCCTTTCACCCGCTGGCCGGAGGAGTTTGCCCGCCGCTATCGTGAAAAAGGTTACTGGCAGGATTTGCCGCTGACCGACATTCTGACCCGTCACGCAGAAAGCGATCATACGGCGGTAATTGATGGTGAACGCCATCTGAGCTATCGCCAGCTAAATCAGGCCGCTGACAATCTCGCCTGCAGCCTGCGCCGTCAGGGACTCAAACCCGGTGAAACCGCGCTGGTGCAACTGGGCAATGTGGCTGAGCTGTATATCACCTTCTTTGCGCTGCTCAAGCTGGGCGTAGCCCCGGTGCTGGCGTTATTCAGCCATCAGCGTAACGAACTAAACGCCTATGCCAAACAGATTGAACCGGCGCTGCTGATTGCCGATCGCCAGCATGCGCTGTTTAGCGGGGACGATTTTCTAAACGCTTTTGTGGCTGAACATAATTCAGTGCGCGTGGTGCAACTGCGTAATGATGAAGGTGAACACAATCTACAAACGGCGATAAGCCAACCTGCGACTGATTTTACCGCCACGCCGTCGCCCGCTGATGAGGTGGCGTACTTCCAGCTTTCCGGCGGGACGACCGGGACGCCAAAGCTAATACCTCGTACCCATAACGATTACTACTACAGTGTGCGTCGCAGCAATGAGATTTGCCGCTTCACCGGGGAAACGCGTTATCTGTGCGCGATCCCGGCGGCGCATAACTACGCCATGAGTTCGCCTGGCGCACTGGGCGTATTCCTGGCCGGCGGCACCGTGGTGCTGGCGGATGACCCGAGCGCAACCCTCTGTTTCCCGCTAATAGAACGGCATCAGGTTAACGTCACGGCGCTGGTACCGCCTGCGGTGAGCCTGTGGTTGCAGGCCATTGCGGAATGGGGCAGCAATGCGCAATTGGCTTCGCTGACGCTGTTGCAGGTTGGTGGGGCACGTCTTTCCGCCACGCTTGCGGCGCGTATTCCTGCAGAGATTGGCTGCCAGCTGCAGCAGGTCTTCGGCATGGCGGAAGGGCTGGTGAACTACACCCGTCTGGATGATAGCCCGGAGCGCATCATCAATACCCAGGGTCGCCCAATGTGTCCCGATGATGAAGTCTGGGTGGCGGACGCTGATGGCAATCCATTAGCCCAGGGTGAAACCGGACGCCTGATGACGCGTGGCCCTTACACCTTCCGCGGCTACTTCAAAAGTCCAGAGCACAATGCCAGCGCCTTTGACGCCAACGGTTTTTATTGTTCCGGCGATCTGATCGCTATCGATCCGGATGGTTATATCACCGTTCAGGGACGCGAGAAGGATCAGATCAACCGTGGTGGGGAGAAGATCGCTGCTGAAGAGATTGAAAACCTGCTGCTGCGCCATCCATCGGTGATCCATGCCGCGTTGGTCAGTATGGATGACGAACTGATGGGCGAGAAAAGCTGTGCCTGGCTGGTGGTAAAAGAGCCGCTGCGCGCGGTGCAGGTGCGTCGTTTTCTACGTGAACAGGGCGTGGCGGAATTCAAATTACCTGACCGCGTTGAATGCGTTGAGTCATTACCGCTGACCCCGGTTGGGAAAGTGGATAAAAAACAATTACGTCAGTGGCTGGCAGCACGTTCACTGGCCTGAAGGAGAAAAAGAGATGGCAATTCCTAAACTGCAGGCTTATGCGCTACCCACGGCGCTTGATGTTCCGGTGAACAAGGTCGACTGGGCGTTTGACCCTGAACGCGCCGCGCTGCTGATCCACGACATGCAGGATTATTTTATCGGCTTTTGGGGTGATAACTGCCCGATGATGGAGCAGGTTGTCGCTAACATCGCCGCACTGCGTCAGTACTGTAAAGAACATAACATTCCAGTGTATTACACCGCTCAGCCGAAAGAACAGAGTGATGAAGACCGCGCTCTGCTCAATGATATGTGGGGACCGGGTCTGACGCGTTCACCAGAACAGCAAAAGATTGTTGAGGCGCTGGCCCCGGATGAAGCGGATACCATTCTGGTGAAATGGCGTTACAGCGCATTTCATCGCTCCCCGCTGGAACAGATGCTCAAGGAAACCGGTCGTAATCAACTGATCATTACCGGGGTGTATGCGCATATCGGCTGTATGACCACCGCAACGGACGCTTTTATGCGTGATATCAAGCCGTTTATGGTTGCCGATGCGCTGGCGGACTTTAGCCGTGACGAGCACCTGATGTCGCTGAAATACGTGGCAGGGCGTTCCGGGCGCGTAGTGATGACTCAGGAATTATTACCGACCCCGGTCCCGGCCACTAAGGATGCGTTGCGCAGCGTTATTCTGCCGCTGCTGGACGAGTCTGAAGAGCCGATGGATGATGAAAACCTGATCGACTACGGGCTGGATTCTGTGCGCATGATGGCGTTGGCGGCGCGCTGGCGTAAAGTTCATGGCGACATTGATTTCGTGATGTTGGCGAAAAATCCGACCATTGACGCCTGGTGGACGCTGCTCTCCCGCGAGGTGAAGTAATGGCCGGATTTGATTTTGCAGGGAAAACCGTCTGGGTAACCGGGGCGGGAAAAGGGATTGGCTATACCACGGCGCTGGCATTTGCGCATGCTGGCGCTGAGGTGACAGGATTCGATCGCGAGTTTCCTCAGGATAACTACCCGTTTACGACCGAAGTACTGGATGTGGCGAATGCCGGACAGGTGGCTGAGGTGTGCCAGCGCGTCCTTCAAGCGCGCGAGCGTTTGGATGTGTTGGTCAATGCCGCAGGTATTTTGCGTATGGGGGCCACCGATGCGCTGAGCGCTGAGGAGTGGCAGCAGACGTTTGCGGTAAACGTTGGCGGGGCGTTCAATCTGTTTCAGCAGACGATGGCGCAGTTTCGTCGCCAGCAGGGCGGGGCGATCGTGACCGTCGCGTCGGATGCGGCGCACACACCGCGTATCGGCATGAGCGCCTACGGCGCGTCAAAAGCCGCGTTGAAAAGCCTGGCGCTGACCGTCGGACTTGAGCTGGCGGGTAGCGGTGTGCGTTGTAATGTGGTTTCACCAGGCTCGACCGACACTGACATGCAGCGTACGTTGTGGGTTAGTGATGACGCGGAGCAACAGCGCATTCGTGGGTTTGGCGAGCAGTTTAAGCTCGGTATTCCGCTGGGGAAAATCGCCCGGCCGCAGGAAATCACCAACACCATTTTATTTCTCGCCTCTGACCTTGCCAGCCACATTACGCTGCAGGATATCGTGGTGGACGGCGGCTCTACGCTGGGGGCATGACCATGATCTGGAAACGTCATTTAACGCTGGATGAACTGAATGCTACCAGTCAGAACACGATGGTGGCGCATCTTGGCATGGTTTATACCCGACTGGGGGATGATGTGCTGGAAGCCGAAATGCCGGTGGATAGCCGCACGCATCAGCCGTTTGGCCTACTGCACGGCGGCGCGTCGGCGGCTCTGGCGGAAACGCTGGGTTCGATGGCGGGTTATCTGATGACGCGCGACGGGCAGTGCGTGGTGGGGACGGAACTGAACGCTACCCATCATCGGGCGGTTGCGCAGGGGAAAGTGCGCGGTGTCTGCCAGCCGCTGTACCTCGGGCGTCAGAGCCAAAGCTGGGAAATCGTTATCTTTGATGAACAGGGACGACGCTGTTGCACCTGTCGTTTAGGCACTGCAGTGATGGGGTGAAGATAAGCGCGTCGTTTAGACGCGCTTCGTAACACCAGTTACCAGCTATAGCGCAGATTAAAACTCCCGTTGAGATCGCGGTAGTCGTTATTACCTTTCTGACCTGCCGCCTGGACGCTGACGTTCCACTGGCTATTGAGATTCGCCTGAATTCCCACTTTTAGCTCGCTGCGATCGGCAGGAAGATCCTGTTTTACCGTTGCGTTATCAAATGATACGGCCAGATCGTCGGTGGAGTGTAGCCAGTTAATCTCTGCGAATGGCCGGACGGTTGCATCGACGAATGAAAGCTGGCTATCAATTCGCAGACCAAGACGTGTGGTCCAGCTATCGCCATTTTGCCCGTCTATGCGTGTACCATTTGTCTCAACGCTATCTGCCTCGTAGCGTTGCCAGATAACCTGCGCCTGTGGCGTCAGGCTTACTGTGTTAGCGCTGCTCATATTCATGTCGTAGCGATAACCGCTTTCCAGCGAAATCGCGTGAGCCAGGGAGTCGTAATGCGTTGAACCGGCATTGCCATTCTCGACGCTGTTATTGTAGAAGCCATACTGATACCACGTATCAACATACCAGCCGCGATGTTGCCGGGCATCAGAGAACCAGGTGGCATACGCGCCAAGATTGTAACCGTCGATATCGCCTGTGGCTGTAAACTGACTGCCATCCGCGCCACGATTTCCGGTGCTGTCGGTACTGCCGTCAAGGTAACTGGCCATCAGGCCAAACGTGATGCTTTGCTGATCATCGCGCCAGGTTGCAAGGTCGCTGCCAAGCTGAAACTGGGTGTAATCGCTGTCCATGTCGATATTGCCATTTACAGCCGATGTGTCCGTTTTTCCGCCTTTCATTCGCGCCCAGACGCTTCCTTCGGCCGAGCGGTACTGGCTCCCTTCACGATCGAACAGCGTTTGCATCTGCAGGCTACGCGCCAGCCACTGGTTGCCCAGATAAGCGCCTATATCGGCGCGATATTGTGGATTTGACGGGGTGACGTCGCTACCGCCGTCGTCAGGATCAACTGGCGTGACGTCGCTGCCGCCATCGTCAGGATCGACCGGTGTGACGTCGCTGTCATCAGGATCGATCGGAGTGACGTCATCATCCGGGTCGTCGGGTGTTTCTGCTTTGGAACGCAAATACCAGCTTTCGTTATCTTCATACAGACGATACTCATACAGGCCGATTTGAATCTGATTGCCAAGAGAAAACGCGTTATCTGATGACACCCCACCGACGTCAACAATCTCGATACCTTGATCGGTATATGCACCCACGCCATCCACATTATTGATGTAGAGCGTGGTGCTGCCGTTAACATTACCCGAGACAATGAGCTGGTCGGTTGGTGAATTATCATCGCCTAAACTGGCGTTAAGTGAGAGCTGACCGCCGTTGCCCGTGTAGTCGCCGTTGATGATTAACGCATTCCAGGGAGTCGAACCACTGCTGCGGATTACGCCCTGGTTGGTCACATTGCCATTAACGATCAACTGGCTGTCTGGCGTTGTGCTATCGCCAAAACTTAGCAGGCCGAGGTTATTTACCGCGCCGTTGATTACCCCGTTGCCGCCGAGGGTGGCTCCGACTTTGACATTGACGCTCTGCTTGCTGCCTTCAGCGCCGATAGCGCCCGATTCAGTCAACCACAGCGCTCCCTGCTGAATGTCTGTGACTCCGCTCCAGGTATTCTTTGCGGTAAGGGTGAGCGTGCCGTCTCCTTTTTTGGTCAGACTTTTACCGTCCCATCCAGTGGTGGCGTTGGGTGAGGTATCTGCCAGCAACCCATTGACGGTAAATGTATGGCCCGCGTCAAGGGTAAACGTACCGTGTGCAGGCGTAGAGACCGCGGCGGAGTCTCCGGCGTACCAACTGAGCCCCACACCCAATTCATATTGGGTATTATCAAGGGCGTTAATCTGACCAGAAATCGCGATATAGTCGGGCAGGGTATCCGGATCGGTTGAGATCGAAGCGAAATCGCTCACGATTGCGGAGTCGGCATCAATTAGCGTAACCGTGTCGATGTCTGCCAGTTGATTGTCTGAGGTCAGCGCGTTGAGATCCAGCGCATTACCCGAATTGCTGATGTGTAGATCTCCGCCGGGATTAACCTGTCCGCCGGTAATTAGCGGGTTAGCGGACCGACTGGCCAGCGCCGCGGCGCTTAAATCGACGCTGAGAATACTGCTTTCTTTCAGCGTGACCTCGTCAGCATGCACGGTGCTGTAAGTTCCGGCTGCGTGGTCTGCCGCCAGCTCAAGGGTTCCTGCGTTAGTCAGCGTCGTGAGCGTGGAATCATCGGTAACCCGCCACAGGCTCTGGTCGGCAAGGTTAAGGTTGAGGATTGAATCAATACCCTGGTCGTTGAAGCTTTCATTAACCGAGGTTGCCCCGGCGAAATAAGAACCCGCGTCCATATTGAGGTTGATATATCCCCAGCCGCTGTTAACGATGTCGCCGGCTATGGTCATTTTCCCTGAGCCATTTACCGTCCCGCCAGGTAGAACATTCCCGCCCGAAGAAACTTTCGGATTCCAGATGGCAACGCCGCCGTCGGCGATAATGGTGGTATCGCCCGTCAGATTCACGATACCGCCTTCTTGCACTATCACGCCGTAACCACTGCCGTTAGCGCCGGTCATATCAATAGTCAGGTTCTCGCCATTGATGATGCCTGCATGGGTAAAATCCCCATCGCCGATGGCCCAAAGACCGTAAGGATCGTTACCGCTCATGATGATATCCGTATTGGATATATTGATCGTCGCGCCGCTGTATTGGGCTGATGCGCCATAGCCGTTCACCGCGTAGATAGTGTTTCGCTGCTCTGCTGAACCGTTGAAATTTATGGTTGTCGGGGCGCTGTAGGGGGTGTTGGCCACAATACCGTTGGTCGTGTGGCCTGTGGAATTTCTTCCATCAATAGTGCTGCCTTCGCCAATGTTGGCGACGGCGGCATGCATGCTGCTCATTAGTGTAAGGGCGGTGGACTGCGCGGTCGTGACGGTCAGATTTTTGGCATTGAATTCACTGTATCCTCGGCCGGTCAGGTAAATTGTTGATGCAGTCCCGTTTGCGCTAATGGCGCTGTCTGACCCTAAATCAACCACGCCGCCTTCTATTCGAAGCCCTTCCGTCTTCTGGCCGGTGACGTCAATGGTGAGATTGTTGGCCTTTACTGTCCCGATGGCATCATCTTTGCTGGTTGCTGAATAATCATCAACAATCATCCCGTATCCTTCGGAGAAACCGTGCACGGTAATGGTGGAATCATTGCCAAAATCCACGTTGCCGCTGATGTCCGCGCCCGTACCTTTTGCGCGCTCGGTAGAGGTTGTGGAAAGGGTGATATCAAGGCTATCTGCCGTAAAATAACTTTGTGAACCAGAAACGAGTCCATATGCCGTACCTCCAGGCATTGAGAGCGTAATTGCGCTGTTCTTGCCCAGATCAATTTGGCTGTATTGCCCCTCCTGGATACCATAAATCGTGGTGCCTGTTCCTGCCTCTGATACGGTGAAATCAATGTTCAGCCCGTTCGCGTTAACCTGGGTGTTTTTTCCAAGATAGAGCGCGCTGCCGCCGGCTGTGCCGCTGGTTAATTCTATGCGGCTGTCATCCCCAAAATTGAGCGTGGTACCGTTTGCCCAGTATGTGTCGATACCGACAGCCTTACCGGTTGCTTCGGTGTTAACCTGGATTAATCCAGCATTCATGGTTAACGTATTATTGTCGTCATAGAAATAGACGCCCGTCGCATTACCATTTTGGGATTCGGTGATAATTTTACTCTTGTTGCCGAAGTTCAGCGTGGCGTTTTCTGTATGAACGTTAATTCCGTAAGCATCTTTTTTACTAATGGTATTAATTGATATATTCTCGGCGTCTATATTTGTGCCTGGACTGGTGTTGTTAATATAAAGACCTGTGGTTGATGCTGTTTTCGCCGTTCCTGTGTCCGTAACGTTAATCTGTGTGCCGTTACCTAAATTATTACTGGCGCTGTTATCAAGCTTTACCCCAACAGAACCACTATCACCAGTAACGTTAATGGTGGCTTTACCATTAATTTGTACGCCTTGCCCCCCTGAGGACAGGCTTTCGATACCCGTGGTGCCATCAACAGACGTCACTGTATCGCCATCATTTAAACTGATGGTTTCACCGCTAAGCGGACCGTAGTCGCTGGCATGAACGCAGTTTGCCGTTAATCCAACCGCCGATAACACCAGGCCCGCGACGGTTGCGCGGACCCGATGATCGCCCTGCGAGAGTTCTGAAGTCACCACAAACATATTTCTGGCGATATTCCAGACGATGCGATAGCATTTATTCATAATTTATATCCTTATACGGCCATCCTGAACAACCTGGCGTTGAAAAAATTCTGCTTAATTAATTTTATTTTTTTTATATGGATGATTTTGTCATTAAAACTGGTGATGCGGCTATATTCTTTGCTTTGAAATCGGTGATTAAAATGAAATAAAGCACTAACTGCATACAAAATCAGGATAGTCTTAATCCATGAGTGCATTAATCGTATAAGTTGAGAGATTCAGGTTAATATTGTTAATTAATATTCTTATTAATAATAAAAATATTAAGTGACACGCTCTGCATCATGCCGGGAAGAGATGTGGACAAAACATTGAGGGGTTGGCACATAGCGCGCAATTTTTTCAGTTGTCTCTGCGTTGATAGTGATCAAGTTAACAATACAATGTAAAAAATCAGTGATATATCCGCTTTACATGGTTGTCAGGTTGTTAAATCAAGAAAAGATGTTATAGAAACAAAATGTAACATCTCTCTGACCAGGATAACGGATACAACTATGAACAAATCAGGGAAGTACCTCGTCTGGACATTGCTCTCCGTAGTGGGAGCATTTGCCCTCGGCTATATCGCATTAAACCGTGGTGAACAGATCAACGCGTTGTGGATAGTCGTGGCGTCGGTCTGTGTCTACCTAATCGCTTATCGTTTCTATGGCCTGTACATTGCGAAAAATGTACTGGCGCTGGACCCGACGCGTATGACGCCAGCCGTGCGTCATAACGATGGTCTGGACTATGTTCCTACCGATAAAAAAGTGCTGTTTGGTCACCATTTTGCGGCGATTGCCGGAGCGGGTCCGTTAGTTGGACCCGTACTGGCGGCGCAAATGGGCTATCTGCCAGGTATGATCTGGCTGCTCGCCGGGGTAGTGCTGGCGGGGGCGGTACAGGATTTCATGGTGCTGTTTGTTTCTACCCGTCGCGATGGTCGTTCCCTTGGCGAACTGGTGAAAGAAGAGATGGGCCCTACGGCGGGTGTCATTGCGCTGGTGGCCTGTTTTATGATCATGGTGATTATCCTTGCGGTACTGGCGATGATCGTCGTGAAAGCGCTGACCCACAGCCCGTGGGGCACTTACACCGTCGCGTTTACCATCCCGCTGGCGATCTTCATGGGGATTTACCTGCGTTATCTGCGCCCGGGCCGCATTGGTGAAGTGTCGGTCATCGGTCTGGTATTCCTGGTGTTTGCTATTATTTCCGGCGGCTGGGTCGCTGAAAGCCCGACCTGGGCGCCGTACTTTGATTTTACCGGGGTACAGCTGACGTGGATGCTGGTGGGCTACGGCTTTGTCGCTGCCGTGCTGCCGGTGTGGCTGCTGCTGGCGCCGCGTGATTATCTTTCTACTTTCCTGAAAATCGGCACCATTGTTGGTCTGGCGGTAGGGATTCTGATCATGCGTCCGACGCTGACCATGCCTGCGCTGACTAAGTTTGTTGATGGTACTGGCCCGGTCTGGACCGGTAACCTGTTCCCGTTCCTGTTTATTACCATTGCCTGTGGCGCGGTATCGGGCTTCCATGCGCTGATCGCTTCCGGTACCACGCCGAAGATGCTGGCGAATGAAGGGCAGGCCTGCTTTATCGGCTACGGCGGGATGCTGATGGAATCCTTTGTCGCCATCATGGCGCTGGTTTCTGCGTGTATCATCGATCCGGGCGTGTACTTTGCGATGAACAGCCCGATGGCGGTGCTGGCTCCGGCGGGGACGGTTGACGTAGTCGCTTCTGCGGCGCAGGTGGTCAGCAGTTGGGGCTTTGCCATTACGCCGGACACCCTGCATCAAATCGCCAATGAAGTCGGTGAACAATCCATTATCTCCCGCGCAGGCGGAGCGCCGACGCTGGCTGTAGGGATGGCGTACATTCTGCACGGCGCGCTGGGCGGTATGATGGATGTGGCGTTCTGGTATCACTTCGCCATTCTGTTTGAAGCGCTGTTTATTCTGACGGCGGTAGATGCTGGTACACGTGCCGCGCGCTTTATGCTGCAGGATCTGCTGGGCGTGGTGTCACCGAGTCTGAAACGTACCGATTCGCTGCCTGCGAACCTGCTGGCTACAGCGCTGTGCGTGTTGGCCTGGGGTTACTTCTTGCACCAGGGGGTGGTGGATCCACTGGGCGGTATTAATACTCTGTGGCCGCTGTTCGGTATTGCCAACCAGATGCTGGCCGGTATGGCGCTGATGCTCTGTGCTGTGGTGTTGTTCAAGATGAAACGTCAGCGCTACGCATGGGTGGCGCTGGTGCCAACGGCATGGCTGCTGATTTGTACCCTGACCGCTGGCTGGCAGAAAGCGTTTAGCCCGGATGCGAAAATCGGCTTCCTGGCTATCGCCAACAAGTTCCAGGCGATGATCGACAGCGGCAACATTCCGGCGCAGTACACCCAGTCGCAGCTGACGCAACTGGTATTTAATAACCGACTGGATGCGGGACTGACCATCTTTTTCATGGTGGTCGTTGTGGTGCTGGGTCTGTTCTCCATCAGAACTGCGCTGGCAGCGCTGAAAGATGACAAACCGACGTCGAAAGAAACGCCGTACGAACCGATGCCTGATAATGTCGAAGAGATCGTGGCGCAAGCGAAAGGCGCGCACTAATATTCTCTTAACCAACGAGCCCTCTCCTGAACGGGGAGGGCGTTTGTACGACAGGGAAACACTATGTTTGAAACGCTCTCCAAAGCTGGGAAATATTTAGGTCAAACCGCCCGATTAATGATAGGTGTGCCGGATTACGACAACTATGTTGAACATATGCGCGTCACGCATCCGGACCAGATGCCAATGACCTATGAAGAATTTTTCCGCGAGCGTCAGGATGCGCGCTATGGGGGGAAAGGCGGCGCGAAGTGCTGTTAATTTTTTGCCGGATGCGCTGACGCTTATCCGGCCTACAACAATGCTTTGACCGTAGGCCTGATAAGGCGAAGCCGTCATCAGGCAACCTGCACCATAGTCACACCGTAAACGACTCTACCTTTTCGAACGCTGCGCGCAGGGTCTGCGGCGTTAACGTTACCGGCAGCGCGTGAATGGACTCCACAGGGCGCAGAGTGTGCGCGATAACCTTATCGAGTTCGACGCGGTTATTGATGTTCACTTCCAGTTGAGCTAATCGGGTTGGTAGGTTGAAGCGCTGATAAGCGGTAATCAACTGCGCCAGCACATCATCTTGTCCCAGCAGCGCGCTCTGCACCAGTATGCCGTACGCCACTTTGGTGCCGTGTAAAAACTTCTCCGTTTGCGGGAGGACGGTCAGGCCATTGTGTACCGAATGCGCGGCCGCCACGCGGGTATAGCGCTCGCCCAGACCGCCGACCATGCCGCCTCCGGCTATAATCGCATCCACCACATCACAAAACGTTCGGCTTAACGTGCCTTGCTGTTTGTCTGCCAGCGCCTGCTCGCTGCTTTCCAGCAGGACGTCGCGAATCGTCTGTGCCGCATCAATACCCAGACGCACGGTAAGCGGCAGGGTTTCCGGTTGAGGTGCGAGCACGACGGCCTCGTACCATTTCGCCAGCGTGTCGCCGATCCCCGCCAGTAAGTATTCTTCTGGCGCATGGAGAACGATCTCGGGTTCTACCAGTACGAGGAAGTTTGCATCCGCGAAAATTTCAAAATGCAGCGCCTGTCCTGCATCGTTATACCAGACGGAGAGTGGTGTCCAGGCCGCGCAGGTCGCCGCGATAGTAGGAATACCGACAAAAGGCAGTTCCAGACGACGGGCCAGCGCTTTGGCCGTGTCGAGCAATGTCCCGCCGCCCACGCCAATCACCACGCTGCGATTCTCCCCTGACTCTTTTGCCAGCTGAGCAACATCGGTTTCACTGCAATGGCCCGTAAACAGCAGGCGTTTAGCCTCGGCAAGATGAAAGGTCTCTGGCAGATAAGGTCGGGCTGCATCGATGGCACGCTCACCATATACCCAGACGGCGCGTGAGAGTTGATCCCCGGTGAAAAAATCGTTGAGTCTCGACAGGCTGCCGGGATGGGAAAAATAGTTGGCCGGGCCGGTGACGACGCGAATCTCGGTATTACTCATGTTGTGTTGTCCTTTTGGCTGTCCTGTCCAGGCAGGTTATTTTTATTTAGACGTCTGAACGTCTTGATTGCCAAATACTAGCATCGTGCTATAGTGGCTTCAACCACAACATCACATGCTGGGATAACTATAATGAGTAATAACCCGCTGATTCCGCAAAGCAAACTGCCTAATCTGGGCACCACTATTTTCACGCAAATGAGCGCGCTGGCGCAGCAGCACCAGGCCATTAACCTCTCGCAGGGATTTCCTGATTTTGATGGTCCGCTCTTTTTACAAGAACGTCTGGCGTATCACGTCGCGCATGGCGCAAACCAGTATGCGCCGATGACGGGCGTACAGCCGCTGCGCGAAGCTATTGCGGATAAAACCGCGCAGCTGTACGGCTATAAACCTGATGCGAATAGCGAAGTGACCGTCACTGCGGGGGCTACAGAAGCATTGTACGCCGCGATTACGGCACTGGTACGGCCTGGCGATGAGGTGATTTGTTTTGACCCGAGCTACGACAGCTATGCGCCCGCGATCGAATTATCCGGCGGCGTGGTCAAACGCATCGCGCTGCAACCGCCGTCTTTTCGCGTCGACTGGCAGGAATTTAGCGCGTTACTTAGCGAACGGACCCGGCTGGTGATCCTTAACACTCCGCACAACCCTTCCGCCAGCGTGTGGCATCACGCTGATTTTGATGCCCTGTGGCAGGCGATTAAAGAACGCGATATTTTTGTCATCAGCGATGAAGTGTATGAACATATCTGCTTCGCCGGACAGGGGCATGCCAGCGTGCTGGCGCATCCGCAGCTGCGTGAACGTGCCGTTGCCGTTTCATCGTTTGGTAAGACTTATCATATGACCGGCTGGAAAGTCGGCTACTGCGTAGCGCCTGCCGCCATTAGCACGGAATTGCGCAAGGTACACCAGTATCTGACGTTTTCCGTCAATACGCCGGCACAGCTGGCGCTGGCGGATATGCTGCGCGAAGATCCAACGCATTATCGTGAGTTGCCAGCCTTTTATCAGAAAAAACGCGATGTACTGGTAAATGCGCTGCGTGAAAGCCGACTGGAAATTCTGCCGTGTGAAGGCACGTATTTTCTGCTGGTCGATTACAGCGCCGTCTCCACGCTTGGCGACGTTGAGTTTTGCCAGTGGCTGACCAAAGAAGTGGGCGTCGCGGCGATCCCGCTATCGGTTTTCTGCGCCGATCCTTTCCCGCATAAGCTGATTCGCCTATGTTTTGCCAAGCAGGAATCGACGCTGATAGCGGCAGCCGAACGTCTGGTTTCGCTGTAGCTATTTAACCGTCCAGGCTTTGGAGAAGCGACGGTCGGCAAATAATTCTTGCAGGCCGTTAATTTGTTTCAGGCGTAAAACCTCGTCACTATCCATGCCGAGATCTTTGCCAATTTTTTCTTCACTCCAGCCCAACAATGATAATTCACGGACGATTTCGGACATGGCATGAATTTGGTGACGTCCGCGAGCGCGGTTATGGCGGATGGTCGCAGCCATACGCTCATGACGCTCACGTTCTAAACAGGAGACCGGCAAATATCCTTTTAGCCTTGTGCGCAGCGAGGCTTTGGCTTTCCCTAGTTCATGGCGGTGGAAACCATCGACAATTTCGTATTCTTCAGCCGTGGAGTGGACCACCACGATGGGTTGCGTGAATCCGTCAGCTTCCAGAGATTTCAGCAGCAGCTTTTTCTCCGGTGGCGCAACGTTGTTGGGATTGTAGTCATTGGGTGAGATGTGATCATTTTTAACCCACAGCACGCAGTCTACAGGCTCTTCGCGAAAAGGACTGACGCTGTGTATCGCCTGTCTGAATTCATTGATGGCTTCAATTCTCTCTTTTTCTGACAGATCAGAAAGAAAGCCAACGAGTTCCTGAGTTAATCGTTGTTGCATAAGATCCCCCATTCCTGGCGTTTGGTTTTCATGCGTTCGTTATAACGTTGGTAGTTTTTGGGTTTTGTTGGGCTGAATGACAGCGCCCGACACCAGTAGTCGTTATTCAGCAGGACTTTACAGATACGCCGCCACGACGGAATATCCGCTGAGCCAATATCTCGTTCCTGAGTTTGCGGAATATTTTCCATGCCCTTTTTCTTATACCACTGCAAATAGACGGCGATTTTATTGCGATAATGTTCGGCGGTCGTTTCCGGCATGCTGTTGAGCAGCAGCATGGCATATTCCTGCCAGCTTAAATGTTCGGGTTTCAATATTTTGCGATGACCATAAAAATGGTTATCGAGACCTGCATAAATCCCGCCGCTTTTTACGCCGCTGACGCGCGCGCACATTGTCGCCCAGCGTTCAGGCTCAATAACATGGTAGAGCCAAAGTCCCTGACGCTGCTCTGGTCCAAAGGGTTCGCAGATGCGCATATATCGTGTAGGAACACCGGCCTGATACATCAGGTTATACAAGGGGTTACATGGCAACTGGGTTTTAGCAAACCAGGTCCAGATGTCGGCGGTTTTCCAGTCATAAAGTGGGTAAATATACCAGGTATGTCCGCCGGGGGCGCTGGTGGTCCAGGGCTTATCATCGGCAAAGCGTTGTTTTTGCGAATTAGCAATGGCGACAAAACGATTATATGACTCATCGGCGCGGATCCCGACCATCATCGCGGCTGGTCGTTTCTCTGAATACCAGTCAGCGAACTCGCGAACAAATTGTTCAAACGTCATGCCGGGCTGGTAAAAAGAGAAATACTCAGGATCGGTTATGGCATCTTCCGGAGGCTGGCGAACCCACGGCGTGCCCGGTTCCCAACATTGCCATTCAGGTTGAAATTGGGAGAGGGAATTTTGCGTAGTGAGCGGTAATGCGACCCAATAAAAACGTTCGATGACATCGGAATAACGTTCGCGAAGCGCCTGTACATAGTCGATAGTGCAGGAAAACTGGGCTTCCCAGTCGATAAATAACACGTCAATTTTTTTACCTGACTGGCGGGCACTTATGGCCGTCAGATGTAACATCAACCCAGAATCTTTACCCCCAGAGAAAGAAACGCAAATGCGTGGCAGAGCCTCAAGCGTCCAGGCAATACGTTCCTGTGCGGCTTCGAGAACGTTTTGATTCAGTGGTATTTTATAAACAGACATATCAAGTCCATATCCAGATTTTATTATTTACAGCTATAGTAAATACTTTCAATAAGATATGCTAATTTCACCAGGATGCAATACTTAAACATATTCACGGTTTAAATATTGCCGTCTAATTTATAAGAAATATATATTGTTGTATTGTTATTTACAGAACCTATGGGGTGATTGTTTTAATGTACTCAGCAAATGATTTGTTATTAAGTGAGGAGCGATTATACATTAAAAATAGTTTAACTGACGGTAATTTGAAATCAACACTGATCTCTTTCAGGTTAAGCGCTACCGCGTTTTGCTCATATATTATTTTGGGAAGGAGACCAATAATATCTGTGCTGGCAATAATATTGGTAATAGAAGTCAACGAATCACTACTAAAACCTATTTTACGGTTGAGAAAGAGATTATTAGCTGCTGACTGTTGCTCCTGGACGCCAGATTGAGTTGTGATAAACAGTGTAAACTGCTCGCGCATGATGTCTTCAAGCGTACTGTGTTCAACCATTCTGGGATGATTCCTGCTGCATACTAAAACACTTTCAACTGTTTTAAACAGGGTACATACGATAGAGCGGTTGTGCACAGGTACTGTCGAGATGATTAGATCAGCCTTGCGGTACGCCAGAATATTTTCTGCGGTTTCTGTCGACATTAATATATCGTGGTGTTCTATTTCGACATCGGAGTTTTTTCTTAATGAGTTTATTAATTCCGTTACGCCCAGCGTGGTGGTGATTTGTGGACTGTAGATTACGAATTTATTTTTCAGACTGGAACCGTGCATAATATTAATGGTTTGTTCCAGTTTATTTAGATTCTGCTCAAGGTGCTGATGAAGATTGGCTCCTGTCACCGTAGGCGTAATGCCTTTGCCGGAGCGAATAAACAAAGGGTCGTTAAACTGCGTACGTAGTCGTTGTAATGACTGGCTTACGGCTGATGGTGTGATGTACAACGTTTCTGCAGCTTTGCTGATGCTCAAATGTTGATATATGCATTCAAATATAACCAGCAGGTTGAGATCGAACTTTTTGAGGTCATAGAGGTTAGCCATGCATACCTTCCTGTGATGGTAATGTATTGAAAAATTCAATTATGGAATAGTTTAAATGCTAGTTATTCTTGAAATTTATGTTTCTGTGCTTAATGAATAATTAACTTTAGCTAAAATAGCACAGATTGCGTAATTTTCACCAGGAAAGTTAATTCTAATGAGTGATTGAAATGAGAACGATAACAATCACTCATCTTGTTACCTTTATTTATTTCCCATGATAATGTTTAATTTTTCTTTATCCGGTAAGCCTACTTCCTGTTGTAACGTATCGTCTTTACTCATGTAATAGATTGCCGGCGTTACGTTGGCCCCCAAATCATCCATCAACTTTTGGTTGATATTCAGTACCTTCATTTGCTCCGCAGGGACCGAAGCCGGGATTTCCAGCTTCATTTTCCCACCGGATACCTCATAGTCATGCCAGGTTTTGGCCGGATCTTTGGCTGCCAGAATTGCAGCAGCGGTGGCCGGACTTTCAGGTTTAATTACGCCAACCAATAATGTACGCAACTGAACTTTACCGGCGTCCACCCACGGACGCGCCTGCTGCCAGAACTGTTTGCAATAGGGACAGAAAGGATCGGCAAACACGTAGACGATGACCGGGGCCTCTTTTTTCCCGTCCAGAATCCATGCTGCTTTTTCCATTCGCTGCCACATCTCTCGTCCGGCAGGAGCATAGATCTCTTTTTCGATTAGCGCATTGCTGAGATTTTCGCCTTTTTCGTTATACATGTAGCCGGAGATGGCATGTTTACCGTCAGGCGTGACATAGATAGTGACCCCCATGTCCTGGTATTTTCCCAGATAGCCTTTCATTCCTCCCGGCGCGTCGAAGGGTTTCAGGATAGTAATACCCTGTTTCTCAATAGCTTTAACGGGAGCAGGCAGTTCTTCGGCATGCACCACGGCAGGGAGCAGGGTTAACAGTAAGGTACGTTTAAACATTGATTTTCCTTATAAAATCAGAAGGAAAGGGGACTTAGTTGCAAAACCTATCGCAGCCATAGGTAAGATCGACTGTTCGTCGATTGCCCTTTCTTGAGTTGGGTGATGTAATCCCAATCGCTGTTACGACCTTTGTTAAGGTAATGTAGAGCGCAACACATAGCCAGCCCTGCTGGCACTGACGTTACCTGCGGGTAGCTCGGGTAATGAGGCTCCCTGCAAAGGGGGCCTTTTTTACTTTCACCTTTAGGTTCACAACATGTGTTTGAGTGGGTTGTTAGTTATCGCTTATTGATTTGATAAAGGAAACGCATTAGCCCTGCGAAGAGATTTTCGTTAACTTATCTCTCAACGAAAACACGGAGGAAGTACAGATGTCTTTGATTAATACCAAAATTAAACCTTTCAAAAACCAGGCGTTCAAAAACGGTGAGTTCATCGAAGTAACCGAGAAAGATACCGAAGGTCGCTGGAGCGTCTTCTTCTTCTACCCGGCTGACTTCACTTTCGTATGCCCGACCGAACTGGGCGACGTTGCAGACCATTACGAAGAACTGCAGAAACTGGGCGTAGATGTGTATTCCGTATCTACTGACACCCACTTCACCCACAAAGCATGGCACAGCAGCTCTGACACTATCGCGAAAATCAAATACGCGATGATCGGCGACCCGACTGGCGCTCTGACCCGTAACTTCGACAACATGCGTGAAGATGAAGGTCTGGCTGACCGCGCAACCTTCGTTGTTGACCCGCAGGGTATCATCCAGGCAATCGAAGTTACCGCTGAAGGTATCGGCCGTGATGCGTCTGACCTGCTGCGCAAAATCAAAGCGGCTCAGTACGTCGCTTCTCACCCAGGTGAAGTTTGCCCGGCAAAATGGAAAGAAGGTGAAGCCACGTTAGCCCCATCTCTGGACCTGGTCGGTAAAATCTAAAATTCGCTACGCCTTTCGCGCTACAGGTGCGTTGGCTACGCTTAATCACCCCGGTCACTTACTTATGTAAGCTCCCGGGGATTCATAAGCTTGCCGCCTGCCTGTAACACGAAATTCTTGCGAATTAATTCTTAAGCGGGTGCGTCGTGCCCGTTTTATTCCAACACCATGATGCAAACGTATTCAGACTGCCTGAACGAGGCCGCTTGCATGATGATGTTTTCAGAGAGGGAAGAAGAATGCTCGACACAAATATGAAAACCCAGCTCAGGGCTTACCTTGAGAAACTGACCAAACCTGTTGAGCTGATTGCTACGCTGGATGACAGCGCTAAATCGGCAGAAATCAAGGAACTGCTGACTGAAATTGCTGAACTGTCAGAAAAAGTCACCTTTAAAGAAGACAATACTCTGGCGGTACGTAAGCCATCGTTCCTGATTACCAATCCCGGTTCTCACCAGGGGCCGCGCTTTGCCGGTTCTCCGCTGGGCCATGAGTTTACCTCTCTGGTACTGGCGCTGTTGTGGACTGGCGGTCATCCGTCAAAAGAGGCGCAGGCGCTGCTGGAGCAGATCCGCGATCTCGACGGTGATTTTGAATTTGAAACCTATTATTCGCTCTCCTGCCATAACTGTCCGGATGTGGTACAGGCGCTGAACCTGATGTCGGTATTGAACCCACGCATCAAGCATACGGCGATTGACGGCGGTACATTCCAGAACGAAATCACCGATCGCAATGTGATGGGCGTTCCGGCGGTATATATGAACGGCAAAGAGTTTGGCCAGGGTCGTATGACGCTGACTGAGATTGTCGCGAAAGTGGATACTGGCGCAGAAAAACGTGCGGCCGAAGAGCTGAATAAGCGCGATGCCTACGATGTGCTGATTGTTGGCTCCGGTCCTGCGGGAGCGGCTGCGGCGGTGTACTCTGCACGTAAAGGTATTCGCACCGGTCTGATGGGCGAACGCTTTGGCGGTCAGGTTCTTGATACCGTTGATATTGAAAACTACATCTCGGTACCGAAAACCGAAGGCCAGAAACTGGCGGGCGCGCTGAAAGCACACGTTGATGATTATGATGTTGATGTGATCGACAGCCAGAGCGCAAGCAAACTGGTTCCGGCGGCGCAGGAAGGCGGTTTGCACCAGAT
Organism: Citrobacter sp. Ce006; assembly: GCF_030336535.1. Taxonomy (NCBI): domain Bacteria; kingdom Pseudomonadati; phylum Pseudomonadota; class Gammaproteobacteria; order Enterobacterales; family Enterobacteriaceae; genus Citrobacter; species Citrobacter sp. Ce006. The sequence goes on from NZ_JAOWDO010000072.1 coordinate 458,968, forward strand.
TGAAACGGCATCCGGCGCGGTGCTGAAAGCGCGCAGCATTATCATCGCCACCGGCGCGAAATGGCGCAACATGAACGTTCCGGGCGAAGATCAGTATCGCACCAAAGGCGTAACTTACTGCCCGCACTGCGACGGCCCGCTGTTTAAGGGTAAGCGCGTGGCGGTGATTGGCGGCGGTAACTCTGGTGTTGAAGCAGCTATTGACCTCGCAGGCATTGTTGAACATGTGACGTTGCTGGAGTTTGCTCCTGAAATGAAGGCTGATCAGGTGCTGCAGAATAAGCTTCGCAGCCTGAAAAACGTCGACATCATTCTGAATGCGCAAACGACAGAAGTGAAAGGCGATGGCAGCAAAGTCACTGGTCTGGAGTATCGCGACCGCGTGAGTGGCGATGTTCACAGCGTGGAACTGGCAGGTATCTTTGTACAGATTGGTCTGTTGCCAAACACCAACTGGCTGGAAGGTGCCGTTGAACGTAATCGCATGGGTGAAATCATCATCGATGCCAAATGTGAAACCAGCGTGAAGGGCGTTTTCGCCGCCGGTGACTGCACCACCGTACCGTATAAGCAGATCATCATCGCGACCGGTGAAGGCGCGAAGGCCTCGTTGAGTTCGTTTGATTATCTGATTCGCACGACAGTAGCATAAAAAAAGTAAGACTCACCTGCAATCTCAAAACCGCCAGTCATCCGCTGGCGGTTTTTTATTTCCGCGCTCTCATATTGTCAATTCTTGAAACAATTAACCGCATAAAACATTCACTTAATTAGTCTGATCATTAGTTTTATCAAAGAAAGATTAGACGTTTTCTTTATTATATTAACCTGCATTATGTTTTCATTTGTTGTATGAATAAATGGTTGGTTAATTCATGGGTGAAATATATGAAACCCTGACGATCTTTGAATCGACAGGGTTGTTGTTGCGTGATTTTTTTATTTCTCACGATAGTCACACGCTGAAAGCGGCTTATTCAGCTTTGGATACAAATGCCTCGCTGCTAACAGAGCAGGAGTGGCTGGAAGCGGAGTATGACTTCAATGCGCTATTTGTCGGGCCGCAGACGCTAAAGGCCGCGCCATTCGCTTCGGTTTATCTCGAAGAAGATGCCCTCGTAATGGGTAAATCAACGCTGAGCATGCGGGAATTTATGGCAAACATAGGTTTGTCTATAAGTCATGTAAATAACATTCCGGATGATCATATTTCCTGTGTATTGGAATTAGCGGTTTTATTATCGGCTAATGCCAGAACATCAGCAGAATACCAGGTCGCCCTTACTCGATATGTAATTGAGTATATAGCGATGTGGGTGCCCGAGTATATAGAAAAAATAAATATAAATGCACAGACCGCCACGCTGAAAACCGTCGCGGAAAGGTTGTCTTCTTGGCTTGATGAATTAAACACGAGAGTATCAATATGAGTAATGAACCGGGAATTCTGAACAGACGTTCATTTTTGAAAGGCTTAATTGCCCTTGGAACAGTGGCTGCCCTGCCTGGGGGATTGCTGACTTCACGCTGCGCATTGGCGCAACCGCCCATTCCGTTTAACCCCAAAACCTACAAAATTTCTCGCAACGCCTGTCCGCGTAACTGCTATGACACCTGTAGCCTGAAAACCTGGGTCAAGGATGACGTTATCACCTTTGTGGAAGGCGCGCCTGAGTCAACGTTTACGCACGGAACACCGTGTGTAAAAGGTCTGACTTATCCTCGCCGGGTATATAGCCCGGATCGCATTAAATATCCGATGATTCAGGATGTTCGTGGCAGCGGTAACTGGCGTCGTATCTCCTGGGACGAAGCAATGCAGCGCATTGCAACCAAGATGCTGGAGATCAAAAAGAAAGACGGCTCAATGCTTGGGCTGGCGCTGTCAAAATACTCAGGCAATCTTGGGGTGATGGGCTATGCCGTTGAAGGGATGATGTCTTCGCTGGGTTACACCACCCGTTTTGCCGGGACGCCTTGCTGGCCAGCGGGTATCGATGCCCAGAACTACGACATGGGCGACATGTGGTGTAACGACCCGGAAGATTTTGTTAAAGCAAAATACATCATCATCTGGGGCGCTAACCCGGCATGGTGCTCTATGCACACCATGAAGTACATCTATCAGGCGCGGGAGAAAGGCGCAAAAGTGGTCGTTATCGATCCGCTGTTAACGCAAACCGCCGCGAAAGCCGATCTCTATTTACGTGTTCGTCCAGGCTCTGATGGCGCCCTGGCGCTGGGCATGGCGCGCCACCTGGTGGATAAAGGTTTGGTGGATCAGAATTTCGTCACTCACTATTCCCACGGATACCCGGAATTCGAAGCGTATCTACGCAACAGTGTGACTGTAGAGTGGGCTGCTGAAATTTGCGGTCTGTCGGCGGATGTGATTCGCCAGTTGGCGGAAGAGTTTACGGCGGTTAATCCTGCCACCGTGTGGATTGGCTACGGCATGCAGCGCCATGTTAACGGCGGCGCTAACGTACGTGCGATCGATGCCTTTGTGGCGATGACCGGCAATATTGGTATTGAGGGCGGCGGCGCTCGCTACGGCCATCTGCAGACATGGGGCTATAACTACCACGGAATGATGCAAAAGCCTCCTGCAGGTTCTGTCGGCATGAAAGGCGCTGGTGGTCCGGTGGGCGAGTTTGTTAGCGATAGCGGTGAGAAGAGCGAATACTCCGATCGTGCACTGAACATCAACCAAACGGCGCAGGGGATCCTCGACGCCAGTGAACCGCCGGTACGTATGCTGTGGGTGGCCTCTAAAAACCCATTTGCTCAGGATTTCGACCGCAACAAGATGATCAAAGCGTTTGATAAACTGGAAATGGTGGTTTGTGTCGACCAGTTCTTCAACGAAACCGTCCAGCATGCGGATATCGTGCTGCCCGTCACAACAACTTTTGAGCAATGGGATGTCTCTTCGTCTTATTGGCACTATTGGTTATCCGTCAACGAACCGGCTATTAAACCGCTGTATGAGTGCAAGAGCGATCCTGAAATAGCGGCGCTGTTGTCCAAAACCATCAATAAACTGGAACCCGGTTCATGTACCTTCCCGCAGGAGTTTGATGCTAAACGTTGGTTGGATCAGGAATTCAATGAGGGAATGGGCAAACAGTTCGGCATAGCGGGCTGGAATGACCTGCTGGAAGGACCCCGCAAAGCAAAAATGGTCAGCAGCGCGGCCTGGTTCGATCGCAAATTCAAAACGCCGTCAGGCAAGTATGAGTTTAAATCAGAACGCTGCGCGGAAAACGGTCACACGGCTTTGCCTGAATATAAAGCGGGTGCGCAGGGAGCGCTGCCGTTCCACCTGTTTACACCTCACCTGCAGTACGGTCTGCACTCGCAGTTTGTCAATCTGGACTGGATGCAGGTTTTCTGGCCAGAACCCTTTGTCTATATCCACCCGCTTGCTGCGCAGAAAAAGGGCATCACAGAGGGCGCTCACGTCAAAGTTTTCAACGAGGCGGGTCATGTTGAGCTGCGCGCCAAAATCACCACCAACGTGCCGGAAGATTTTCTTGTGATGTACGAGTCCTGGTTCAATAAGCTTAGTTACAACGTACAGAATGTGGTTAAAGATACGCCAGCCGATATGGGGAAAATGGCGACAGGCGCACCTGGTGCGGCCATTCACAGTCAATTTGTAGATATTACTCTGTCAGGAAATGAAGGAGCAGCGGCATGAGACGCGCGTTTTTAGTTAATAGCGATAAGTGCATCGGCTGCCGTGGCTGTGCGATGGCGTGTAAAAGTTTTAACCAGCTGGAGCCAGAACGTTTCTGGCGCTATGTCTACCCGCTGGATAAAGAAATTTATCCGCATGAGGAGCGAGCGTTCTACTCGCTGGCCTGTAACCACTGCGAAAATCCGGCCTGCCTGGCAGCTTGTCCGGTAGAGGCGTACACCAAACGTGAGGATGGCGTTGTCGTGCATAACCCGGAACGTTGTATCGGATGCAAAAACTGTATCCGCAACTGTCCATACGGTGCGCCGCGCTTTAATGAAGAAACGAAAAAAGCGGAAAAATGCAGCATGTGCTACGAGCGTCTTGATGTTGGCATGCAGCCGGCGTGCGTGAATGCCTGTCCGGTAGGTGCGCTGACGCTTATTGACCTCGATGTCGATCCGATACCTGACAATGCGGTGCAGTATCCGCCGGGATTCCCGCGTATGCCGCAGCTTAATCCTGGCACGCGTTTTATCCTCGCGCGTCAACCGAAGCAACCGGAGGGCAAGTAATGGAAAAGTATGAACTTCCTCTGGTTATTTTTACCGTCTTGAGCCAGATGTCGGTCGGTATAACGCTCATTCTGACGCTGCGCGCGTTGCAAGGAAAACTGGAAAGCAAACGCCTGTACTGGTTGGTTAGCGGGCTGATTCTGGCGGCTGCTTCCGTGGCGGCGGTATTGCACCTTGCGCATCCGGATCGCGCTTACAACGCCCTGATCAACCTGCAGCACGCCTGGCTTAGCCGTGAAATTCTCGGCGCAACGTTATACGGCGCGGCGGTGGGCGTGACGTTTTTGGCAAAAGGGCATAAAGTGTCGGCGGTTCTGGCTTCTGTTCTCGGGATCGCACTGGTGGCGGTTCAGGGGATGACCTATGCCGCCCCGGCAATGGTGGCGATCGCCAACGGTCTGACAATGCTGCTGTTTTTCATTACGGTGTGGGTGATGGGCTGCGCGGCGATTCCGCTGCTTAACCTCGCGCCTGCCGTTGCCGCATTGCGCCAGGGAATTATCGTTTGTATGGCGGTTATGTTTGCCGCGCCTGTTATCTGGCTAAGCGGCGGCACTATCATGCAGATGACGGCGCATGCCTGGCTGACGTCGCCGCTTTATCTCGCAAGCCTGGTGTGTCTGGCGGTGGCCTTTGCGCTCAGCCGCCAGGGCGAGCGTCGTGCAAAAGCGCTCTTTGTCCTGCTGTTTGTTGGCGTATTCCTGAGTCGTCTGACGTTCTTTGGCGATACGGTCAGCACTATCGTCAATATCGGTCATTTGTACTGATCGTGAGGTAATAAAAACCCCTGTCAGGCGTTAACCTGGCAGGGGTTTTCTTTAGTAACGGTGAGGCTGTTAACGCACGACCAGCACCGGCAGCGTCGCGTGGCGAACTACGCTGGAAGCATTTGAGCCGAGCAGATGGGTGCTGATTGATGGGTTACGCGATCCAATGACGACCACATCCGCATTCAACTCTTCACCCAACTCGTTGACCACGTCACGGACGCTGCCAAAGCGGACGTGTTGTTTAATACGGGAAGGATCGATGCTGAAGTGACCAACCATCGTTTGCAGACGGGTTTCCGCTTCGTGTTGCAGATGCTCTTCAAAACGACGGACATCGGCCGCAAAGCGGTGCAGGCTTAAGCTCGCTGAGCCTGGCAGCACATGCAGCAGATGGATAACCCCTTTATCCTGGGCCAGAAATTCTGCATGGCGAATAGCCTTGTCGCTCAGTTCCATTTCGAATACATCAACAGGCATTATGATTGTGTTGTACATAAACATTCTCCTTGTCATTACATGAACACATAACAGCATAGTATTAAAAATGATTCTGTCAGTCACGACACAGATTTATGTTTTGCGAACAGGAAAGAAAGCGAGGAGCAGGGAAATCTAACCGGAAAGAGGATGCGGATGCATCCCCTGTAAGATAAAGCGCGTGGCTTTGATAAGACAGAGTTAGCGCAGGTAGTCGCCTGCAGCTTCAGGCTGGTACTCAAGCTCGATGACTTCGAGGTGCGTTGAGGTCCCGCCAGGCAGTTCCCAGTGAATAGTGTCGCCAACGCGCAGGCCCAGAAGTGCAGCGCCGACAGGAGCCATTACCGAAAGCTGTGTGCTGCTGTCAGTCATATTGGCCGGATACACCAGGGTACGCACACGGACTTCGCCATCACTCAGATTGCGGAATTTCACGCGGCTGTTCATGGTTACGACATCGTGCGGCATGGTTTCTGGAGAACACATTTGGGCACGATCCAGCTCGGCGTTCAGGGCGTCGGCAATCGGTAAACCAGCAAACGCAGGTTGCTCCAACAGGCGGTCAATGCGTTCCGCATCGAGGTCGTTAATGATGATAGTTGGTCTGGACATTTATTACTCCATGTCGTCGAAACTGCGGGTGCGCAGGTAAATAATCCCAAAAGAAAACCCTCACCGTCAGGCGGCAAGGGTTTAGCTTTTATGATGATACTGAGACTTACCCCATGTTTGAAGTGATTTAGTTCACATTCAGGTAAATCATCAATTTTGTCGCATATAGTGTGATTTTAGCCGAAAAACGTGATCGTTCTCCAATTTGCATTATGCTTTTTAAGCGCTCGCTACGGGCGCGTCAAACAACTCAGTGTTCCGCGACAGGAGATCTCATGAGCGAGTACGACAAACTTACCTTGAAAGACGGCAGCTATTTGCATTTTAAAGACTGGGGAAGTGGACAGCCTATCGTCTTCAGCCATGGTTGGCCGTTGACGGCAGATGCGTTTGAAGATCAGATGCTGTTCCTCGGGTCGAAAGGATTTCGTGTAATCGCCCATGACAGGCGCGGCCATGGGCGTTCGGCCCAACCCTGGGATGGCCACAATATGGATCAGTATGCTGACGATCTGGCTGAACTGACCGCGCATCTCAATCTTAAAGATGCTGTTCATGTCGGACACTCTACCGGCGGTGGGGAAGTGGCGCGCTACATAGGTCGCCATGGAACGCAGCGGGTGGCAAAAGCGGTGTTAATCGGCGCGGTGACGCCCATTATGATCAAGACCGACTTTAATCCAAATGGCGTGCCGAAAGAGGTGTTTGATGGCATCCGTGAAGGGGTGATAAACGATCGCGCTGCCTTTTTCTATGAACTGACCGCAGCATTCTATGGCTACAACCGCCCGGGTGCGAACGAGTCAAAAGCCGTTCGCGAAAGCTTTGTTGAACAGGGCTTACAAGGTTCCATCAAAGCGTTGTACGACTGTATTCACGCGTTTTCAGAAACCGACCTGCGTGAGGACCTCAAAAAAATGACCATTCCGACGCTGGTTATCCACGGTGATGACGATCAGATTGTCCCGTTTGAAACCTGCGGAAAGGTCGCGGCGGAAATACTGCCGGACTCACAGCTGAAGGTGTATGTCGGCGGCTCGCATGGTATTTGCACCACCCATAAACAACAGATCAACGGCGATCTGCTCAACTTTATTCAATCGTAATCTTTTGAGAACGTATAACGCTGATCCGCCCGATGGGGGTCAGCGTTATGCCCGGTCGCGAGTTTCAGTATCCCACTTTATCGATAATAAACTGTTTACCGCAGTTACCCGGATGCGGCTGCGGTAAGAATGACTGTGGGGATAACGTCTGGTTGATGGTGTCGGCCTTCAGGGACAACTGGATCTCGGTGAGATACGCCGGATTGCCGTGGCAGCTTAGCTTCACGGCTTTGATGCTCTCTTGGCCCCAGCTTTTGGCGATGGCGGCGTCAAATGCGCTACGGCTGACGGTTTTGCCGTAGTTTTCCGCCAGGAACTTGCCCGCGTCACTGTTCTTAACCTCGTTATTCAGCCGTACCATCGTGCCGAAATACTCGTCGGGATCAAAGCCGAAACAGGCGCCATGTTTGGCATACTCGTAACGTTCCAGACAAGTTCTCCCGCCTGCGCCGGGCATTACGGCGCTGAGTTTTGCCGCGCTTTCCAGCGACAGCCCGGTTTCGGGGGCCGCGCATTTACGGCTGGCGCGTGCTTCAGGCAGGTTGGGAATAGGGCGAGTCGCGCAGCCAAAGCGCATCCAGCGGCGGTTGTCTACTCCACGGGCGGCGATGGATTTTGGCAGGCTGGGCCATAAACCGTGAACGGTCAGGAAATCTGCTTTGTTCGCGCTCTCTTTTTGCAGACGACATTCGTCAGGCTCCTGACGATTACGCTCGTGTTGACTCTGACAAAATCCGGTTTGCCAGGAGAGGGCCAGCACGTAGCTGTCAAAATCAGCGTACTGTTTTGCCAGAAGTTCATCGGCCTGAGCCGCAGAAACGGGCAGCAGGAGTGCTGCCAGCAACGAAGAATAACGCCATGTTGATGTCATGATGATTTCGGATACTTATATAAATTATGAATATCATCTATTTAATCATAAAAAATGCCAGTCAGGTTTAGCTGACTGGCATCATTTTCATCAGGCGTGAACCAGGATGATTAGCTCCACATTGCCAGAATCGGCCAGCCGACCAGCAGAAGCATAGAGATGTAGATAACGCCGAAGATAGCACCCAGACGCCAGTAGTCTTTGGACTTCACATAACCACAGCCGTAGATGATAACGCCAGGGCCCGTTGCATACGGAGTCAGACAGCCCATGATACCGATAGACAGTACCAGCAGGATACACAGGTGTTCCATTGGAACGCCCGGGATGCCTTTACCGACGGCCAGAATAACCGGCAGCATGGTGGCAGTGTGTGCGGAAAGGCTGGCAAACAGGTAGTGAGCAAAATAGAACACCAGCACCAGAACGATCACGGTCGCGTTAGGCGAGAAGCCTTCCAGGTGCGTGCTCATGGTGTTGGCGAACCAGTCGATGAAGCCTGAACGGGTTAAACCATTCGCCATAACGACCAGCGTGGCGAGGTTGACCAGGGTGTTCCATGCGCTGTTATAGCGGGTAATGTCTTTCCACGGTACCACGTGCAGCGCCAGCATCAGGGAAACGGCGAGCAGGCCTACTGCGGTTGCATCAATCAGTTTACCACCGAAAACCCACAGACCAAGGCTGAGCAGAACCAGACCGATCAGGGTCAGCTCTTTGCGCGTCAGTTTACCCATGGTTTTCAGTTCATCACCGGCCCATGCGGCAACTTCAGCACTGTGAGTGACTTCTGGCTTGTACAGAACATAGGACAGCCACGGAGCAACGATCAGCAAAATAATACCCACCGGCAGGAAGCTGAGGAACCATTGCAGCCAACTGATTTGAATACCGGCAATTTTGTTGACGAATTCCAGACCCAGCACGTTAGGCGCAGCGCCGGTAACGAACATAGAGGAGCTCAGGCTGGTACTGATGACCATCATCCACATCAAATATCCACCGATACGGCGCGCGGAAGGATCGTTCGGGAATGACTTAAACAGCGGCGGCAGGTTTTTAATTACCGGGAATACGGTGCCACCGGTACGCGCGGTGTTGGACGGTGTAAACGGCGCCAGCAGAATGTCGATGATAACAATCGCATAGCCCAGCGTCAGGGTACGTTTACCCATGAATTTCACCAGGAACAGTGCGATACGACGACCCAGACCGGTGACTTCATAACCCAGTGCGAAGATAAACGCACCGAACACCAACCACACGGTGGTGCTGGAGAAGCCTGCCAGACCCCATTTCAGCGCTTGCTTACCCGCTTTAAACGCCGGGTCGGCCAGTTCGGAAGCATCAAACAGCAGATAGTTGCTGCCGATAACGCAGATCGTGACGGCGATAAAGCTGATCGCTGTTGCCGGAATTGGCTCAAGGATCATACCGACGATCATCGCCACAAATACAGCAAAGTAGTGCCAGGCCTGTGGGGGCATTCCATCGGGTACAGGGATAAGAAACATGACGCCCATTACAACCAGCGGGGCCAATAACTTCCATATTTTATCTTTTGCTAAAGACATGTGTGTGATTCTCCGGAAAGGATCTTTAATTGTGATAATGATGAACTTGTGAAATCTGAGCTAAGAACCAGGTGACGATCAGCAGATCGGCGCAGCCTCCAGGACTGAGGTTGCGTTCAATGCACTGTTGGTCGAACTGGCGCAGGTATTCGAGATCGGCAGGGGTGCGAACTCCCCCTTGCTGCAACAGGGAGGTGGCCTGCTGCTGTAGCCAACGCAGACCTTCTGCGCCGCCACGTGAAGCCACGTTGGTGTCGCCGTTGATAGACATCAGCAGCAATAATGTGTCGAGTAACGCCAGTTCAGGGTCGCGGCCCTGAGTCAGCAGTGCGCGGTAGTGCGGCAGGGCATGCTGGATGACTAGCGGGTACCCCGCTTCGGCTTCGCCCCGTGCGCCAGTTAATCCCAATTGCTGATAAAGACGTTGGCCAGCCGTGAGTTGTTGATTGTTCTGGCGCAGTTCGCGCTCGGTCAGGCCACGGCAAAATGTTGCTGCCGTAGAGCAAATGGTTTCAGCGGTGACAGTCAGTTGGAGCTGGTGTAGGCGGCCAATGGCGGCGCACAGCAGCCCCAGTGAAAAGATGCTCCCTTTATGGGTGTTTACCCCGGCGGTGGCGCGAAACATATCGGCTTCGCAGGCCATGCCCAGCGGACGCAGTCCTTTCAGCACATCTTCAGGCGACAGCTGCGCGCTAAACGCCCCATATTCAATAAAACGTGGTAGCCATGCCTGAATCGCTTCAGCACTGCGATGAAAATCTTCCAGCGCCATATCTTTATGCGCGCCGTTGTTAATACGATCCACCAGACCGGGTTTGGGCGACAGGTTGACTTCAGTCAACATAGCCCGCCACGCAAGCGTTGCGTAAGCATCAGGCAGATCCAGAGGAAGGACAGCGTTATTGGTTGATGTTGCGGGAATCGGCATCATGCAGCAGTGCCTCCATCTGAGAAAGTAAGTCGGAAAGCGCGTGGGTTTTACCCCGCGCACAGTCGGCAGCACTTTGCTCGCACAACAGACAGCGGCGGGCAGGGAGTGCGAAATGACGCCGGGACAGAATTTCCCCCTCAGGGGTCAGGACATCGATGTCCCATAACCGTCCCAGCGGGTGTGAATGCTCAAGTTCAATCGTGGCGAGCTTGAGGTCGTGGGCCGGAGCCTCAACAGACAAAAGACCTTCCGGACCGCTGGCAGAAACCAGCGCCGTTTGCTCCCTGATAATCCAGGCGGATTTTTCCGCCAGCGCGAGCAGGGCGGTGACGCCGTGATTAAAGATGCGACGAGTTAATTCGCTGTCTTTAATCGGACCCGGTGCGACCACGGTAAACGAGACCAGCGCCGCGTGGTGGCGGGTCAGCCAGGCATGTTGCCTTGCTTGCCTCTCATCACGGCTGGCGAGCAGCTCGGGAATAGAAACCGCGTGTTGGGTGGCGTGTTCAGGGAGCAGGTGCATGGCTTATTCCTTCACCTGATGCACAACGTCAATCACCGAGCCATCGCGGTAACGCACAACGGCAATCACGCGGTCGGTAAAGTCGATAGCGCGTGGCTGACCGGTGAGCTGCTGTGCGCGTTCGCGCAGCCATTCAATGGAAACCACTTTCATACCGGCTTCTTTCAGACGTTCTGCCAGTTCCGGACGCGCAGGGTTAACGGCGATACCGTGGTCAGTGACCAGAATGTCAACACTGGAGCCTGGCGTTACGCAGGTCAGCACGTTATCAACCAGCGTCGGGATGCGCCCACGAACCAGCGGAGCGACGATGATGGAAAGCGCAGCCGCAACCGCGGTATCGCAGTGACCACCGGATGCGCCGCGCAGTACGCCGTCAGAACCGGTCAGTACGTTCACGTTGAAGCTGGTATCAACTTCCAGCGCGCTCAGCACCACGACGTCCAGACGATCGACAGATGCGCCTTTCGAGCCCCAGTTGGCATACTGGTTAGCGCTGATCTCAATGTGGTTTGGGTTGCGGGCCAGAGACTCCGCCGCGTTACGGTCAAAGCTCTGTACGTCCAGCAGTTTGCGGATCAGGCCTTTTTCGTGCAGATCAACGATGGTCGCGGTGATGCCGCCCAGCGCAAAGTCAGCGCGGATATCGCGGCTGCGCATTTTGTCTTCCAGGAAACGTGTAACGGCCAGAGAAGCGCCGCCGGTTCCTGTCTGCAGTGAAAAGCCTTCATTGAAGTAACCGGAGTTAGCAATGACGTCTGCCGCACTTCGGGCGATTAACAGTTCACGCGGGTTGGTGGTCATGCGGGTCGCATCGGCACCGATTTTGTCCGCATCGCCGACCTGGTCGATCTGCACGATCAGATCCACCTGATCTTGTGTAATGCTGGCCGGGTTATGCGGATAGGTCAGCAGCTGTTCAGTCAGCAGGACAACCTGTTTCGCGTTTTCGGCATCGACGCGGGCATAGCCCAGTGAGCCGCAGCACGCTTTACCGGTATAACCGTTGGCGTTGCCAAACGGGTCGCAGGACGGTACGCCGAGGAACGCCACATCAATGCTGAGTTCGCCGCTTTGTACCAGGTGTACACGGCCGCCGTGGGAGTGAATCTGTACCGGCTCGGCCAGCAGGCCACGTGAGATCTCTTCCGCCAGCGGACCACGCAGGCCGGAGGTATAAATACGGCTAACCACGCCCTGGCGGATGTGCTCAACCAGCGGAGCATGGCAGTCGCTCAGGGAGCTGGAGGCCAGCGTCAGATTTTTAAAGCCCATACTGGCGATGGCGTCCATCACCAGGTTAATCGTCAGATCGCCGCCGCGGAAAGCGTGGTGAAAAGAGATGGTCATGCCGTCCTGTAAACCGGAACGGCGAATGGCGTCTTCCAGGTTAGCGCACAGCTTTTTGTCGCGCGGTTTTTGCGCCTGCAGTTCTGTTTTTGCGGTGCTCTGATAAGCGGAAAGCTCACTTTCTGCATGACGGCTCCAGGTCGCCACGCGATCCTGGCGTTGAGACTGTTCGATTTTCTGCGTCATTTTTTTGCCTTATTCTTCGCGAATGCCGGAAAGTTCTGCACGGGAGATAACCAGAAGGGCGCGCTCGATAACCGGGCTGTCGACCATTTTGCCGTTCAGGGAAACTACGCCACGGCCTTCGCGAGCGGCGGCTTCAGCGGCTTCTACCACCAGGCGCGCGTGAGCCAGCTCTTTACGCGTCGGGGCGTACAGGTTGTGCAGTAGTTCGATCTGGCGCGGGTTGATGAGCGACTTGCCGTCAAAACCCAACTGCTTGATGTGTGAGGCTTCGTGCAGGAAACCTGCTTCGTTGTTGGCATCGGAATACACGGTGTCGAACGCCTGAATGCCGGCAGAGCGTGCCGCCTGCAAAATAGAGCAGCGGGCAAACAGCAGTTCAGTCCCTTCCGGGGAGCGTTCAGTACGCAGGTTACGCACATAATCTTCCGCGCCCAGGGCAATACCGATCAGGCGCTCGGAAGCGTGGGCAATTTCTACCGCACGGGTAATGCCTAACGGCGATTCAATAGCGGCTAACAGACCAGTGCTGCCGGGTTCACGGCCACAGGCTTTCTCGATACGCAGGATTTCGCTTTCGATGTCGATAACATCCTGCGCGGTATCGGTCTTCGGTAAACGCACGATGTCTGCGCCGCCACGTACCACGGCTTCGAGATCGTTAATGCCCCATTCGGAGTCGAGGGCGTTTACGCGCACGATAGTTTCAACGTCGTGATACAGCGGATGCTGCAGCGCGTGGTACACCATACGACGAGCAGTATCTTTCTCGCGCAACGCGACGGAGTCTTCGAGGTCGAACATCAGCGCATCTGCCGGGTAGATGAACGAGTTGCTGACCATGGCGGCATTGGCACCCGGTACGAACAGCATGCTGCGGCGGGTACGGGTTTTACGTTGCTGCAAAGATTCGCTAATCACTGGCAATCCTCCCATGGCAGTGCCGGAATACCGCCAGCGCGGGCCAGTAGTGCTTCCAGTCGCGCACGTAAAATGCAGTCCAGTGCGCCTTTATCATCAACATTTAATTGCACGCCGCGTACGTTGTAGCGGGACAGAACGTCCAGGATGGTGGCCCGAATGGCATCACCGAACTGCTTTTCGACGCTACTGTTAACCTGCAGGTCAATATCCTGCGAATCGAGCGGGGCGATGCGAATCATCACATCACCGGACTCGAGTGTGCCTGCGACGGCTGCCTGGTTTATTTTCATTTTTCACCTGTTGCTAATGCGGGGGTATTTTGGCGGACTGCCGCACCCGATGAGGCTCGCTCAACCATGCTTTGCAGATAATGCAGCGTGGCGTCAGGGACCAGGGATGCGATAGCCGTGAGATCTTTTTTAACCAGCAGCTTGCGCACCCAGGAGGCGGAAATCGGCATCTCCTGGAAGCACAGCCGCTCAATTTCCACCAGTTCAATCGGTGGGGCGGGAAGCGTTGGGGTCTCCAGCCAGTAGCGCATATCATTGTTGTACTGGGAGGTGACGGTGCAATACGGCTCCGTACCGACGAAGCGGTGCGTAACGCCGAGAGCCGGGGCCAGATACTGGCGGAAGATTTTCAGGTCTATTTCGGTGTAGCAGTGGTTAATAACGCTCTGCTCTTTGATGAAGTAGCACGGGAACGTGGCGCGGGAAATGATGTATTCCGAACCGCGATGTACGGTTAAACGTGGAATGTCTTTGGTCCCTTTAAGCACCAGATCCAGTCGGTCTTCATACGGAAAACGCGAGGTATCTTCTTTCACCAAAAACAGATGCAGCCAGTCGCATTGCGCGGCCGCCTGTTGGATCAGAAAACGGTGTCCGTTGGTGAAGGGGTTGGCGTTCATGACGATACAACCAATTTTTTTCCCTTCACGACGCTGTTTCGCCAGTGATTCTGCATAGCGTTTCAGACGTGTGGTGCTGTTTTCCATGAGCACCATAATGCCGGGGACGCTGGTCAGAGTAGAAAAACCACACTGCTTAAACAGCGACTCGTACTCGGTTTTTGTATAGATGAAGAGGTGCGTACAGTGGCGCTCATAGGCGAGGTTGATTAACTCGGTCGCCAGCGTCAGCGCTAAGCCTTCACCCCTTACGGATTCGCAGATGGCGACGCATTTTATGATATTGCCGGCAATGCCGCCGCAGGCGATCAGGCGGTCATCACGGGTAACGGTGATAAATACTTCGACGGTGGTATCAACGCTCAAATCATTCTCTTTCAGAAATTGCGCGATAGCCGCCATCTTTTTATTTTCTGAGCGTTTAACTTGCGTGAATATATTATTACCGAACATAGTAAATAGAGCCCCGATGCTATATTTGTTACTGGGTTTCTGTTTTTGTTGCCCTGTTTAGCAACCTGATAACGTTTTGTTTGCAATTGAAGGGGGTGTTTTTTTATTACGACGTATTTCTTTTTTCCCCTGCTGCATACATCGTAAGGAGTATTTTGGAGGTAATTTTTGATTTATTTCACAATAAGTTAGAAGGTTTTAATGTGTTTTATGGTTTTAAGTTTTTTAATTAATTTAACTCCGAAATAGCGTGTGGTTTTAATTTGTTTAATTGATTTAAGGTGGGGAATCTGCAACGATCCTGTTTTATACCGTGACTTGTAAATAAAACATTTTCATTACAACTACAATAAAAAATAAGTTTCGGATAACGTCGCTGAGGAAGAAATATGGCAAAGCAGAAAAATAAAACACGGTTTCCTTTTTTTCGCAGTCTGGCGTTTCCACTGCGTATCTTTCTGCTTATTTTGGTCGTTTCTGTTTTTATTATCGCCGCGTTAGCACAATACTTCACCGCCAGCTTTGAAGATTATCTGGCAACGCATGTCCGCGATATGGCGATGAATCAGGCCAAAATCATCGCCTCTAACGACAGTATCATCACGGCGGTGAAGCATCGTGATTACAAGCGTCTGGCGACCATTGCCGATAAACTGCAGAGCGGGACAGACTTCGACTATGTGGTTATCGGAGATACTCACTCTATCCGTCTTTATCATCCGAATCCGGAAAAAATTGGCTACCCGATGCAGTTCACGAAACCCGGCGCGCTGGAAAAAGGGGAGAGTTACTTTATTACCGGCAAAGGGTCAATCGGGATGGCGATGCGTGCCAAAACGCCCATCTTTGATGACGATGGCAAAATCATTGGCGTGGTCTCAATTGGCTATCTGATCAGTAAAATTGATAGCTGGCGCTCTGACTTCTTACTCCCAATGGCAGGCGTGTTTATCCTGCTGTTGCTGGTACTTATGCTGCTCTCCTGGTTTTTTGCCGCCCATATTCGACGGCAGATGCTGGGGATGGAGCCCAAACAAATCGCGCGGGTGGTGCGTCAGCAGGAAGCGCTATTTAGCTCGGTGTATGAAGGATTGATCGCCGTGGATCCTGATGGGTATATCACCGCCATAAACCGCAGCGCGAGGAAAATGCTGGGGCTGTCTTCGCCTGGGCGAAAGTGGCTGGGAAAACCGGTGAGTGAGGTGGTTCAGCCGGCTGACTTTTTCATCCAGCAGATTGCGGAACAACGACAGGACGCGATGGTGAACTTTAATGGCCTGAGCGTTATCGCTAACCGTGAGGCGATTCGCTCCGGCGATGACCTGCTTGGGGCAATCATCAGTTTTCGTAGTAAAGATGAAATTGCTACCCTTAATGCGCAATTAACGCAGATCAAACAGTATGTAGAGAGCCTGAGGACGCTGCGTCATGAGCACCTGAACTGGATGTCGACCATTAACGGCCTGCTGCAAATGAAAGAATATGATCGGGTACTGGCAATGGTGCAGGGGGAGTCACAGGCACAGCAGCAACTGATTGACAGCCTGCGCGGCGCGTTTGCCGATCGTCAGGTAGCCGGTCTGTTATTTGGCAAGGTGCAGCGCGCGCGGGAGTTGGGCCTTACCATGACCATCGTTCCAGGCAGCCAACTGCATCAACTTCCCGAGGGGCTGGACAGCACAGAGTTTGCAGCAATTGTTGGCAATCTGCTTGATAATGCATTTGAAGCGAGCTTGCGCACCCAGCAAGGCAACAAGGTCGTCGAGCTCTATTTAAGCGATGAAGGAGATGACGTGATCATCGAAGTTGCCGATCAGGGATGCGGTGTACCGGAAGCATTGCGTGAAAAAATATTTGAGCAGGGTGTGAGCACCCGTACCGATGAACCCGGTGAACATGGCATCGGTTTGTATCTGATTGCAAGTTATGTGAGGCGCTGTAACGGGGTGATTACGCTCGAAGATAACTCCCCTTGCGGCACCTTATTTTCTTTATTTCTTCCGAAAGTGAAAAAAAATAATGACGGAACCATTAACGCTGTTGATCGTTGAGGATGAAACGCTACTGGCGGAAATGCATGCTGAATATATCCGCCATATACCGGGCTTTAGCCAGATATGGCTGGCGGGTAATCTTGCGCAGGCGAGGATGATGATTGAGCGTTTTAAGCCCGGTCTGATACTGCTCGACAACTACTTGCCGGACGGCAAGGGAATTACGTTGTTGCATGAGCTAACCCAGGCGCGATATCCGGGTGGCGTGGTGTTTACCACGGCGGCCAGCGACATGGAAACGGTCTCCGAGGCCGTGCGCAGCGGCGCGTTTGATTATCTGGTCAAACCTATCGCTTACGAGCGGTTGGGGCAGACGCTTACGCGGTATCAACAGCGCAGACGCATGCTGGCAGGCAATGACAGCGCCAGTCAAAAGCAGATTGATGAAATGTTCAATGCCTACGCGCGCGGCGAGCCGAAGGGCGATTTGCCGACCGGGATTGACGCCTTAACGCTGAATGCGGTATTGAAATTATTTGCCGATCCGACGGTACATCATACTGCGGAAACGATCGCTCAGGCGCTCACTATCAGCCGTACAACTTCCAGGCGTTACCTGGAATACTGCGCCAGCCGTCATTTGATTATTGCGGAGATTATTCACGGTAAGGTAGGCAGGCCGCAGCGTATTTATCACGGCGGCTAAATGCTGATTTCTGACGTAGGCCGGATAAGATGCTTTAGCATCGCCATCCGGCAACGGGTTGAAATGCCGGATGCGGCGTAAACGCCTTATCCGGCCTACATTTAGCTGAGTGTCAGCCGCCAACGACGGCCGAAGAAGAGCCCGGTACCATCACTTCAGTGGCGATAATCACAACCAGTAGTCCAACTAGGACCGGAACCGAGGTACGTTTCACCACTTCGAACGGAGAAATCTTCGCCATGCCTGCGACAGCCACAACCACGCCGGAAACCGGGGAGATTGTGCGCCCAAGGTTTGATGCCTGCAGCATCGGGATAACAAGATAAGCCGGGTTAATGCCGGAAGAATGTGCCAGCTTAGGGATCATCTCAACGAAGGCATAGAACGGGGCGTTACCGGAGCCTGTAGTCATTGCTGCCAGCATCGTCAGGATCACCAGCACCATCATCAGAATAATGCTTGCTGAGCCAAACGAGGTAGCGATAGAGATCAGACTCTGGATAAAGCCGATTGTGCTCAGACCCTGGGCAAAAACCCCCGCCGCGACTAACAGCATTACCACGTTAGCAAAGGCATCCGCCATGCCACGGTAGGCGACTTCCAGGCCAGAGAAAACCTTCTGGGTGTTGAATCCGCGAACGAACTCCAGGACCGCAGCGATGAGCATGCACAGCACCAGAATTGTAATAATATGCAGCTGTGGACCCCATTTACCATCGAAAATCAGGACGCCAACGATCGGGGTAAACGGCAGGATTGCGTAAAACGAAGGGGCGGTAGTGGTGATTTCAGCCACATCTAACATTTCATGAGAAATGTTCTCTTTTTTATCCAGATAACGCTGCCAGAAAAAGTGGGCAATCGCCATAGCAATGATGGCGGCAATGGAAATGGGCAGCGTGGTTTTAAACGCGAAATCGATCAGCGGCATTTCCGCAGCTTTGGCAGCCAGCACCACATCACCGGATGTAGGAGAAAGGATGATTGCAGCGGGAGAGGCACAAATGGCCGCCGCGGCGCCACGGCTGATCCCAACGTTAACCATCACCGGGAACAGCGTTGCCATCAGCAATACGCCCAGGCCGGTAGCTGACGAGACTGCCAGCGACATCAGGCAGGCGACAAAATAGGCGGCAATCATCAACAGATAAGGTGAGTTGATATATTGCAGCGGTTTGGAGGCCAGCTTAACTACCATATCGTTCGCGCCAATATGGGTCATATAGGCGGCAAAACCACACAGCATCATAATCATCATGCCGAGATCGCCACCGCGGCTCATCAGCAAAATTTTAATATATTCAACAATGTCTGTAGCAGTATAGCCCGTCGTTGCTGCGCTGGACGGCAAAACTTTATGACCCATCAGCGCACTGATAATCAGTAAAACCAGACCGCCAACAAACAGTACGCCTGTCGCGGAATAACCTTTAATGATGTAGCGCGCTACACCCACAATAACCACAACTCCAATAAGGAGTTCAATAAATGTCAACATTGTTTCCCCTGTCGCATTGCTGCCCAGAAAGTAAAAAAACTAAAAAAAGTAAAAAGTGGTGACAGAATGTGCCTAATAAAACGATAACTCTTGCTGATTGAAATCAATAAAAATACGGATTCAAGCGATGGCTAAGCCATTTTTTCAGCATCGTGGTTAAAAAAGAATCTCACAATAAAAAACTGTGAAGCGCGGCGTTGGTGTGTCTGTTTTGTGGTAATATTGATAATTAATTGTTATTTTGTTGTTGTCTTATTTGACGTTTTCTGGAGGGAAGAGCTATTTATTGGCAATAAAGAGAAAATTGTTCCTATGAAATGACTCAATAAATAAAGGGATAATTATCTTGAAATTTATAAGCTGAGGAATATTCTGATTTTTTATCTGCGTTTTTTTGTTAAGCTAACATTAAGGTTGGGTTTGCTATAATTAATAATAAATCCCAGGATGGTAATTAAGTTGTGATTGTCGCTAAACGATATTTTCTCATTTTTTCATTTCTTTTTATTCAGTTAGCTTTCATTCCCCAGGGTGCTGCTGAAGACAAAGGCTGGTTCGCTACTTTTAAAGATAATGTTAGTGAGACCTGGCAGCAGCCGGAACATTATGATCTGTATGTACCTGCTATTACCTGGCATGCACGTTTTGCCTACGATAAAGACAAAACGGATCGCTACAATGAACGCCCATGGGGGGCTGGATTTGGCCAATCCCGTTGGGATGATAAAGGTAACTGGCACGGGCTCTATATAATGGCCTTTAAGGATTCCTACAATAAATGGGAACCGATCGGCGGCTATGGCTGGGAAAAAACCTGGCGGCCGCTGGCCGATGAAAACTTCCATACAGGTCTCGGTTTTACCGCCGGTTTTACCGCGCGTGATAACTGGAACTACATTCCTGTACCCGTGCTGTTACCGCTGGCATCAATTGGCTATGGTCCGGCAACGTTTCAGATGACCTACATTCCAGGAACGTATAACAACGGCAACGTCTACTTTGCCTGGATGCGTTTCCAGTTTTGATAGACTACCTGTATTGTCAGGTGGTTTATTAAAAATGCTTTTAAAAACATATTGTTATGAAGTTTAACTGAAAAATAACGCGACATTTATCACTTTTTGATAAAGTTCGACTGGACAAAGTGCACCACAATTGTTGTACTGATACCCGACACAGCATTTGTGTCTATTTTTCATGTAAAGGTAATTTTGATGTCTAAGATTAAAGG
The DNA here is from genome assembly GCF_030336535.1 of Citrobacter sp. Ce006. Classification (NCBI taxonomy): domain Bacteria; kingdom Pseudomonadati; phylum Pseudomonadota; class Gammaproteobacteria; order Enterobacterales; family Enterobacteriaceae; genus Citrobacter; species Citrobacter sp. Ce006. The sequence continues at coordinate 479,338 of NZ_JAOWDO010000072.1, forward strand.
TAACGTTAAGTGGTTTAATGAGTCCAAAGGATTCGGTTTCATTACTCCGGAAGATGGCAGCAAAGACGTGTTCGTACACTTCTCTGCAATCCAGACCAATGGTTTTAAAACTCTGGCTGAAGGTCAGCGTGTAGAGTTCGAAATCACTAACGGTGCCAAAGGCCCTTCTGCTGCAAACGTAATCGCTCTGTAAGCATACGACAGCAAGCATTCAAAACCCGCTTAATTGCGGGTTTTTTTCGCTCTAATGTGCGGGCGAGGCAGAAACCAGCCAGAATGCGAGGGCGGTCATCGCGAATGACCCCAATAGATTCACCAGCACATTCACCATAGCCCAACCAAAGCGTCCTTCCTGTAGCAAAAACACCACTTCTGCAGAGAAAGTGGAAAATGTTGTTAGTCCCCCGCAAAAGCCAGTGGTAATCAGTACCTTCCACATTGGGTCAATGTTTGTCATGCGATTAAACCATGCCAGGCCCATACCAATGATAAATGCCCCAATTAAGTTTGCAGCCAGCGTACCGAATGGAATGGCCTGATGCAGCGGGTTAAACCGCATGCTCAGCATCCATCTTGCTACGCTACCTGTACCACCACCAATAAAAACCGCTAAAAGGAGTTGTAACACTGCGTAATCCTGCTATTTGATTGTATAGAGAGTGAGTGTAACGCTGAATAATCGTTGTTGGCGAGCTTAACAAAGTTTTCTGGAGGGAATATGTTCGTTGCTGCAGGGCAATTTGCCGTGGGTCCTTCATGGGAGAAAAATGCAGAAACCTGTGCCTTACTGATGTCTCAGGCAGCAGGCGAGGGAGCATCGCTACTGGTATTACCGGAGGCATTGCTGGCGCGTGACGATTTTGACCCTGACATGTCAGTGAAATCAGCCCAACTGTTAGAAGGTGGGTTTCTGACGCGTTTGTTGCGAGAAAGTGCGCAAAATGAGATGACAACAATCCTGACCATTCATGTTCCCTCTGTGCCTGGTCGTGCCTATAACATGCTGGTGGCATTACGGGCAGGGCAGGTTGTGGCCCATTACGCGAAATTACATCTCTATGACGCCTTTTCCATTCAGGAATCACGTAATGTGGATGCAGGGGACGCCATCGCGCCGCTGCTGGACGTAGACGGATTAAAAGTAGGGCTAATGACCTGCTATGACCTGCGCTTCCCCGAGCTGGCGCTGGCGCACGCACTGCAGGGGGCTGAAATCCTCGTTTTACCCGCGGCCTGGGTGCGGGGATCGTTAAAAGAGCATCACTGGGCTACACTTTTGGCAGCAAGAGCGCTGGATGCCACGTGTTATCTGGTGGCAGCTGGAGAGTGCGGTAACAAGAATATTGGCCAAAGTCGGATTATCGATCCTTTAGGCGTGACCATTGCAGCAGCGGCAGAAACGCCCGCGCTAATCATAGCCGAGGTTTCCGGCGAGCGGGTGAGGCAGGTCAGGGCGCAACTTCCGGTATTAAGTAACCGACGCTTTGCGCCACCGCAATTATTATGACGTTTTTTTAAACAAGGCTTGATTCACCTTGTTACAGATTGCTATTGTGTGCGCGCGTCGAAAGGCCGTTAATATTCTCAGGTTAATATGGCGCTTTATGCAGCCTGGTTTAAGTCAAGAAGGTATCTATGGGTGAGATTAGTATTACCAAACTGCTGGTGGTTGCCGCACTGGTTGTTCTGCTGTTTGGTACCAAGAAGTTACGTACACTGGGTGGAGACCTGGGGACGGCAATCAAGGGCTTCAAGAAAGCGATGAACGACGATAATACCGATGCCAAGAAAGAGGCTGATGGTAGCGTTCAGGCTGAGAAGCTTTCTCATAAAGAGTAATGTCAGGAGCATGATGCTCATACTGCAAACTCTGAATGAAAAAAAACCGGCGATTTGCCGGTTTTTTTATTGCTGATATGTAAGTGATTATTACACGATTACTTCACTTCCAGCCCTTTGGCCTGCATGTCAGCATGGTATGAAGAGCGAACGAATGGACCACACGCAGCATGGGTAAAGCCCATAGCCATAGCTTCTGCTTTCATCTCATCGAACTCATCCGGGCTTACATAGCGTTGCACCGGCAGGTGATGGCGGCTTGGCTGTAAATACTGCCCCAGCGTCAGCATAGTCACGCCATGGCTGCGCAGGTCGCGCATGACCTCAATGATTTCAGCATTGGTTTCGCCCAGACCCACCATCAGACCCGACTTGGTCGGAATCTCCGGGTGTGCTTCCTTGAAACGTTCCAGAAGCTTCAGCGACCAGTTATAGTCAGCCCCAGGGCGTACATTGCGATAAATACGCGGTACGTTTTCGAGGTTGTGGTTAAACACGTCCGGCGGTGTGGCGGTGAGGATATCCAGCGCGCGATCCATACGACCACGGAAGTCAGGCACCAGCGTTTCGATTTTAATCGACGGGCTTTTCTCACGAATAGCGGTGATGCAGTCAGCAAAGTGCTGGGCGCCGCCGTCACGCAGATCGTCTCGGTCAACGGAGGTAATGACCACATAGCGCAGCGCCATGTCCGCAATTGTCTGAGCCAGTTTTAACGGCTCGTTAGCATCAGGAGCAACCGGACGGCCATGGGCAACGTCGCAGAATGGGCAACGGCGGGTACAGATTGCGCCGAGGATCATAAAGGTTGCAGTGCCGTGATTGAAACATTCAGCCAGGTTAGGGCAGGAAGCTTCTTCGCAGACAGAGTGCAGGCCATTTTTGCGCATTGCCGCTTTGATGCCCTGGATGCGAGTGGAGTCCGCTGGCAGTTTTATTTTCATCCATTCCGGTTTACGCAGCAGGGCTTCACGCTCTGTTGCCACATTTTTTACCGGGATAAGAGCCATCTTATCGGCATCGCGGTATTTAACACCGCGTTCCATCACAATGGGTTTACTCATAGCTTGCGTGTTCCAGTTGCGAATTACGAAGGAAAGCGTTTCAATTCAAGGGAATGTTGCATTTATCAACTATTTTTGAATTAGTGATACGCAGTATATCATTGAAACGGGCCAGAAAGCAGCCTGACAGGCTGGCAAAATGTAAAATAGTTGTTGTTTTGTGCCATTTGCCACAACATATGCCGTGGCAAAGTATGAGCGTATTTTCAGTCCACGATGTACTCGTGCGGTGGGTTACCTAACAGCGTCAGAATGTTGGCCAGCAGGCGTGGGCGAATGCTCTCAGTCGTGGCGGCGCTATCCCACTGCGATACCTTCGCCATCTCCATTCCGGCATAGCCACAAGGATTGATACGCAGGAAAGGCGACAAGTCCATATCCACGTTAAGCGCTAAGCCGTGAAATGAACATCCTTTACGAATACGTAACCCCAAAGAGCAGATTTTCTTCTCTCCAACGTAAACGCCAGGCGCATCGGCTCGCGGGTGAGCGTCAATGCCGATTTCCGCCAGGGTATTGACGACGGTTTGCTCTAACAGCGTAACCAGTTCGCGAACGCCAAGTTTACGACGCTTCAGGTTTAACAGCACATACATGACCTGCTGGCCCGGCCCGTGGTAGGTCACCTGGCCGCCACGATCGCTCTGGATCACCGGAATATCTCCGGGCATCAGTACGTGTTCTGCTTTACCTGCCTGACCCTGGGTAAAGACAGGATAATGCTCTACCAGCCAGATTTCATCATGGCTGTTTTCATCGCGGGTATCGGTAAATTCGTGCATGGCCAGAGAGACTGGCTCGTAAGGTTGAAGACCGAGCTGGCGGACCAGAATTTTATCCTGATACAAAACGGCATCTCCGTAAATACTCACACAGAGTAGAGAATGTTAAAGAGGGGAAAAGTATATCACAGGAGGGAGGGGTTACCCGAGCGGGGATGCAGCGGGTAACCGACAGGTTTTTACAGCACCATGCGTACGATATCGATGTTACCTAATTCTTCGTACAGCGTTTCAACCTGCTCAATGTGTGTAGCAGTGATGGTGATAGAGACCGAGTGGTAGTTGCCTTTGCTGCTCGGTTTTACCGTCGGAGAGTAATCACCTGGCGCATGGCGCTGTACCACTTCAACCACCTGATCAACCAGCTCAGGCAACGCCTGCCCCATTACTTTGTAAGTAAATGGAGTAGGGAATTCAAGCAGTTCGTTAAGTTTGGTTTTCATGTCAGCTCCGGCGTTACATCAAAAAATAATAACTCCCACAGTGCGTGGGAGTTATCAGGATACCTAGTATATGGGGACGTAAATCACACTTTCAAGTGTTCGATTTTTAGCCAAACCAGTGATGGAACATTAATTTAATGTAATCAATGATTTTCCCAAAGAAGTTGCCTTCAGGGATTTCCTGCAGCACGACCAGCGGGCGCTGCTCAATGGTTTTGCCATCCAACTGGAAGTTGATAGTACCGACAACCTGATTTTTCTGCAGCGGTGCGTGCAGTTCAGTGGTGTTCAGCACATAGCTTGCTTTCAGATCTTTCATGCGACCGCGTGGAATGGTCAGATAGACGTCTTTATCAACACCTAACGACGCACGATCGGTGTTACCAAACCAGGCCGGTTCTGAGGCAAATTCTTTACCTACTTTCAGCGGGTTGACGGTTTCGAAGAAACGGAAGCCCCAGGTCAGCAGTTTTTTACTTTCGGTTTCGCGGCCTTTATAGGTGCGACCACCCATGACGGCGGAGATCAGACGCATCTGGCCTTCAGTTGCGGATGCAACGAGGTTATAGCCAGCCTTATCGGTGTGACCGGTTTTGATACCGTCGACATTCAGGCTGTTATCCCACAGCAGGCCGTTGCGGTTTAGCTGACGAATGCCGTTAAAGGTGAACTCTTTTTCTTTATAGATAGAGTATTCGTTAGGCACGTCACGAATTAGCGCCTGACCAATCATCGCCATGTCGCGAGCCGAGCTGTACTGGCCGTCAGCATCAAGACCATGGACGGTCTGGAAGTGGGTGTTTTTCAGGCCCAGCGCATTCACATAGCTGTTCATCAGTCCGACGAAAGCATCCTGGCTACCGGCGGCGAAGTCCGCCATCGCCACGCACGCGTCGTTTCCGGATTGCAGGTTAATGCCACGGATCAGCTGAGAAACAGGAACCTGCATGCCTGGCTTAAGGAACATCAGCGATGAACCTTTGAAGACCGGGTTGCCCGTAGCCCATGCGTCATTACCGACGGTAACCAGATCGGTTTCTTTGAATTTCCCGGCTTTCATCGCCTGGCCGATGACGTAGCTGGTCATCATTTTGGTCAGGCTGGCGGGATCGCGGCGAGTATCGGCGTTCTGTTCTGCGAGAACCTTACCTGAATTGTAATCAATCAGGATATACGACTCCGCATCGATCTGCGGAACGCCCGGGATCATGGTTTTAATATTCAGGTCATCGGCATGGGCAGCAGAGAGAGAGGCTGCGCAGAGAGCCGCGGTGAGCGCCATACGCTGCACGAAACGAGCGGAAAAAGTGGTCTTCATGGTCTGAACTACGACGTCCGTGATGAAATTAAAAAAAGTGCCCTACTATAGCAAATGCATAACTGGCAGGCATCTGACTTTCCGCGTGACTTTGTTAATGTCATTTACAGAAACTGACAGTTCAGATACCTGATTTACGTTATTACACGCCGGTGATGAAGGACTGTAATTGCGCCTCGGATTGAAGACGCTGCTGCAATGCGGAAGCTTCAGTTTTGCTGGCGAACGGCCCCATCTGGATACGCCAGACTGCGCCGTTTTGTACTACCCGGCCAGGGACGCCAAACTGCTGGCTTAAACGCTTTTGATACTGCTGTGCGCGCGACTGCTCGCTGACAGCGCCAACCTGCACCACGTAGCGTCCGTTAGCGGTTGCCGCTGGAGCAGGTGCAGCGACGGCTGCTGGTGTCGCTGCCGGCGCGGTTGACGATACCGGTGCGGTGGTAGTCGGTTGTGGCGCCGGGGTCGGCTCGCTGCCTTCCAGCACACCTGCTGCGAGCGTGGTCGGCGCGCCGAGGAATCCACCGCTGTTGACTGGCGCGCCGGTTGGATCATCGCTTTTCAGCGTGGAATTGCTGATTGGACGAATATCACCTTGCGGCTGACCTGCATCCGATGGCGAAGGCATGCTTCCCATATTGCCGCCACCGCTTAAATCTGGACGTGCCGGCAGGGCATAAGTTTGTTTCGCGACCGTAGTACAAGCCATTCCCGGCCCCGACAAGGAACCATCCTGGGCGACGATGATCGGATCGATACGTACTTTGGTGTTGTTGGAGGTGTTCAGACGATCGGCAGCGGCACGCGAAAGTGAAATCACGCGATCGTTGCCATAAGGGCCGCGATCGTTAATGCGTACGACGATCATCCTGCCGTTTGCCAGGTTGGTAATTCTGGCATAGCTTGGGACTGGCAACGTCGGATGCGCAGCGGTCAGTTGCATCGGGTCGAACGCTTCGCCAGACGCGGTTAAGTTGCTTCCGGGTTCCGCATCATAAATAGCGGCGAGCCCGGCCTGACTAAAGCGGGAGGGATCCTGGACGATTTTGTAGCTTTTACCATCACGCTGGTAGTCCTGATTCGCCGTTGGGTTCAGGGGTTCAAAGCGCGGATCGGCCCCGCTGATTTCAACAATCGGACCATTACACACCGCAGGCTGCGGCGCGACAGCAACCTGTTGCTGTCCATCATCACTCGAACACGCCGCGAGCATTCCTGCTGCGATGCAGATACCAAGCCACTGCTTACGCATTGCGTACCCCTTACACGCTTTTCGACAACATTTTTCTATGGGTGTGGATCGACATAACAATCCCGAACCCGGCCATCAGCACGATAAGTGCCGAGCCTCCGTAACTGACCAGTGGGAGTGGAACCCCAACCACGGGCAGAATACCGCTCACCATACCAATATTTACGAAGACATAAACGAATAATATCAACATTAAGCCACCCGCCATGACGCGACCAAAGGTGGTTTGCGCGCGAGCAGCGATCCATAATCCGCGCATAATCAGCAAAATGTACAGCGTCAGCAGAATCAATATCCCCACCAGACCCAGTTCTTCCGCCAGGACTGCGAAGATAAAGTCCGTGTGGCGCTCCGGTAAAAACTCAAGCTGCGACTGCGTACCATGCAGCCAGCCCTTGCCGCGTAGCCCGCCAGAGCCAATAGCAATTTTTGACTGAATGATGTGGTAGCCCGCGCCCAGCGGGTCGGTTTCCGGGTCGAGCAGCATCATGACGCGTTGACGCTGATAATCATGCATCAGGAAGAACCACAGTATCGGAATAAACGCTGCGACCAGAACCACCGCAACGCCGATTAAGCGCCAGCTCAAACCAGAAAGGAACAGGACAAACAGACCTGAAAGGGCAACCAGAATTGAGGTGCCGAGGTCAGGCTGGGCTGCGACCAGCAGCGTGGGCATAAAAATCAGCACCAGCGCAATGGCGGTATTTTTTAGCGATGGCGGGCAAACGTCTCGGTTAATAAAGCGCGCGACCATCAGTGGCACGGCGATTTTGGCGATTTCTGAGGGCTGAAAACGCACAATACCTAAATCCAGCCAGCGCTGCGCGCCTTTGGAAATGGCGCCGAAGGCGTCTACCGCCACCAACAGAATAATGCAGAATATATAGAGATAGGGTGCCCACCCCTCATAAACCCGGGGCGGAATTTGCGCCATCACGACCATGATGACCAGACCCATTGCGATTTGGCCGACCTTGCGCTCCATCATGCCAATATCCTGGCCGCTGGCGCTCCAGATGACCAGTGAGCTGTAGACCAGCAGAGCCAGCAAAATCAGTAACATGGTGGGATCGATGTGGATTTTGTCCCAGAATGTTTTTTTGTTCGGATTATCCGTCACGATTATTGGTCCTCCGCTGCTGCAACCGCGGGGTTTTCTGCAGGCAGATTGGTGTTGTTGTCGCCTAACATAATGTGGTCAAGGATTTGGCGCATAATAGTGCCCACCGCCGGACCCGCACCGCCGTTTTCAAGGATCATGGCGACAGCGACCTGGGGTTTATCATAGGGGGCGAAGGCCGTCATCAGCTTGTGGTCACGTAAACGCTCGGCGATCTTATGTGCGTTATAGGTTTCATTGGCTTTCAGGCCAAAGACCTGTGCGGTACCGGATTTCGCCGCAATTTTGTAAGGCGCGCCAGCAAAATACTTGTGCGCAGTCCCGTTAGGGCGGTTCGCGACACCATACATACCGTCTTTCGCGATTTCCCAATAACCGGAATGAATATCGCCAACGGGCGGTTCGTGCGGCTGTACCCACGGCACCTGCTTGCCGTCTTCTGCCGTACTCATCAGCAGATGCGGGACTTTTACCAAACCGTCGTTGATAAGGATCATCAGCGCTTTACTCATCTGGATAGGGGTTGCAGTCCAGTAACCCTGACCGATGCCGACCGGAATGGTATCACCCTGGTACCATGGTTTTTTAAACCGTTTTTGCTTCCACTCGCGGGTTGGCATATTGCCGGAACGTTCTTCGGCAAGATCGATACCCGTGTATTGGCCGTAGCCAAACTTGCTCATCCACTCTGAAAGCCGGTCTATCCCCATATCATAGGCGATTTGATAGAAAAACGTATCTGCGGACTCTTCCAGAGAACGGGTGATGTTCAGATGACCGTGCCCCCACTTTTTCCAGTCGCGGTAACGTTTCTCAGAGCCCGGTAGCTGCCACCAGCCCGGATCGAACAGGCCGGTGTTGCGGGTAATGACGCCTGCGCTTAACGCAGAAACAGCGACGTAAGGTTTTACCGTCGAAGCAGGGGGGTAAACGCCCTGCGTGGCGCGGTTAACTAATGGGGTATTCGGGTCATTCAGCAACCCGGAGTAATCTTTGCTGGAGATGCCATCCACAAACAGGTTCGGGTCGTAGCTCGGCATGGATACCAGCGCCAGAACGCCACCGGTACGCGGATCGGTAACCACCACGGCGGCACGACTGCCCGCCAGTAGCGTTTCAATGTACTGCTGGAGTTTCAAATCCAGAGTGAGATAGATATCGTGCCCGGCCTGCGGGGCCACTTCTTTCAGCTGGCGAATGACGCGGCCGCGGTTGTTCACTTCAACTTCTTCATAACCGGTCTGGCCGTGAAGGACGTCTTCGTAATAACGTTCAATACCCAGCTTGCCGATGTCGTGCGTCGCCGCGTAGTTAGCCAGCTTGCCGTCTTTGTCCAGGCGGTCCACGTCTTTATCGTTGATCTTCGATACGTAGCCAATCACGTGGGTTAGCGCAGAGCCGTAGGGGTAATAGCGACGTTTATAGCCTTTAACTTCGACGCCCGGAAAGCGATATTGATTAACGGCAAACCGTGCGACCTGAACTTCAGTCAGGTTGGTTTTTACCGGAATAGAGGTGAAACGGTGTGAACGGGCGCGCTCTTTTTTAAAGGCGGCAATATCATCGTCCGTCAGGTCTACGACGTTACGCAGCGCGTCGAGCGTATCCTGAATGTTGTCGACCTTTTCCGGCATCATTTCTATCTGATAAATGGTGCGGTTAAGGGCGAGCGGAATGCCGTTGCGGTCATAAATGATGCCGCGACTTGGCGCGATAGGGACCAGTTTGATACGGTTTTCGTTCGAGCGAGTCTGATAATCAGTAAAGCGAACGATTTGCAGATTATAAAGGTTGGCGATCAGCACGCCGGTGAGCAGCAAAATCCCCAAAAAAGCGACCAGCGCCCGGCGCACAAACAGCGCGGACTCAGCCGAATAGTCGCGAAAAGAATTCTGTAGTTTCATCCGCTGCTTAATCTACTCAAGAATCAATGATCACTCACGGTGATAAGGATGGTTGGTGGTAATGCTCCACGCCCTGTACAGACTCTCCGCTACCAGAACCCGAACAAGAGGGTGAGGAAGGGTTAACGCAGAGAGTGACCAGCTTTGTTCCGCTGCCGCTTTACAGGCGGGAGAGAGCCCTTCTGGCCCGCCAATCAACAGGCTGACGTCGCGGCCGTCCAGTTTCCAGCGCTCCAGTTCGGTCGCCAGCTGCGGCGTATCCCAGGGTTTCCCGGGGATATCAAGGGTGACGATGCGGTTTTTGCCGGCTGCGGCCAGCATCTGCTCACCCTCTTTGTCGAGAATGCGTTTAATGTCCGCGTTCTTGCCGCGTTTTCCTGCCGGGATTTCGATCAGCTCAAAGGGCATATCTTTCGGAAACCGACGCAGATACTCGGTAAATCCGGTTTGCACCCAGTCAGGCATTTTCGTTCCCACAGCGACAAGTTGCAGCTTCACGCATTAACTCCAGAGTTTTTCCAGTTCATACAGGCGACGACTCTCTTCCTGCATCACGTGGACAATCACATCGCCGAGGTCAACGACGATCCAGTCAGCGACATTCTCGCCTTCCACGCCGAGCGGCAGCAGGCCAGCAGTGCGGGACTCCTGAACAACGTGATCTGCGATAGACATAACGTGACGGCTGGATGTGCCGGTGCAGATAATCATGCAATCAGTGATGCTGGACTTGCCCTGAACGTCTAAGGCGATGATGTCTTGACCTTTCAGGTCATCAATTTTGTCGATTACAAAATCCTGGAGTGCTTTACCCTGCAAGTGTTCCCCCTGGGTGAAAAGAGTTAAAAACGTCTGTTAGTATACCTGAACCAGAGGCGATATCGGGACAAATGTCTCCGAAAGCGCTTGTGAAGTGCGCTATCATCCCATCCCACGCTACAGAATGCATCGCCATTTTTGTAAAACAATTTCTGCAAAGCTCTGAAGGGCGGGAAAAGTCAGGTTGCGGAGAATAACAGCCTGTCATGGGGTGTCAATGGGAGAGAGCCCCTTCGAGATAAAAAACAGCGCTTTCACTCCCCGTCGTGCCATACGGCACGGCTGTTGAGCACTTTCAGAACCGCAAAATCGTCACAAAAATCAATTGCGCTCCAGCAGCCTTGTTCGACGCGGAAATGCCACATTGCCGCTGCTGGCATGGATAGCAGACGGGCGATCAATACGCTCAGTACGCCCTGATGACTCACCACCAGCAGATTCTGGCAGGCTTTGTAATCAGCGAGTTGCGCAATGAAGCGTTCCACACGCAGGGAAAATGCCTGAAAACCTTCGCCATTTGTGGGCGTCGCATTCTGCCAGTCGTTACACCACACGGCGTAGTTTTCGGCGTCTTCGCGCTCCAGATCGCGATGATGGCGCATTTCCCAGTCACCAAAAAACATTTCATTGAGTTCAGGCATATTGCGCACCGCAACCTCGCGATCCCCTAAGACCAACTGTGTTGTATGGCGGGCGCGTTCCAGCTCGCTGCACAAAACGTTGTCGACAGGCACATTGCGTAACAGCCTACCCAGCGTTTGCGCCTGAGCGATCCCCCGTTCCGTTAGCGGTGTGGGGGCGTGGCCGCTGTATAAACCAGCGACATTGGCTTCGGTTTCTCCATGACGTACTAACCAGAGTCTCATGTCTTCCTCATCAGGCTATTCGCACAAAATATGATGTTTGCCCTGATTGCGCAGAGATTTTTCACTAAAATACCCTCTTTTACGTGGAGCGGCACGATGTCTTTATTGAAGAGCGCGCATGGTGGTAATACCCGAGAAGCCGCCGAATTGTTGGGCATCTCGCCTGAGCATTTGCTGGATTTTAGCGCGAATATTAACCCGTTGGGTATGCCGGCAAGTTTAAAACGCGGGATCATCGACAACCTGGACTGCGCGGAGCGTTACCCGGATGTCGATTACGCTAAACTGCATGCGGCGCTGGCGGAGCATCATCAGATTCCGGCCTCGTGGATCCTGGCTGGAAACGGCGAGACCGAGTCTATTTTTACCCTGGTGCATGGCCTGAAGCCACGCCACGCGATGATCGTGACGCCCGGGTTTGCGGAATATCGTCGGGCGCTGCAATGGGGAGACTGTACGATCCATGAGTTTGCGCTGCGCGAAGACGACGGCTGGCAGCTTACCGATGCGATCCTCGATGCGTTAACCTCAGAGCTGGACTGCCTGTTTCTCTGTACGCCCAACAATCCCACCGGGTTACTACCGGATAACCGCCTGCTACGTGAGATTGCCGCACGTTGTGAGCGGCTTGGGATCGCTCTGATCCTCGATGAAGCCTTTATCGATTTTATTGCCGGGGAGCCGGGGTTTATTCCGCTGCTGCGGGATAACCCACATATTTGGGTGCTGCGCTCTCTCACCAAGTTCTATGCGATACCGGGGCTGCGTCTTGGGTATCTGGTCAACAGTCACGAGCAGGCCGTTGCACAAATGCGCAGCCGACAAATGCCGTGGTCAATTAATGCGTTTGCTGCCCTGGCAGGTGAGATTATCTTACGCGATAGCGCATATCAGCAGGCAACGTGGAAGTGGCTGGAACAAGAGGGGGCGCGGTTTGATCAACAGTTGCAAGAATTGCCCGGCCTGACGACGTATCCCGGCCGGGCAAATTATCGTTTATTACGCTGCGATTGCGCGGATATTGATTTGCAACGCGCGTTGCTGGAACAACACGTCCTCATTCGCAGTTGTGCTAACTATCCGGGGCTGGATGCGCGCTATTATCGGGTAGCCGTTCGCAGCCTGGAAGAGAATAACCGCCTGTTGACGGCCTTACGCAAGGTGCTTAGCGGTACAATCCCTGCTGATTGATATAGTCAAGCACTGCGCCTGGCATCAGGTCGTCGCACGGCTCGCCTTTTTCCAGACGCTCACGGATGAGCGTGGCGGAGATGTTAAACCACGGCGTTTCGGCCAGGTAAATTTTTCCGCAAGGCAGGTTGTGCAGGTCATCTGCTGAATGGGTCAGATGATCCTCCAGCCATTGCTGGTGTTTTTCCTGCGCCATTTCGAGCGGATAGCCCGGACGTCGGCACACGATAAGATGGGTATTCCCCAGAATGGTGTGGTAGTCATGCCAAGAAGGGAAGGTAAGCAGTGAATCCTGACCAATGATAAACGCTAATGGCACGTTTGGGCCTTGCTCCTCGCGCCACTCTTTTAGCGTTTGTGCGGTGTAGGAAGCGGTATCGCGTTTCAGTTCGCGTTCATCCAGGGAAAATAGCGGCTTGTCAGCAATGGCCAGTTCAACCATACGCTTACGTTGCTCACCGGACGCTTCAGGTTGCGCACGATGCGGCGGGACGTTATTGGGCATGATGATGACCCGGGAAAGCCCAATCAGATTCGCCAGAATTTCAACCGGTTTAAGATGACCATAATGCACCGGATCAAAGGTGCCACCGAACAGAGCCTGCAATGATTTCATATCAACCATCAATAAAAACATCGGCCAGCGATTTATGACAGAGCAAAAGGGAAAGTCCCTCTAGTTCTGCCCACACTGACTGACCATAGTCTTGTTTAAGCGTAATTTCCGTACGCGTTAACAGCGTTACCGCCTGACGCAGTTGCGCGGGGTTCAGCCGGTTTAGCGCATCGCCCATCATACCCCGGCGATTCTGCCACACCCGGTGTTTATCAAACAACGAGCGCAAGGGCGTATGGGCCGACTGCCGTTTTAAGTTAACCAGCAACAACAACTCTCGCTGTATCGTACGCAACAAAATAACCGGCTCACTGCCTTCCAGGCGTAGCTGCTGCAGAATGTGCAGCGCGCGTTTGCTTTTGCCCATCAGCAGCGCGTCCACCCAGTGGAACGGAGTAAAGTGCGCGGCATCATTAACGGCTTTCTCCACGCGAGGCAGCGTTAGCTTGCCATCTGGCCAAAGCAGCGCTAGCCGTTCCAGCGCTTGCGCCAGTGCTAGCAGATTACCTTCATAGCAATAGCACAGCAGCTGATTGGCTGCGTCATCCAGTTGCAGATTGTTAAGCTTTGCTCTGGCGGCGACCCAGCGGGGGAGCTGTGCTTGCTCCGGCGTCTGGCAGCTAACCTGAACCGCGTTTTTCGCCAGTCCGGTATACCATGCGCCGTTTTCCTGCGCCCTGGTGAGTTTGTTGCCGCGAACAATCAACAGCAGATCGTCATGTAGCAAAGTGACGAGTGAAGCAAGCTGTTCGTTAATGGCGGCATTCGGGCCATTTTCTGGCAATTGCAAAAGCAGGGTTTGACGACTGGCAAACAGGCTCATCGCCTGGCAGAGTGAAAAAATCTCTCCCCAGTCGGTGCTGTTGTCCAGAGTGAAAGCATGGTGTTCTTCGAATCCTTGCGTTGCTGCAGCCTGACGGATGGCGTCCTGGCTTTCCTGCAATAAGAGAGGATCGTTACCTAAGAGTAAATACGCCGCGCGCAGCCCTTCATCGAGCTGTGCGCGGAGTTGTTCAGGGTACAACTTGAGCATCAGTTACCCAGCGTGGTGGAAACACGCGCCGGAGATGACGCAGGCGTCGCGGCTTTATTCACCGCAGGCTCAGCATCAGCATTGGATGACTGAGTATCGGCCAGATGTACGCTCGGCAGCTTACGAATCAACTGCTCAGCCGCTTTGTCATACATCTCTTTGATAATCATGTCCTGCTCGTTATCCTTCGCCAGTGCAGCCTGTGGGTTGTCAAAGAACGAGCGATAAACTTTGGCGCTGATTGGATAAATATCATGACCTGGGATCAGCACGGTTGCGCTTACGGACATCACCATCTGGTATTCAGCCGTTTGACCGTTCTGGAATACCGATGCCGTATCCTGCGAAATGCTGACCGCGCCAAGGCGTAAGGACGTCACATCTTTACGCATTGTACCGTCTTCAAGCAGCGTAACGCCGTTCAGACGTAGCTGATTACGAACCGCGCGGCTTAACGGGCCGTTCGGATCGCCAGTGTTCAGGATCATGGTTTTCATTGAGGGTGGAACCTGCGTAGTACTACGCAGATGCCAGCCGCACCCGGCGGTGACAAGCACCGCCAGAGATAACAACAATGTTGTCAGAAGTCGCACGCTTCCTCCCGCGCTTAGCCAACGACCAGATTGAGGAGTTTACCCGGTACATAAATCACTTTACGTACGGTAACGCCATCAAGATATTTTGCTACCAGATGCTCCTGGCCAGCACGCTCACGAACCTGCTCTTCAGTGGCGTTTACCGGAACGGTGATTTTTCCACGTACTTTACCGTTTACCTGGACCACAACCAGCGTTGAGTCTTCAACCATTGCCGCTTCGTCCGCCACCGGCCACGGCGCGTTGTCGATATCGCCTTCGCCTTTCAGCGCCTGCCACAGGGTGAAGCAAACGTGCGGGGTGAACGGGTTGAGCATGCGTACAACAGCCAGCAAGGCTTCCTGCATCAGGGCTCTGTCTTGTTCGTCTTCCTGCGGTGCTTTCGCCAGCTTGTTCATCAGCTCCATAATCGCCGCAATCGCGGTGTTAAAGGTCTGACGACGACCGATATCATCGGTGACTTTAGCAATAGTTTTGTGCACGTCGCGACGCAGCGCTTTTTGATCTTCGCTCAGCGCATCGGCGTTCAGGGCTGCAACATCCCCCTGAGAAGTATGTTCGTAAACCAGTTTCCAGACACGTTTCAGGAAGCGGTTTGCCCCTTCAACGCCGGATTCCTGCCATTCGAGCGTCATATCAGCCGGAGAAGCGAACATCATGAACAGACGAACGGTGTCAGCACCGTAGCGTTCAACCATAACCTGCGGGTCGATACCGTTATTTTTCGACTTGGACATTTTGCTCATGCCGGTATACACCAGCTCATGGCCTTCTGCGTCCTTCGCCTTAACGATACGACCTTTTTCGTCACGCTCAACGATGGCATCAACCGGAGAAACCCAGTTACGTTCACCGTTTGCGCCAACGTAGTAGAACGCGTCAGCCAGCACCATCCCCTGACACAGCAGCTGTTTAGCTGGTTCATCAGAGTTGACCATGCCTGCATCGCGCATCAGTTTGTGGAAGAAGCGGAAGTAGAGCAGGTGCATGATGGCGTGTTCAATACCGCCAATGTAGATATCAACTGGCAGCCAGTAGTTAGCGGCGTCGGAATCCAGCATGCCTTCCTGATACTGCGGGCAGGTGTAGCGCGCGTAGTACCAGGACGACTCCATAAAGGTATCGAAGGTATCGGTTTCACGCAGGGCAGGCATACCGTTAACGGTGGTTTTCGCCCACTCCGGATCGGCTTTGATTGGGCTGGTAATGCCGTCCATAACCACGTCTTCCGGCAGAATAACCGGCAACTGGTCTTCTGGCGTAGGCAGTACGGTACCGTCTTCCAGCGTCACCATCGGAATCGGCGCACCCCAGTAACGTTGACGGGAAACACCCCAGTCACGCAGACGGTAGTTAACTTTACGCTCACCCACGCCTTTGGCTACCAGCTTGTCAGCAATGGCGTTGAAGGCCGCTTCGAAGTCGAGGCCGTCAAACTCACCGGAGTTAAACAGCACGCCTTTTTCGGTCAGCGCCTGTTCAGACAGGTCCGGCTCTGCGCCTTCAGCGGTCAGAATTACCGGCTTGATGGTCAGGCCATATTTGGTGGCAAATTCGTAATCGCGCTGATCGTGGCCCGGAACGGCCATGACTGCGCCCGTACCGTATTCCATCAGGACGAAGTTTGCTGCCCAAACGGGGATCTCTTCGCCAGTCAGCGGGTGAACGGCTTTAAAGCCAGTATCGACGCCTTTTTTCTCCATGGTCGCCATTTCAGCTTCTGCAACCTTGGTGTTGCGGCATTCGTCAATGAAGGCGGCCAGTTCAGGATTATTTGCAGCGGCTTTCTGCGCCAGCGGATGACCTGCGGCAACGGCCAGGTAGGTCGCACCCATAAAGGTGTCCGGGCGGGTGGTGTAAACGGTCAGCGTATTGTCGTAACCATTCACATCAAAGGTGATTTCCACGCCTTCAGAACGGCCAATCCAGTTGCGCTGCATGGTCTTAACGGTGTCAGGCCAGTGATCCAGGTTATCCAGATCGCGCAGCAGTTCGTCAGCGTAGGCGGTGATTTTAATGAACCACTGTGGGATCTCTTTACGCTCAACTTTGGTATCGCAACGCCAGCAGCAGCCGTCGATAACCTGTTCGTTCGCCAGAACGGTCTGATCGTTCGGGCACCAGTTGACCGCAGAGGTTTTCTTATACACCAGGCCTTTTTTGTACAGCTCGGTGAAGAACTTCTGTTCCCAGCGGTAGTATTCCGGGGTGCAGGTCGCCAGCTCACGGCTCCAGTCATAACCGAAACCCAGCATTTTGAGCTGGTTTTTCATGTAAGCGATGTTGTCGTACGTCCACGGTGCCGGCGCGGTGTTATTTTTAACCGCAGCGCCTTCCGCAGGCAGGCCGAACGCATCCCAGCCAATTGGCTGCAGTACGTTTTTGCCCAGCATACGCTGGTAGCGGGCGATCACGTCACCGATGGTGTAGTTACGTACGTGGCCCATGTGTAGTCGACCAGAAGGATAGGGAAGCATAGACAGGCAGTAATACTTCTCTTTGCTCTCGTCTTCGGTAACTTCAAATGTGCGCTTCTCATCCCAGTGAAGCTGTACTTTGGATTCTATCTCTTCCGGGCGGTATTGCTCTTGCATGGCAGCCAGTGGTCCTGTTTTCAATACAGCTACAAACGTAGCTCTAGATGTGGTGTTTCAGATCCGCATAGCATAGCCCAAACGCCCGCGCCAAAACAGCCTTTCGCGCATTCAGCGTTGAATTCCCGCAAGGATAATTCTTGCACGAATTTACACACTCTGTGGACAGTCTTGCAAAGCGTAGCGTAAATAACGTCTATTATTATAGACAGTTAACGACCCAGGAGGCGAAGCGATGAACAAGGTTGCTCAATATTACCGTGAACTGGTGGCTTCACTGAGCGAACGTCTGCGTAATGGCGAACGCGATATCGATGCGTTGGTGGAGCAGGCGCGTCAACGAGTTATGCAGACCGGGGAGTTAACGCGAACCGAGGTGGAAGAGGTCACCCGGGCCGTCAGACGTGACCTGGAAGAGTTTGCTCTGAGCTATGAAGAAAGCCTCGATGAGGAGACAGACAGCGTCTTTATGCGGGTTATCAAAGAGAGTATCTGGCAGGAACTGGCCGATATTACCGATAAAACGCAGCTCGAATGGCGCGAAGTGTTCCAGGACCTCAGTCATCACGGGGTTTATCACAGCGGCGAGGTGGTCGGATTAGGTAATCTGGTCTGCGAGAAGTGCCACTTCCATTTGGCGGTTTACACCCCGGATGTGCTGCCATTATGTCCGAAATGCGGACACGATCAGTTCCAGCGCCGACCGTTTGAGCCGTAATCGCTTATTGCCGGATGGCGACGCAAAGCGTCTTATCCGGCCTACAAATTGCACGATTTTGTAGGCTGGCTCAGCGTTAGCGCCATCCGGCGTGTATTAGGCGTAAAACTTCAGCCGTTCTGCCAGCAAATCGACAAACCCCTGGCGATCAACATCCACCATCACGGTGGCGTTTGGCTTATTGCCGCTCAGGAAGTAGTAGTCCACCACGGTCATTCCCTGGGTATATTTACCCTGAGTCTCCACGCCAACCCAACGATCAACGGTGGTAAACAGTTCTGGTTTCAGCAGCCAGGCAATGGTGCATGGGTCATGCAGCGGTGCGCCGATGAATCCCCACTTTTCATCTTTGTGATATTCAAAGAAGAAGTCGAGTAGTTCTGCAACAATCGTCGAAATGGGATTGCCGATCGCGCGGAATCGTTCGGTATCTTCGCGATGTATTTGCGCTTTATGCGTGACGTCCAGACCAGCCATCACCACTGGAATGCCAGACTGGAATACGATTTCAGCGGCTTCAGGATCCACGAAAATATTGAACTCGGCGGCAGGGGTCCAGTTTCCGAGGCCCATTGCACCGCCCATAATCACGATACGGGTGATTTTGGCGTGCAGCTCAGGATGGCTATTCAGAAGCAATGCTACGTTAGTTTGCGGCCCGGTGGAGACAATGGTCACCGGTTCCGGGCTGTCCCGCAGGGTTTTTGCCATCAGTTCCACGGCGGTACAGTTAAGTGGCGCAAAAGCGGGTTCCGGCAGCGCGGGGCCATCCAGCCCACTCTCACCGTGGACGTTATCGGCAATAATCAGATCGCGCATCAGTGGTTTCACTGCGCCACCGGCCACTGGGATATCCGTACGGTTGAGTAACGTTAACATGCGTAATACGTTACGCAGCGTTTTGTCGGGCGTCTGGTTACCGGCAGATGAGGTTATCGCTTTCACATCCAGTTCAGGTGAGGCGAGGGCGAGAACAATTGCGATAGCGTCGTCATGACCTGGATCGCAATCAAACAGGATAGGAAGTGCCATTGTTGCTCCTTGTAAGTGGGACTTTGTGACAAGGTTAACGCTGGGCTGTACCTGTTTCGAGAAGTGAAGAGATAAATCGTGAGGTGGCGCGCACATGGAGGTGCGCGCCAGCAAGATTAATGCAGGATTTTCGCGAGGAAGTCTTTGGCGCGGTCTGATTTCGGATTGGCGAAGAACTCTTCTTTCGGCGAGTCTTCAACAATTTTCCCTTCATCCATGAAGATCACCCGGTTCGCCACTTTACGCGCAAAGCCCATTTCGTGGGTGACTACCATCATGGTCATCCCTTCATTGGCCAGTTCAACCATGACGTCCAGCACTTCGTTGATCATTTCAGGATCAAGCGCTGATGTCGGTTCGTCAAACAGCATGGCGATAGGATCCATACACAGCGCCCTGGCAATGGCGACACGCTGTTGTTGGCCCCCGGAGAGCTGAGCCGGAAACTTATCGGCGTGCGCTGACAGACCAACGCGTTCCAGTAACTTTTGCGCTTTGTCGCGGGCCGGCTTTTTATCGCGTTTAAGCACTTTTACCTGCGCCAGAGTCAGGTTCTCAATGATCGACAGGTGGGGGAACAGTTCAAAGTGCTGGAACACCATACCAACGCGGGAGCGCAGTTTAGCCAAATCGGTTTTTTTATCATTCACCACGGTGCCATCAACGGTGATAACGCCCTGTTGTACCGGCTCCAGCCCGTTCACCGTTTTGATAAGCGTTGATTTACCTGAGCCTGACGGGCCGCAGACCACCACCACTTCCCCTTTTTTCACTTCCGTGGAGCAGTCGGTCAGCACCTGAAAGTGACCATACCATTTAGAAACATTTTTCAGGGTAATCATTAAACTGTCCTTTTCTTCAAATAGCTGACCAACAACGATGCGCTCAGACTGAATACAAAATAAACGGCGCCAGCAAACAGGATCATTTCAACCTGCGTGCCGTCACGCTCGCCAATGGTGGAGGCGGTACGGAAGAAGTCTGCCAGACTTAATACATAAACCAGCGAGGTGTCCTGGAAGAGTACGATGCCCTGGGTGAGCAGCAGCGGCACCATTGCGCGGAATGCCTGCGGCAGAATGATGAGCTTCATCGACTGCCAGTGGGTCATCCCCAGCGCCAGCGCGGCGCTGGATTGCCCACGAGAAATACTCTGGATACCGGCACGGATAATCTCGGAATAGTATGCGGCTTCAAACATCGAAAACGCGACCATTGCTGAGATCAGGCGAATATCGGTTTTTGGCGACAGACCCAGTACGTTTTGCAGGAAGCCCGGCACAATCAGGTAGAACCACAGCAGCACCATTACCAGCGGAATGGAACGGAACACGTTGACGTAGCCTTTCGCAAACCAGGCAATAGGTGCGAAGCTGGACAAACGCATCACTGCAAGGATGGTTCCCCAGACAATACCAATGACCACTGCCGTAACGGTGATTTTCAGCGTGATGATCAGCCCATCCAGCAAATACGGCAGGGAAGGGACGATAGAACTCCAGTCAAATTCGTACATTATTTGCCTCCCAAATTGCCAGGCAGGCGGATTTTACGTTCAACGAGATTCATCACCAGCATGATGACGGCGTTAATCAGGACGTAGGCCAGAGTGATGGCGGTAAACGATTCCCATGCGTGGGCGGAGTAATCCAGCAGCTTACCCGCCTGCGCCGCCATATCGACCAGGCCGATAGTGGAGGCGATCGCGGAGTTCTTCACCAGGTTCATCATCTCTGAGGTCATTGGCGGAACAATCACGCGGTAAGCGTTTGGCAGCAGCACATAACGGTAGGCCTGCGGCAACGTTAGCCCCATCGCCAGCGCAGCGTTTTTCTGCCCACGAGGCAGAGACTGAATAGCGGCACGAACCTGTTCACAGACGCGCGCGGCGGTAAACAGCCCCAGACAGAGCATCGATGAGAGGAAGAACTGGATGTTGGGATCCAACTCAGCTTTGAACCACATCCCAATGTTTTCCGGCAGCAGTTCGGGAATGACCAGATACCAGGTAAAAAACTGGACGATGAGCGGAACGTTACGAAACAGCTCAACGTACAGCGTGCCGATCCCAGAAAGGAAACGATTTGGAACGGTACGTAAGATGCCGAATAAAGAGCCTATGAGGAAAGCGATAATCCAGGCGGTGATGGATAACGCGACCGTGACCTGGAAACCACTCCAGAGCCAGCCGAGATAGGTGGTGTTGCCGAACGGGGCTTGTTGTAAAAAAATACCCCAGTTCCAGTCTATAGACATAAATCTACTCCAGAAAAAAAAGGGTAGCAGCGCTACCCTCGAAGATTGTTATTCGGCGTTTTGCGGTTTTCAGGCCTGATGGGGAACGACCATCAGGCTTATAGTCTGTCCGTGCCGAGTAGCAATCGAGAGGGCAAGGTGAACTCGCCCCATTTATTTTAGTTAGTTAAGCGCTTTATCATTCGGTTCTTTGAACAGGGCTTTCATCTCGTCTGACAGTTCGAAATTCATGTTCAGGTTCTTCGGTGGAATTGGATTTTTAAACCACTTATCAAACCATTTCTCAGCATCGCCTGAGGTCTGCGCCTTGGCGATAGTGTCGTCCATCAGCTTTTTGAACTCAGGGTCATCTTTGCGCAGCATACAGCCGTAGGCTTCCTGAGACTGCGGTTTGCCGACGATCTCCCAGTTGTCTGGTTTCTTCGCCTTCGCGCGCTCGCCAGCCAGCAGGGCGTCATCCATCATAAAGGCAACGGCGCGGCCGCTTTCCAGAGTACGGAAAGAGTCACCGTGGTCTTTAGCGCTGATGATGCGCATATCCATTTTTTGTTCTTCGTTCAGCTTGTGCAGCAGCACTTCTGAGGTGGTACCCGAGGTCACGACTACGGCTTTACCTTTCAGATCGGCGAAATCTTTGACGTCGCCGCCTTTTTTCGCCAGCAGGCGGGTGCCGACAACGAAAATGGTGTCAGAGAAAGCCGCTTGTTTTTGGCGCTCGACGTTGTTGGTGGTGGAGCCACATTCAAAGTCAAAGGTGCCGTTTTGCAGCAGCGGGATACGGTTTTGTGAAGTAATCGGAATCAGTTTCACCTGCAGGTCAGGCTTATTCAGCTTTTTCTTCACGGCTTCAACGATTGCGTTGGAGTAATCCTGTGAATAACCGACCACTTTTTGCTGATTATCGTAGTAAGAGAACGGTACCGATGATTCACGGTGGCCGACCACAATCACGCCGTTTTTGGCGATCTTGTCCAGCGTGCTGCCTGCCGCTGGTGCTGCGTCTTCTGCGTGCGCCAGACCGGCGGACATTCCCATAACCAGCATGGCAGTGGCGAGCTTACGTAATTGCATATCCAACTCCTTTATCGTCTGCGCCAGTGACGCATTGATACCCATTGTGATGTTGTTATTGTTTGCTACTAAAACGTGCAGTCTTGTATGTGTTTGTTAACATTTAGTTTGGATGAATGTAAAGAATTTGCTGTGTTATTGTTTATTTTTGCGAAGTGCGCCGCACCATTTGGGGGCAAAAATATCTTGTTGCACTTTTCAGGTGCTACCGGCGCTCAACTTTGGTGCGACCAGGTTGCACATTCAGCCAAAACAGCGTTTGCCTTGTAGAACAAAGCAATAGACGTGCCAGAATGGGAAGAGTGATGTGTTTAGGGCCGGATAAATGAGACGTTATCCGGCCAGGAGAGGTGGATTACTTACGACGTTGGCGCAGGCTCATTACCACAGCACCAAAGCCAAACAGCGCGGTAAGCAGCCAGAGCGGCCAGTTACCGGTTCGGGCATAAGGGGTTAAGCCCGTCGTTGGCGTCACGCTGGTGGTCAGAACCTGGCGGGTAAACTGCGGGATCATCGCCTGAATCTCACCCTGTGGACCAATCACCGCCGTAATACCGTTATTGGTGCTACGCAGCAGGGGACGCGCCAGCTCGAGGGAACGCATCCGCGCCATCTGGAAGTGCTGCCACGGGCCAATGGATTTACCAAACCAGGCATCGTTGGAGATAGTCAGCAGGTAGTCCGTATCCGGGCGGAAGTTATCACGTACCTGTTCGCCAAGAATGATTTCGTAGCAGATGGCTGCCGTCAGCTTAAAGCCGTGCGCATGCAGTTGTGGCTGCACATAAGGGCCACGGCTGAACGAAGACATTGGCAGGTCAAAAAACGGCGCTAACGGGCGCAGGATTGATTCCAGTGGAACAAACTCGCCAAATGGTACCAAATGGTTTTTGTTATAGCGGTTGCTGGAGTCGTAGCTGTACGGACTGTCTTTACCCAACGTGATGATGGTGTTGTAGGTGTCGTAACGATTCTGCTTGTTCAGCCGCGCGTCTACAATACCGGTAATCAGCGTGCTGTTTTTCGATTTCAGCAGGTCATCCATCATGCTCAGAAAACGCTGCTGGTTAATTTCCAGGTCCGGAATAGCGGATTCTGGCCAGATGATTAGCTGTGATTTGCCCATTTCGGGCTGGGTGGCGTCGAGATAAATCTTCAGAGTGTTGAGTAACTGACCTTCATCCCATTTGAGCGACTGAGGAATGTCACCCTGCACCATCGAAACCTGAGTGGTTTTTTCCGGCTCAAGCGTGAACCACTGGATATAGCGCAGCGGAAAGGGCAGGGCGAATAGCACGACGCCGACGACCAGCGGACGCCAGTTACGCGTCACCAGCGCCAGCGCCAGCAGACCGCTAACCATCATCAGCAGGAAGTTAATCGCCTCAACACCCATTACCGGCGCCAGTCCTTTTAACGGACCGTCGATCTGGCTGTAACCAAACTGCAGCCATGGGAAGCCGGTCAGTACCCAGCCGCGCAGGAATTCAGTGATTTGCCAGACTACCGGCGCGGCAATCGCCACGCGTAGCCAGGTGGTTTTCGGCCACAGACGCGCCAAAACGCCGGCAAACAGGCCGGTGTAGAGGGAAAGGTATGCGGCAAGCAGAACCACGAGGAAGACGTTAACCGGGCCCGGCATACCGCCAAACTGCGCGATGCTGACGTAAACCCAATTGATGCCGGAGCCAAACAGCCCCAGCCCCCAAAAGTAGCCGATAGCGGCAGACTGGAGCGGGCGGCGGTTGAAGGTGAGAGCCTGCAGGCCCATCAGCGAAACGATCGCGGCTGGCCAGATGTCATACGGAGAGAAAGCCAGCGTCCCGCAGGCACCGAATAATAACGCCAGCAGCAGGCGAATGCGCTGGCGTTCAATTAATGGGGCAAATGCCATGTAGTCTTAGATCCAGTTTCGGGTTTATTCGTCCAGTTTGGGCTGGGGTGAGTCGTCCGGAATTCTGACATGAACCTGAATAATACGACGGCTGTCGGCCATTGCCACTTTGAACTGGTAACCATCAATGTCGATAGTCTCCCCGCGCGCGGGAAGATGCCCAAAGGCCTGCATGACCAGCCCGCCGATGGTGTCGACTTCTTCATCGCTGAAATGAGTACCGAAAGCTTCGTTGAAGTCTTCAATCGGCGCCAGTGCGCGAATAGTCCAGGTGTGGCGGCTGAGCTGACGGAAATCAATATCGTCTTCTTCGTCGTACTCATCTTCAATTTCACCCACGATCAGTTCAAGGATGTCCTCAATGGTCACCAGACCTGAGACACCACCGAATTCGTCGATGACGATAGCCATATGATAACGCTGGGAGCGGAACTCTTTCAGCATGCGGTCAACCCGCTTGCTTTCAGGGACGACAACCGCCTGGCGTAACACTTTCTCCATGCTGAAGGCTTCGGCATCGCTGCGCATAAACGGCAGCAGATCTTTGGCCATCAGAATCCCTTCGATGTGATCTTTGTCTTCGCTGATCACCGGGAAACGCGAGTGGGCAGACTCGATGATGACATCAAGACATTCGTCCAGGGTCTGGTTGCGTTTCAGGGTAATCATCTGAGAGCGAGGGATCATGATGTCGCGCACGCGTTGGTCCGCAATGTCCATCACCCCTTCGAGCATATCGCGCGTATCTTCATCGATAAGGTCGTTTTGCCCGGAATCACGGATCAGCTCCAACAGTTCGTCGCGGTTTTTCGGTTCACCGTGGAAAAGTTGGCTCAGTAACAGGGAGAAAAATCCCTTTTTGCTGGTTAAGGTGTCACTACTGTGTGAATTGTCGTCGCTCATGGCGTCGTATGGGTTCTCATGTTAGTTAATCCAAAGCGCGTCATGCGTGTACTCAGCTGTTGACGGCATGTTTCTTCAACGTACTTCGAGTCAGGTGGACAGTATAAGGCGCAATACCTGATGACGGCTGCGCCTTTTCAGGCCTACCAGACTTCGAAATACTTATTCTTTCTCGGCAATGTACGGATCCTCATAGCCCAGAGCAAGCATAATCTCTGTTTCTAAGGATTCCATCTCTTCCGCTTCATCGTCTTCGATATGGTCGTAGCCGAGTAAATGCAGGCTACCGTGCACCACCATGTGCGCCCAGTGGGCCTCAAGCGGTTTGCCTTGCTCCTGCGCTTCTTTCTCGACGACCTGACGGCAGATGATCAAATCGCCCAGCAAAGGCATCTCAATGCCCGGTGGTGCTTCAAATGGGAATGAGAGCACGTTGGTTGATTTATCTTTCCCGCGATAGGTCAGGTTCAGCTCGTGACTTTCCGCGTCATCGACCAGACGAATGGTCACCTCTGACTCTTCCTGAAACTGCGGGATCACCGCATCCAGCCAGCCCTGAAACTGACTTTCTGTTGGTAAACCGGATTCGTCTTCACATGCCAGCTGTAAATCGAGAATAACCTGACTCATTTTTGTTCCTGCTCCTGAGCTTCACGCTTGCGTTCTGCTGCCTGCTCGGCTTTGCGTTTCTGTTCTGCTTCTTCCCAGGCTTCATACGCCGTGACGATACGGGCAACCACCGGATGGCGAACCACGTCTTCGCTATGGAAGAAATTGAAACTAATTTCGTCGACTTCAGCCAGCACTTCAATGGCATGACGCAGACCGGATTTGGTGCTACGCGGCAGGTCAATCTGGGTGATATCGCCAGTGATGACCGCTTTGGAGTTAAAGCCGATACGGGTCAGGAACATTTTCATCTGTTCGATGGTGGTGTTCTGGCTTTCATCAAGAATGATGAACGCATCATTTAACGTACGACCGCGCATATAGGCCAGCGGCGCAACCTCAATGACGTTACGCTCAATCAGTTTTTCGACCTTCTCAAAACCGAGCATTTCGAATAGCGCGTCATACAGCGGTCGTAAATACGGATCGACTTTCTGGCTGAGATCTCCCGGCAGGAAACCGAGTTTTTCACCCGCTTCTACTGCCGGACGGGTCAGCAGAATTCGACGGATCTCCTGACGCTCAAGCGCATCGACCGCAGCGGCAACCGCGAGATACGTTTTACCCGTACCCGCAGGGCCAACGCCAAAGGTGATGTCGTGGTCGAGGATATTCGCAATGTACTGTGCCTGGTTTGGCGTACGCGGCTTGATTACCCCGCGCTTGGTTTTGATATTCACCGCTTTGCCAAATTCCGGCACGCTGTCAGCGCTTTGCTCAAGCACACGCGCTTCTTTAATTGCCAGATGAATTTGTTCAGGCTCAATGTCCTGCGTCTGACCGCGCATTGGGGCGGTATCGACATACAGGCTGCGTAAAATATCTGCCGCTGCGGTGACGCAAATTGGGCGACCGGTCAGCTTAAAGTGGTTATCACGACGGTTAATTTCGATGCCGAGACGACGTTCCAGCTGTTTGATGTTGTCATCAAAGGGGCCGCAAAGGCTCAACAGGCGGGCGTTGTCTGCGGGTTCAAGGGTGATTTCGCGAGTGTCTATGTTCAAACTGTTCCTCTTATGCATGTCTCGCCGGACGCTGAACATTTACCGGCATCTAAGGAAATTATTCACGCCATGGGGGAAAGGCGCAAGCATTGCAATAAATATGGGGATGACAGGGCTGATTACAAGGCCCGCTGGAGCAGCGAGCCTGGGAGTGTTGGCCCGATAAGCATAGCGCCATCGGGCCTTGTATACGTTTTTCAGCAGGATTAAGGCTGATAAATACCGACGCCCAGATCGTTTTCTTTGCGGGTACGCGCAATAACCGACTCAGGGGATTCTGCGATGCGCAGGCCCATTTCGTCCTCGGTGCGCACCACTTTACCGCGCAGGGAGTTAGTCCAGACATCGGTAATTTCTACATCAACAAACTTACCGACCATCTCCGGAGTGCCTTCAAAGTTCACCACACGGTTATTTTCGGTACGGCCTGACAGTTCCATGATGCTCTTACGCGATGTGCCTTCAACCAGAATGCGCTGGGTCGTGCCGACCATACGACGGCTCCAGGCCATGGCTTGCTGGTTAATGCGCTCCTGCAGAATGTACAGACGCTGTTTTTTCTCTTCTTCCGGCACGTCGTCAACCATATCGGCAGCAGGGGTGCCAGGACGCGCAGAGAAGATAAAGCTGTAGCTCATGTCAAAGTTGACGTCAGCGATAAGCTTCATGGTCTGCTCGAAATCCTGCGTGGTTTCACCCGGGAAACCAACAATGAAGTCAGAGCTAATCTGGATATCCGGACGCGCTGCGCGCAGTTTGCGGATGATCGCTTTATATTCCAACGCGGTATGGGTGCGCCCCATCAGATTCAGCACGCGATCTGAACCGCTCTGTACCGGCAGGTGCAGGAAGCTCACCAGTTCCGGCGTATCACGATAAACTTCAACGATATCATCGGTGAATTCGATCGGATGGCTGGTGGTGAAGCGGATGCGGTCAATGCCGTCGATCGCCGCGACCAGACGCAGCAGATCGGCAAACGATCCTGTCGTGCCGTCGTAGTTCTCACCACGCCAGGCGTTCACGTTTTGCCCCAGCAGGTTCACTTCACGCACGCCTTGCGCCGCAAGCTGGGCGATTTCAAACAGGATATCATCCGCCGGACGGCTGACTTCCTCACCGCGGGTGTATGGCACCACGCAGTAAGTACAATATTTATTACAACCTTCCATGATGGACACAAACGCGCTTGGGCCTTCAGCACGCGGCTCCGGCAGACGGTCGAACTTTTCGATCTCCGGGAAACTGATATCAACCACCGGGCTACGGGTGGTGCTTCCACGCACTTTGTTGATCATTTCCGGCAGACGGTGCAGGGTTTGCGGGCCAAAAATAATATCGACATAGTGGGCGCGCTGGCGAATGTGGTCGCCTTCCTGAGACGCAACACAACCACCGACACCGATGATGAGCTTGGGATTCTTCTCTTTTAACAGCTTCCAGCGACCCAACTGATGGAAGACTTTTTCCTGAGCCTTCTCACGGATAGAGCAGGTATTCAGCAGCAGCACATCCGCTTCTTCGGCCACGTCGGTCAGTTGATACCCATGAGTGGCATCCAGCAGATCGGCCATCTTCGATGAATCGTATTCGTTCATCTGACAGCCCCAGGTTTTAATATGGAGTTTTTTGGTCATCGACTTGCTCTTGCGAAATTGTGGCTGAAATGCAGGGCGCATAGTGTACTGCTTTGGCGCGGTTGTGACCAGTATGACGGATGTCAGCCTCAAGGGGTAAAAAATCCTGTAAACTTACGCAATACATGTAACAGGATAATTGACCATGACAAATCAACCAACGGAAATTGCCATTGTCGGCGGGGGGATGGTCGGCGGCGCGCTGGCGCTGGGACTGGCGCAGCATGGATTTGCGGTAACGGTCATTGAACATGCCGTTCCTGCGCCGTTTGTGGCAGACGGACAGCCTGATGTCAGAATTTCGGCCATCAGTTCCGCCTCCGTGTCGCTGCTGAAGGGGCTGGGCGTCTGGGATACGGTTCAGGGGATGCGCAGCCATCCTTATCGTCGTCTGGAAACGTGGGAATGGGAAAATGCCCATGTGATGTTTGATGCCGCCGAGCTTAAGCTACCCTTGCTGGGTTATATGGTGGAAAACACGGTTCTGCAACAGGCACTCTGGCAGGCGCTGGAAGCCCACCCTAAAGTCACGTTGCGCGTGCCTGCGTCGCTTCTCTCTTTGCATCAACATAACGATCGACATGAGTTTGAACTGGCAGGCGGTGAAAAGATCAGCGCCAGGCTGGTCATCGGTGCGGATGGCGCAAATTCTCAGGTGCGGAAAATGGCAGGGATTGGTATTCATGCCTGGCAATACGCGCAGTCCTGTATGTTGATTACCGTGCAATGCGAGAATTCACCGGGAGACAGCACCTGGCAGCAATTTACCCCAGACGGTCCGCGCGCGTTTTTACCGCTGTTCGATAACTGGGCCTCGCTGGTGTGGTATGACTCACCGGCGCGAATCCGCCAGTTGCAGGGGTTGAGCATGTCGCAACTGCAGGCGGAGATCGCCAAACATTTCCCTACACGACTCGGTAACGTTACGCCTGTGGCGGCGGGGGCATTCCCGCTTACGCGCCGTCACGCGCTGCAATATGTGCAGCCAGGCCTTGCGCTGGTAGGTGATGCCGCGCATACCATTCACCCGCTGGCGGGGCAGGGCGTTAATCTGGGGTTCCGTGATGTGGATGCGCTGATTGATGTGCTGGTGAATGCGCGCAGCTATGGCGAGTCCTGGGCTAGTCAGCCGGTGCTGAAGCGTTATCAGAACCGTCGTATGACTGACAATTTCATCATGCAAAGCGGCATGGATCTGTTTTACGCCGGATTCAGCAACAACCTGCAGCCGCTGCGTATCATGCGTAATCTCGGGTTAATGGCCGCAGAGCGCGCAGGCGTGCTGAAGCGTCAGGCGCTGAAGTATGCGTTAGGATTGTAATTCAGGCAGGCCTACAGATAACGAGTGTAGGCCTGCCTGGTGTAGCGCCATCAGGCGATACATGCAGGAAAGCAAAAAGCTCGCCGAAGCGAGCTTTTTTAATATGGCTGGGGTACGAGGATTCGAACCTCGGAATGCTGGTATCAGAAACCAGAGCCTTACCGCTTGGCGATACCCCAACGGGCGCACCCACTGAGTGGATGACTTTTTGAAATTGGCTGGGGTACGAGGATTCGAACCTCGGAATGCTGGTATCAGAAACCAGAGCCTTACCGCTTGGCGATACCCCAACAATTTTTTGGATTTACCGAACGAGTCGATACGTCCTTAATATGGTGGCTACGACGGGATTCGAACCTGTGACCCCATCATTATGAGTGATGTGCTCTAACCAGCTGAGCTACGTAGCCAAATACTAACATATTCTTCGATGGCTGGGGTACCTGGATTCGAACCAGGGAATGCCGGTATCAAAAACCGGTGCCTTACCGCTTGGCGATACCCCAATGACCGTTGCGGTGAACCGCTATATCGAAGAAAAAATGGCTGGGGTACCTGGATTCGAACCAGGGAATGCCGGTATCAAAAACCGGTGCCTTACCGCTTGGCGATACCCCATCCGTGCAACGCTTACGGGTGAATGGTGCGGGAGGCGAGACTTGAACTCGCACACCTTGCGGCGCCAGAACCTAAATCTGGTGCGTCTACCAATTTCGCCACTCCCGCAAAAAAGATGGTGGCTACGACGGGATTCGAACCTGTGACCCCATCATTATGAGTGATGTGCTCTAACCAGCTGAGCTACGTAGCCATCTTTTTTTCGCGTAACCTTATCGGCGTTGCGGGGCGCATTATGCGTATTGAGCCTTGAAGCGTCAACCCCTTTTTCATTGAAAATAGCTGGAATGTGACTGTTTGGTTAGGTTGCGAACAGCATGGCGCAATATTCGGCAATTATTAGTTATTAATTGTTTTTTTGCACAGAAAACAGACATAAAAAAAGAGCCCTGCAGGGCTCTTTTCTAAGGATTGACTTATTTGTACGCGGACTGATGCACGCCAACCGCACGACCAGATGGATCGTTCATGGTTTTAAACGCCTCATCCCATTCGATCGCTTTGGCAGAAGAACAGGCAACCGACGGCCCGCCCGGCACGCATTCCGCAGCGCTCGCAACCGGGAACAGCTCTTCGAAAATCTCACGGTACAAGTACGCTTCTTTCGACGATGGCGTGTTGTAAGGGAAGCGGAAGCTGGCGGTTTCCAGTTGTTGGTCAGAAACTTGCTCAGCAGCCACCTCTTTCAAGGTATCAATCCAGCTGTAACCGACACCATCAGAGAACTGCTCTTTCTGACGCCATGCGACGCTTGCCGGCAGGTAGGACTCAAAACATTCGCGCAGAACGTGTTTTTCCATTTTACCGTTGCCGCACATTTTATCCTGTGGGTTGATGCGCATCGCCACATCAAGGAATTTCTTATCCAGGAAAGGCACGCGAGCTTCAACCCCCCAGGCTGACATCGCTTTGTTGGCTCGGGCGCAGTCGAACATATGCAGCGCCTGCAGCTTGCGCACGGTTTCTTCGTGCAGTTCTTTTGCATCTGGCGCTTTGTGGAAATAGAGATAGCCGCCAAATACTTCGTCAGAGCCTTCACCCGACAGCACCATTTTAATGCCCATCGCTTTAATTTTACGCGACATTAAGTACATTGGCGTCGAGGCGCGAATCGTCGTGACATCGTAAGTTTCGATGTGATAAATCACGTCGCGGATAGCATCCAGGCCTTCCTGCACGGTGAAGTGGATCTCATGGTGCACGGTACCCAGATGGTTCGCTACTTCCTGTGCGGCTTTCAGATCCGGTGCGCCTTCCAGGCCGACTGCGAAGGAGTGCAACTGTGGCCACCAGGCTTCGCTACGTTCCTGATCTTCAACACGGCGCGCCGCGTATTTTTTAGTGATCGCGGAAATGACGGAGGAATCCAGACCGCCGGACAGCAGTACTCCATAAGGAACATCTGACATCAGGTGGCTTTTCACCGCATCTTCCAGCGCCTGACGCAGCTCGTTTTTATCGGTAACGTTGTCTTTTACCGCATCATATTCAAACCAGTCGCGCTGGTAGTACTGACGAATTTCGCCGTCTTTACTCCATAAATAGCTACCGGCCGGGAATTCTTTGATTGTGCGGCACACGGGAACCAGGGCTTTCATTTCAGACGCGACGTAGAAGTTACCGTGCTCGTCGTAACCCATATACAGTGGGATGATCCCGATATGATCGCGACCGATCAGATAAGCGTCTTGCTCGCTGTCATACAGGGCAAAAGCAAACATGCCTTGCAGGTCATCCAGAAACTCTGGGCCTTTTTCCTGATATAGCGCGAGGATAACTTCGCAGTCGGAACCCGTCTGGAACTGATAGCGATCGCCGTACTCAGCGCGCAGCGCCTGGTGGTTATAAATTTCGCCGTTAACCGCCAGGATATGCGTTTTCTTCACGTTGTACAGCGGCTGAGCACCGGCGTTGACGTCGACGATGGACAGACGTTCGTGTGCCAGAATGGCGTTATCACTGGCGTAAATACCCGACCAGTCCGGGCCGCGATGGCGCATCAGACGAGACAGTTCCAGGGCTTTTTTACGCAGTTCAACTGCGTCAGTTTTAATATCGAATACGCCAAAAATAGAACACATAACCTTCTCCGTTAACCTGTTGCGTGATGCTTTTTATGTTTGCTTGATAAAGAAAATGCCGCAAAGCTGGAGAGGGCGCAAGCGAATTACGGGTCAGAAAATAAAAAACGCAATGGTCATTGTGGATTGGTGAAAAAAGATTACATAATAGACGTGTTTATTAACGAATCGGTATTTTTATGGCTGTTTTATTAAATGGAAGGGTTTCCGTATGCCGGATAAGGTGTTGATACTGCCTACCGGCAATAACGCCGCAAATTTGCCGAACAAGACGAACTCATGTCTTATCCGGCCTGCGAATCAAATCACATCAATTTCAGCGACGGACGGGTAAATCCAGCTTGGTCTGAACGGCATGCTGTCAATGTCGTCGAGCGTCGAAACGCCAGACAATACCAGGATGGTTTCCAGACCGGCCTGGAAGCCCGCCAGAATGTCGGTACGCAGGTTGTCGCCAACGATAACGGTCTCTTCCGAGTGCGCCTGCATTTTATTGAGCGCCGCGCGAATAATCCACGGGCTGGGCTTGCCGACATAAAACGGCTTGCGGCCAGATATTTTTTCGATACCCGCGCACAGCGCACCGCAGGCGGGATAAAAGCCGCGACCGTGAGTATCCGGGTTTGTGGCAATGAAACGCGCGCCGTTGGCCACAAAATATGCCGCTTTATGCATCATGTCCCAGTTATAGGAACGCGTCTCGCCAACAATCACAAAATCGGGGTTCACGTCGGTAATGGTAAATCCGGCTTTATACAGTTCGTGAATTAACGCGCCTTCACCTACCACATAGGCTTTTTTCCCTTCCTGGCGGCGTAGAAAGTCAGCGGTAGCCATGGCGGAAGTATAAAAGACGCTATCAGGGACATTTACACCCGCGGTGGCGAAGCGGTTCGCCAGATCTTGCCCGGTCTGTGAAGGGTAATTGGTCAGCAGAACTAACGGCAGGCCTTTTTCCAGGATCCCAGTCAGAAATTCTGCCGCACCTGGTACGGCAACATTGTCGTGCATCAGCACGCCGTCGATATCACAAATTACATTCTTAATGGCCATGGACAATCCGACATTAAAAAAAAGAAGGCATTACTATACACAAAATACACTACATCATTCGAGTTGCATCAAGGCGGCAAGTCTGCGAACCCCTGGAGCTTACTGAAGTAAGTGACCGGGGTGAGCAGATGCAGCTAACGCAGAGGCAGCTCGAAGGATGACGTGTATTAGTTTTCCAGCAAACGTTGCAGCAGTGTACCGTTGAGCATCGCACGCTTCACCAACGCAAAGGCGCCAATGGCAGAGCGGTGATCCAGCGTGGAACGAACCACCGGTAAATTGTGGCGAAACGCTTTCAACGCCTGCGTGTTGATACAGCTTTCTATTGCAGGCAGCAGCACTTTATCAGCCTCGGTAATTTCGCCCGCAATGACGATTTTTTGTGGGTTAAACAGGTTGATAGCGATGGCGATGGTTTTACCCAGGTGGCGACCAACGTGCTCAATGACTTCTGCTGCCAGGTTATCGCCTTTATTTGCCGCCTTACAGATAGCTTTGATGCTGCAATCATCCAGCGTGAGCCGGCTTGGATAACCCTGTTTCAATAAGTTCTGCACGCGGTGTTCGATAGAGGCATTGGCGGCAATGGTTTCCAGACAGCCGAAGTTACCGCAGTGACAGCGCTCACCCAGCGGCTCTACCTGAATATGACCAATCTCACCCACGTTACCATTGCGACCGATAAAAATTCGGCCATTAGAAATAATTCCCGCCCCGGTTCCGCGGTGCACACGCACCAAAATGGAGTCTTCGCAATCCTGACTTGCCCCGAAATAGTGCTCAGCCAGCGCCAGACTGCGGATATCGTGACCGACAAAGCAGGTAACCTTGAAGCGTTTTTCGAGCGCTTCGACCAGCCCCCAGTTTTCGACCTGAATGTGCGGCATATAGCGGATGACGCCGCTTTCAGGATCAACCAGGCCAGGCAGAATGACGGAAATCGCAATCAGCTCACGGATTTTCCGCTGGCAGCTCTCAATAAACGTTGCAATGGTGTTGAGCAGGGCATGCTCCAGCGTTTCCTGGGTGCGCTCCGGGAGAGGGTAATGCTCTTCGGCGACCACTTTACTGCTCATATCATAGAGCGTGAGCGTCGTGTCGTGACGGCCCAGGCGTACGCCGATGGCGTGGAAGTTGCGGGTTTCGGTGACGATAGAGATAGCGCGGCGGCCTCCGGTGGAGGCCTGCTGATCGACTTCTTTGATCAGCCCGCGTTCGATCAACTGACGCGTAATTTTAGTTACGCTGGCGGGGGCAAGCTGGCTTTGCTCGGCAATTTGAATTCGCGAGATTGGCCCATGCTGGTCAATCAGGCGATAAACCGCCGCGCTGTTAAGCTGTTTTACGAGATCAACATTACCTATTTGAGCTTGTCCGCCTGGTGTCATTCTTTCTCTTACTCAGTAACGACCTCGTTGCCATTAACGATGGTCTTGATGATTTTAAAGTCGTGCGTGAACGCAGTCAGGTTGGCTACTTTGCCTGGCGCGATGCTGCCGAGTTGTTTGTCTACGCCAATGGCGCGAGCAGGGTAGAGCGTTGCCATGCGTAAGACTTCGTCGAGAGCGATATTCGCATGTTCGACCAGATTGCGTACGCCTTCAATCATGGTTAATGATGAACCGCTCAACGTACCGTTCTCATCAACGCACAATCCATTCCGGTAGTATATTGTTTTACCAGCGAAAATGAACTGTTCAATGTTTGCACCTGCCGGCGCGGTCGCATCGGTGACCAGGCACAGCTTGTCGCCTTTCAGGCGTTTGGCATTACGAATGTTAACGTAGTCAACGTGCAGGCCATCGGCGATGATACCGCAATAGATATCGGCTTCATCAAGAATCGCACCCGCCAGACCGGGCTCACGGCCGGTAATATACGGCATCGCGTTGAACAGATGCGTCGCAAAGGTGATGCCTGCGCGGAAGCCGATTTTTGCTTCTTTTACCGTCGCATTTGAGTGACCTGCAGAAACAACAATACCTGCATTTACCAGTTTGGTGATGACCTCGACCGGGACCATTTCTGGCGCCAGCGTCACTTTGGTGATCACATCGGCATTATCGCACAGGAAATCGACCAGCGCAGCGTCCGGCTGACGGACAAATCCCGGATTATGAGTACCTTTTTTCACCAGATTCAGCCACGGACCTTCAAGATGAAGCCCTAATGCCTGATTTGGGTGTTTCGCCAGGTATTCACGCATGACGCGAACGCCTTGTTTCATCAGGTCATCGCTGGTGGTAATAAGCGTTGGCAGGTAGCTGGTGCAGCCGGATTTTTCATTGGCTTTCTGCATGATTTCCAGCGTTTCAACGGTCACGGCTTCTGCCGTATCGTTAAACTGTACGCCGCCGCAGCCGTTTAGCTGTACATCAATAAAACCGGGGGAAACAATGGCCCCATTCAGTGAGCGCTGTTCAATTCCTGACGGTAACTCAGCCAGTGGGCAAACGCTGTCAATCAGGCCATTGGCGACAACAATCGCATGGTCATCAAGAATTTCGTGACCGGTAAAGATCCGGCCCTGGGTTAAAGCATACATTCCGACCCCCGATTTCAAAAAATGCCGCCCTGCAACTTATCGACAGGGCGGAGACATCAATTACAGACCTTTAATATTTTCCGCTTCTAACTCGTTAAAGTATTTCAGCGTTTTCACTTTCAGTTCCATGGTGGAAGGCTCATCGCACACCACAACGGCTTTAGGGTGCAGCTGCAGACAGCTGATGGTCCACATGTGGTTAACGTTGCCTTCAACGGCAGCTTGCAGCGCCTGCGCCTTCTGGTGACCCAGTACCAGGATCATCACTTCTTCGGCATCCAGCAGGGTGCCCACGCCAACGGTCAGGGCGTATTTAGGCACCTGGCTTACGTCGCCGTCAAAGAAGCGTGAGTTAGCAACACGCGTGTCGTGAGTCAGCGTTTTGATGCGAGTACGGGAAGCCAAAGAGGAGGCCGGTTCGTTGAACGCGATGTGACCATCGTTGCCTACACCGCCCATAAACAGGTGGATTTTACCGTAAGAACGGATTTTTTCTTCATACTGGCGGCATTCTGCATCAATATCGGGCGCGTTACCATTGAGGAGGTTGATGTTTTCTGCTGGAATATCAACGTGATCAAAGAAGTTGCGATGCATGAAGCTATGGTAGCTTTCCGGATGTTCTTTCGGCAGGCCAACATATTCATCCATATTGAAAGTTACAACATGTTTGAAGCTCACCTGGCCCGCTTTGTGCATTTCAACCAATGCTTTATAAGCTGTCAGCGGAGTACCGCCAGTCGGCAGGCCCAGAACGAACGGACGATCTGCCGTTGGTTTGAACGCGTTAATACGGTTAACGATATGGCGAGCAGCCCATTTGCCGACTTGTTCAGCGGTATTCAGGGGGATCAGTCTCATTCTTCACCTCAAAAGTAAATGTAAGCAGTTGGCGGATTGAGTCTCTGTGCAGTATTAAGCGTAACCTGGTTTTGCATCGGTAAGGATCAATCCGTTTCGATTTTTTGAATGATAAAATAAGTTTTCGTAGTTAGCCAGTGGAAGGGAGGCTTAATAACGATATTTGGTGACTGAAATCACAAAAAACACGCGTTTAATTTGCGATACGAATTAAATTTTCACACACTCTGAATGTAGATGAATGGTTAATATCGTTGCTCCAGAATCTTGCTGTCAGGAATGGTCGCACAATAAAAATATGGCTTCAAAGAAGCCTAATCGGGGTCTCGTAGGGGGAATAAAATGAATATTTTAGGTTTTTTCCAGCGGCTGGGTAGGGCGTTACAGCTCCCCATCGCTGTGCTGCCAGTCGCGGCACTGCTGCTGCGATTCGGCCAACCAGATTTACTTAACGTACCCTTCATCGCGCAAGCGGGTGGGGCTATCTTTGATAACCTCGCGTTAATTTTCGCTATCGGTGTGGCTTCCAGCTGGTCAAAAGACAGCGCGGGCGCGGCAGCGTTGGCGGGTGCGGTCGGTTATTTCATATTGACCAAAGCAATGGTTACCATTAACCCGGCCATCAATATGGGAGTGCTGGCGGGTATCATCACCGGTCTGGTCGGCGGTGCGGTGTATAACCGTTGGTCTGGTATCAAACTGCCTGACTTCCTGAGCTTCTTTGGCGGCAAACGCTTTGTGCCGATCGCCACTGGCTTCTTCTGTCTGGTGCTGGCCGCTATCTTCGGCTACGTGTGGCCACCGGTGCAGAACGCCATCCATGCGGGTGGTGAGTGGATCGTGGGCGCAGGCGCACTGGGTTCCGGTATCTTTGGTTTCATCAACCGTCTGTTGATCCCAACCGGTCTGCATCAGGTTCTGAATACCATCGCCTGGTTCCAGATTGGCGAATTTACTAACGCCGCTGGTACCGTATTCCACGGTGACATCAACCGCTTCTACGCGGGTGACGGCACTGCGGGTATGTTCATGTCTGGTTTCTTCCCGATCATGATGTTTGGTCTGCCGGGTGCGGCGCTGGCGATGTACTTCGCGGCTCCGAAAGCACGTCGTCCGATGGTTGGCGGTATGCTGCTGTCCGTTGCGATCACTGCATTCCTGACCGGTGTTACCGAGCCGCTGGAATTCCTGTTCATGTTCCTGGCTCCACTGCTGTACCTCCTGCACGCACTGTTAACAGGTATCAGCCTGTTCGTTGCAACACTGCTGGGTATCCACGCAGGCTTCTCCTTCTCCGCAGGTGCTATCGACTACGTGTTGATGT
Organism: Citrobacter sp. Ce006; assembly: GCF_030336535.1. Classification (NCBI taxonomy): domain Bacteria; kingdom Pseudomonadati; phylum Pseudomonadota; class Gammaproteobacteria; order Enterobacterales; family Enterobacteriaceae; genus Citrobacter; species Citrobacter sp. Ce006. The sequence continues at coordinate 517,765 of NZ_JAOWDO010000072.1, forward strand.
ACAACCTGCCGGCAGCAAGCCAGAACGTCTGGATGCTGGTGGTGATGGGTCTGGTGTTCTTCGTTATCTACTTTGTGTTGTTCAGCGCGGTTATCCGTATGTTTAACCTGAAAACGCCGGGCCGCGAAGATAAAGAAGACGACATCGTTACTGAAGAAGCCAACAGCAACACTGAAGAAGGTTTGGCTCAACTGGCAACCAGCTACATTGCAGCGGTTGGCGGTACCGATAACCTGAAAGCGATTGATGCCTGTATCACTCGTCTGCGTCTGACCGTTGCCGACTCCGGTCGCGTAAACGATGCGATGTGTAAACGTTTAGGTGCTTCTGGAGTGGTTAAGCTGAACAAGCAAACTATCCAGGTCATTGTGGGTGCGAAAGCTGAATCCATCGGCGACGAAATGAAAAAAGTTGTCGCGCGGGGTCCGGTGGCGGCAGCGTCTGGCGAAACTGCGCCAGCAGCAGCGACTCCGGTTGCAAAACCGCAGGCTGTAGCAAACGCAGCAACCGTTGAAGCGCTGGTTTCTCCGATTACCGGTGACGTCGTTGCGCTGGAGCAGGTTCCTGATGAAGCCTTCGCCAGCAAAGCGGTAGGCGACGGCGTGGCGGTGAAACCAACGGATAAAATCGTGGTTGCTCCGGCTGCGGGCACCATCGTGAAAATCTTCAATACTAACCATGCGTTCTGTCTGGAAACCGTGAAAGGCGCGGAAATCGTGGTCCATATGGGTATCGATACCGTCGCGCTGGAAGGTAAAGGCTTTAAGCGTCTGGTTGAAGAAGGCGCGGAAGTGACTGCAGGCCAACCGATTCTGGAAATGGATCTGGAGTACCTGAACGCCAACGCTCGTTCCATGATTAGCCCGGTTGTGTGCAGCAACAGCGATGATTTCGGCGCTCTGGTCATTAAAGCCGAAGGTCATGTGGTTGCCGGTCAAACACCATTGTATGAGATTAAAGGTAAGTAACTGCTCCTGAGTAAAGTGAGTTAAGTGCCTTAAGCGGCGGGGGATCTTCCTCCGCCGCTTTTTTTTGCAGCAAATACCCTCATATATCCTGTTGAAACACCTTTTTTGTGCAACTAATAGTTGTCTCCTGACGTCGCTTATAAGATCATGTTCCGTTATACGTTGTTTACGCTTTGAGGAATCCACGATGAGTGAGGCTGAAGCCCGCCCGAGTAACTTTATTCGTCAGATCATCGATGAAGATCTGGCCAGTGGTAAGCACACCACTATCCATACACGTTTTCCGCCGGAGCCAAATGGCTATCTGCACATTGGCCACGCGAAATCCATTTGTCTGAACTTTGGCATTGCGCAAGATTACCAGGGCCAGTGCAACCTGCGTTTTGATGATACGAACCCGGTTAAAGAAGATATCGAGTACGTTGAGTCGATTAAAAACGACGTTGAATGGTTAGGTTTCCACTGGACTGGCGATATTCGCTACTCTTCGGATTACTTCGATCAGCTTCACGCCTATGCGGTAGAGCTTATTAATAAAGGTCTGGCGTACGTTGACGAACTGTCAGCGGACGAAATCCGCGAATACCGTGGCACGCTGACTCAGCCTGGCAAAAACAGCCCGTACCGCGATCGTAGCGTCGAAGAGAACCTGGCGCTGTTCGAAAAAATGCGTACCGGGGGTTTTGAAGAAGGTAAAGCCTGCCTGCGCGCGAAAATCGATATGGCTTCGCCGTTTATCGTAATGCGCGATCCGGTGCTGTATCGTATTAAATTCGCCGAACACCACCAGACCGGCAACAAGTGGTGCATCTACCCGATGTACGACTTTACCCACTGCATCAGCGATGCGCTGGAAGGCATTACGCATTCACTGTGTACGCTGGAGTTCCAGGATAACCGTCGTCTGTACGACTGGGTGCTGGACAACATCACTATTCCGGTTCATCCGCGCCAGTACGAATTCTCGCGCCTGAATCTGGAATACACCGTGATGTCCAAGCGCAAGCTGAATCTGCTGGTGACTGACAAGCACGTTGAAGGCTGGGACGATCCGCGTATGCCAACGATCTCTGGTCTGCGTCGTCGTGGTTACACCGCCGCCGCTATCCGTGAGTTTTGCAAACGTATTGGCGTGACCAAGCAGGACAACACCATTGAGATCGCTTCTCTGGAATCCTGTATTCGCGAAGATCTGAATGAAAACGCCCCGCGCGCGATGGCGGTTATCGATCCGGTGAAACTGGTTATCGAAAACTACCCGCAGGGCGAGAGCGAACTGGTCACCATGCCTAACCATCCGAATAAACCGGAAATGGGCAGCCGTGAAGTGCCGTTCAGCGGTGAAATTTGGATCGATCGCGCGGACTTCCGTGAAGAAGCCAACAAGCAGTACAAGCGTCTGGTGATGGGCAAAGAAGTACGTCTGCGTAACGCTTACGTGATCAAGGCCGAGCGTGTAGAGAAAGATGCGGAAGGGAATATCACCACCATTTTCTGCACTTACGATGCGGAAACTCTGAGCAAAGATCCAGCCGATGGTCGTAAAGTAAAAGGCGTTATTCATTGGGTAAGCGCGTCCCATGCGCTGCCGATTGAAATCCGTCTGTACGACCGCCTGTTTAGCGTACCAAATCCAGGTGCGGCGGAAGATTTCCTGTCCGCCATCAACCCGGAGTCGCTGGTCATTAAACACGGCTACGGCGAGCCATCACTGCAGGCCGCGGTTGCAGGCAAGGCGTTCCAGTTTGAACGTGAAGGCTACTTCTGCCTCGACAGCCGCTATGCAACGGCTGACAAGCTGGTGTTTAACCGCACCGTTGGTCTGCGTGATACGTGGGCTAAAGTGGGCGAATAAGCTGCCTCATATCCTGTCTAAACGCCGCTTCATGCGGCGTTTTTTTTCGCAAAAAAACCGTGCGCCAGACTCCGTTTGCGGAGCGAATTAATTACATGTCTGTAATAATGGATTTGCTGAATGTTTTTGCGTTTAAATAACTTACCTCAATATGAAATGGGCTGAAACCGATTTCATCTCCATGGAAAACAAGCCTTTTTTTCATTTTCTCAACGCTTTTTTATCTCCCAATGAAAATGTAACAGAAAGCAATGAAATATGTGCGGTTGCTCATACTATTACATACTCGTTACAGAAAGAGATTGATAATTCGCGTCGCGAAAAATAGTCTATTCATTGTAGTCACTGAGGTTTTCTTAGCGCTACTTTTTTAATTTTTGTTTTTTCGCTGACCGCTTTTATCGGCAGCATTTAATACCCAATGGATTTCGAGTTGCATCAAGGCGGCGACGCAGCGAATTCCCGGGAGCGTACATCAGTACGTGACTGGGATGAGCGAGGAAAGCCAACGCAGATGCGGCTTGAAAGACGAAGGGTTATACGTCAAAGAGGATTAACATATGCGTACGTTTAGTGGCAAACGTAGTACGCTGGCGCTGGCTATCGCCGGTATCACAGCAATGTCGGGTTTTGTTGTTGCTCCCCAGGTACACGCCGAAGGTTTCATTGATGATTCCACTTTAACCGGCGGCATCTATTACTGGCAGCGTGAGCGTGACCGTAAAGATGTGACAGATCATGACAAATACAAAACCAACCTTTCTCACTCCACCTGGAACGCTAACCTCGACTTCCAGTCCGGTTATGCGGCCGATATGTTTGGTATTGATATCGCAGCATTCACCGCTATTGAAATGAATGAAAGTAGCGAAAGCGGCCATCCAAACGAAATCGCATTCTCTTCAAAAAATAAAGGCTATGACGAAGATTACTCCGGCGATAAAAGCGGAATTAGTCTTTATAAAGCAGCAGCCAAATTTAAATACGGCCCAACCTGGGCGCGTGCCGGTTACATTCAACCAACCGGACAGACTCTGTTGGCTCCGCACTGGAGCTTTATGCCAGGGACCTATCAGGGTGCTGAAGCCGGCGCCAACTTCGACTATGGTGATGCGGGTGCACTGAGCTTCTCCTATATGTGGGCCAACGAATATAAAGCACCGTGGCACACCGAAGTCGATAAATTCTATCAGGCTGATAAAAAGACCAGCGTAGATTACCTGCACTCAATTGGCGCGAAATATGACTTCAAAAATAACCTGTTGCTGGAAGCGGCATTTGGTCAGTCTGAAGGCTACGTCGATCAGTACTTCGCAAAAGCCAGCTACAAATTCGATTTAGGCGGTAACCCGTTTACCACCAGCTACCAGTTCTACGGCGCGCGTGACAAAGTTGATGACCGCACCGTGAACGATATTTATGACGGTACGGCCTGGCTGCAGGCGTTGACCTTCGGCTACAAAGTGGCGGAAGTGGTTGACCTGCGTCTGGAAGGGACCTGGGTTAAAGCGGACGGGCAGCAGGGTTACTTCCTGCAACGTATGACGCCGACCTACGCCTCATCCAACGGTCGCCTTGATGTCTGGTGGGATAACCGTTCCGACTTCAACGCCAACGGCGAAAAGGCAGTCTTCTTCGGCGCAATGTATGACCTGAAGAACTGGAACCTGCCGGGCTGGGCAGTGGGCGCGTCCTACGTTTACGCATGGGATGCCAAACCTTCTACCTGGCAGCTCAACCCGGATGCGTACTACGACAAAAACCGGACTATCGAAGAGTCTTCTTACAGCCTGGATGCGGTTTATACCCTGCAGGACGGTCGTGCGAAGGGCACCATGTTTAAACTGCACTTCACCCAGTACGACAACCATTCAGATATTCCGAGCTGGGGCGGTGGTTACGGCAACATCTTCCAGGATGAGCGTGACGTGAAATTCATCGTTATTGCTCCGTTCACCATCTTCTAATGCCAACAGCGGCAGGCCTGGCGCCTGCCGCATCGTTGAGGAAAGTGCTATGAAAAAACTGATACTCATCGCCGTTATGGCATCAGGGCTGGTGGCTTGTGCACAATCCCCTGCGCCGAAAGAAGACAGCCGTCTGAAAGAAGCCTACAGCGCGTGTATTAATACCGCGCAAGGATCGCCGGAGAAAATAGAAGCCTGCCAAAGCGTGTTGAATGTGCTGAAGAAAGAAAAGCAGCACCAGCAGTTTGCCAATGAAGAAAGCGTACGCGTACTGGATTATCAGCAGTGTATCCAGGCCACGCGCACGGGTAACGATCAGTCTGTTAATGCTGATTGCAACAAAGTCTGGCAGGAAATTCGTAGCAAGAATACTGCGCAGTAAATCGAAAAATGAAAATACAACGGGCGGAGAATTTTTCCGCCCGTTTGCTTTTCAGAGCTTATGTTCCACCGGTTGATAACCCCGACTAAGCCGCACAAACAGCATTGCCGTGGCGGCGAGTCCGCAAAGTGCCGCGCACATCAGCCACCATCCCGGTGAGCTTTTATCCCCGGTGAGCTGAACCAGCGCCGTGGATATGACCGGCGTTAGGCCGCCAAAAATCGCCGTGGCAAGACTGAATGCCAGTGAAAAGCCCACCGTACGCACATAGACCGGCATCACCTCGGTGAGTGCGGCTACCATTGCCCCGTTATACATCCCAAAAAAGAACGAGAACCAAAGCAGGACCAACGTCATGCGCGTAAAATCTGGCGCGGCGGTGAGCCAGTGCATTACCGGCCAGGTGGTGATCAGTGCGAGTACGGTAATCCCCATCAACACCGGACGACGACCAATTCGGTCAGAAATTGCCCCGCCAATCGGCAGCCAGATAAAGTTAGAAATACCGACCAGCATGGTGACTACCAGGCTATCGCGCGCGCTCAGGTGGAGTACAGCCCTGCCGTAGGTCGGGGTGTAGACGGTAATGAAATAGAACGTCGTAGTGGTCATCGCCACCAGCAGCGTACCTGCAGCGATCAGACGCCAGTTTTTGATGATCGTGGTGAAAATTTCCCTGGTGTCGGGCCGATGTGTTCGTTGTAAAAATGCGTCGGTCTCCTGAAGCGAACGGCGCAGGACGAAGATCAAAGGAATAATCATACAACCAATAAAGAACGGAATGCGCCAGCCCCATTCAGAGATCTCATCGTGCCCCAGCGTGGCGTTCAGGCCGTAACCAATCAATGCAGCTACCACAATCGCGACCTGTTGGCTGGCGGACTGCCAGCTTGTGTAAAAGCCTTTATTGCCAGGCGTGGCGATTTCAGACAGATAAACCGAGACGCCGCCCAGCTCCACGCCCGCAGAGAAGCCCTGTAATAATCGACCAACTAATACCAGCACAGGAGCCAGCAGGCCAATACTTTGATAACCGGGAACCAGGGCAATCAGCAGGGTACCGCAGCCCATAATCGCCAGCGTCACCATCAGTCCCTTACGGCGACCAATTCTGTCGATGTAAGCGCCCAGCACGATTGCCCCAACCGGTCGCATTAAGAAACCCGAGCCGAATACCGCGAAGGTCAACATGAGCCCGGCAAATTCACTCTCCGCAGGAAAGAAAGTCCTGGCGATATAGGTGGCGTAAAAACCGAACAGAAAAAAGTCGAACTGTTCGAGAAAATTACCGCTGGTTACCCGCAGTATTGCGCCGAAAGTTCCGGCGCGCGATGGTTGTTGTGTCATTGGGTTTGCTCCACTGTCTTATCATAATATTTATAGAGGTAAGAGTTTGCGGGTTAGTCGCCTGTGACCCCCGCCTGTTTGCCGCGCCGTTTCTCAATCGCCCACTTGAGTAAGGCTGCGCAGCGGTAAAATCCATGGGCAAATTTTCCGTAAGGAATGGTCAGAAAAAGCGCCATGACCACACCGAGATGAATGGCCAGTAAAATAGCCATCCATGAAGTGTCTCTTCCCGCCAGCAGCGCCAGACCGGTCAGACTGGTCAGCAGCAGCAGCAAAATAAAACCGCGATCCATCGGTTTCTGCCTTGCGTCGCCATGTAGCGGTGAGCGTTTGAGATTGAGCCATAGCAAGCCAGCCGGGCCGACAACCAGGCCAATGCCACCCAACGTGCCCAGCATGACCGGAACGCTGAAGAACGGATAGGGCGCTTCTATGCCGGCAAAGTAGTGATAGCCCGTTGCGACCACGGTGGCGGCAAAGCAGAGCATAAAACCGTAGAAGGTAAAGTGATGGAAGCGGCGGCGCATCAGGGTGAAGGCATCATCCGCTTCGTTACAACCTTTGCCGTGGCCACCATCGAGATATTTCAGCGTCAGCGCATCGTGTGAGGCTTCAGCAATCTCGGCGGAACGCGGCATACCCGGAGAGATCTCGCGCCAGAAGCGGATCACGCCCGCCATCAGCAAACCGATCGCCAGAATAAAGACCGAACCAAACATCCAGGCCAGCAGGTTATGCGGGAAAATTTGATAGAAATCCCCGGCCAGCGGAGGATGGAATAGTGAACCTTTCAAACCGATGGCGAGAATTAAAAACAGGATCAGACCGAAAACCAGCGCCAGCGTCACGGTGACGCCTGCGCGACGATAAAGCGCGCCAAAGGCGGCGGGTTGCGCGTAGTGCTGATAGGTTTCGAGCCGGACTTCCGCCATCGCTTTCGGTACGTTGATGGCAAATTCATGAGGTGGGGCATACTGACACGCGTGCAGGCAAGCGCCGCAGTTATGGCACAAGTTTGCCAGATAATTGATATCCGCTTTACCGAATTCCAGGCGCTGCGTCATGGCCGGGAACACGGCGCAAAATCCTTCACAATAGCGACAGGCATTGCAGACCTGCATCACGCGTTCAACTTCCGCTTCCGGTTCAGTGATAATTTGCGCTTCGATAATCAGTTTCTCAAGCTGCCTCATGACGAGTCTCCTTACGTGCGGCCAGCGCGGCTTCTTTTCCGGCAATACGGCCAAAGGTTGTGCCGATTGACATGCCCACACCTGCGGTGTAACCCTTGCCCAGCACGTTGCCTGCCATCATCTCTCCGGCGACGAACAGGTTACGGCTTGGCTGCCCGGCAAAGTGAACGGCAGCGCGCTCGTTCACTTTTAACCCGAGATAGGTGAAGGTGATCCCTGGTCGCAGGGCATAGCCGTAGTATGGCGGCTGGTCCAGCGGTCGTGCCCAGTGCGTTTTCGCGGGTAGCAAATCTTTGGTGGCGCAGTTATCCAGAACGGTATGGTCGAACTGGCCGGGCTGGCAGGCGTTGTTGTACTCCGTCACGGTGTGGGTAAAGCGTTCACCATTCAGCCCCAACTGATGAGCCAGTTCTGCCAGCGTATTGGCCTGTGCGCCAGGAAAGACCGGAGGCATGAAGTGGCCGATGGCTTTACTGTCGATGATGGAGTAACCAATCTGCCCTGGCTGTTGAGCGACCAGACGTCCCCAGATGGCGTAGCGTTTCGGCCAGAAATCTTCGCCTTCATCATAAAAACGCTCAGCGTCACGGTTGACGACTATGCCGAGCGAAACACAGTCCACGCGAGTACAAATCCCGCCGTCATATAATGGTGCTCTGGCGTCAATGGCTACGCAGTGTGACTGGGAGGGTTCGCCGATAATGTCGGCTCCGGCATCCATCATAAATTTGAGCAGTACGCCCTGGTTAAAGCGCGTACCGCGAATCAGGAAATTATCCGCAGGCCACTCGCCGCGCTCGTTCTCTCCCCACGCTTCTCGCAGCCATTCGCGGTTAGACTCAAACCCGCCCGCGGCAAGCACGCAGGATTTCGCTGTGATACGCTCGTTGCCTGACAGCGCCGCCACGAACTCGCCGTTGTGCAGTTCAAGCGCCTGCACCGGTGTGTTATAGCGGATTTGTACGCCCAGCTTTTCTGCGCTGCGATAATAGGCATTCACGAGAGCTTTACCGCCCCCCATAAAAAAAGCGTTGGTTCGCGCCACGTGTAAAGCGCCAGAGAGTGGAGGCTGAAAATTGACGCCGTGCTGGCGCATCCAGTCGCGGCAATGTGATGAGGTACGGATCACCAGACGCGCCAGGGCTTCGTTGGTATTTCCTTCTGTTACGCGCTGCAGGTCTTGCCAGAACTCCTCTTCCGGATAGCTTTCTACCAGCACATCCTGCGGCGCATCATGCATACAGCGCAGATTACGCGTGTGTTGGGAATTTCCCCCACGCCATTCCCGGGGAGCCGCTTCGAGTAGTAAAACGGAAGCGCCTTGCTCCCGGGCGGTAAGGGCAGCGCATAAGGCAGCATTGCCACCGCCAATCACCAGAACATCAACCATCGTATACTCCATTACCATTTAACTAATTGTTAAATTTGTAATTGAAATGTATACGTGCGGCTTGTGCGGGCGCTATGACGTAGCGCTAAAGAGGGCTTTAGTTATTGTAAAGGATGGCACCTGGCCAGCTTCCTGCTTCTACCAGTTGATGCATCACTTTCGTCAGTACCACGCGGGCAGCGAGGCCCGCCGGGGTGAGCTCATCGTCAGAGAGGCTCACCAGAAAGTTGGGGCGGCTAAGTATCGGATTATGGACGCCGATCACTCTTAGCGTCTCTTTATCGAGATGGGAAATCGCCGCTCCGGGTTGAAGAGTGGCGCCAATGCCACTGCGCACGGCGCGCATCAGCAGCGCCAGACCATCAATTTCTGTAGCGATCTCAATGTTCAGCGCGTGTTCCTGACTAATTGCCTCCAGCCTGCCGCGCAGACCGTGGCCTGGGCTTGGCATTATCAATGGAATACTCGCCAGTTGGGCAGGCGCAATATTGTCATCGGCAATATCAGCCAGTAGGGCATGGGTCCCAATCAAAAACAGCCGTTCTTCGAGAATCGGTCTGGCACTCCAGCGCAGGATCTTTTCTTTTTGAAACACCACAGCCAGATCAATCTGGCGGGTATTAATCATCCGTTCCAGATTACCAGAGAGACTTTCCACCACGTGCAGGCGAACATCGCTATAGCTTTCCCGCATGGCGTGAATAAAAGGCATACCGAGAACGGAAGCGGTACTGGGAGCCATACCGACGCTGACGTGCCCGGAAAGTCGGGACTCTCGTGCGGCGAGGATCGCATCGTCTGCGTGACGGAGCGCCAGCTGCGCCTGGGAATAAAAAGCCAGTCCGGCGCTGGTGGGCGTCACGCCTCGCGAGGTGCGCTGCAGCAGGCGAATAGCGAGTTCGTTTTCCAGACGCGACATTTGCTGGCTGAGTGCCGAAACTCCGATATTGAGATCGAGCGCCGCGCTACCCATGCTGCCGGTTTCTACAATGCGCACAAAATAGCGTAGCTGGCGAAGTTCCATTTCGACTCTCCGGAAGGGGCAATTGATTTTTACATTAAAGCAACACAGGAGCGGAGGGAAGGGGAAAAGGGTAGGTAACGCCCATAAAAAAAGCCAACCGGAGGGTTGGCTTTTCAGAAAGCATTACATTATTTGCCGTCGTGGGCGTGCTCATCTTCGCGGCAATCGCCTTCGGCGCAGTGACCGTAAAGATAGAGGCTATGGTTAGTTAAGCGAATGCCATGTTTAGCCGCAATCTCACGCTGGCGGGCTTCGATGGAATCATCGCTGAACTCGACCACTTTGCCGCAGTCAAGGCAGATGAGGTGATCGTGATGATGCTGTTGAGTCAGTTCGAAGACGGATTTACCACCTTCAAAATTATGGCGGGTCACGATACCGGCATCATCAAACTGGTTCAGCACGCGATACACGGTCGCCAGACCAATTTCTTCACCCATATCGATCAGGCGTTTGTATAAGTCTTCCGCACTGACGTGATGGTTATCCGGTTCCTGAAGAACTTCCAGAATTTTTAAACGAGGAAGCGTTACTTTCAGGCCAGCCTTCTTTAATGCGGTATTGTTGTCAGTCATGCGGAATCTGTCCTGTAGCTAAACGATTCACTTCATTAACAGAAGTGACAGAAATTGCACTTGAGATAATGCGATTCATTATAGAACTGCCATGGCTAAATGAAAACTGCAAGTCTCTGGCATATATTGTTAATCAAAACGTGGTATCGCCGACAAACACACTGTGCAACACCCGATTGGCATCCAGCCATTGTACAGGGTCAGACGAAAAAGTTACAAATTTGTAGCAATTATTTTGATTGGTTTTATCTATTGATGCGGCGCAGATGGAAATCTGCGCCGCACGAAATCAGGCATTGATGATTTCGTCGAGGTGCAGCTCTTCAGAGATCTGCTTAACCCATTTTTCTACGCGCTCAGCGGTCAGTTCAGGCTGGCGATCTTCATCGATAGCCAGACCGACAAAGTGGTCGTCGTCAGCCAGACCTTTGGACGCTTCAAAGTGATAACCCGCTGTCGGCCAGTGACCAACGATGGTTGCGCCGCGCGGTTCGATGATGTCGCGAATTGTGCCTAACGCATCGCAGAAATATTCTGCGTAATCTTCCTGGTCGCCGCAGCCGAACAATGCAACCAGTTTGCCGTTAAAATCAATGTCTTCGAGGGTAGGGAAGAAATCGTCCCAGTCACACTGCGCTTCACCGTAGTACCAGGTTGGGATGCCGAGCAGCAGAATGTCATACCCTTCGAGGTCTTCTTTGCTGCTTTTTGCAATGTCATGAACATCGGCAACGTCTTTACCAAGCTGTTTTTGAATCATTTTTGCGATGTTTTCGGTGTTACCGGTGTCGCTGCCGAAAAAGATGCCAGTGATTGCCATGAGTAAAATAACCTCTTGAAACTTATTGAAATGGTGGTGGCGCATTGCCCACGGATAAGGGCAATCATAGCAGAACAGTCAGGCATGCGGAAACAGCAAACACGCAGGACTGCACTCTGTGCTACACGATTTATGATTTAGAGCAGAAATTCAGACTAAGCCTGACCGCGCAATGCGCTGAGTTGGGCCATCAGCATCTCTTCGATGAGTTCACTGCGACTCATATTGCGCGCCTCGGCCAGCTCGTTCAGAGCGTCAACGGCATCAGCGTTCAGTTTCAGTTCGACACGCTTAAGCCCGCGAACTTTATCGCGTTTAAGCTGATTACGTTTGTTAATACGTAACTGTTCATCACGCGAGAGCGGATTAGTTTTGGGTCGTCCCGGGCGACGCTCCTGCGCGAACAGATCTAATGTCGTACGGTCCGTTTGTTCTTTGGCCATGATCTTGGTGACTTCGGGGAAACAATCAGCCAGGCGTCTGCCCGGATGGATAGCGCGCCATAATACATCAGCAGGGGGGACACGCCAACGCCCACGCGCGTAATCGCGCGCAGACGCTGAGTTTTTAATCAGTTAGCCTGCTCGTCCAGATAACGACGGATGGCGCGCAGCACCGCCTCCGGTTTTTCTGCATGCACCCAATGACCCGCGCCAGCAATAACGTGCGCCCGAGCCTGCGGGAATTGCGCCAGCAGCTGTTCGCGATACGCTTCGGTAACATACGGTGAGTTGCCGCCAGGGATAAACAGCGCCGGGTGCTCCCACGGCGGAATGGTCTCCCAACCGACGATATGGGGATATTGATCCCACAGCACGGGAACGTTAAAACGCCACGCGCCGTCGACAAATGATTTCAGCAGAAATTGGATAACGCCTTCTTCTTGCAGATGTTGACGCATGACGCTCGCCGCCTGCTGACGCGAAGTGGCCTGCGCATCGGTTACAGCATTGATTGCCGCAAAAATCTCATCGTGACGGCGCACATGATAGTCAACGGGGGCGATGTCGATGGCCACCAGCCGTTCGACACGCTCCGGGGCCAGCGCGGTCAACGCCATGACGGCTTTACCCCCCATCGAGTGACCAATAAAGATCGCTTTATCTATCTGCCGATCGTCCAGCGTATCCAGCAGATCTTGCGCCATGGCCGGATAATTCATCTCAGGCGAGCGAGGGGAGAGGCCATGATTTCGCATATCAACCTGGATGATATCGTGATCGGCTACCAGGGAGCGCGCCAGGATCCCCAGGTTATCCAGACTGCCAAACAGGCCGTGAACCAGGACGATGGGAGAATTATTGTGCAGGTTTTGCGCAGATTGCGCTCGGATATTCAATTTCATGGCAAAGTTCTTTTTTTCACACTCACGGGTTAGGGTATCATGTTGACCATTCTGCCACATGGCTGCAACAACTACGGTTACTCCGAGTTTTGCCCGCCACCAGGCTTGACGCTATCCGCTGTTGGGATTTGTCTTTACACTACGCGTGTTGACCCAACAACTTGTATTCAGCTAAACACTGCACTGGATTAAGATGAAAACGATTGAAGTTGATGATGAACTCTATAGCTATATTGCCAGCCACACCAAGCATATCGGCGAGAGCGCATCCGACATTTTACGGCGTATGTTGAAATTTTCCGCCGCATCACAGCCTGTCACTCCGGTAGTTAAAGAAGTCCGCGCTGTGCAAGCCGTCGTGGAAGCGAAGCCGGTTAACCCCGTAAAAGATAAAGTGCGCGCCATGCGTGAACTGCTGCTGTCCGACGAATACGCGGAGCAGAAGAAAGCAGTAAATCGCTTTATGCTGGTGCTGTCTACACTCTATTCACTGGATCAAAACGCGTTCGCCGAAGCAACAGAATCGTTGCATGGTCGTACGCGCGTTTATTTTGCAGCGGATGAACAGACGCTGCTGAAAAATGGTAATCAAACCAAACCAAAACACGTGCCAGGCACGCCGTACTGGGTGATCACCAATACCAATACCGGCCGTAAATGCAGCATGGTTGAGCACATCATGCAGTCAATGCAATTCCCTGCGGAATTGATTGAAAAGGTTTGCGGAACAATTTAATCCTTGCATTAGAAGGACCAGGCAATGGCAATCCACAACCGTGCAGGTCAACCTGCGCAACAGAGTGATTTGATTAACGTCGCCCAACTGACGGCACAGTACTATGTACTGAAACCAACGGCAGGGAACGCTGAGCACGCCGTCAAGTTCGGTACGTCCGGACATCGCGGTAGTGCAGGTCGTCATAGTTTTAACGAGCCGCATATTCTGGCTATCGCTCAGGCGATTGCTGAAGAACGTGCGAAGAACGGGATTACTGGCCCGTGCTATGTGGGCAAGGATACCCACGCGCTGTCTGAACCGGCTTTTATCTCTGTACTGGAAGTGCTGGCGGCGAACGGCGTTGACGTCATCGTGCAGGAAAATAACGGCTTTACGCCAACCCCCGCCGTGTCGAACGCTATCCTGGTCCACAACAAAAAAGGCGGCCCTTTGGCGGATGGCATTGTGATTACGCCGTCCCACAACCCACCGGAAGATGGCGGCATTAAATACAACCCGCCAAACGGTGGTCCGGCAGATACCAACGTCACCAAAGTGGTGGAAGACAGGGCTAACGCCCTGTTGGCTGACGGTCTGCAAGGCGTGAAGCGTATGTCGCTGGACGCTGCGCTGGCATCGGGTCATGTCAAAGAGCAGGACCTGGTTCAGCCGTTTGTTGAAGGACTGGCTGACATCGTCGACATGGCGGCAATCCAGAAAGCTGGCCTGACCTTGGGTGTCGATCCGCTGGGCGGTTCCGGTATCGAATACTGGAAACGTATTGCGAAGCACTACAACCTGAACCTGACTATCGTTAACGATCACGTTGATCAAACTTTCCGTTTCATGCATCTCGACAAAGATGGCGCAATCCGTATGGACTGCTCCTCCGAGTGCGCGATGGCGGGCCTGTTGGCGCTGCGCGACAAGTTCGATTTGGCTTTTGCTAACGATCCGGACTACGACCGTCACGGTATCGTCACCCCGGCAGGGCTGATGAACCCGAACCACTACCTGGCGGTGGCGATCAACTACCTGTTCCAGCACCGTCCGCAATGGGGCAAAGACGTTGCCGTCGGTAAGACGCTGGTGTCATCGGCGATGATTGACCGCGTGGTGAATGATTTAGGGCGTAAACTGGTCGAAGTTCCGGTTGGCTTTAAATGGTTCGTTGATGGTCTGTTTGACGGCAGCTTTGGCTTTGGTGGTGAAGAGAGCGCGGGGGCTTCTTTCCTGCGCTTCGACGGTACACCGTGGTCGACCGACAAAGACGGTATCATCATGTGCCTGCTGGCGGCAGAAATTACCGCTGTGACCGGTAAGAACCCGCAGGAGCACTACAATGAGCTGGCTGCTCGCTTTGGCGCGCCAAGCTACAACCGCCTGCAGGCGAGCGCGACCTCCGCGCAGAAAGCGGCGCTGTCTAAGCTGTCTCCGGAAATGGTGAGCGCCAGCACGCTGGCGGGCGACCCGATCACTGCGCGTCTGACGGCGGCACCGGGCAACGGTGCTTCTATCGGTGGTCTGAAAGTGATGACTGACAACGGCTGGTTTGCCGCGCGTCCGTCAGGTACGGAAGACGCTTATAAAATCTACTGCGAGAGCTTCCTGGGTGAAGAACACCGCAAGCAGATCGAAAAAGAAGCCGTTGAGATCGTCAGTGAAGTGTTGAAGAACGCATAAGTACAATTTGTGTGCCGGGCGGTGCTACGTTTGCCCGGCCTACAAAAGCGATCGTAGGCCCGGTAAGCGCTAGCGCTACCGGGCTTTTTATCGGGCTTTAACTGTGGTTATTTTTTAGTTCAAAGCGCGGTGATACCAGGCCATACAGCGTCCAGCCGAGGAAGGTCACGATAGAACCATAAAGCATTGCTTCTTCGCCGGAGGAGTAGAGCGCATAGAAGCTGTACAATGCGCCAATAAACGCCACAAAGTTTGCCGGTTTCGCTTTCGATGACGGAACATTCGCCATCTTCTGAATAATAACCAGTGCGGCCATCGACAGAATATACGGAATGATGTTCGTCACGACCGCCAGATTGACCAGCACGTTGAACTGACTGTTCAGCGACGGGCTGATAGTCATCAGCGATAAACCACTCTGGATTATTACGATTGCCAGCATCCCCTGAACCGGCGCGTCTACTTTGGTCACGCGGGAGAAGATTTTAGGGAAGTAACCACCATCAGCCGACGATTTGAATACCTGGGCGATAGTGAACTGCCAACCCAGCAGTGAACCGCAGCAGGACATCACCATCAGCGCCATGATCACTTTACCGACTTCCGGGGTGAACATTTGTGCAAAGGCTAAACCGAACGGCGCAGTAGAGTTAGCCAGAGCCATATTCGGCACAATCCCCGCTATCACGTTGGTTGAGACGATATAAATCACAGCAGCTCCTAGCGTACCGCCCAGTACTGCGATAGGCACGTTGCGTTCCGGGTTTTCGACCACTTCGGCGTTGGCGCAGGCTGATTCCAGACCCAGGAAAGCCCACAACGTCATCGCAATGGAAGAACCTACCGCCGTGAAGAATGGTACGTGATGCGGATTCCAGGAGTTAGCATACAGTGTCGGACTGAACCAGAACCAGCCGATGATACACAGACCGACAACCGGAATAATTACGCCCCAGACGGTGATGCTGCTGATTTGTCCGGTAATACGCGCACCGCCAAAGTTGGCGACGGTGCAGATCCACAGCACGCCGATGGTTGCCAGGCCAATCTGCACAGGTGTCAGTGTGGCGCCAAACAGTTCGGTACCGTAACCCACGGCAGAGATTGCGATGGCTACGTTGGCAATTAATAGTGAAACGCCATAGGTGTAGTTCGCCATAAAGTTACCGGATTTGCCAAAGGCGTATTCCGCGTAACCGCCCATACCGCCGGATTTGCGACTGAACATACCGCATTTTGCGAAGGCCCAGGCCAGCGCCATTGAACCGACAGCAGTAACCAGCCACGATATGATCGAGATGGTGCCGACTTCCGCAAGTTTGGTGGGCAGCATGATTATTCCCGATCCCATCATATTAACCATGGTCAGGATGGTGAGCTGGACGACGCCCATTTTATTGGATTTGGCTTTGCTCATAACATTTCCCCTTTCAACAGAGCGTGTTGCGCGCTTTGTTGCTTAATTACGTAGCACCACACCTGTTTACGACCATCGTGCTCTTCGATGTAGACCCCCTGGAGTTCAGGCGCAAAACCCGGTAGCAAATTGATCCCTTCTTCCAGCGCACTGAAGTAACGTAATACTGAACCTCCCCAGATTTCACCCGGAACTACACACAGCACACCCGGGGGATAAGGAAGCGCGCCTTCCGCCGCGATGCGACCTTCAGCGTCAGGTAGACGCACCAGTTCAACTTCACCACGCAGATATGCATAGTTGGCATCCTGGGGATTCATGCTGACGTGCGGGAAATGTGCCTTACGGAACATCTCTTTCTGTAACTGCTTCACGTTGTGGCGGGCGTACAAATCGTGCATTTCCTGACACAGTTGGCGCAGGCTGTAACCGGCGTAGCGGGCTTCGTGCTGTTTGTAGATAGAAGGCAGAACGTCGGCCAACGGAGCATCGGCTTCCAGCAGTTTTTCAAAACGCACCAACAGAGCGACAAGCTGCTGTAGCTTCGCCATATCTTCTGCTGGGGTCAGCAGGAACAGGATGGAGTTGAGGTCACATTTTTCGGGCACTACACCATTTTCTCGCAAGAAGTTAGCCAGAATAGTGGCCGGAACGCCGAAGGTGTCATACTCGCCATCACGTGAATTGATCCCTGGTGTGGTAAGCAGCAATTTGCATGGATCCACAAAATACTGGTGTTCGGCATAACCTTCAAAGGCATGCCAGTGTTCTCCAGGGACAAAGTGGAAGAAACGGAGGTCGCTGGCGATTTCAGTCGTGGGATAAGCTTGCCACGGTTTGCCCGAGACCATTTCAGGTACAAATGGGCGGATATGGTGGCAGTTTTCCAGGATCAGTTTACGAGTATCAATCCCGTTGACGACGCAATCCATCCACATGTTGCGTCCGCTGACGCCTTCATGCATTTTGGCGTTAATGTCCAGCGCGGCAAACAGCGGATAAAACGGGCTGGTGGAGGCGTGCATCATGAACGCATTATTCATTCGTTTATGGGGCACATAGCGAGACTGGCCTTTGATGTGGCTGTCTTTTTTGTGGATTTGCGAAGTCTGAGAGAAACCCGCCTGTTGTTTGTGCACCGACTGGGTGACCAGAATGCCGGGGTCGTTTTCGTTGAGATCCAGCAACAGCGGAGAGCAATCGGCCATCATTGGGATAAACTGCTCGTAGCCAACCCACGCGGAGTCGAACAGGATGTAGTCGCACAGATGACCTATCTTATCGACCACCTGACGGGCGTTATAGATCGTGCCATCGTAGGTACCTAACTGAATCACGGCCAGACGGAATGGACGCACATCTTTCGAACGTTGAGGCGCAACTTCGCTCACCAGTTCACGTAGATAGCTTTCTTCAAAGCAGTGTGCGTCAATCCCACCGATAAACCCGTACGGGTTGCGTGCAGTTTCCAGATATATCGGCGTAGCCCCAGCCTGTAACAACGCGCCGTGGTGGTTTGACTTGTGGTTGTTGCGATCGAATAACACCAAATCGCCAGGGGTGAGCAGCGCGTTAAGTACGACTTTATTTGATGAGGAAGTCCCGTTTAGTACGAAGTAGGTCTTATCTGCGTTGAAGACTTTGGCAGCATGCTGTTGTGCAATGCAGGGGGCACCTTCATGGATCAGTAGGTCACCCATTGCGACATCGGCGTTACACAAATCGGAGCGGAAAAGCGCTTCGCCGAAATATTCGACAAACTGATTACCCGCGGGATGGCGACGGAAAAACTCGCCACCCTGATGACCAGGGCAATCAAAGGCGCTGTTACCTTGATTTACGTAGTCGACAAGCGCACGAAAGAATGGTGGACGTAACTGCGTTTCATAATGGCTGGCGGCGGTTTCTAACTGCCGACCATAAAAGGCGGTACGGGTTTCATTACATTCGAATACACCGGAGATGCGCGGCAGATGTTCAGGTGGAACACGTTCTTCATTTTCGGTGGCGATAAAAACAGGAATGCCGTAGCCGGTGGCGTCAATTTCATCGAGTTTTCCACGTTCAATATCATTGATGGATAACACGATAGCAGCAACATCAATAAAATTACTTTCATCGATATTTACGCAGGAACGTTGCGTGTAAAAACAATCAGGACAGGAACGGCTTACGGCAATTTTTAATTCTGACATTTTCATCTCTTTATTTTTAGGTAATAGCAGGTCCTCAATTTCTCAAATGAGAAATTGATAACTCCGGAAAAAAAAGCAAAGTCATACCGCTGATAAATAAATCAGTGAATTGCTTTTTTGAAGATGCAATAAACCCTAACCGGTCCGGTCACAGGTAATACAGGGTTATGCAGGGAGAGCACTGTCGATACAGGCGTTATACCCGTCGTCTTTCAAGCTGCATCTGTGTTGGCTTCACTCGCTTATCCCAGTCACGTACTGATGTACGCTCACGGGCTTCGCTGCGTCGCCGCCTTGATGCAACTCGAAATCCATTGGGTATATATCTGCGATACAGAGAGTCAGGATGACCTGTATACTGGAGTGCCCTTAGTCGAGTGACTAACGGGCATTAAAGAAGTGAAAGTCAAAGCTATTACGGTGGGCAAACATCATAATATGCGTTGTTCGCCTTATGTGGGGCATTGTTCGACTATTATTTTCCATTTTAGTTACCTTTACTGGATTAGTGGAAGGTGCGGGTATTTTATCCAGGAAATGGCTGTAAACCGTGAAGATGATCAATAAAAAATGATCATTTCCAAAATATTTAGTCGTCAATTATGCATATCATGAGATAAGGTGCTTTTTTGTTTATTAAATGTTACATGTTTGTGTTTTGTTATTTTTGGCAATATTTGATTGGCTGCATAATAAGTATTATGCAGCAGAAGAGTAATGAAAATTATAATTGTTAGTTAATCAAAAAAAATGAATAATCATTCACGGCATAAACCGATAACCGATCCCGGTTTCGGTCAGAAAATGACGCGGGCGGGCCGGATCCAGTTCCAGCTTCTGGCGCAAGTGTCCCATGTAAATTCGCAGATAATGACTGTGTTCGACGGCGTTTGGCCCCCAAACCTGATTTAACAACTGGCGTTGCGTCAGTACCTTCCCGGCATTATTCAGCAGTACCGCTAACAGACGAAACTCAATCGGCGTCAAATGAATTTCCTCGTCATCTCGGTGTACGAGGCGGGCGGCGAGATCCACTTTTACATTGGCAAAATGCACCACCGGTTCGGGAGATGCGCCGCTGGCGTGACGACGCAATGCTACGCGTAATCGTGCCTGTAGCTCGCCAATACCAAAGGGTTTACTGAGATAGTCATCGGCACCGGCATCCAGGGCGGCGATTTTATCGCTCTCTTCGCTGCGGGCAGAGAGCACAATTACCGGGATTGCGCTCCATTGTCGCAGGTCGCGAATAAAATCAATACCGTCGCCGTCCGGCAGGCCGAGATCGAGAATGATGAGATCGGGTTTTCGCGTGGCAGCTTCCAGCAGACCACGTTGTAGCGTTTCCGCTTCATATACACGCAGGCCATCAGCTTCCAGCGCGGTGCGCAGAAAACGGCGGATGGCCTGTTCATCTTCAACAATCAGTACGTTCGTCACATATCCTCATGAAAATCTTCAAGTTCAGGGGGAATTTCCTGGGGCAGTGTAACACGAAAACTCGCTCCTCCCTGGGCACGATTATGGGCGGAAATCGTACCGCCGTGCACGTCCACAATCGCCTGGCAAATTGCCAGTCCCAGTCCAACGCCCGGTACCGATGACTCTTTGTTTCCCCGGGAAAACTTGTCAAAAACTTGTTGTTCCATACCCGACGGAATACCCGGCCCATTATCCCAGACGTCCAGCTGCAGGTGTTCACCATCGACGCTGGCATCAATACCGATTTGCGCCTGTGGACCCGCATATTTGACGGCGTTTTCCAACAGGTTAATCAGCACCCGTTCAAAGAGCGGGCCATCGACGTGGATAAGCGTCAGCGGTTCAGGTAACGACAGATTAATCGGGGCAGAAAGTCCAGGCTCCAGCATCTGCAGGGCGCTGCCGACCACTTCTTCCAGCGTTAACCACTCTTTCTTAAGATTAAAGCCGCCAGACTGAATTCGCGCCATATCGAGCAGGTTATTAACCAGTCGGGTTGTATTCAGGACGTGCTGGCGAATCTCACTGGCCTGGCGCGCGTGCGGCGATCCTTCGCTGGCCAGATCCAGCGTTAAGATCTCTGCCTGACCGAACAGCACCGTCAGCGGCGTGCGTAAATCGTGGGAGAGGGCAGCGAGCAAGGCATTGCGAATACTTTCGCGCTCGCTGGCAAACCGGGCCTGCTCTTCGCTGGCGGTTAGCGTCAGGCGCTCCAGCGCGCTGGCAACAAGCAAGGTGAAGGTTTCCAGCAGGCGTTGCTGTTCGGGGATCATTAGCTGGCGTAAATTTCCCGGTTCCACCACCAGCAGCCCATGCGTTTTATCAGCACTTTTTAGCGGTAAAATTTGATAGGGCACGCCCGGTAAGGTGTCAGTACCTGCGCCAGCCGGTTGCCCTTTATCAAAGCTCCATTGGGCAATGGCATCATCCCACGGCGTCATGCCCTGTTGGTGGGTGAGAGGGGCCAGCTTTCCATTCTCGCCGGGCAGTAAAACCTGGCTGCGGGCCTGAAACGTTGACGCAATAAACTGTTCGCTGGTGGCGGCGATATCTGTTTGACTCCGCCCGACAGCCAGCGCTTTCGACATCTCATATAAATGACGCGTACGCTGTTCACGATAACGCGCCACCCGTGCCTGATAACGCACTCCGGCGGTGAGATTACCGATAACCAGCCCTACCGTGAGCATCACGGCAAAAGTGAGCAGGTACTGAACGTCGGAAACGGCCAGCGTTCCGCGTGGCGCTATAAAGAAGAGATCGAAGCTGGCGACATTAATAAAGGTTGCCAGCACTGACGGCCAGCGTCCGTAAAAGAGGGCGATAACCACCACGCCCAATAAGTAGAGCATCACCAGGTTGGCGGCGTCAAAGGCCATCAGCCATTGCATGGCAATCACTGTAATAATGGCGCACAGCGCGACGGCAACCACGCAACCCTGAATTTGTACCCGCCATTTATCCTTAAATGTACGGCTATCTGCAGTTTGCGGCACAGAGCGCGAAGGTGGCTCATCGAGCGCAACAATCATCAGGTCGAGATCCGGTGCGCGATGGGCCAGTTTGTCGGCAAAAGAGTCGCTGCGCCACCAGCGACGCGTAGTTGGACGTCCGAGGACAATTTTTCCCAGATTATGCTCACGGGCGTAGCGGATCACCGCTTTGTCTTCGGCGGGGTCGGAAAGGGTGGCGGTTTCTGCGCCTAACTCCTGAGCCAGCCGCAGGGCGCTTAAAATTGCGCGGCGCTGTTTTTCCGGCAACCGGTGCAGCGCGGGCGTTTCGACATACACCGCATGCCATACGCTGCCAAGACGCGCCGCCAGACGTGCGGCGGCACGTACCAGTTTTTCGCTGCCGGTATTGTGTCCTATGCACAGTAAAATGGCGTCGCGGGTATGCCAGACTTTCTCCTCTCCCGGACGTCCACGCCAGGCGCGCATCTGATCGTCTACCCGATCGGCCGTGCGGCGCAAGGCCAGTTCACGGAGCGCGATCAGATTACCTTTGCGAAAGAAATGCTCGATGGCTCTTTCTGCCTGACCGGCGATATAGACCTTGCCTTCATTCAAGCGCTGGCGCAAATCATCGGGGGGAAGATCGACCAGCACGACATCGTCGGCGGCATCGAAAAAAGGATCGGGGACGGTTTCGCGCACCTGAATACCGGTAACGCCGCTGACCACATCATTGAGACTTTCCAGATGCTGGACGTTGACGGTAGTAAAAACGTCAATACCGGCTTCCAGCAGCTCTTCAATGTCCTGCCAGCGTTTTGGATGACGCGAGCCTGGCGCATTACTGTGCGCCAGTTCATCCATTAAAATGAGCGCCGGACGGCGGGCCAGCGCCGCGTCGAGATCGAACTCGCTGATATGACGACCATGGCGCGCCTGTCGCTTTAGCGGCAGGATGCTGAGACCGTCCAGTAGCGCGGCGGTCTCTTTACGTCCGTGGGTTTCCACCACGCCAATCAGCACATCTAACCCCTGCGCCCGCAGCCGCTGGGCCTCTGCCAGCATGGCCCAGGTTTTGCCGACGCCCGCGCAGGCGCCGAAGAAAATTTTCAGTTTTCCGCGGTGCGGGGCGGTAGTCTGCTCCAGCAGGCGATCGGGATCGGGGCGTAAGGGTTCGCTATGCATGTCCTTTTTCTCAGTGCTTATCCAGCGCTAAATTAAGTTCCACCAGGTTCACCACCGGCTGGCCGATAAAACTGACCAACGGCTTTTGCGTATATTGTGCAACCAGGCGCGTGACCTCTTCAACGCTGAGGTTGCGAGCCTGCGCCACGCGGGGGATTTGCCAGGCTACCGCGGCTGGCGTCAGGTTGTTGTCCAGCCCGCTGGAAGATGCCGTTACCAGCTCTACCGGAACGGCAGGATTTGCCTGCGGGTTGGCGGCACGCAGCGCGGCTATCCGGCTTTGCAGCTGTTTATCCAGTTCCGGGTTGCTGGCTGCCAGGTTACTGCCGCCTGAAGCCATTGGATTATAGGGCATTTCTGCCGTGGCAGACGGGCGTCCCTGAAAATAACCGGCCGCGGTAAAATGTTGCCCAATGAGCGCAGAGCCGCGGACTGTCTGACCTTCACGCAGAAGCGAACCGTTAGCCTGGTGGGGAAACCACCATTGCCCCAGCGCGGTGGTCAACAGCGGGTATGCCCCGCCGGTGATAAGCATCAGGAAAATCAAAGTTGATAATGCAGGACGTAATCCACTCATCAGAAACCTCACACCAGACCCAGCAGGGTCAGCAGTAAATCAATTGCTTTGATACCGATAAACGGCACAACCAGACCACCCAGACCATAGATCCACAAATTGCGGCGCAGCATCGCCGAGGCGGATAATGGTTTGTAGCTCACGCCCTTAAGCGCCAGTGGGATCAGAAAGACGATAACCAGTGCGTTAAAGATAACCGCGCTGAGGATCGCCGAGTCCGGCGAATGCAGACTCATCACGTTAAGCGCATTGAGCTGCGGGTAGGTGGCGGCGAACGCGGCCGGGATAATGGCGAAATACTTCGCCACGTCGTTAGCGATACTGAAGGTGGTCAGCGAACCGCGCGTCATCAGCATCTGTTTACCAATGTGCACCACTTCAATCAGTTTGGTGGGGTTGGAATCGAGATCCACCATGTTGCCTGCTTCTTTCGCCGCCTGGGTTCCTGAGTTCATGGCGACTGCCACGTCGGCTTGCGCCAGTGCCGGGGCGTCGTTGGTTCCATCGCCGGTCATCGCCACCAGACGACCTTCCGATTGATACTGACGAATCAGCGCCAGCTTGGCTTCCGGCGTGGCTTCAGCTAAGAAGTCATCCACCCCGGCTTCTGCGGCAATTGCCGCGGCGGTCAGGCGGTTGTCGCCGGTGATCATCACCGTTTTAATCCCCATTTTGCGCAGTTGGGCAAAACGTTCTTTAATGCCGCCTTTAACGATATCTTTCAGGGCAATCACGCCCAGTACACGGGAGCCTTCGGCCACCACCAGCGGCGTAGCGCCAAGGCGGGCAACGTTCTCGACCTTCTGCTCCACGTCGGCGGGGAAATGGCCGCCGTTGGCTTCAACGTGACGACGGATGGCATCAACCGACCCTTTGCGGATCATTCGGTTGTCGATGTTGATCCCGCTCATACGACTTTGCGCGGTAAATGGAACAAAGGTAGCGTGCAGCGATTGCACGTCGCGGATACGCAGATTGAAGCGCTGTTTAGCCAGGATAACGATGCTGCGGCCTTCCGGCGTTTCATCGGCCAGCGATGAAAGCTGAGCGGCGTCGGCCAGCGTTTTTTCATCCACGCCGTGGGCAGGCAGAAAATCCGAAGCCTGGCGATTACCCAGCGTAATGGTGCCGGTTTTATCCAGCAGCAGTACGTCCACATCACCCGCGGCCTCTACTGCGCGTCCGCTGGTGGCGATAACGTTCGCACCCAGCATGCGGCTCATCCCGGCGACACCAATCGCAGAGAGCAGCCCGCCTATCGTGGTGGGAATCAAACACACTAACAGGGCAACCAGAACCGTGACGCTGACCGCGCTCCCGCCCCAGGCGGAGAACGGCCACAGGGTGGCGGTCGCCAGTAAAAAGATAATGGTCAGGGCAATCAGCAGGATCGTCAGGGCGATCTCATTGGGCGTTTTACGCCGCTGCGCGCCTTCAACCATGGCGATCATCCGGTCGAGGAACGTTTCGCCGGGGTTTACGCTGCATTCGATAACCAGCCAGTCGGAGAGGATGCGGGTCCCGCCGGTGACGGAGGCGAAATCGCCACCGGATTCACGAATCACCGGCGCGGACTCACCGGTAATGGCGCTTTCATCTACCGACGCGCCACCTTCGATCACCTCGCCGTCACACGGGATAATATCGCCCGCTTCCACCAGCACGATATCGCCTTTACGTAAATCATCGGCAGGAACGTGATCCATGGCCGAGCCGTATTTAGGTTCGCGAAGTTTGCGGGCAAAGGCGGTTTTTTTAACACCTTTCAGACTGTTAGCCTGCGCCTTACTGCGTCCTTCCGCCAGCGCCTCAGCAAAGTTGGCGAACAAAACGGTAATCCACAGCCACAGACTTATCGCCCCGGTAAACCACGGATTGCCCTGCATATGGCTCGTTGCCATCGCCACTGTTAACAAGGTCGTTAACAGACTGCCCAGCCAGACGATAAACATCACCGGATTACGCCATTGGGTATGGGGGCTTAATTTTTTTACGGCGTCCATCAGCGCCTGTGCGACCAGAGAGGGTTCGAACAGCGCCAGTTGCTTGCGACTCATAGTAATGTGCTCCGCATCACTCAGTGTAATGACAGGTATTCTGCGACCGGGCCAAGCGCCAGGGCAGGAACAAAGGTGAGAGCGCCAACCAGTAACACCGTACCGATTAACAACCCGACAAACAGTGCGCCGTGGGTAGGTAGCGTGCCCGGGCTTGCTGGCTGGATCTTTTTACTGACCAGCGACCCGGCGATAGCCATCACGGGAACGATCACGCCAAAGCGACCGAAGAACATGCACAGAGCCAGCAGGCAGTTCCAGAACGGGCTATTGGCGCTTAATCCGGCAAAGGCGCTACCGTTGTTGTTGGAAGCAGACGACACGGCATACAACACTTCACTAAAGCCGTGTGGACCTGGGTTAAGCATGGCGCTGCGCCCGGCATCGCTCATCATGGCGATCGCCGTACCGAGCAGTACCAGCGCAGGGGTGACCAGAATCGCCAGCGCGGTCATTTTCATTTCGCGCACGTCGATTTTCTTACCCAGATACTCCGGCGTACGACCAATCATCAGCCCGGCGATAAATACCGCCAGTAGCACAAACAGCAGGATGCCGTACAGACCTGAGCCGACTCCGCCGAAGACGACTTCGCCAATCTGCATTAGCCACATCGGCACCATCCCGCCCAGTGCGGTAAAGGAGTCATGCATAGCATCGACAGCGCCGCAGGAGGCGGCTGTCGTGACGACGGCAAACAGACTCGTGGCCAGCACGCCAAAGCGGCTCTCTTTGCCTTCCATGTTGATATTGCTGTCTGCACCGAATGCCATCAGGTGCGGATTGCCCTGAACTTCAGCCCACATTACCACGGCCACACAGATCACAAAAATCAGCGACATAGCCCACAGCAGGGTCCGGCCCTGGCGACGATCGCCCACCACATTACCAAAGGCAAAACACAGCGCGGTGGGAATTAAGAAAATAGCCAGCATCTGCACCAGGTTGGTCAATGCGGTTGGGTTTTCAAACGGATGCGATGAGTTGGCATTAAAGAAACCGCCCCCGTTAGTGCCAAGCATCTTAATAGCTTCCTGGGAAGCGACAGGCCCCATCGGCAGCAGTTGTTTTACCCCTTCGAGAGTGGTGATGGGCTGATAGGGCAATACGTTTTGCAACGTGCCTTGCTGAATGAAGAACAGCGCAATGAGTAACGCAACAGGGACCAGGATCCACAGCGTAATGCGAACCAGATCGACCCAGGCGTTGCCCAGCGTGTTGATACTCTGACGCGAAAAGGCGCGGGTCAGGGCAAAAATCACCGCTATCCCGGTCGCCGCTGACAGGAAGTTCTGCACGGTCAACCCGGCCATCTGGCTGAAATAGCTTAAGGTGGTTTCGCCAGCGTAGGATTGCCAGTTGGTATTAGTGACAAAACTCACCGCCGTGTTGAGCGCCAGATCCCATGAAAGTCCCGGTAGCTGCTGAGGGTTGAGCGGCAGCAGATTTTGCGCCATCAGCATCGAAAACAGGACCAGCAGACCCAGCACATTGAGCGCGAGGATTGCCAGCAGATACTGCCGCCAGTTCATCTCCTGCTGCGAGATGCCCAGACCACGCCAGAGCCAACTCTCCACGCCAGCGAGGCCCGGCAGGGACGTATTATTGATGAATCGAGCAAGCCCAAACCCCAGCGGTCTGGCAATGACAAACAGCACCAGCAAGAAACTGGCAATGAGTAAAAATCCTTGTGCCGCCATCAGAACGCCTCCGCATTAATCAGGGCATACACCAGGTAACCTAATAAGAAAATGACCAGCACAATGCCGGTTATCACGCCTGCACTCACAGTGCACCTCCAGTGGCATAAATGTGATAACCAGAGCGTAGATTTTTGCTTGCAAAGATTTCGCAAAAATCAGCGGGCGGGGTGTAAAAAAAGTATAAAAATGGTAAAGACCATTATTTAACTAATGGTTAGTATTAATTTAACTTTTATGTAACTTAATTACGATTTTAAGCTAAACGGAGCATCAATAGACAAAAATAAGTGGTCGGATGAGTAGCAAAATTACACACAAGGCGGTATTATTTTCATCAGTTAACCAAGTTTATTTTTCCGGTGCCATTCACCGAACAGATATATGGGAGAGGATTATGGACCTTTATAAAGAGTATCCAGCACACATTGTTTTCTTACGCCGTACCTTTGCCGTTGTGGCGGGCGTGCTGGCGCTACCGGTCATGCTGTTCTGGAAAGACCGCGCCCGTTTTTACAGCTATCTGCATCGCGTCTGGTCCAAAACCAGTGATAAACCGGTGTGGATGGAACAGGCTGAAAAAGTTAGCTGCGATTTCTACTGACAGTTTGCGAAGCCCAAAAAGCCGCTGATATCAGCGGCTTTTTTGTGCACTGAAACTAGAGATAGCTGCTGCGGCGTTCTCTGAGCGAGAGGGGAGAAGCCGTTGGTTGTCTGCTGTCCGGCATGCGGATGGACTTCAGATACAGTGAAAGTACCGAGACGGACTTTGGGGTATTAGGCATTCCCATTTTCTTCATCAGGTTACATTTGTGACTACTGATGGTTTTGCAGTTTTTATTTTTAATTTTCGAGATTTCTGAAACCGTAAAGCCCTCGGAAAGCATCATCAGAATTTGCGACTCGAGTCCGGTTAGCTGAGGTTTCAACCCATAGCTTTCTTCATCATTATTGTGCAGTAACGTGTTTACGATTACCGGATGAAGTTCCTTTAAAGTTATATTTCGTGGCAGGTATAAGCATGAGATGTTAAACACAGAATAAAGGACATTCATCATTATCAGATCGCTGAGGATGATTAAGTTTTTAGCGCCACTTTTCAACATTCTATTCTTCAGATAAAAAATGTCATCATAGATGATATCTTTCTCATCTATCGCAGCAATCGTGAGTAACTCATTGCTGTTTTCTTTGATCTCACTGAAACGTCGATAAAAAACAATTTTACTGTAAAAGAAACAGTCAAGAAGCGAGGCAATGCCCAGCGATGTATACTGGCATGTTCCAACTATTATAATTGTGTTTGTAGTCTTTTTATTCATAAATTACCCCATCCATAGATAAATTTTATCAGCATTTGCAGATTACAATAAACCTACTAAATTATTCCAGTGATAAGCATGTTGAGATAATCCAGGCGTAGACTTTTGGTGCTTGATTTTGCAGTGAATCCAGGATTAGTCTTAAAAGGATGTTTATGTAACTCTTTGAAAGATAATGGTGCCTGTTGAGATTTGTTTCGTATTTTGAATGATTTCTTATTTAATAATTCACGTATATTATTTATCGATTTATTACGTTACCATTTTTATCGGTCTTTAATCGGGCCATTTTTGCTTTTTACGAGATTAAAAATGGATAAAGGGAGGCTGCATATGCAGAAAATGGCAATCATTACCGCATCTGGGAAAAGTACGTCTGTGCCTGCTGGGGGAAATCACGTTAAAATTATTCAA
This sequence comes from Citrobacter sp. Ce006, assembly GCF_030336535.1. Classification (NCBI taxonomy): domain Bacteria; kingdom Pseudomonadati; phylum Pseudomonadota; class Gammaproteobacteria; order Enterobacterales; family Enterobacteriaceae; genus Citrobacter; species Citrobacter sp. Ce006. Next base: position 546,835 of record NZ_JAOWDO010000072.1, read on the forward strand.
CCAGGAACGACGGTTAAAATTACTGTGGCAAAGGAGATGATTAGCGGGTCACAGAAAGAGGGTAACAATCTTGTTTTGGTGGAGAAAAACGGGTCGAAGATAACAATTGAAGATTTCTTTAAAACGGACGGCACTTTAAAAAATAAGCTGATTCTTGAGGATGGTGGCAAAGCGTATGAAGCAAAATATAATACCGAAAATTTTGCTGGGCTGGCTTTCTTCCCGGTAAAACAAGCAGTAGATGAAAATACTGATAGTGGGGAAATGAATACAGCCGTCTGGCTGGTGCCACTGCTGGTCGCCGCCGCCGCAGGTATTGGTATCGCCATTTATAATAACAAGGATGATGGTAATTCGCACGATAACAAATCCAGTGACAGCAAAGAAAAGCAGACATTAAGCGATGCGCAAAAAGATGTTGTGAATAAAGACAGCACGTTTATCAATGCGCAAAAGACGCTTGCTGAAGCGGTGAAAGCGATGCAGGCTAATCCATCAACTGCAACCATCAAAGCGGTTGAGGAGGCAAGCGCGGCGGTGAAAACCGCGATGGATGCAATGAATAAGGCGAATACAACGCTGAAAACGGCGGTTGATGCGGCAAAAGCCAAAGGGATTGATACTACTGCGGCAGAAAAAATCCAAAAACAGGCGGCAGAGGATGCGATCAGTGCGAAAAACGCCATCGACAAAGCGGCTGAACTGGTCAAAACGGCGATCGCCTTAATCGATGAAAGTGCGCAAGCTATTGCCGGACAGGTCAAACTTGACTATCAATCTGCCAGTGACGCAGCCACGATTGCCAACAAACAGCCAGCTCAGAGCGCCATAGATGCGTCGAAAGCTAAGTTGACCGCTGCCGATGCCTTGCTGGGTAAACTGTATACACAGATTGAGCAATTATCGCAGCTAATTGCGAACGCGAAAGAGCAAGGGTTTAACGTTGATAATGCCGCTGCGCGTCTGAAGGATTTACAGGAACAATACGCTTCGTTCAGGAAGGAGAGTACAGCGCTGGCTGACTCTGTTGCTCAGGCGGAGCAAAGTCTGCTGGATCTGAATGCGGCGCGTATGACCGTTGACGCGGCAAACGAAGCGCTGAAACAGGCGGTAGCGCAGAAGTCGCAGGCCGCAGAGAAACTGGCCTCTGCGCTGGCGTTGAAAGAAGAAGTCCTGAAAAACAATCAGCTTGATCGCGTTGATGAAGTGAATAAGGCTATCGCTGCGGCAAATAAAAGCCTGGAGGCGGCGCGTCAGGCTACAGAAGCAGCTAATGCCGCAGCGACAAAGGCGAATGCTGATATTAATAAGCTCAATCCTGCGATTGATCCTGCGATAAAACCGCAGAACGTTACGCCGCTTGATATGCCTGATGTGAAACCGATTGATAAAGGCCTGCAGGTTGACGATAACAAAACGTTTGTTGAGTCCGTACAGGCCTTTATCAAGAGCCTGGTTGATTCGGTTAACAGCGTCTGGACGACGATTGCGAATTCAAAATCACTGGCATTTCTCAGTAATGTCATTTCTGAGATTACCGCCGGATTTAAAACCGTTAGTGAAGTCCTGGGTGAAAAAGTTGTCTCTGCCGTAAAAGCGATCAAAACAATAGAAAAAGCTTTAGTCGAGATCTTCATCAATAAACCAATTGAATTTATTAAAGATATACTGAAAGTTACCGGACAGAAGATTGCTGAGGCTATCGGTGAAACGGTCTCGGCGATTAAAACAGGGTTCGAGAACCTCGTTTCGAATGTGGGTAAAAATATCGCCGATGCTTTAAAAGGTATGAGCCTGACTGATTGGGTCAATCCGCTCAAATGGAACGCTCTAGTTGGTGAAGTGATTTCTAAGACCGCAGGCAATATCGTAAAAAGCATAGCCGATTTGGTGATGTCGTTACCGACAAAAATTATTGATTTCTTCACTGATGCCATCACTAAATATGTCGGGATCATTAGTGATAAAATTAAGAGTGAACTCAGTGTCGCTAAAGAAGCGATAACTAATGTTCTGAAAACGTTATTTGATGGCTTTATTAAAAATCCAATCGATAAACTGCTCACGCCAGTCCTTGATAAAATTAAGGAATTCATCAGTCATCCCGTTGAGTCGATTCAAAAATTGCTGTCAACGATTACCGAACTGGCGAAGGATGCTTTTAATATTATCAAAGATATCATTAAATTACCTGGTGAGTGGCTTAAGGATTCCTTCCAGTTGATTAAGGATATCTATAACTCATTTAAAGGCGATAGCGTTAAAAATGGCGATGGCAGTGAATTGCATAAATTAATGGACAAGATACTTCACGATCAACAATCTGACGCTGCAAAGGTCGTCAGCGCATTACTGAAATCTGACGCCAGCAGCGGCGACATTAACTTAAGCAAACTGCTCCCGGAATCTTTAACGAATAAGATCCAGTCCGCACCAGAGTCCAGTTCGTCTTCAGTAACTCATTATCACACAGCCTCAGCAATGGATGACATGCACTCGTCACTCCCTGTCGCTGCGTAATAAAAGGTATGCGTGTTTCAACTAATGGAACACGCAATACCTTGCGGTTACTCAATTCGTACTGAATAAGGGAAACAACATTCATGGAAACTCGCCATTTACCGCGAGCGGCATTGCTGTTGGCGATCGTCACGTCATGTGTATTCAAAAGTCATAGTGCGCAGGTGGCGACATGGCCCGTTATATTTGAGGATGCTGCAGAGCCCATTACGTCAGAAACCCAACCTGATCCTCTGTCTCGCCCTGAGGTAGGGGCCGTGGAAAAACGTAGTGGTGAAAGACAAAAAAACGCAGTGGCTTCTTCCGGTGTACCGGTTAAAGGGCATGACATAACGCTTGCCGAGGCGGTGCAACTGGCAATGGGCTGGCATCCGGTGATTAAACGTGCAGAGCGCGAATATGTGCAGAGTAAAGAGTCAGTCAATGAAGCGAAGGCCGGGTGGTATCCCTCTCTTAGCGCCAGAGTAAAATCCGGCCTCGAGCAGGATAATTACAGGCGAGAAGATAGCAAATCGAATACGTTAGCGCTGAACGCCAGCCAGACGCTGTTTGATTTTGGGAGAATCGCCAGCAAAGTCGATCTCGCGGATGCGACGACACAGCGTTCGGGGTCTAACCTTGAGAAAAGTATTAATGATATTGCTTATGAGACGGCGACCAGTTTTACCCAGGCAATTCGTTATCAGCAGTTAACTGAAATTGCCCAGGGACAGGTTGCAGGTCTCCAGCTTATTAACCGTCTGGCTGAAAAAAGAGCCTCATTGGGGGCTAACGCGGAATCTGACTATTCCCAGTCGAAGGTCCGGCTGGCAGCCGCTATTGCCCTGCAACATGATTATGAGGCGCAAGCCCGGCGTTGGAATGCGAACCTGGATATCGTCACCAACGCTTCTGTTTCTACTGCCCTGAATATGCACATGCCGCAGACGATGGACACAGCTTGCCATCGTGTTGATATCGAAGAGTTAACCTCGCCTGCTATCGAACTGGCGCAGGCGCAAATTAAGATGGCGAAACAGCAGGTTAATGCCTTTAAAGCGGAATATTATCCGACGATTTCACTTAACCCAGTCTGGGAATATGAGCTGGAAAACCAGAACGATAATCGTGGGAATCGGGCTAAAAAGGGCGAGTGGGGGATCTTTGTTAACGTGAGTGCGCCACTGTATGAAGGCGGGGCACGTATATCGCGTACTCAACAGGCGGAACAGGCGTTGCTCGCGTCACAATTTAATCTGGATACCGAAAAGACGGAGGCCCGGCGTAAAATTGTCGAGTCGACCAGCCAGATTTCCAGCCTGTATGAAAGTATGAAGGCTAAGCAAGTACGGGAGAAAGAGGCTATCCGCACGCGTGACCTCTATAAATTACAATATCTGGAACTGGGTAATCGTTCATTTTCCGATTTACTTAGCGCCGAATCTGAAATTCATCAAACCAGAATGGATATATTAAACAGCCAATTTACCGTGTCGTCGCTGTCAATTGAATGTCTCTATTACTCCGGGAATCTGGTGCGTTATTTTTCTCAATAAGAGGCTCAATGGAATGACATCATCCAGTACCGTTGATATGTCTTGTACAAGTAAAGACAAAGACGTTGAATATTATTATTTCCAGTTGTGGCAAGAAGCCATTGTACAGATTGCCCATCATTATCGTCTTGATATTTCAGAACAGAATATTTTAGTTGCCTCGCAGTGGCACCAGGAGTGTAAGAAAGAAGATGTATTAAAAACGATGGCCAGACAAGCTGGACTGATGATGAAGTGCACGCCAGTGACGCAATTCCAGTTCAGCACCTGGCTGTTGCCTGTGGTTATCGAAATGCGTGATGGACGCTTTGCGTTGGTTAAAAATATTGAAGATAACCAAAACGTTACTTGCGCATACGTTGACGAACAAGGGTTGTTGACGACCTTCACCCGTGAGGAGTTTCTCGAGGCCGGCCTGCGTGTGATATTGCTGCGACCGTTAACAAATTCGGCCGATCCGCGCGTCGATGACTATATCCGCCCTGTGGAAAAACATTGGGCGTGGCAGATTATTTTTCAGGACATGCGTCCCTATTATTACGTTATTCTGGGGTCACTTTTTATAAATATTCTAGGTCTGGCTGGGATTACCTACTCAATGCAGACCTATGACCGTATTATTCCAGCGCAGTCCTGGCCTACGCTGTGGGTGCTTTTTTCTGGCGTTATATTAGCGTTTGTTTTTGATCTGATATTACGCCTGATGCGCTATAGCATTATTGATATCGTGGGTAAACGAGCAGACCTGCGTATTGCCGATCGGGTATTTGGTCGCGTATTGCGTATTCATTCCGCCCATCGTCCGCAGTCTACCGGAACATTTATTTCGCAGGTGCGTGAATTGGATCAGATCCGGGAGATGATTACCTCCACGACCGTGGTTGCGATGGCCGATCTACCCTTTTTCTTTCTGTTCTTAGTGGTGATCTATCTGTTGGGAGGCATTCTGTTTCTGGTCCCGTTGGCTGGAATGATCCTGATGGTGCTGCCGGGTTTTTTATGTCAGAAAAAACTCGCATTGCTGGCGCGTAGTGCAATGCGTGAATCAAACCTGCGTAGCGCGATGCTCGTCGAAAGCATTCAAGGGCTGGATGATGTGAAGTCCCTGCAGGCGGAATATCGTTTTCAGCAGCAATGGTTGAATTATACCGCAACCACGGCCAGCAGCAGTCTGGACCTCAAACACCTGACGCACAAACTTACCTCGTGGTCTTATCTGATTCAAAACGCTGTGTTTGTTTGTGTTGTTGCTGTGGGGACGCCTTTGGCGATGAATGGTGAATTGTCTACCGGTGCGCTGGTTGCCGCGTCAATCCTCAGTTCACGGATGATGGCACCTGTCGCACAGGTCGCCAATATCCTGACGCGCTGGCAGCAAACAAAGGTCGCCATTGTCGGATTAGACAGTATCATGAAATTACCAACGGATGACGCCCGTGGCTGCAGGCGGGTACACAAACCCTATTTACGTGGCCATTTTGTGCTAAAGGATACGGCGTTTCGTCATCACACCACTAGTCGTCAGAACGCGATCGCTATTGACGATCTGGAGATTAAGGCTGGCGAGAAGATTGCTCTGTTGGGACGAAATGGTTCCGGAAAATCTTCACTATTGAATGCGCTGGCAGGAAATATGTTGTGTGTTAATGGCGTAACGACGCTGGACAACATTCGGCTTGATAACCTCGATCCCGGAGATTTACACCGTGACATCGGTTTGTTGTCCCAACGCTCACGCTTGTTTCACGGTTCAATTCGGGAAAATCTGGCGCTCGGAATGCCGCTTGCCAGCGATGAAGAGCTTGAAGCGGCGCTGGAGAAAACAGGGGCGCTCGCTTTTATCAATCAGCTTGCGGATGGGCTGGATCATCTGATAGCCGAAGGCGGAATAGGTTTGTCGGGAGGACAGCAGCAGGCGCTGTTGCTCAGTCGTCTGATTCTCCGCGATCCGCAGATCGTATTATTGGATGAACCCACAGCCGCAATGGATGAAGAGACCGAAGCCGAGTTTATCCGTCGAATGAAACCGTGGATGGCCGGGAAGACGGTTATCATCGCCACCCATCGAAAAAGAGTGCTTGAACTGATCGAGCGCACCATCGTTATGTCGCAAGGAAGCATAGTAATAGACGCCCCTCGCGAGCAGTTTTTTGGTGAGTATTCCCAGGAGGCTGAAGCATGAACAAGGGTAACAAGAGGGGGATCCGTGGTTTGTGGCGACAGGTTGCTGACGGTGTTGTCTTCACCCGGCGCATTCTTCTGCAACATAAATCAGATCCTTCGGATGCTGTAATTGACAATGCTCTCTCGCTGGGACATGAGAACGAACTGACGCTCAGTGGCGCGAAGTGGATAGTATTTTGCGTAGTATTTTTTTTGCTGCTTTTTGCATTGTGGGCCTCATTTTTCAGCATTGAAGAAGTCACCAAAGGCAATGGAAAAGTTATTCCCAGTTCACGAGAGCAGATTATTCAGTCGCTGGATGGCGGTATTCTGCAACGCATTCATGTTAAAGAGGGGAAAATTATCCAGGCGGGGGAAGTATTGGCGCAACTGGATAGCGTGCGGACCGCCTCCAGCCTGAAAGAATTTGAAGCTAAATACCGCGCAATGCTGGCCCAGCAGGCGCGACTGAATGCGGAAGTGAATGACAATGAACTGGTATTTTCTGACGAGCTGGATCTGTATCCTGAGTTAATGACGGCGGAAACTCGCTTGTATACCTCACGTAAAACACAGTTTGCTGATGCGATTAAAAATATTCAGGATGCGCGTCGATTAATTAACAATGAGTTGTCGATTAATTCCCGCCTGGCTCAGGAAGGCGCTTCCAGCACCGTTGATGTTATTCGTTTGAAACGTCAATTGGTGGATTTGAATATGAAAGAGGAAGAGCTGCGCGGTAACTATTATTTGCGGTCACGCGAAGAACTGGCAAAAGTGTCAGCGGAGATTGCCTCGCTAAAGCATGCTCTGCGTGGTCGCTCCGACTTAGTGGCTAAATCAACGCTGCGTTCACCCGTTCGTGGCATCGTGAAAGATATTCAAAATAATACTGTTGGTGGTGTTATTCCGCCTAACGGTGTTTTGATGCATATCGTTCCACTGGATGACACGTTACTGATTGAGGCGCAAATATTGCCGCGTGACATTGCGTTTATTCATCCAGACCAGAAGGCGAAAGTTAAAATCACCGCTTATGACTATGCCATTTATGGTGGTCTGGATGGCAAGGTAGTGACTATTTCTCCCGATACTATTAAGGATGAACGCAAGCCGGATTTAGTTTACTACCGGGTTTTAATTAGAACCGACCGCGATCATCTTCTTAATAAACGTCAGCAGAAATTGTTTATTTCTCCAGGTATGGTGGCTTCCGTTGACATTGTTACCGGTAGTAAAACGGTCGCCCGCTATTTAATTAAACCATTCAATAAAGTAAATGAAGCTTTGCGGGAAAGATAATTGACCTGCAGATACTAATATAAGGATGACTAAAATGACGACAACAGCAAAAGAGGTGATGGTTGGTGATAAGACGCTTACCGTTGTGCAACTGGAGCCCTGGCAGCGTCTGGCGTTTATTGCTGATTTACAGAAAGATTTCCTGGCACCTCTGCTTAAAAATGCAGAAACAAACGATCTGAATATGCTTTTTTCTGGGGGTAAAAATGGCGATTTTGACGTGATGGCATTGATTTCAGCGTTTTCTGGTTCTCTTGACGGTCAGCGTATTGAGAAATGGACCCGCCGTGTGCTGACGGAGGGCATGGTCATCTATACGCGCCCTGACGGTCAGCGGGCAAAGCTCAGCTTTGGCGAACTGAATAAGTTTTTCACCCACCCCAGCCAAATTATTCTGCTACTAAAAGAGGTTATCGTCTGGAATCTGGCCGATTTCAACCAATTGATGGGCACCTTGACGCCGAAAGCGACCACGGTGGTGAAAGAGAGGGAATAACCGTTAAAAACCCTTTTTGCTCATGATAGCTACACTTAACTCAGTAATGAGAGAAGGGTTGTCATGAGCGAGACAATCCCTGTTGGCATCAGGGATTGTTTGTCGTGGGGTGATTTTGAACCTGCATTGCCTGAAATGGGAAGAGGGTGACAGATACCCCCCCGACAAGAGGAGTGACTTTCAGTCTGCGACAGTAACTGTGGTCCAACCGCTGCTTGCACCATTAACATTACTCAAACACTATATGGCGCAATAGCCGGGTGCTTATCTTTCCGGGTTGCGCTATTTCAATCCCTGGCCAGAGGTAATAGGTCTGCGCTACGGGCGTTAAGTTTTTTTCTTCAGGAGTATTATGACCACGCATCTGGTCTGGTTTCGACGTGATTTACGTCTGCATGACAACCTCGCGCTGGCGGCGGCTTGTCGGGATCGTTCTGCACAGGTTTTGGCGCTATATATCTCGACGCCTGAACAGTGGAAGGCACATGAAATGGCCCCACGTCAGGCGGCATTTATCAGCGCCCAGCTAAATGCGTTGCAAACGGCGCTGGCAGAAAAAGGCATTCCGCTTTTGTTTCATGAAGTCGCCGATTTTGCGGCCAGCGTGGAAATCGTCAAAAACGTCTGCGCAGAGCATGGCGTTAGCCGATTATTTTATAACTATCAGTACGAAATTAACGAACGCCAGCGTGATGCTGCCGTCGAGAAGTCATTACCTTATGCGGTGTGTGAAGGGTTTGACGACAGCGTGATCCTGCCTCCGGGGGCGGTCATGACCGGCAATCACGAGATGTATAAAGTTTTTACGCCGTTTAAAAATGCCTGGCTGAAGCGGATTAAAGACGGTGTTCCAGAATGCGTTAGCGCGCCGACGGTGAGAGAAAAAGGCGCTCTTGATGCTCCGTTAACACCTATAACACTGGGGTACCCGCAGCAAGATTTTGATGCGCAGCTGTTTGCGGCGGAAGAAAAATTGGCTATCGCGCAATTACGCCAGTTTTGCCTGCAGGCTGCGGGAGAATATGAGCAGTTGCGTGATTTCCCGGCGGTTGAGGGCACCAGTCGATTATCTGCGAGCCTGGCGACGGGAGGATTGTCGCCGCGCCAGTGTCTGAATCGACTGCTTACAGAGCAGCCTCAGGCGCTTGAGGGCGGGGCTGGCAGCGTCTGGCTGAACGAGCTTATCTGGCGTGAATTTTATCGTCATCTGATGACTTACCATCCGGCGTTGTGTCGGCATCAACCCTTTATCCGCTGGACCGAACGCGTGCAATGGCAAAATAACCCCGCGCATTTGCAGGCCTGGCAAACGGGAAAAACGGGGTATCCGATTGTGGATGCGGCGATGCGCCAGCTCAACGCCACGGGCTGGATGCATAATCGTTTACGCATGATTGCGGCCAGTTTTTTGGTGAAAGACCTGCTGATCGACTGGCGTAAAGGCGAACAGTATTTTATGTCGCAACTGATAGATGGTGACCTGGCGGCCAATAACGGCGGCTGGCAGTGGGCTGCCTCAACCGGAACCGACGCTGCGCCGTATTTCCGTATCTTTAACCCCACAACTCAGGGCGAAAAATTTGATCGTGACGGTGAGTTTATCCGCCAGTGGCTGCCGGAACTGCGCGACGTGCCGGGTAAAGCTATTCATGACCCGTGGACATGGGCTGAAAAAACGCAGGTGACGCTTAACTATCCTCGTCAGATTGTCGATCATAAACAGGCCAGACTGGCGACGCTGGCGGCATATGAGACGGCGCGTAAAAAGTAAAGGAATGGTGGATTTTGCGTAATGCCTTCCAGCAGAATGAATGTGTTGCGGTCTGGGGCTTTTAGCGCTGAAGCGTGCGCGCAAGGTTGTTAATGCCCTGATGCAGATGCTTTTATCTGGCAGTAAAGTTCCGTCATCTTCATTCAGGTGATGGAACTTGATGACAATGCCAACAACCTCCACACCGCACGATGCGGTGTTTAAAACGTTTTTACATCACCCCGAAACCGCGCGGGATTTTCTCGACATTCACCTGCCAACTGAACTGCGGACGCTTTGCGATTTGAATTCGCTGAAGCTGGAGTCAGAAAGTTTTATTGAAGCGGATTTACGTTCGCGCTACTCCGACGTGCTCTGGTCTTTGCACACACGCAACGGTGACGGTTATGTCTATGTGGTGATAGAGCATCAAAGTTCAGCCGAGCCGCATATGGCTTTTCGTCTGTTGCGTTATGCGATGGCGGCGATGCAGCGCCATCTGGACGCAGGGCATAAGGAACTGCCACTAGTGATACCGATGCTCTTTTATCATGGCTGCCGAAGCCCCTATCCGTACTCATTGTGCTGGCTGGATGCCTTTGCCGACCCCGTGGCGGCAAGACAGCTTTATTCCAGCGCATTTCCGTTGGTAGACATAACGGTGGTACCCGATGATGAGATCATGGCTCACAGACGAATGGCGCTGCTGGAATTAATGCAAAAACATATCCGTCAGCGGAATTTGCTGGGGCTGGTAGAGCAACTGGCCACGCTGCTCCTTACTGGATGCGCTAATGACACGCAATTACAGGCGATGTTTAATTACATCCTACAATCTGGCGACGAATCTCGTTTTAATGAATTTATGCAGGAGATAGCGCAACGGATCCCCCAACATAAGGAGAGGCTGATGACTATTGCAGAGCGGTTACGGTTAGATGGATTACAGGAAGGGTTACAGCAGGGATTACAGCAGGGTAAACAAGAAGCCGCATTACGTATAGCGCAAACAATGTTGGAGCAGAAAATAGATCGCGAAATGGTGCTACTGGTTACAGGTCTTACTGAAGAGGAACTCGCAGCCATTCATGCATAATTACCTGAAAAAACAGGCCCGAATCTTATCACATCATCGGGCCTGTACACTCAGGACTCTACCGCTAACGCACGGTTTCTGAATTTCAGCGACTGGTACAGCCAAATCAGCAGCACCAGCACCACGCAGGCCAGTGCGCCCCAGGTAATTTCGCTAAAGACGTCAATATAGGCATTGATGGAATAGTTGATGGCTCCGGCAGCGTCAAACGAACCTTGCGAGGTCTGATCGGCGATAACGCCTGCCAGGTAGTTGGCGATGGCGCCGGAAAGCAGCATATAAATGCCGGTTAACACGCCGGTTACACCAGGGATCTCAATACGCGTAATTTGCGACATTGCCACCGGGTCAATAAACAGTTCGGCAAAGCCCATGACCGCCAGTCCCAGTACCATCAACGGCATGGAAGAGTGGCCGTAAGCCGCGGACCAGCGAGCGCTCAAGGTCAGAATACAGAAGCCTGCGCTCATTAAACCGAGACCAAGGGCGAATTTACCCCAGATGCGTACGGTACGATTGCCGCCAACGCTTTCTTTGACCACCCAGGCCAGCACGATACCGCAGAGCATCACGGCAAAAGCGTTAACCGACTGGAACATCGCAGTAGGGACGGAATACCCCAGAATATCGCGGTTAACGAAGCGGTCGATATACAGGCTGATCGAGCTTCCGCCCTGTTGAGCAAAGGCCCAGAACAACAGGCTGAAGAAGGTCAGTGTGACGATAAGCCCCAGCTCTTTGCGCTGCTTCTGAGTCTGCGCCTGGCGATAAATCTTTGCCAGAACAGCGAGGCCAATAACAGTGGCAACGATCAGGGCGTAAACGGACCACTCTTTCCAGAACAGGACAGTAATCAGCAGCGGTGCTGCAACCAGCAGAACTAACAGCCAGGCCCAGTTTGGCAGCACAAATTTTTTCGCACACAGGACGGCCTTGTTGACACCGGTAGTATGGGCGAAATGGCGATTACCGCATAAGAAAATCACCAGCCCCGCCAGCATACCAATCGCGGCCAGCGCAAAACCCATCGCCCAACTGTACTCTTCCTGCACGTAGCCGCAGGCAATGGGCGCGATGATTGAACCAATATTCCCGGCAGCGTAGAGCAGAGAGAATCCACCGTCGCGACGCGGATCTTCAGGCTGGTACAGCTCACCCAACAGGCAACTGATGTTGGATTTAAACAGACCATAGCCGCAGACAATTATCGCCAGAGACAAATAGAGGAACGCTGGAGCCATTTCGCTGGCGCCCAATACCAGATGCCCCACCGCCATTAAAAATGCGCCTATCATTACCGCCATCCGGTTGCCGAGCACTTTATCGGCCAGGTATCCCCCAAGAATCGGCGTGACGTAGACCAGCGAGCAGTAGGCGCTGAACAGTTCATAGGCGTGATTATCGTCGTACTTAAGCTGGTTAGTGAGATACAGGATCAGTAGCGCACGCATACCGTAAAAACTGAAGTATTCCCAAATTTGTAGCGCGACGACGTAATAAATCGCCCGTGGTTGAGATGCTTGTTTATTCATTATTTTCTCGAAGTAAATGCCTCACGACAGGCTGAACGTGCTGCGCGAGTGTGTTTCCTTAAAGTTGTAACTTTGATACAGATCTGATTATTTTTGCAATATGCTGTCTGATTGCATAAATATACATGAATTAGATCGCGTAGTGGTAAGCAAATCACGTTCAAAGCAGGTGTGATTGTTTCTTGATGTGTCAGTGAAATGGCTATCGACGAACGCAGGCGAGGACGCTATTTTAACCTAAGCTGTGTAGCTGATTGAGCAAGCAGAATTTATGACTACGAGGACGATGATGAAAAACACCGAACTGGAACAACTGATCAACGACAAACTGAACAGCGCCGCCATTAGCGACTACGCGCCGAATGGTTTGCAGGTTGAGGGCAAAGAGACGGTGCATAAAATCGTGACCGGCGTGACCGCAAGTCAGGCGTTGCTGGACGAGGCAGTGCGCCTTGAGGCGGATGCGGTCATCGTTCATCACGGTTATTTCTGGAAAGGCGAATCTCCGGTAATTCGCGGCATGAAGCGGCATCGTCTGAAAACGCTGTTGGAAAATGATATCAACCTGTATGGCTGGCACCTGCCGCTGGATGCCCACCCGGAACTGGGGAATAACGCGCAGTTGGCCGCGCTGTTGGGGATTACCGTAATGGGTGAAATCGAGCCGTTGGTGCCATGGGGGGAACTCTCCATGCCGGTTCCGGGACTGGAGCTGGCATCGTGGATTGAAGCGCGTTTAGGCCGTAAACCGTTATGGTGTGGTGATACCGGGCCGGAGAAAGTTCAGCGCGTCGCCTGGTGTACAGGTGGCGGTCAAAGTTTTATTGATAGCGCAGCCCGATTTGGCGTCGATGCCTTTATCACCGGTGAAGTCTCAGAGCAAACCATTCACTCGGCCCGCGAGCAGGGGCTGCATTTTTATGCTGCCGGTCACCATGCGACCGAACGCGGCGGCATTCGCGCTTTAAGCGAGTGGCTGAATGAAAACACCGATCTGGACGTAACATTTATCGATATTCCTAATCCAGCCTAAAAAAGAGGGACGAAAGTGCAGCGAGCGCGTTGTTATCTGTTAGGTGAAACGGCGGTGGTTCTTGAGCTGGAACCGCCCATTACGCTGGCGACTCAGAAACGCATCTGGCGTCTGGCCCAGCGTCTGGTTGATGCCCCGAATGTGCTTGAAGCTATTCCGGGCATGAACAATATCACGGTGACCTTGCGCGACCCGCAAACGCTGGCGCTGGATGCGATTGAACGCCTGCAGCGCTGGTGGGAAGAGAGTGAGGCGCTGGAACCGGATTCGCGCTTTATAGAAATTCCCGTGACCTATGGCGGTGAGTTTGGCCCCGATCTGGCTGAGGTCGCCCGGCACAGCGGATTAAGCGACAAGCAGGTTGTGGAACTTCATGCATCGGTTGATTACGTGGTGTGGTTTATCGGCTTTCAGCCGGGATTTCCCTATCTTGGGAGCTTACCTGAACAACTCCATACCCCAAGGCGTGCGGAACCGCGCCTGATTGTTCCGGCAGGTTCAGTGGGTATTGGCGGATCTCAAACGGGCGTTTATCCGCTTTCCACGCCAGGCGGATGGCAACTGATTGGTCGTACCCCCGTTGCGTTATTTGATCCAAAACGAGAGGAACCAATTCTGTTACGGGCTGGCGATACCGTGCGTTTTGTCCCGCAGAAGGAGGGGATATGTTAAACATTATTCGCGCGGGCATGTATACCTCAGTACAGGACGGGGGACGCCATAGTTTTCGTCAATCCGGAATCAGTCACTGTGGCGCACTGGATAAACCGGCGCTGAACGTCGCTAACCTGCTGGTGGGTAATGAAGCGAATGCTGCAGCGCTGGAAATTACGCTGGGGCAACTGGTGGTGGAATTTGAAACCGATGGCTGGTTTGCCCTGACCGGTGCGGGATGCGAAGCGCATCTGGATAATTCTCCCGTGTGGAGCGGATGGCGGCTACCGATGAAAGCCGGCCAGCGCCTGACGCTAAAACGGCCGCATCACGGTATGCGCAGCTACCTGGCGGTTGCGGGCGGCTTTGATGTCCCCGAAGTCATGGGCTCGCGCAGTACCGATCTTAAAGTTGGCATTGGCGGGCTGGAAGGGCGTTTGCTGCGCGATGGCGATCGGCTGGCAATTGGCGTATCTGCCCAGCAATTCAGCGGACCGCAGGGTGTAAAACAGCTCATGTGGGGCAACCATATTCGTGCGCTTCCCGGACCTGAATATCAGGAGTTTGACGAGGTATCACAGGCTTCTTTCTGGCGCTCGCCGTGGCAGCTTAGCCCACAAAGTAACCGTATGGGGTACCGCCTGCAGGGGCAGCCGCTGACGCGCATGACCGATCGCGAACTGCTGTCACATGGTTTGCTCCCCGGCGTGGTACAGGTTCCGCACAATGGTCAGCCGATCGTGCTGATGAATGATGCTCAGACGACGGGCGGCTATCCGCGCATCGCCTGTATCATTGAAGCGGATATGTATCATCTGGCGCAGATCCCGCTCGGCCAGCCGATTCATTTTGTGCAGTGTTCGCTGGAGGAAGCGCTTAAGGCGCGACAGGAGCGGCAGCGTTACCTGGAACAATTAACATGGCGACTTAACAATGAAAATTGATCTCAACGCGGACCTCGGTGAGGGATGCGCTAACGATGCGGCGCTGCTGCAACTGGTGTCTTCAGCCAATATTGCCTGTGGGTTTCATGCCGGAGATGCGCAAACCATGCTCTTAAGCGTGCGCGAGGCGCTAAAAAATGGCGTGGCGATAGGCGCGCATCCAAGCTTTCCGGATCGGGAAAATTTTGGCCGTAGCGCCATGACCCTGCCCGCACAAACGGTGTATGCGCAGACGCTGTATCAAATTGGCGCGCTGGCTGCCATCACGCAGGCGGAGGGCGGCGTAATGCGTCATGTCAAACCGCACGGTATGCTTTATAACCAGGCGGCGAAAGATCCTCAGTTGGCTGATGCGATTGCGAAAGCGGTTCATGCCTGCGATCCATCGCTGGTTCTGGTAGGACTGGCAGGAAGCGAACTGATTCGTGCCGCAGAACACTATGGCCTGGTAACGCGTCAGGAAGTTTTTGCCGATCGGGGTTATCAGGCCGATGGCAGTCTGGTGCCGCGTAACCAGCCGGGCGCACTGATTGAGGATGAAGAGCAGGCGCTGGCGCAAACGTTAGAAATGGTGCAATCCGGCAGAGTAAAAAGCCAGAGTGGAACATGGGCGAGCGTGACGGCCCAGACGGTATGCATTCATGGGGATGGCGAGCACGCACTCGCTTTTGCCCGTCGCTTGCGTAGCGCCTTTAATGCATGCAATATTCAAATTAGCGCATAAATTTTTATATAAAACAATAATATATTACACAACAATATAAGGGATTTAATTATGGGAGAGGCTATTTCTCTCTGGCCATTGACGGGTATCGCCGTCATTGTGGTCGGATTTCTTTTACGTTTTAACCCGGTATTGGTGGTCATTATTGCCGGGATCGTCACGGGACTGGCGGCGCATATGCCGGTAGCCACCATCCTTGAGAAACTGGGTGAAGGTTTTCTTAACACCCGCAACCTGCCGTTTATCCTGCTGATCCCGCTGGCGGTTATTGGCCTGCTGGAACGTCACGGACTCAAAGAGCGCGCTCAGGCGTGGATTGCAAAAATCCGCAGCGCCACCAGTGGCCGTCTGCTTATTGTCTATCTGTTCATACGCGAAGCGACCGCCGCGTTAGGACTGACCAGTTTGGGGGGGCATCCACAGATGGTGCGTCCGCTGCTGGCGCCGATGGCGGAAGGGGCTGCTGAAAAAAATCATGGTGAGATACCGGGCGCGGTACGCTATCGCCTGCGCGCAATGTCAGCTGCGACCGATAACGTTGGGCTGTTTTTCGGGGAAGATATCTTTGTTGCCTTCGGTGCCATCATATTCATGCACAACTTTATGCTGGAGTCTGGTGGGATCCAGACCGAACCGTTGCATATCGCCTTGTGGGGGATCCCAACGGCAATTTGTGCCTTTCTGATCCACGGCACGCGTCTGTGGCGTCTGGATAGCTATTTGCAACGTGAGGTGGCGAAAGCGAATGCCGCAGCGAAAGGAGAAGCGAAATGAATTTTCAACAAAGCTATCTCTATTGGCTGGCGGGAGCGGTATTACTGATTGTGGCGCTGATGTCGTGGCAGGACAAGGCGAACCCTCGCCGCTTCACTACAGGCCTGTTTTGGGGCATATACGGTGTATTGTTTTTGCTTGGCGACTGGACATACTCGCTGTTTGGCGACAAACGCGCGGTGCATATTGCCGTTGGTGTTGCGGTGGTCGTTCTGGCCCTGATCGCCGGTTTTGGCGGCGTGAAGCTGGGAAGCTACCATCAACGGACGCCGCAACAGCGAGAAGAAAGCGCCAGTCGCCTGGGCAACCGCCTGTTTTTCCCGGCGCTGGCGATTCCGGTAGTAACGGTGATCGGCGTGCTGATGTTCAACCATATTCCGGGCTTACAGGATGCGCTGTTTGGGCCGGGTAATCACGCCACGCTGGTGACGCTTTTTTCCATGACAGCGGGCTCGTTGATTGGTCTGGCGATGGCGATAAAAATGACCCATGAGCGGGTGCATCAGCCGATTCAGGAGGCGCGCCGTCTGCTGGATTCCATCGGCTGGGCGTTCATCCTGCCGCAAATCCTGGCCACGCTCGGGCTGTTGTTTACGGCGGCTGGCGTAGGCAGCGGCATTTCATATCTGACGCAGGAATATCTGGCGGTAGACAGTCGCTTTATCGCGGTGGCGGTGTACACCATCGGCATGGCATTGCTGACCATGGTGATGGGCAATGCATTTGCTGCTTTCCCGATCGTGACCGCTGGGATTGGTATTCCGATCCTCGTACTGCAACACGGCGGCAATCCAGCGGTAATGGCGGCGATTGGTATGTTCTCCGGCTATTGCGGGACACTGATGACGCCGATGGCGGCGAACTTTAACATTGTCCCTGCTGCGCTGCTGGAGCTGCCGGATAAAAACGCGGTGATTAAAGCGCAGGTGCCAACCGGCATACTGCTGCTGTTGGTCAACGTGTTCCTGATGTATTTCCTGATGTTCTTGTAAGGTGACAGGATGAAAACAGTACTCATCACGGGATTTGAACCCTTTGGCGGCGAGTCAGTTAACCCTTCCTGGGAAGTGGTCTCGGGACTCGACAATGCTATTATCGGTGGATGCCGCGTCGTTGCCCGCCAGCTGCCGTGCGTCTTTGGCGAATCTCTTGCCGTACTCAATGGCGCGATTGATGCGCTGTCGCCATCGTTGGTGCTGGCTGTGGGGCAGGCGGGCGGGCGCTCGGATATCACCGTGGAGCGCGTGGCGATCAACATTGATGATGCTCGTATTGCGGATAACCAGGGACAACAGCCGGTAGATGTGCCGATTGTCGTCGATGGTCCTGCGGCATGGTTTAGTACGTTGCCGATCAAAGCGATGGTTGTGGCTATGCGCAACGCGGGAATTCCGGCCTCGGTTTCCCAGACCGCAGGTACCTTTGTGTGTAACCACGTAATGTATGGTCTGCTGCATAAATTACGCGACGTGCCGGCGGTGAAGGGCGGTTTTATTCATATCCCTTATCTGCCGCAACAGGCCGCGCAGCACCCCGGCGCGCCAAGTATGGCGGCTGAAACCGTTCGCCGGGCGCTGGAAGTCGCCATTGCCACCGCCTTGCAGGTGGAAAGCGATATCACCGTGACGGGCGGCGCAACACATTAACAAAGGACAGTATTATGCCTGAAGGCCCGGAGATCCGCCGCGCGGCGGATAACCTGGAGGCGGCAGTCAAAGGCAAACCCCTGACGGATGTCTGGTTTGCCTTTGAGCAGTTAAAACCGTATCAATCTCAACTTATTGGGCAGAGTGTTACTCAGCTTGAAACGCGAGGGAAAGCACTGCTGACTCATTTTTCTAATGGTCTGATACTGTACAGTCACAATCAGCTCTACGGCGTGTGGCGAGTCGTGGATACTGGCAAAATCCCGCAGACTTCGCGGGTTCTGCGTGTCAGGCTGCAAACAGCCGATAAAACCATCCTGCTCTATAGCGCGTCTGATATCGAAATGCTGACGCCAGAGCAGCTTACCACCCATCCGTTCCTGCAACGAGTTGGGCCGGATGTGCTGGATTTACGTTTAACGCCCGATGAGGTTAAAGCGCGTCTGTTATCTCCGCGTTTTCGTAATCGCCAGTTTTCTGGCCTGCTACTGGACCAGGCATTTCTGGCGGGATTAGGTAACTACCTGCGGGTAGAGATCCTTTGGCAGGTAGGGTTGACCGGGCAGCATAAAGCGTCTCAGCTTAGTGACGAACAGTTGGATACGCTGGCGCGTGCGCTGCTTGATATTCCTCGTCTGTCCTATAATACCCGCGGGCTGGTGGATGAGAACAAACACCATGGCGCGTTGTTTCGCTTTAAGGTCTTTCACCGGGACGGTGAAGCCTGCGAGCGCTGTGGTGGAATCATCGAAAAAACGACGCTCTCTTCGCGCCCTTTTTACTGGTGTCCGGGATGTCAGAAGTAGATCTATACCGAAGCATACGTTTTGCGATATTGCAGCGGGGTTTTACCCATGTTTTTGCGAAAACAGGTAATAAACCAGGCGTATTCGGAGAAACCAACCTGAGCAGCAATATCGCGTACCGAGCTATTGGTATGTAACAGCAGTTCGCAGGCCTGACGAATGCGGCGCATCATCAGGTATTCCTGAATCGTACCGCCGGTTTCTTCGTGAAAACGGCGGGAGGCATGGCCCCGCGAGCACCCCATCTCGCTGGCGATATCTTCCAGCGAGCAGCGCTGGTGAAAGTGTGTTTCGATCCAGCGGATAATGCTGACCGAAAATGTATTTTGTCCCGTGGCCTGCGCCTGATGTGGCAGCAGGCTAATGAGCTGCATCACCAGAAATGCGCTGTCGCTGATGCTGAAGGTCTGACTTTTGAGCTGTTCTTCAAAACGGCTCAGCAACGTTTCAATCACCGGTTGAACGTCACCGACGTCAAACACCCGTGCTTTCTCTCCCCTGGCGCACAGCTGACGCAGTAGCATTTGCTGCCGAGGAAAATCCCGCAGGTACTGCTCAATTTGTGGAGCATTAAAGTGCAGCGTTGTGCGGTGATAAATATTACGTGCATCCTGTTCGACAAACACTTTATGCAACTTTCCCGGCGGGAAAATAAAAATACGCCTGGGTTTGACGGTGTACTGTTGGTGCTCCATAAGCGCGATGCCTACTCCCTGAGAAACCGACAATATCTCCACACACTGGTGCCAGTGATAGTAGTTGGCTGGCATATCCTTCATACGATTAAAGTAAATCGACTTGTCGTTGAGGTTTATATGCTCAAGATAACTACTGTCTTCCGTCCGCTGCATTTATGTCTCGCCTGTTCATGTGAACATACTTAAGTTTTTATCACTGTAATCGAATTTTCTCCGCAAAATGCAGATGAATGTTGTACTTCATCACCAGCGTTGTGTGGAAATACGACGATTATCACATTTGTATGTCAGTTCAAATCCTTATTATGCGCCCAATACTTCATCAAATGAAACGAGGTTTCATTATGCGAGAAAGGCAAGAGTATGCAGAAAAGGCGCGGCAATGGTTGGCATCAGCCATTCCTCATCTCTCATGCGATAACACGCGTTTGGACGTGGGCGAAACGTCCGCACAATATCCAATGGACATCGCCGGTATGGAGGGGTTTGCACGTCTGTTATGGATCCTTTCACCGCTGTTAAGCGCAGGAGACGCGGGTGAGTATCGTGAGGCTTTTATTCGCGGTATTCGCCATGGCTGTGACCCCGAACATCCAAACTATTGGGGTAATCTGGTCGATAACGATCAGCGCTGCGTGGAAATGGCTGCCTTTGGCGTAGCGCTGGCGCTGCCGAATACCGGATTATGGGATGCGTTAACCGCCGATGAGCAGGATAATCTGGAGCGCTGGTTACGACAAAGTGCTGATATCCAAATCCCGGATAATAACTGGCACTTCTTCCCGGTATTGGTGCAGGTCGGTCTTAAATGTGTCGGACGCCACTATGACATGATGGTCATTGATAAGCATCTGAACGCGATTGAGCCATTCTGGCTTGGTAACGGCTGGTATTCCGACGGTGCAGGTAAACCGCGCGATTACTATATCTCCAGCGGGTTTCATTTTTACAGTTTGCTGTACAGCCATCTTATGCAGGACGCTGATCCTGAACGTTGCCTGCGCTATCGCCAGCGCGCGCGTCAGTTTGCCAGAGATTACATCTATTACTTTACCTGTGACGGGGATGCAATTCCGTTTGGCCGCAGCCTGACTTACCGTTTTGTTCAGGTTGCGTTCTGGAGCGCCGTCGTCTGGACAGGATTGGATGTCTTTACGATCCCTATCGTCAAAGGCGTGATTTTACGCCACCTCGACTGGTGGTTAGCGCAGCCTTTCATTGGCCCGGATGGTTTATTCACGCTGGGATATACCTACCCGAATCTGGTGATGACCGAAGACTACAACAGCCCATGCTCACCCTGGTGGGCATGTAAGGCGTTGCTGATTCTGGCGCTGCCGGAACAGAGCGCATTCTGGCAAGCCGAGTCAGCCCCGTTGCCTGAACCTGAGCCGATTCATCCGATAAAGGAAGCCGGACAATTTATCGTTCATGATGATGCAAACCGACACGCCTGGATGCTGATGTCCGGGCAGTATGACCGCAATAACTTTGTCAATTTCGATGCCAAATACGGCAAATTTGCTTACTCCAGCCACTTCGGTTTTACCCTGGAGCGCGGTCATTATGGTCTGAACCATGCTGCCTGTGATTCGATGCTGGTGTTCAGCGAACAGGATAACTACTGGCGTGGACGTCGTGAGTGCGACGCTGTTGAAATGACGGATGCGTTAATCCGAAGCCGTTGGCACCCGTGGTCAAACGTCGTCGTCACGACCTGGCTAATCCCGTTTCAGCAAGGACATATTCGCATTCATCGCGTTGAAACTGCGCGCCAGCTTGACTGTGTCGAGGGGGGATTCGCGCTTAACCGGCATCAACTCATCGATACCAAAACTGCACCGCACGGGGTCACGCTTCGTGCCAGCTCCGGCGTATGCCAGATAACCGATCTGTTGGCAGAGCGTCAACCGGAGGTCGTCACAACGCCACCCAACAGCAACATTCTGTATGCATCACCGGGGGAGATCCCCTGTCTTCGTAGCACGCTTACGCCGGGCACGCACTGGCTGGCCTGCGTCGTCAACGCCACATCGTTTTCCTCGCTGTCACCTGCGGCAGCAATGGCGTTCGACCGTGAGAATCAGGTGCTAACGCTGGGTGTGAAAACGCTGGAAATCATTTAACTGACGCATGTGCGGAGAAAAATAATGACTAACCCTGTTCAGTCGACGCGCTCGGCTTACATCAAACTGAGTCTGTTTGTATTTCTGTTTACCTTTACCTGGGCGGCCAGCTTTGGCCTGTACGCTATCTGGCTGGGAGATAAAGCCGGGTTGGATGGTGTGGAGATCGGCACGGTATTTGCCGTGAACGGCGTTTTTGCGGTAGTTATCAAACCTGTTTACGGTTACATCATGGACAAAATGGGCATGAAAAAACATCTGCTCTATTTTGTCTGCCTCGTTTCGGCCCTGATGGCGCCATTTTTCATCTGGTGTTACCTGCCGCTATTACAAACGCATTTTATCAGCGGGATGATCGTCGGTGCGCTTTTTTTCAGCCTCGGCTGGTATGCGGGGGTGGCGGCGGAAGAGTCCTATGTTGACCGTTTCAGCCGTTTGTACGCGATGGAGTTTGGCCGGATCCGCATGTGGGCCGCGCTGGGATGGGCAACGGCGTCTTCATTCTCTGGGTATCTCTACAATATTTCGCCCAAAATCAACTTTGTAATCAGTAGCGTTTCCGCGCTTTGCATGTTTGCGGTTCTGCTGACGCTGAAAGTTGATCACTTTGGCCAGGAAGAGAATGACGTCCTGTCGAAAGAGAAGATTGTCATTGGCGATGTGTTCGAGTTGCTGCGCAATAAGAAATTCTGGACCTTTGCGCTGTATATCGCGGGAGTGGCATGGATGATGTTTATTGCCGAACAGCAGTTCTCTCGCTATTTCGTCACCTTCTTTAGCACTAAAGAAGAAGGCAACGCCATGTTTGGCTACATGAGTACCGCGCAGTCAGCCGCAGAGTTTTTCGGCATGATGCTGGTGCCTGCCATTATTAACCGCATTGGCGCTAAGCAGGGGATGATCCTGACCGGTCTTGTGATCAGTCTGCGTTTGATTATTTCCGGATTAACTAACGATCCGCTGATCATCTGCCTGGTGAAGCCTTTGTATGGGATTGAAATCGCCCTGATTCTGGTGTCGGTTTTCAAATACATTGCCGAACATTTCGACAAACGCGTTAACGCCACGATGTACCTGCTGGGCTATCAGGCCATGATTTACGTCGGTTCTATTGTCGTGGCACCGCCTGCCGGCTATGCCTACCAAAAAATTGGTTTTGAGCATACCTATCTGATTATGGGCGTGGTTGCTCTGGTATTTACCGGGATCTCCGCCATCACGCTTTCTACTTGCTATCAGCACAAAAAAACCATTGCAGCCCCTGTCCATGGGCAAGAAGCCACCCATTAAAGTGAAGAAAACGAGAGAATTATGTCTGTGACTATCCGTAAAGAACCGATCGTTCCTGTTGTCCTGCGAAGCGGCGAGCGCGCTGCTATTGCGCAGAAGATTCGCCGCGCTTTACCGGTCATTTTATCTGCTATCGATCGTAACAGCGATTATTTTGGCACGCGTTTTCCGGATGCGGCATGTGAAAATGGTCGCTACCCAATTATCGATAATCAGGAATGGACCACCAGTTTCTGGACTGGTCAGCTGTGGCTGGCATGGGAATGGACGCGTAATGATGCGTATCGTACGTTGGCCGAACAACATGTCCGTTCTTTTGGCGAACGTATTGCCAGTAGGGATCATACCAATCACCACGATCTGGGTTTTCTGTACAGCCTTTCATGTATAGCGGCCAATAAACTAACCGGCAATCGCGAGGCGACTTATATCGCGCAGCAGGCGGCAGAAGTGCTAATGGAACGCTATCACGAGAAATGCGGCATTATTCAGGCGTGGGGCGAACTGGATAATCCGGAGCAGCAGGGCAGGATGATTATAGACTGCAATATGAATCTGCCCTTGCTGTATCAGGCAAGCGCCAGCACCGGCGATCCACGCTATGCTGAAGCGGCGAAAAATCATATAGAGCAGGCGCGACGTTATATTGTGCGCGAGGACGGCTCAACTTTTCATACGTACTATATGGATGTGCGCACCGGGGAACCGCGGTTTGGCAATACGCATCAGGGTTTTTCCGATGATTCCTGCTGGTCGCGCGGGCAGGCATGGGGTGTTTATGGCTTTCTGCTGAATTATCTCTATACCGGAGATGAGCGGCTTCTGGAACTGAGCCAGACGCTGGCAAATTACTTTATTAATCGTTTGCCGGAAGATCTTATCTGTTATTGGGATTTGGCGCTTACCGATCCCAACAGTGAAAGGGATAGCTCTGCCAGCGCGATTCTCGCCTGCGCGCTGCTGGAGCTGGTAAAACAGCTACCGGCAACCCATCCGGAACGTGAAAGTTATGAAGCGTTGGCATTAAGGATGATTGCGCGAATGCTTGATGATTATCTAAATGCTGCGCATGAAGCAGGCGAAGGATTATTAAAACACTCTGTTTATTATTTTAAAGGTAACGTCGGTGTGGATGAGTGCTGCGCGTGGGGGGATTATTTCCTGATGGAAGCGATGACCCGTGCAATATCCTGCTGGAAAAGTTACTGGTAATATTCCGCTCCCTCGGTTAAATATTCAGGCTATTGATTTAGCAGGGGGAGATTTTATCTCTGTACGGCGAGGAAAATATAATGAAAAGCAATAATATTAATACAGCCATATTAATGGCTGCACTGGTCATGCCTGTAACTGGCGCTATGGCCACGGAAAATAATACGACTACTGCCCCTCAGGCGAAATCGACACCCTTTACTACCGTGTATTTTGCACCGCGTACGCAGTACCGTACGGCCAGCAAAGGTTTTTTGCAGCGATTAATGTTAACCGGGGTGGTACAGGACTCAGACAGTATATTTAAAAGCATGTACTGGAGTTTTGAAACCGATGCCGATCTTGGCAAAAATATGGACCAGTGGAAAAGCAGCTATCAGGAAGCCGAGTTTAACAAGCCTTTTGCTCTGGGTGATAGTGACTTCTGGCTTGAGCCCGGCGTGGTGTTTCACTGGGAGTCTGCAGGTTCACGTGTCGACCCTTATATTGGTATTGGCTATCATTTTGACCCAACGCTGGGGGCTGTACTACGCTACCGATATAACCATCAAAACCATGACAGCGAAACGCTGCAAGGCGACTGGGATGACTCTTCAGAGCACCGCGTTGATATTTATTTAACCAAGTATTTTACGCCAAACTTCTGGGTGCAATATAATCCAACGTATTACAGTAAAACCCATGGCGATAAATTTGAGTATGCTAACGGCAAGAATCATACTCTGCAGCATAACTTTGTATTTAATTTCCATGCCACACCGCGGTTTTATCCATTTTTTGAATTAGGCTATCTTGATAAATACAAAGATGGTGATGATACAAAAAATGAATATCAAATCAGGGTAGGGTTTAAATATAACTTAAACTAATCCCGGTTTATGATGATAATTGCTTTGGCGCGTGCACTGAAATAAACCGCGCCACCGCCGGGCCGGTTAATAAAATGCTGAACAGCCGCAGGGTTTGCATCGCCATGATCAACGCCATATCGGCGTGACTCCCTGCGGCAATCACCGCAACAGAATCCACCCCACCGGGACTGGTCGCCAGATAGGCGGTGAGAAAATCTATCTGCATGTAATGCGCCAGCCCCCAGGCCATAGCGGCGCAGATCGCCATCAGTGAAAAAATGGACAACAGGATCTGCGGTAAGGGGCGCAACGCCGTTAAGAAAATCTGCTTGTCAAAGCCAAGGCCGATTTGCCAGCCGATGGCCATATAAGCTATTGCCAGCAGCCATTCCGGCAGTTCAATCACCATCACACCGCCAGCGTTCAGCAACGCGCCCGCCAGCATGGGCAATAACATCACGCCGGAGGGGATACGCAGTAAGCGCCCGGCTACACCGGCAACGGCGGCCAGCGCCAGGGTACTGAACAGATTACCGCTCAGTGGCGGAAACCAGACGATTTGTTCACTGACCGCCTGCGCCTGATCGCCCATCATCAATCGGGTGACCAGCGCTGCTGCCCCGACCACCAACAGTACGCGCAGATACTGCATAAACGCCACCAGTCGGATGTCGGCGCCAAATTCCTGGGCCATCGCGACCATCGCTGCCGCGCCGCCAGGTGAAGAACCCCACGCGCCGGTGTTCCCCGGTAGATTACTGTAGCGCACCAGCAGCCAGCCGATTACCGCGCTGCTGATAAGGGTCGCCAGCAGGACAACAATCACCATCGGCCAGTGGGCCGCAAGGGTTGTGAAGATTGAACCGGTCAGATTTTGGGCAATCATACAGCCGAGAATCGCCTGCGCACCAAGAAATGTGCAGCGGGGAGGGTGCAGCGAAATGCCGCGCATACTGAAGATGATGCCGACGATCATCGAACCGAGCAGCAATGGTCCTGGAAGATGGATAAACAGAAAGAGCAGGGAAAGAAGGAGCGATAGCAGAAACAACAGGCTCCACTGCAAAACAGGCATCCCATGCTCCTGAGTGAAATGACGGAAATCTCAGTAAATCATAGAGAAAGCGCGATGAGAATAAAATAATGTGGATCAAGAAAAAACAGGTCGGATTCTGGCGTTACTGCCTTATCCGACCCGGGAGAATTAATAGCTGAAAGCCGGACAGGCGCAAGCGCCATCCGGCAGACAATTAACGCTTAATTGCAGATTTAAAATCGCGCTTGTCGTAGCCGGTGTACAGCTGACGCGGACGAGCGATTTTCATGCCGTCGGTGTGCATTTCGTTCCAGTGCGCAATCCAGCCAACGGTACGCGCCATGGCGAAGATAACGGTGAACATGGAGGACGGAATACCCATCGCTTTCAGGATGATGCCGGAGTAGAAGTCTACGTTCGGGTAGAGTTTCTTCTCGATGAAGTACGGGTCGTTGAGCGCAATGTGCTCAAGTTCCATCGCCACTTCCAGCAGATCGTCTTTGGTGCCCAATTCTTTCAGCACTTCGTGGCAGGTTTCACGCATGACGGTAGCGCGCGGGTCATAGTTTTTGTAAACACGGTGACCAAAGCCCATCAGGCGGAAGGAATCATTCTTGTCTTTCGCGCGGCGAACAAATTCCGGAATGTGTTTAACAGAGCTGATTTCTTCCAGCATTTTCAGCGCAGCTTCGTTTGCGCCGCCGTGTGCCGGTCCCCACAGGGAAGCAATACCGGCCGCGATGCAGGCAAACGGGTTAGCGCCAGAAGAGCCCGCGGTACGTACGGTAGAGGTTGAGGCGTTCTGTTCGTGGTCAGCGTGCAGGATTAAGATACGGTCCATTGCGCGTTCCAGAATCGGATTGACTTCGTATTTTTCGCACGGCGTGGAGAACATCATGTTCAGGAAGTTACCGGCGTAAGAGAGGTCATTACGCGGGTACACGAACGGCTGTCCAATGGAATATTTATAACACATTGCTGCCATGGTTGGCATTTTGGACAGCAGACGGAAAGCGGCGATTTCACGGTGACGCGGATTATTCACATCCAGCGAGTCGTGGTAGAACGCAGCCAGCGCCCCGGTAACACCGCACATAACGGCCATCGGGTGAGAGTCGCGGCGGAAACCGTGGAACAGACGGGTGATCTGCTCGTGGATCATGGTATGGCGAGTGACTGTGGTTTTGAACTCGTCGTACTCTTCCTGCGTCGGTTTTTCACCGTACAGCAGGATGTAACACACTTCCAGATAGTTAGACTCGGTCGCCAACTGATCAATCGGGAAGCCGCGATGCAACAAAATACCTTCGTCACCATCAATGAAAGTAATTTTGGATTCGCAGGATGCGGTAGAGGTGAAACCTGGGTCAAAAGTAAACATCCCTTTTGAGCCAAGGCTACGAATATCAATAACATCTTGACCGAGCGTACCTTTCAGCACATCCAGTTCAATAGCAGCGTCACCATTTAGAGTGAGTTTTGCTTTAGTATCAGCCATTTACGGTCTCCTTAGCGCCTTATTGCTTAAGACTGCCGGAACTTAAATCTGCCTTCGTACATCAATAAACCGTTACCAGTTTGTTATTTGGCTCGCCGCTCTGCGAAAGAGGGGATGACCTGGGTACAGAGCTATGGGCGCTTGCAGGTAAAACGGTCTTTTCATGGCGAATAAACTGCAAATCAAGAACTTAGCAATCCGAATTATTAAACCTGTCTATCACTAATAACTGTCCTGACGGTATTGGTCAATACTTCCACACTGTTACATAACTAAATCTCCGGTGAAAGAGTGACCCCATAACTTTTACGCATTATATGCTTTTTCTGGTGTCGTTTGTAACAACTTTGTTTAATGATTGTCAAATCAGATGATTAAAAATTAAAATAATGTTGTTATCGTGACCTATGTCACTGTTCGGGATAAAACCCGACAAACTATATGTAGGTTAATTGTAATGATTTTGTGAACGTCCTATACTGCCGCCAGGTCTCCGGAATACCCTGCAATCCCGAGCCAACCAGCGTTGTATCGTGTCGTTTTAGCATCTGGAAGCAGTGTTTTATATGACGCGTAGTTATAGTAAGGACGCTGTCTGACCCGCACGCAGACCGGAGGAAGGAAATCCCGTCGTCTTTCAGGCTACAGGTGTCTTCATCTTCTGTACCCGAAGTCCAAAGGGAATAATAAGAACAGCATGTGGGCGTTATTCATGATAAGAAATGTGAAAAAACAAAGACCTGTCAATCTGGATCTGCAAACGATCCGGTTCCCAATCACGGCGATAGCGTCCATTCTCCATCGCGTATCCGGAGTGATCACCTTCGTGGCGGTCGGGATTCTGTTGTGGTTATTGGGTACCAGCCTTTCCTCCCCTGAAGGTTTCCTCATCGCGTCATCCATTATGAATAACTTCTTTGTGGAGTTAATTCTGTGGGGGATCCTGATTGCGCTGGCATATCACGCCGTAATGGGCATTCGCCATCTGTTGATGGATTTTGGCTATATCGAAGAAACCCTCGAAGCAGGGACACGCTCCGCCAAAATTTGTTTCGTTATCATTGTCGTGCTTTCACTTCTCGCAGGAGTCCTCGTATGGTAAGCAACGCCTCCGCATTAGGACGCAACGGCGTACATGACTTCATTCTGGTCCGTGCTACCGCTATCGTTCTGACGTTATACATCATCTATATGGTCGGCTTCTTCGCCACCAGCGGCGAGCTGACGTTTGAAGTCTGGACCGGTTTCTTCTCATCGGCATTCACCAAAGTCTTCACCCTGCTGGCACTTTTCTCCATCTTGATTCATGCCTGGATCGGCATGTGGCAGGTGTTGACCGACTACGTTAAACCTCTGGCTGTGCGCCTGATTCTGCAACTGGCTATCGTCGTTGCGCTGGTGGTTTACGTCATTTATGGATTTGTTGTGGTGTGGGGTGTGTAATGAAACTGCCAGTCAGAGAATTTGATGCTGTTGTGATTGGTGCCGGCGGCGCAGGTATGCGCGCGGCGCTGCAAATTTCCCAGAGCGGTCAGACCTGTGCGCTGCTCTCCAAAGTGTTCCCAACCCGTTCCCATACCGTATCCGCGCAAGGTGGCATCACCGTTGCGCTCGGTAATACCCATGAAGATAACTGGGAATGGCACATGTACGACACCGTTAAAGGGTCGGACTACATTGGTGACCAGGACGCTATTGAATATATGTGTAAAACCGGTCCGGAAGCGATTCTGGAGCTGGACCACATGGGGCTGCCGTTCTCTCGCCTCGACAATGGCACAATTTATCAACGTCCGTTTGGCGGCCAGTCGAAGAACTTCGGCGGCGAGCAGGCGGCACGTACCGCGGCAGCGGCAGACCGTACCGGTCATGCGCTGTTGCACACGCTGTATCAGCAGAACCTGAAAAACCACACCACAATTTTCTCCGAGTGGTATGCGCTGGACCTGGTGAAAAACGCCGATGGCGCCGTTGTCGGTTGTACCGCGCTGTGTATCGAAACCGGTGAAGTGGTTTACTTCAAAGCCCGCGCAACCGTGCTGGCGACCGGCGGTGCTGGCCGTATTTATCAGTCCACCACCAATGCCCACATCAACACCGGTGACGGCGTGGGTATGGCTATCCGCGCTGGCGTGCCGGTGCAGGATATGGAGATGTGGCAGTTTCACCCAACCGGCATCGCCGGCGCAGGCGTTCTGGTAACAGAAGGCTGCCGTGGTGAAGGTGGCTACCTGCTGAACAAACACGGCGAGCGCTTTATGGAGCGTTATGCCCCGAACGCGAAAGACCTGGCGGGTCGTGACGTGGTGGCGCGTTCCATCATGATCGAAATCCGTGAAGGTCGCGGCTGCGACGGCCCGTGGGGTCCGCATGCCAAATTGAAACTCGACCACCTGGGTAAAGAAGTGCTGGAATCCCGTCTGCCGGGCATTCTCGAACTGTCTCGTACCTTTGCTCACGTTGACCCGGTCAAAGAGCCGATTCCGGTTATCCCAACCTGCCACTATATGATGGGCGGTATTCCGACCAAAGTGACTGGCCAGGCGCTGACTGTAAACGAACAGGGCGAAGATGTGGTGATCCCGGGGCTGTTTGCTGTCGGCGAAATCGCGTGCGTGTCGGTTCACGGCGCCAACCGTCTGGGCGGCAACTCGCTGCTGGACCTGGTGGTATTTGGTCGTGCGGTGGGGCTGCATCTGCAGGAATCTATCGCTGAGCAGGGTGACCTGCTGGATGCGACCGAAGATGAAATCGATGCTTCTCTGGCGCGTCTGAATCGCTGGAACGGTAACCGCAACGGTGAAGACCCGGTGGCAATTCGCAAAGCGCTGCAGGAATGTATGCAGCACAACTTCTCGGTATTCCGCGAAGGCGATGCGATGGCGAAAGGTCTGGAAGAGCTGAAAGCGATCCGCGAACGTCTGAAAAATGCCCGCCTGGACGATACCTCCAGCGAGTTCAACACCCAGCGCGTTGAGTGTCTGGAGCTGGATAACCTGATGGAGACCGCGTACGCCACTGCAGTATCTGCAAACTTCCGTACCGAAAGCCGTGGCGCGCATAGCCGCTTCGACTTCCCGGAACGTGATGATGAAAACTGGCTGTGCCATTCCCTGTACCTGCCAGAGTCGGAATCCATGACGCGACGTCAAGTCAATATGGAACCGAAGCTGCGCCCGGCATTCCCGCCGAAGATTCGTACTTATTAATGCGGAGACAGGACAATGAAACTCGAGTTTTCAGTTTATCGCTATAACCCGGATGTTGACGACGCTCCGCACATGCAGGATTACACCCTGGAGGCAGAAGAAGGGCGCGACATGATGCTGCTGGATGCATTGATGCAGCTGAAAGAAAAAGATCCGTCGCTGTCGTTTCGTCGCTCCTGCCGTGAAGGGGTTTGTGGCTCCGACGGTCTGAACATGAACGGCAAAAATGGACTGGCCTGTATCACACCTATTTCTGCGCTGAATCAGCCGGGCAAGAAAATTGTCATTCGCCCGCTGCCAGGTTTACCGGTTGTGCGCGATTTGGTGGTAGACATGGGGCAATTCTACGCACAGTATGAGAAGATTAAGCCTTACTTGTTGAATAATGGGAAAAATCCGCCGGCTCGTGAGCATTTACAAATGCCTGAGCAGCGTGAGAAGCTCGATGGGCTGTATGAATGTATTTTGTGTGCATGCTGCTCAACGTCCTGCCCATCATTCTGGTGGAACCCGGACAAGTTTATTGGCCCGGCAGGCCTGCTGGCAGCGTATCGCTTCTTAATTGATAGCCGCGATACCGAGACCGACAGCCGCCTGGAAGGTTTAAGTGACGCTTTCAGCGTATTCCGCTGCCATAGCATCATGAACTGCGTCAGCGTATGTCCGAAAGGGCTGAACCCGACGCGCGCCATCGGCCATATTAAGTCGATGCTGCTCAAACGTAGTGCGTAAGTTGTTGTAGTGGTTGCCGGATGGCGACGTAGCGTCTTATCCGGCCTACAGGTGAAATCCCGTAGGCCTGATAAGCTAAGCGCCATCAGGCAATATAAGTGCAGGAAACCTCTAAAAACTGCCTCTTATCTCTGACAGTTTTTAAAGGTTCCTTCGCGAGCCAAAGAAAAAGAGCTCGCAAGTGAACCCCGGCACGCACATCGGTGTGCGTGGTAGTATCCACGGCGAAATACTCGTCATAGATCACGTTGCATGTGCGTTGGCTGCACTTGCTCACCCCGGTCACTTACTGGATGTAAGCTCCCGGGGATTCGCAAGCTTGCCGCCTTCCTGAAACGTGATCTATTTAGAGTATTAAATAAGCAGAAAAGATGCTTAAGGGATCACGATGCAGAACAGCGCTTTGAAAGCCTGGTTGGACTCTTCTTACCTCTCTGGTTCTAACCAGAGCTGGATAGAACAGCTCTATGAAGACTTCTTAACCGACCCTGACTCGGTAGATGCTAACTGGCGTTCGACGTTCCAGCAGTTACCTGGTACCGGAGTCAAACCGGATCAACTCCACTCAAAAACACGTGATTATTTCCGTCGACAGGCGTTGATTACCCCACGTTACTCTTCTTCTATTTCCGACCCTGATGCCAATGTGAAGCAGGTTAAAGTCCTGCAGCTCATTAACGCCTATCGTTTCCGCGGTCATCAGCATGCGAATCTCGATCCGCTGGGACTGTGGCAACAAGAAAATGTGGCCGATCTGGACCCGTCTTTCCACGATCTGACCGATGCGGATTTCCAGGAAAGCTTTAACGTAGGTTCTTTTGCCGGCGGCAAAGACACGATGAAGCTGAGCGACCTGGTTGTCGCGCTGAAACAAACCTACTGCGGCCCGATTGGCGCCGAGTATATGCACATCACCAGCACCGAAGAAAAACGCTGGCTTCAGCAGCGTATCGAGTCTGGCCGTGCCGCGTTCAGTAGTGAAGAGAAAAAACGCTTCCTTAGCGAATTGACCGCAGCAGAAGGTCTGGAACGCTACCTGGGCGCTAAGTTCCCGGGCGCAAAACGCTTCTCGCTGGAAGGCGGTGATGCGTTAATCCCAATGCTCAAAGAGATGATCCGCCACGCTGGTAACAGCGGTACCCGTGAAGTGGTGCTGGGCATGGCGCACCGTGGTCGTCTGAACGTGCTGGTTAACGTGCTGGGCAAACGCCCGCAGGAACTGTTCGACGAATTTGCGGGCAAACATAAAGAACACCTCGGCACTGGCGACGTGAAGTACCACATGGGCTTCTCATCGGATATCGAAACCGAAGGCGGTCTGGTGCATTTGGCGCTGGCGTTTAACCCATCGCACCTGGAAATCGTTAGCCCGGTGGTTATCGGTTCCGTACGCGCACGTCTGGACAGGCTGGACGAGCCGAGCAGCAATAAAGTCCTGCCAATCACCATTCACGGTGACGCGGCAGTTACCGGGCAGGGCGTAGTTCAGGAAACCCTGAACATGTCGAAAGCGCGTGGTTACGAAGTGGGCGGTACCGTTCGCATCGTCATCAACAACCAGGTGGGCTTTACTACCTCTAACCCGCTGGATGCGCGTTCCACACCATACTGCACCGACATCGGTAAGATGGTTCAGGCGCCGATTTTCCACGTCAACGCGGATGACCCGGAAGCGGTCGCTTTCGTGACGCGTCTGGCGCTGGATTTCCGTAATACCTTTAAACGCGATGTCTTCATCGATCTGGTGTGCTACCGCCGTCACGGCCACAACGAAGCTGACGAGCCGAGCGCAACCCAGCCGCTGATGTATCAGAAAATCAAAAAGCATCCGACCCCGCGTAAAATCTACGCTGACAAGCTGGAAGCGGACAACGTCGCCACGCTGGAAGATGCGACCGAAATGGTCAATCTGTACCGTGACGCGCTGGATGCTGGTGAATGCGTGGTGAAAGAGTGGCGTCCAATGAATATGCACTCCTTCACCTGGTCGCCGTACCTCAACCATGAGTGGGATGAAAACTACCCGAACAAAGTTGAGATGAAGCGTCTGCAGGAGCTGGCAAAACGCATCAGCACCGTGCCTGAAGCGGTTGAAATGCAGTCGCGTGTTGCCAAAATTTACGGCGACCGTCAGGCCATGGCCGCAGGCGAGAAGCTGTTCGACTGGGGCGGCGCAGAGAATCTGGCCTACGCCACGCTGGTCGACGAAGGCATTCCGGTTCGTCTGTCGGGTGAAGATTCCGGTCGCGGAACCTTCTTCCACCGTCACGCGGTGATTCACAACCAGGCGAACGGTTCAACCTACACGCCGCTGCAGCATGTGCATAACGGACAGGGCACGTTCCGCGTATGGGACTCAGTACTGTCTGAAGAAGCCGTGTTAGCGTTCGAGTACGGTTATGCCACCGCAGAACCGCGTACGCTGACCATCTGGGAAGCGCAGTTTGGCGACTTCGCCAACGGTGCGCAGGTGGTTATCGACCAGTTCATCTCTTCCGGCGAGCAGAAATGGGGCCGTATGTGTGGTCTGGTTATGCTGCTGCCGCACGGCTATGAAGGTCAGGGTCCGGAGCACTCCTCCGCGCGTCTGGAACGTTATCTGCAACTTTGCGCTGAGCAAAACATGCAGGTTTGCGTCCCGTCTACCCCTGCACAGGTTTACCACATGTTGCGTCGTCAGGCGCTGCGCGGTATGCGCCGTCCGCTGGTGGTGATGTCACCGAAGTCGCTGCTGCGTCATCCGCTGGCGGTGTCTACGCTGGACGAACTGGCAAATGGCGCCTTCCTGCCAGCCATTGGCGAAGTCGATGAACTTGACCCTAAAGGCGTGAAGCGTGTCGTGATGTGTTCTGGTAAGGTTTATTACGACCTGCTGGAGCAACGCCGCAAAAACGACCAAAAAGATGTCGCCATTGTGCGCATCGAACAGCTCTATCCGTTCCCGCATAAAGCGGTGCAGGAAGCGCTGAAACCGTTTGCTCATGTACATGATTTTGTCTGGTGCCAGGAAGAGCCGCTCAACCAGGGCGCATGGTACTGCAGCCAGCATCATTTCCGTGAAGTAATTCCATTTGGGTCAGCTCTGCGTTATGCAGGTCGCCCGGCCTCTGCCTCTCCGGCAGTAGGATATATGTCTGTTCACCAGAAGCAGCAGCAAGATCTGGTTAATGACGCGCTGAACGTCGATTAAATAAAGGATAAATAATGAGTAGCGTAGATATTCTTGTTCCCGACCTGCCTGAATCCGTAGCGGATGCAACGGTTGCAACCTGGCACAAAAAACCGGGCGATGCAGTACGTCGTGATGAAGTACTGGTAGAAATCGAAACTGACAAAGTGGTACTGGAAGTACCGGCATCAGCGGACGGTATTCTTGATGCGGTTCTGGAAGATGAAGGGACGACCGTCACTTCTCGCCAGATCCTCGGTCGCCTGCGTGAAGGCAACAGCACCGGTAAAGAGACCAGTGCCAAGTCTGAAGAAAAAGATTCTACCCCGGCGCAGCGCCAGCAGGCATCTCTTGCTGAGCAGAATAACGATGCCCTGAGCCCGGCGATCCGTCGCCTGCTGGGTGAGCATAACCTCGAAGCCAGCGCTATCAACGGCACCGGCGTTGGCGGTCGTATCACCCGTGAAGATGTTGAAAAACATCTGGCCAAAGCTCCGGCTGCGAAAGCAGAAGCAAAAGCACCGGCAGCAGCACCAGCCGCACAGCCTGCGCTGGGCGCTCGTGGTGAAAAACGTGTTCCGATGACCCGTCTGCGCAAACGCGTAGCCGAGCGTCTGCTGGAAGCGAAAAACTCCACCGCCATGCTGACCACGTTCAACGAAGTCAACATGAAGCCAATCATGGATCTGCGTAAGCAGTACGGCGACGCGTTCGAAAAACGCCACGGTATCCGTCTGGGCTTTATGTCTTTCTACGTGAAAGCGGTCGTTGAAGCGCTGAAACGCTATCCGGAAGTGAACGCGTCCATCGACGGCGATGACGTGGTTTACCACAACTACTTTGATGTCAGCATGGCGGTTTCCACGCCGCGTGGCCTGGTCACGCCGGTCCTGCGTGATGTGGATCTGCTGGGTATGGCTGATATCGAGAAAAATATCAAAGAACTGGCAGTTAAAGGTCGCGACGGCAAGCTGACGGTCGAAGATCTGACGGGCGGTAACTTCACCATCACTAACGGTGGCGTGTTCGGTTCCCTGATGTCTACGCCGATCATCAACCCACCGCAGAGCGCCATCCTGGGTATGCATGCCATCAAAGATCGTCCGATGGCCGTAGACGGCAAGGTTGAAATCCTGCCGATGATGTATCTGGCGCTGTCTTATGACCACCGTCTGATCGATGGTCGTGAGTCAGTGGGCTTCCTGGTAACCATTAAAGAGTTGCTGGAAGATCCAACGCGTCTGCTGCTGGACGTGTAGTTAATAAGAGTATCACCTGCCCCGTAGGTCTGGACGCTTTTCAGGCCTACGGGTAAAAGATAACGATTACCTGAAGGATGGACAGAACACATGAACTTACATGAATATCAGGCAAAACAACTTTTTGCCCGCTATGGCTTACCGGCACCGGTGGGTTATGCCTGTACTACTCCGCGTGAAGCCGAAGAAGCTGCATCAAAAATTGGCGCAGGCCCGTGGGTAGTGAAATGTCAGGTTCACGCTGGTGGCCGTGGTAAAGCGGGCGGTGTGAAGGTGGTAAACAGCAAAGAAGACATTCGCGCTTTTGCTGAGCACTGGCTGGGTAAACGTCTGGTTACTTACCAGACAGACGCCCATGGTCAACCGGTAAATCAGATTCTGGTTGAAGCCGCGACCGACATTGGTAAAGAACTCTACCTCGGCGCAGTTGTTGACCGTAGCTCCCGTCGCGTGGTCTTCATGGCCTCCACCGAAGGCGGCGTGGAAATCGAAAAAGTGGCGGAAGAAACCCCGCACCTGATCCACAAAGTGGCGCTCGATCCGCTGGCAGGTCCGATGCCTTACCAGGGCCGTGAGCTGGCGTTCAAACTGGGCCTGGAAGGTAAACAGGTTCAGCAGTTCACCAAGATCTTCATGGGTCTGGCGACTATCTTCCTGGAGCGCGACCTGGCGCTGATCGAAATTAACCCGCTGGTAGTGACCAAACAGGGTGACCTGATTTGCCTCGACGGCAAACTGGGCGCTGACGGCAACGCGCTGTTCCGCCAGGCTGACCTGCGTGAAATGCGCGACCAGTCTCAGGAAGATCCGCGTGAAGCGCAGGCTGCACAGTGGGAACTGAACTACGTCGCACTGGACGGCAACATCGGTTGTATGGTTAACGGCGCGGGCCTTGCAATGGGCACCATGGACATCGTTAAGCTGCACGGCGGCGAACCGGCTAACTTCCTCGACGTGGGCGGCGGCGCGACCAAAGAGCGTGTAACCGAAGCGTTCAAAATTATTCTCTCTGACGACAATGTTAAAGCCGTACTGGTTAACATCTTCGGCGGTATCGTACGTTGCGACCTGATCGCTGACGGTATCATTGGCGCGGTAGCAGAAGTGGGCGTTAACGTTCCGGTCGTGGTCCGTCTGGAAGGTAACAACGCTGAACTCGGCGCGAAAAAACTGGCTGATAGCGGCCTGAATATTATTGCAGCGAAAAGTCTGACGGATGCAGCTCAGCAGGTTGTTGCCGCAGTGGAGGGGAAATAATGTCAGTTTTAATTAATAAAGATACCAAGGTTATCTGCCAGGGCTTCACCGGTAGCCAGGGGACATTCCACTCTGAACAAGCGATTGCTTACGGAACACAAATGGTCGGCGGTGTTACGCCTGGCAAAGGCGGCACCACGCACCTGGGGCTGCCGGTGTTTAACACCGTACGTGAAGCGGTAGAAGCGACCGGCGCCACCGCCACCGTTATCTACGTTCCGGCACCGTTCTGCAAAGACTCCATTCTGGAAGCGATTGATGCAGGCATCAAACTGATCATCACCATCACCGAAGGCATCCCGACGCTGGATATGCTGACCGTGAAAGTGAAGCTCGATGAAGCCGGCGTGCGCATGATCGGCCCGAACTGCCCAGGCGTTATCACCCCGGGCGAATGCAAAATCGGCATCATGCCGGGCCATATTCATAAGCCGGGTAAAGTGGGCATCGTTTCCCGTTCCGGTACGCTGACCTATGAAGCGGTTAAGCAGACCACCGACTACGGTTTCGGCCAGTCTACCTGTGTGGGCATCGGCGGCGACCCGATCCCTGGCTCTAACTTCATCGACATCCTGAAGCTGTTCCAGGAAGATCCGCAGACTGAAGCGATCGTCATGATCGGTGAGATCGGCGGCAGCGCGGAAGAAGAAGCGGCGGCTTATATCAAAGATCACGTGACCAAGCCGGTTGTGGGCTACATCGCTGGCGTTACCGCGCCGAAAGGCAAACGTATGGGCCACGCGGGGGCAATCATCGCAGGTGGTAAAGGTACGGCGGATGAGAAATTTGCTGCGCTGGAAGCCGCAGGCGTGAAAACTGTTCGTAGCCTGGCCGATATCGGCGAAGCGCTGAAAACCGTTATTAAGTAAGAACTAAAAAAAACAGCCCTGACTCTCTGCATAGTCAAGGGCTGGTCCCGTTTCGACATGGTTGGCCATCTGATGATGGCCTTTTTTTTGCCCGTAACTCAGCTTTCCGCCAGCGCCTTCAGCCAGCGAATGCCGCTTTCCGGTGAGGTCATTACCGGTACCGGCGGGGCAGGGAGCTGCCGTAACACCCGCGCCATCGAGGCCTGCGCCAGCATCACGACATCCGCCTGGCTAAAGGCGCTCTGTAATCCTTCACTGACGATACGGTCATGGGTGTCCATATCTCCCGCTAACAGCGCATGGAAGGCGTCTTCCATTAATATCGGCGTGATAGTGCGCTGCTGACCGCTCTGTTGGACTTTGCGCTGCACGTAATCCAGCGTCGGCTTCAGCGTGGTGGCGACGGTAGCCAGCACGGCGATCCGCTCGCCTTTTTCAATCGCCTCTTCCACCATCGCGCAGTCAATGCGCGCGAGCTGGAGTGGGGTCATAAACTGGCATTGTTCCACCGCAGTACCAATTGAGGAACAGGCGGTAATAAAGATATCGCAGTCCGCCTTTTCAGCAATATGCACATAGTCGGCGATACGAGCGGCAATATCTGGCGTCACGCCCTGGGCCTTCATTACCTGCTTGATCATGGATTCTTCAACCAGGTGCATAACTTCCACGTCCGGCATAATGTCGGCGATCAGTTGTTGCATCATCGCAAGCGTGGCTGCACTGGTATGCAGCATGGCGACTTTTTTCATTGGGCAATCTCCTTGAGTAACGTTTCCGCGACGGCCAGCGCCGCATCATGATCTTCCTGTGCGGATAAACCGCCTACCGCGACGGCTCCGAGGCATTTCCCCTGGTGCAGAATCGGGATCCCGCCCGGCAGCGCTGTAAAACGCGGGTCGGCAAAATAGCCAATATCCAGTTGCTCTTTCTGCAGACGCTGTAAAAATGCCTGCGTGGTGCAGCCCAGGCGGCTACTGGTGCGCGCTTTACGCTGGGTTAACTCGATGGTTAACAGTTTGGCGTTATCCATCCGCGCAAAGCTAAGCAGTTCTCCATTGGTATCGCATACGGCGACGCTTAATGGGCGATTTGCGTAACATGTTTCGGCGAGCTCTAGCGCACAGGTTACGGCGCGCAGGGCGTGTCCCAGAGTGAGAGTTTTCATCGTGATTATCCTTTCGACAGATTTTCGCAAGCGGGTTGAACGGGATCTTTGGCTGCAGCTGCCTGCGCCTGTCTGGCGTCTTTTTTGCGCCAGTAGTTGGCGAGCAGCGAGCCGCTAACGTTGCCCAGCGGTGTCATCACCGCTGATGCGAGGCCAACAGTTGCCAGTTTGCCCATCGCCGCGGCAAGCCCGGACGCCATACCGCCGTTTTGCAGTCCGACTTCAAAGGCCACGGTACGGGCAGACTGCACGTCCATGCGGAAGATCCAGCGGCTCATCAGATAGCCAATCAGGAAACCACCGAGGTTGTGCATCAACATGGCGAAGCAGAGCAGGAAGCCGACCTGTACCAGGTTGTCGCGTCCGGCTGCGGCTGCGGTGGTGGTAAAGAAAATGATCCCCATCATTGAGATGGTTGGCATGACCTTCTTCACGCCCGCCACGCGGCCATACAGCCAGTTGTAGAACAATGCCCAGACGAGACCGCCTGCCACGAAGTTGAGGACTACCGCGTACATCTGCGCTTCGGCGCTGGCGTGACCAAACAGCGCGTCCCAGCCGCCGGCAATCATATACAGCAGCCAAAGTGCGCCGATCCCGGCAAGCACCTGCACAACACGGCGACCGCGTACGCCTGCATAGGTTTTCAGATAGTCATGCAGAATTGCCGCGCCGATGGGAATTAATACGATTTTCACCACGTCCATCACCATCGCGGTGAGCTGGATATCGATCATCGAACCCGCCAGCAGATTAACCCACAGCGGCGTCATCACCGTTGCCGCCAGCGTTGAGACGGCGGCGATTGACACCGCCAGCGCGAGGTTGGCGTTGGCGATGTAAACCATCACCGTCGACGAGAGACCGCTGGGGCAAGCGCCAATCAATAAAATGCCTACCGCGACTTCAGGCGGAAAATTGAATACCAGAGTGATGGTCAGGCCGAGCAGGGGCATGATCACGAAATGGCAGAAGGTACCGATAAACACGGCCCACGGCATTTTGGCGACATCAATAAAATCCTGGATCGTTAGCTTAGTGCCCATGCTGAACATGGTGGCCTGAATCACGAGGAACACGATCCATTTATGGGTGATATTGAAACCGCCCCAGACGATCAGATCCGTAGACCAGGTCATGGCGGCAACAAAACCGGCGATGATCCACAGCGTAAACTGATAGCTGCGTAAACCAGGCCAGTAGCCTGCACCGGCGGCGAATCCGGCGGTGAACATCACCAGCCCCGGCTGCCACAGGGCCGCGGACTGGATGAGTGCGCCGATAATCGCCAGCGCCGCGCCCGCAACGCTGACGCCGAGTCCGGTTTTGTGAATAACAGTGGTCATAGTCATGTTGAAATGTCCTTGCTGTTGTTATTGCTGCCGGGGAGGAATAGATAACATGCGCCGCGCAATTTCCGGTGTGGCGACTTTTTTATCCATACTCTGAATGAGCGTAGCGAGTTTGGCGACCTGCTGATAATTATGCTGCGCTTTTTCTTCGGTGCTTAAATAATAACTATCTTCAAAGCCGATTCGCACTTCACTGGCCCCCATAGCGACGGCAGCAGCGATAATATCGAAATTCTTTCTGCCAAAATGGTTAATTCCCCATAAGGCGTCGCGTGGGATCATGCTACGCAAAGCAATTAATGCGTCAACGGTAGCAGGCGTACTGCCGCGGTGACCGAGAACGATATTAAAGAGCATGGGTTTTTGAAATTTTATTTTATCTTCAAGCATCAGGATGTTATTAATCATGCCGATTTCAAAAACTTCAAACTCTGGAATAATATGGCGTTCGGTTATTTGCCGGGAACAATATTCCACATCCGGAGCGGGATTAAAGTACACCGCATCACCAAGGTTGACGGAACCGACGTTCAGCGAAGCCATTTCCACGCCGGGGCAGTCCAGTGGCGCGCAGCGTTCGGCGATGGACATTGAAGAGACGCCGCCGGTAGAAGCCTGAATAATCAGGTCCGAATGGCGCATTACGCGGTCGATGGTTGCCTGAAAGTCGGTAGTATCTGGTGTCAGGCGTCCTTGTTTATCGCGAACGTGTAAATGCACGATGGACGCGCCATGTTCTACGCTGGCGAGTATTTCCTGCGCCAGTTCTTCGGGTATAACTCTGGGGCAATCCGCGGCAACAGGTGCCAGCGAAATAATAACAGTATCCGACATTTTTTCCTCCGGTACAGAGATATTAAAATTATAGGTAAGGCGTCATCCAGTTTAATGAGTCGGGCCCTGATGTTGACGGTTGATATTCACAGCCAATCCAGTCCTGGTAATTCATTTTTCTTATAAAATCAAATAACCATGTTTCATTTAATTCCCCGGTTCCCGGTTCATGACGATAAGGAACAGAAGCGATTTGAAAATGTTTAATAAGGGTAAAATAGCGTTCGATATTTTTCGCCACGTTGTCATGAATTTTCTGACAGTGGTAAATATCAAACTGTAAGCCGATATTTTTCCTGGCAACTTCGTGAATAATTGACTCGGCCAGAGGAAAGCTGTCAATAAAATAACCGGGCATATCCTGTGAATTTAATGGTTCAATCAGTACATCGATTTCCGCGTCTGCCATCACATCGCAGGCGATGCGCAGCCGGTTCGTCAGGAGATCGCGCTGGGCGTGTAGCGTCAGGTCGTCGCAGCGCAAGCCGGCCATAACGTGAACCCGGCGACAGCCCAGCGCCGTGGCATAATCGCGCGCCACGTTCAGGCTATGGCGAAATTCTTTGTCTCGATCGGGCTGTGCGGCCAGCCCTCGTTCACCTTGCGCCCAGTTGCCAGCCGGGGCGTTCATCAGCACCACCGGCAGGGATGTTTCCCGCTGAGCGGCTCGCAAATGCTCCAGCGGCTGCTGCCAGAGAAACAGCCCTTCTACGCCGCGAAAACCGGCCGCCTGCGCCGCCGCAAATCGCGCCGCTATCGGTAAATCTGTAAACAACCAGTCTAGATTAGCCGCTAACTTCAGCATGGCGCGCACCCTCCCGGCCATCAACCAGATGCAGCTTAACGCCCTGACTGGCAATAGTTTGCTGAGCGTTTTCCGGTAACCGGTTATCAGAAATAATGTCGGTCAACTGCTGCAGACCGCAGATGTGAAACATGCCGTATTTGCCAAACTTACTGCTGTCGCAGACCAACACCCGACGCCGGGAGACGGTGAGCACCGCTTCTTTGACCGAGGCTTTCCCTTCACTCGGTGTCGACATACCGCGTTCGGTATCCCATGACGAGGAGCTCAGAAACGCCACGTCAATATTAATGGTACGCAGAAAACTGGCGGCGCTTTTTCCAAGACATGAGCGGTTACGTTGATCCACCAGACCGCCGGTGTGATAGAGCGTAATGTGCGGCATATCCATCAAATAGTGGCTGATGGAAAAATCGTTGGTGACTACCGTCAGATTGAAACAGTGGCTGGCGGCGACCGCTTTCGCCACTTCAAACAACGACGTTCCGGCATCCAGATACAGCGTTTGTCCGGGCTCAATGAGCATTGCGGCAAGCTGGCCCATTTTGCGCTTCACGTCATGATTCAACTCGGCTTTTTCCCGCCATGGCAGTTCCGATTTCAACAGGTTGTTGAGCTTCACACCGCCGTTAATGGCGATAACTTTGCCTTCTTCTTCCAGCAATTGAATGTCGCGGCGCACGGTCATATGCGACACGCTCATCAAATCTGCCAGTTCATTAAATGAGGCGGCATTTTTTTCGTGCACGTAGCGGTAGATAAAATCACGTCGTTGCTCGGGGATCATCATCTCACCTCACGCTTGTCGGGAATGTTCAAGTTCGGCCACCGCCTCTTCTGAGAGCGGAACATAGCCGAGCGGTTTTAACGTCAGCCAGATGCGGGCGCTGTCTTCCAGCTCTTCGGCGTTAAACACTGCCTCACGCAGCGAGCGACCGCTTACTACCGGCCCGTGGTTGGCCAGCAGCGCTGCCGTATGGTCT
Organism: Citrobacter sp. Ce006; assembly: GCF_030336535.1. Taxonomy (NCBI): domain Bacteria; kingdom Pseudomonadati; phylum Pseudomonadota; class Gammaproteobacteria; order Enterobacterales; family Enterobacteriaceae; genus Citrobacter; species Citrobacter sp. Ce006. The sequence goes on from NZ_JAOWDO010000072.1 coordinate 590,158, forward strand.
GCTGCAATTTCACTCAGCGCGCTGGCAATACCTTCATGGCCTGGCTTGAAATAAGGCAGCAGCGGCAACTGCCCGACGCGCATCACGTAGTACGGCGTTAATGGCGGCAGACAGTTTTCCGGCGTGGTGCACGGCAGGCAGGAGAGCGCGGTCAGCCATGGAGAATGCAGGTGCACGACAGCGCCGCAGGATGGGCGATGCCGATACCACGCCAGATGCATGGGCACCTCTTTTGAGGGTTTGTCACCGCTGAGATGAACGCCGTTGGCATCAAGCCGACTTAGCGTGGCCGGATTAAGCTCGCCCAGACAGGAGTTGGTCGGGGTCACCAGATAGCCGCCATCCGGCAGTTTGGCGCTGAGATTGCCGGAACCGCCGCTACTGTAGCCGCGCATAAACAGGGAACGGCCATAATGGACGAGTAGTTCGCGCAGTTGGTGTTCACTCACCGGATTCATAATGCGTACTCCTGGGCAGTAAAAAAGAAATCTTCGTCACCAAAGTTGCCTGACTTCAGCGCCAGCGCCAGACCGGAAGAAAAGACCCACGGCACGCCTGGCGCGATGGCTTTGCCAACGGAAAGACGCTTCACCTGCAAGGCTTCCACCACGGTGCCGGATGTTTCTCCGCCTGCGACAATAAAGGTGTTTACACCTGCAGCCTGTAGCCTGGCGCTCAGTCGGGCAAAAGTGTGTTCGATTGCCTGGCTGGCAGCCTGTTCGCCGTACTCCTGTTGAATGCGTGTGAGTACGTCTGGCGGTTGGGTGGCGTATATCATCGGCGCGAATGGGTCGTTGATATGCGTCATCGTCCAGGCACACAGTTCATCGGTGTAGCGTTCTGCATCAGACAGGCAGCGAGCGACATCGAGTACTCGAGATGCTGCCGCGGCCTTATAACGAGTAACCTGACGATTGCTCATCGCCGAGCAACTACCGGAGAACACCACCGTTTTGGCAGGCAGTGGAAAAGCGTCCGACGGCTGAGGTTGCTGACCTCTGGCGCAGGCGGCCAGCGCGCCGCCAAGCCCGGAGCCCCCGGCTAACAGAGGACTGGCATGGAGTGCTTGCGCCAGCGTGTTGAGATCTGCTTCATCCAGCGTATCGACGATAATGTGACGCATACCTTCAGCCTGAAGTTGGGCCAGAGCGTTAGTGACCGCTTCCACACCTTGATGCAGCGTCCTGAGGTTGATGCAGCCAACCGCGCCTGGCGTTTGCGCGCTCAGCAGGCGCGGCAGGCTGGCATCGGTCATGGGATTGAGCGGATGCTTTTCCATTCCGGACTCGTTAAGCAGTACGCCGTTTACAAAAAGATGGCCGTGCACCACCGTGCGCCCGTTTTGCGGCAGGGCGGGGCAGTGGACGATCACAGGAGTCTGCAGGTCGTTCATCAACGCATCGCTGACTGGTCCAATGTTGCCTGTTGGCGTGGAGTCAAACGTTGAACAATATTTAAAATAGATCTGGCGGACGCCTGCCTTTTGTTTCAGCCAGCGGGCACAGGACAGAGACTGTGCGACGGCCTGTTCTGCGGGTAAAGAGCGACTTTTTAGCGAGATGACGATAGCGTCAACCTCTTCATTCCAGCATTGAGCGGGATCAGGCATTCCAGGCAATAGCGCAACGCGCCACCCCTGCTGCGCCATAAAGCTTGCAATGTCCGTTGCGCCGGTGAAATCGTCGGCGATAACGCCTGTGGTGACGGCCATGGATCAACTCCGTTCAGATTGTTTGCTAATTGAACATATTATTCAGGAGGGCCTTTCACATTCACATGATGATTATCACAAATAAGCACATCATTGATTCACAGTAAAAATGAGTAATCTATTGAAAATAATAGAGATAGATGTTGAGTGTTGCGAAAAGAGTCTCACAAGAGAGTGTGAAGATTCGTTAATCTTTGAGAAAGTGAAGTCAGCGGTGTGCAACGGAGTATTATCGTGGTCGCATAATTCTCTTGCCGATTGATCATAATCATCTGCATAAATGAGATTATTTTTTGCGGTGAGCATCATTCTTTCTTGAGACTAAATTTTGCATATTAGCGACTTTAATATTGTTAATGCCGGAGGATAACGTGCCGCTGAAAATCCAGGATGACTATTTACAACGTTTTTTCTCTATCGCAGAACTCTTCTCCCGTGCAACCGGGTTAGCTACGGTCGTCGTTGATATTAATGGTAAGGCGGTGTCTAAGTGTCATAATTTTAATTCGTTTTGCTCATTAATGCGTGCGGATGAACGCTATCGAGCGGGTTGCCAAAAATGCGACAAGTATTGTGCTTTTGAGGCGTTAAAACAGCTTAAACCCAAAGTACTCACCTGTCATGCGGGACTAAGCCTGTTCTCGATGCCATTAATTCGAGAGGGGCATCTTTACGGTTTTATTATCTGCGGGCAGGTGCGGGTAAAGTTTCAGGAATATAAAGCTATCGTTATTGATAATAAATTCTCATGGGTTGATAACCCCATGCTTAAAGCTGAGTGGGGCCAGTCTGCGGTAGTAGATAATAATGCGCTGGCGGCAGCAGCAAATTTGTTAAGTTTTATTGTTGATAATTTTGAGAAAGAACAGTTGATTACTGAGGAGATTTCAGTTCCGCCAACCCGTTACGCTCGTCATTATTTTACTGAACCTTCGCGTCACGAGAAAAAACTTATGGCGGCGCTGCGTTACATTGATGAAAATCTGTATGGTGAATTGTCTTTGGAAGCCGTCGCTGCTCATGTTTGCTTAAGCGCAAACTATTTCAGCCGGTTTTTCAAGAAACGCCAGGGCGTTAATTTTAAAACCTGGGTAAGTCAGAAAAGAATGCAAAAAGCGGGGGAGTTATTACACGATCCGGTTCATTCTATAGACAGTATTGCGCGGAAACTGCAATACGCACAAACCAGCTACTTTTGCCGCGTTTTTCGGGCGGCGCATCAAACGTCGCCCCAGTCTTTTCGTCACGCCAGACTTTCGCAGTAAAGGTTTTCTGGCAGTGTGATGGCTTCAGGTATAAAAGAGAGCCGATCGCTCAGGGTCACTACATCACCGATGACAATCAGCGCCGGTGGAAGGATGTTCGCTTCCTGAGCTTTACTCAGTAATGAACCGAGCGTACAGGTCAGGCGGCGTTGATTTTCTCGGGTCGCGGACATAATTAGCGCGGCGGGCGTGTCTGCTGATTTCCCACCCATCAACAGCTCTTCACAGATAAACGCCAGATTGGCGATACCCATGACGATGACCAACGTACCGTTAAGCTTCGCCAGTTGACGCCAGTCCTGCTGCTGATTGCCTTCCCGTGTGTGACCCGTTACCACGTGAAAGCCGGAGGCAAAATCGCGATGTGTCACTGGGATCCCGGCATAGGTCAGGCCACCAATAGTAGAACTAATACCCGGTACGACTTCGAAAGGGATGCCAGTCTCAACCAGGTCCTCTACCTCTTCAGCCCCGCGGCCAAAAACATAGGGATCACCACCTTTGAGGCGCACGATGTTGTGATGCGTGTGGGCATACTGGACCAGCAGGGCATTGATTTCATCCTGGGGAACACAATGGAAGCCTGGGTTTTTGCCGACATTCACGAGCAGGCAATCAGGTAATGCCCATTCCAAAATTTTAGGATTGACCAGCCGATCGTAAATAATGACGTCAGCCTGTTTAATGCACATCATCGCTTTGAGAGTCAGTAATGAAATATCACCGGGACCTGCTCCAACGAGCCAGACCTTTCCGAAAGTTTTCACAGTGTGTCCTTTATCACGTCTATCAAAAAGTGGCAGAAACTACATCAAGGAATGATTAAAAGCAGTCGTTTGCCCGTAAGTTATAACGTGAAATTATCCAGAATTATCGCATGGATAATATTGATTAATCTCGCAAAGTTTTTTCTGCAATAAACAAGATGACTTGAAAAATTATTAAGAACTTATTGGCACTATTTACTTAGGTTTAACCTTATTTAAATTGTGTTTATTGTTGTGCTTGAGTATTATTGGTTAATATTTATCCGCCATCAGTGTGAGTAAATCATGGATTGGATCAATGACATCAATGGATAAAATAAAATATAACTCTCGATGCTTATCTGGGTGTCTTGAATTATTTTTTATTTATTAAACTATTTTTGTACGCTGCATATGGAAGAGGTTATGAGAGGAAAAATACCCAAGACGGAGTTGCTGGTAACTTTTGAAGTGGTTGCGCGTCACGAAAGTTATACCCGGGCAGCCGAAGAGTTGGCTTTAACACAAAGTGCTGTTTTCCGCCAGGTGAATGCGCTGGAGGATTTTCTTAATACCGCGCTATTTAATCATGCGAAAAAACGTATTTTTTTAAATGCGGCCGGCAAACATTATTTAAATATCGTTAAGGAAACGTTAAATAAGCTCGAGCGCGATACGACCACAATAATGACCTGGCAGCCGACCGTACAGGTTATTGAGCTGGCGGTGAATCCGACGTTCAGTACGCACTGGCTGATCCCAAACCTGCGCGAGTTTAACAAACTCAATCCAGATATTATCGTAAACATCCATTCGCTGGCGAATAAGGGTGATTTTCTCAATCGTGAGTATGACGCGGCAATTATGCGCGAAGACTTCTACTCGCCGTGGTCAGGGGTTGAGTATCTGTTTGAAGAGGAAATTCTGCCGGTATGCAGCCGCTGTCTGCTGGCCGAACCGGAACGGAAACTGGCTGTTGAAGAGCTGCTGAATGAATACCCGCTCTTGCACCAGAGCACACGAATCAAAGGCTGGCAGGAATGGTTTGCGCTGTCCGACGTCAGCAGCCCGCTGGTCAATAAAGGCCCGAGATTTGATCTGTTGTCGATGCTGATTGCCGCGGTCCGTTCTAATCTTGGGGTTGCGCTGCTTCCCCGTTTTGCCATTCAGCACGATCTGGATAGTGGTGATATGGTCATTCCTTGTGATGTTCCGATGCGCACCGGGAACCGTTTCATCATGACGTGGCGTGAAGAGAAATCGGAGTCCGCGCATTTACAGATCTTCCGCGACTGGCTGTTGAATAAATCCGTGGTATCGGCTGCCTGATGGTGGCTTATCAGGCCTACAAGATTGGTAGGCCGGATAAGACGCCTTAGCATCGTCTCCGGCAAAAGAACAACTACCAGTCGATCCCAACCTGTGCTTGAATTCCACTGTCAAACGCGTGCTTGACCGGGCGAATTTCACTGACCGTATCGGCCAGCTCCAGCAACAGCGCATGGCATCCGCGCCCGGTAACGATGACGCTTTGCTCCGCAGGGCGATTTTCGATAGCGCTGATGACCTCCTGGGTATCCAGATAGTGGTAAGCCAGCATGTAGGTGAGCTCATCCAGCACCACCAGATCGTACTGCGCATCAGCCAGCATGCGCTTACTTTCCTGCCAGACTACCGTCGCCGCCTCAATATCCGCTTGCCGATTTTGGGTTTCCCAGGTAAATCCGGTGCCCATAATATGAAATTCGACGCCGAGAGGTTGCAGCGTGTTGTACTCGCCATTATCCCACTGGCCCTTAATAAACTGCGCGATGCCAACGGTTTTTCCGTGACCAACCGCGCGTGTTGCTGTGCCAAAGGCTGCGGTGGATTTGCCTTTACCGTTGCCAGTGAAGACAATCAGGATCCCTTTTTTCTCCGTTGCCGCCGCCACGCGGGTATCAACTTGTTCTTTCAGTTTCTGCTGACGCTGGCGGTGCCTGTCATTATTGGCTCGCGCTTCCATGATGACTCCTTAATGTCCTGCCGGACAGGTTGCGCAGCGATGCTGCTGTTCAAACTGGCTAAAGAAATTATTGCCTTTGTCATCCACCAATACGAAGGCAGGCATATTTTTAACTTCCATCATCCACACCGCTTCCATTCCCAGCTCTGGATACTCAAGGCACTGCAGGCTTTTCACGTACTGCTGAGCCAGCAGGGCTGCGGCACCGCCAATGCTGCCGAGGCTAAATCCACCGTGTTTGTGGCAGGCATCAGTGACCTGCTGGCTGCGGTTACCCTTGGTGAGCATAATGAGGCTGCCGCCTTGCGCCTGGAAAGCATCGACATACCCATCCATACGCCCGCCGGTGGTGGGACCCATTGAGCCACAGGCCTGATTTTCCGGGGTTTTGGCGGGACCTGCGTAATAAACGATATGCTTTTTCATGTATTCCGGCATCGGTTCGCCGTTATCCAGTCGCGCTTTGATGTTAGCGTGGGCGATATCGCGAGCGACAACAATCGGGCCGCTTAACGACAAACGCGTGCCTATTGGCAGGGTGGAGAGATCATGCAGGATCTCGCGCAGCGGACGATTCAGATCCAGTTGTACGGTCTGGGCACCGTTTTCTACTCGCTGTGAATCAGGAATGAATTTGCCCGGATTATGCTCGAGTTTCTCCAGCCAGATTCCGTGTTTGTTAATTTTGGCCTTGATGTTGCGGTCGGCTGAGCAGGAGAGGGCCATCGCGATAGGGCAGGATCCGCCGTGACGTGGCAGGCGAATAACCCGGATATCGTGGGCAAAGTATTTGCCGCCAAACTGCGCGCCGATGCCAAATTCACGGCTGGCATTGAGCAGCTCGGCTTCCAGTGCTGTATCGCGGAATGCCTGACCCAGTTCGTTGCCGCTGGTGGGCAGGTTATCGTAATATTTGGTTGAAGCCAGTTTGGCAACCTTGAGCGCCTGGTCGGCGGACAAGCCGCCAACGACGAAAGCGATGTGATACGGCGGGCAGGCGGCTGTGCCCAGTGATTTCATTTTTTCGATCAGAAACGCGGTGAGTTTTTCCGGCTGCAGAATGGATTTTGTTTCCTGGTACAGCGCCGCTTTGTTGGCAGAGCCACCGCCTTTGTTGACGAACAGGAAACGGTATTCGTTGCCCGGCGTGGCGCTAATGTCGATTTGTGCCGGCAGGTTAGTCTGGGTATTGACCTCGGTATACATGTCCAGCGGGGCATTTTGCGAATAACGCAGGTTGTTTTCGATGAAGGTGGTGTACACGCCTTTGCTTAATGCTTCTGCGTCATCGCCGCCAGTCCAGACATGTTGTCCTTTGCAGGCCACAATGGTTGCTGTCCCGGTATCCTGACAGTTGGGCAGGACGCCTTTGGCCGAAACTTCAGCATTGCGGAGCAGTTGTAATGCGACGTACTTATCGTTACTGCTGGCCTGAGGGTCGTGCAGAATGCTGGCAATTTGTTTTAAATGTCCGGCGCGCAGGAAAAATGAAGCCTCATAAAACGCCTGCTGTGCTAATAAGGTTAACGCTTCTGGCGCAACCTTAATCACTTCCTCTCCGTCTAACTCCGAGACCGTTACGTGCAGGTTACTCAGTAATTCATATTCTGTATTATCTTTACTCTGAACAAAGAGTTCCTGCCAGACAAATGGTTTAGACATGTTTACTTCTCACCTCTTCATTTTTGCCGCATCACGGCGTAAATAAATGCGCTACTCGTAGGCCGGATAAGCGAAGCGTCATCCGGCATCAAGTTATTTTGCTAAAAAGACATTGGCCTGCGTCGCTTCAGCAACGTATTCGATTGTTTTCTGGGCGCGAACGCTGTTACCGGCTTCATCCAGCGGCGGAGAATAGACGGCAATCGCATATTCCCCCGGGACAATGGCCACCATTCCGCCGCCGACGCCGCTTTTCGCCGGGATGCCAACGGTGTACAGCCATTTACCGCTGCCGTCGTACAGTCCGGCAATCGCCATTTCTGCCAGCACCTGTGGAACATATTTTTCATTCAACAACTGCTTGCCGTTGAATGGAGATTTGCCTTTGTTCGCCAGTACAGCACCCATTTTGGCCAGTTGCTCAACGGTGATATCTACCGAGCACTGGCGGGTATAAATTTCGACGGCTTCGTCAGTGTTGCCATAGAAGCTGTTATAGGATTCCATCAGCTTCGCCAGCGCCTGATTGTGCTGGTTGGTTTCCATCTCGGATTGGAAAACCGGCTCGTTAACCGTGAGTTTGGCATCGGCCCAGACGTTCAGGTTGTCGAGGATTTTGTTCCAGCGATCGGTTTTGTCTTTGGCTTCAATCAGGCTTACGGCGCTCATCGCCCCGGCGTTAACCAGCGGGTTCTCTGGCGCGCCTTTGGTTAGCTCAACCGCTAAACCGGAGTTGAAAGGCATGCCGGTGGCATTGGCCCCGAGTTTATCCAGCACGACCTGAGGACCGTGCTGTTCCATGGCGAGCGCCATGGTGAAGACTTTACTCAGGGATTCCATTGGGAAGGGTTTGTTAACATCGCCAACCTGATAGATCTTGCCGTCCACCGTGGCAATGGTGATGGCAAAATTATTCGGGCTGTAGGTCGCCAGGGCAGGGATGTAGTCGGCGACTTTACCATCGTTGTTACTTTTATATTTTTGATGTGCCTGGTCGATAAGCTTTGCGTAATCCGGCGTGGTTTGCGCGAGAGTCGTTGCGCTAAACAAAACGCTGAAGGAAAAAATACTCACGCCGAGAAGAGTTTTAGTCATGGTGCTTTCCTGTTGGTGTGCTCATCTTGGTGCCGGATGGCGGCGTACCGCCTTATCCGGCCTACGGATAGTTAAACGTTATGTAGGCCGGATAAGCGCAAGCGCCATCCGGCATTAACGTAGTATCAGGACAAAGCGACTTCTGTTTCGGTAACCGGGCGTTCCTGCTCCGGGGTCTTCACTGGCGCTGTTCCACGGCAACCCTGGCCGAAGTGTTCACCTTCCCAACGGCCCACGATGGCAGCACCCATTGCGTTACTCATGACGTTGGTGGCGGAACGACCCATATCGAGGAACGGATCGACGCCCATCAGCAGGATCAGACCGGCTTCCGGGATATTGAACTGATTCAGGGTTGCGGCGATAACCACCATGGATGCACGCGGTACGCCCGCCATCCCTTTAGAGGTCAGCATCAGGATTAACAGCATGGTAATTTGCTCGCCCATGCTCAGTTCGATGTTGCACGCCTGGGCAATAAAGACGGTAGCAAAGGAGCAGTACGCCATGGATCCGACCAGGTTAAAGGAGTAACCGATAGGCAGAACGAAGCTGGCGATTTTTGAAGAAACACCGAATTTTTCCAGCTTGTCCAGCGTGCCCGGGAAGGCGGCTTCAGAACTGGAGGTCGTAAAGGCCAGCAGCGCCGGCTCGAGGATTGATTTCGTTAAACGTGCGATGCAAGGCCCGACTATCATAGTTGACAGGCCAATCAGGATCGCCCACAGCATACCCAGCGTCAGGTAGAACTCACCCATAAAGATCCCGGCGCTGACCATCACGCCCAGACCACGTTCGGCAATCAGACCTGAAATAGCGGCAAAAACGGTCAGTGGCGCAAACAGCATGACGTAGCCAGTCAGTTTCAGCATGACGTGCACCAGTGAATCCAGAACCTTCACAATCGGTTCGGCTTTTTCACCAATTGCGGCCAGGCTGCAACCGAGGAAAATTGAGAACACCACGATCTGCAGAATTTCGTTACGCGCCATTGCGTCGACAATACTGGTCGGCACTGCGTGCGAGATGAACACTTTCAGCGTAAACGGCTCTGATTTAACGGCGGCAACAGCTCCGACGTCATGCGGAACAAAGTTGATGCCAGCGCCTGGCTGGAAAATATTAACGATAACCAGACCCAGTGCAATTGACACCAGAGAGGCGCAAATAAACAGGAAGAAGGTTTTCGAAAATATACGTCCCAGCGTTTTGGCATCGCCCATTTTGGCAATACCAACAACCAGAGTTGAAATAACCAATGGCGCGATAATCATTTTCACCATGCGTAAAAATATAGTGGTGAAAATGGAAATATCTGCTGCATAGGATTTTGCTGTTTCAGCCGCGGCCATATTATTTATGGCCACCCCGGCAATCATGCCGAGTATCAGGCCTAATATGATCATCTTCGTTAAACTTATTTTCTTCATGTGTACTCCATCGGATAAAGGCTGGTAATTGGAATTGTGTAGGGTGGTGCGCGCCTGAGCCTGGACAGCAGCTCAGACGCACGCCTGTTGTGACCAACCGCATGAATAATTCGAAGCACTGTGATACCGCTGAATTCTGTGCTCCAATGGTTGTTATTGTGTTTTTTGTTACAAGTCGAACTCAATACTTAATAATGGGGCGTGTTGCTGCGCACCATAAACATCATTGTCACCAACGTTGCCGGAAATAATATCGCGCGGCATGACTATTTTTACGGCATTCGCCGGATCGAACCACACGATATTATGAATAAAGTCTGGTTCAACGTTATATAAACCGGCAATCAGCTGCGGCGTTAATTGCTCGCAGGCTTTTACCCGCTGATAGTCTTCCCTGGTTTTAAATAAAATATCTAAAACCAGTTCGTACGGTCCGGCGTTTTTGGAGCGAATAACCTGCGCCAGTGAACAAATTGAGTGTTTCATGCCTGAACTCCTTCTGGCGTCACCTGTTCAATGTGGAAATCAAAACGCAGCGCATCGCTCGCTTCAATCAGGTGATAGATCGAGAACTCATACACCGGTCCACTTTGAATATCAGATGGCGAGAACGGGAAGGCGAGGTTGCCCGCAGTCGCAATACGATTTTCATAGCCGTAATGCAGCAGGGTAGAGCGCACCAGCGAGCAAACGCTGTTGGCGATATCCTGCGTCGGCGCAACGACATCCAGTAAAATCCCCAGTTCATGACCGGCGGTTTTCATTGGTTCATGGTTGCCCATCACGCCGTTCTTACCATACAGGTGGAACGTCATGCGGATACTGTCGTCATTCAGTGAGAGGTTACGCGCAACGCTTGCCTGTACCTCTTCGAGAATGGTGTCAATCCCGGCAATCATAATCGGGTCGCGCGTTCCGGCGATGGTCAGGCAGCGGAAGCCAACCTGACGCGCGCCTTCCAGTTTCAATGCATACGGTGTTTCTTCATGACGTGAACCGCTGACATACACCTCACCCTCGTTAACCTGGGTAAAGGTGCACGCTTTCAGGTTTAGTACGCCGCCTGGTCCTGGCAGGAAGTACGGATCGGACTTCTCATACAGCGTGTGCGCCGCCGCGGACGTTTCTGTGAACTTACGCTTGGGATTGAACGCCTTCAGCGTAAAGCCGTTGTCGTCAATGATCCCCATCGCACAATCTGAGCCAGAGCCTGGGGTGGCAGCAATGGCAGCACACTCAAGGATCTTACCGCAATGAAGCGCCAGACCTTCATCAAAGCCCTGCATTATCGGCAGCGCGGCGAAGCAGGCGGGATCGTAGGCGCGTCCGCCCAGGACCACCTGCGCGCCAGCTTCTAGCGCACGCTGAAAAGGCTCGACGCCCATCTGCGCGACAATGTAGGTGCTCTCTTCAATTGCCTCGTGAGTTAATTCAGGCACAAAATCGAGCGCAGTAATCTTGCCGTTATCCAGTGCCTGATGGACGATTTCTTTGTCGACATCAGACGGGATCAGCGCCATTGAGAAGGTCAGTTTTTCTTCCTGTGCGATCTCATGGATTATCTGGCGACACCACTCCAGATGCGGAGCTGCGCCAGAACCACCGGCGGTGCCGATCACGACAGGGATGTTGTTCTTAACGCCCGCCACAATCATATAGCGCAGATCGCGTTTCACGCCGGCCCGGTCGGTAAAGGGTTTACCTGCCCCCAGGTAGTGGGGGCCTGGATCGGAGGAACCTGCGTCAACAGCAATAAGATCCGGTGACTCTTCCATGGCTTTACGAAAACTTTCTTCCGGGAAGCCATAACCCAGGATAGCCGTAGGCGATAAGATCTTAAATGTGCGTGCCATCTCTTAATCCTTAGTTTGCAACAACGCGATGGTGCGATTCATCTCGTTAAACACGATGTTGAGACCTTCATCGAAACCCATACCCGGTTTAACCAGCATGCGCATTGGACGCGCGGCAAGTGCCACGTGTACGCAGGTGCGGGCACTGATTTCCGTTTCGTTACAGGTACCGCCCTGATAGGCTTCCATGGCGTGTTTGTTGCAGTACAGCACTGCATCAACAATGTTATGAATGCCGCCAAGATCTGGAGTCTTGATCTGTACCATGTGGCAGCTGCCCGCATCGGTAAAGTCCACGATATCCTGATAGGTGTTACACCATTCGTCGGCGACAATTTTCACGCCGGAACCCAGACGAGTCAGCTCTTTGGTGATGGCGGTCAACATGCGGATCTGATCCGGCTTGTTGCCGGCATCAACCGGACCTTCGATATACAGCGGCAGACCCTGGGCTTCGACTTCCAGGCTGGCGATGTATTCAGCGCAGCGCACCGGATCCATATCGAAGATCAGACCGATCGTGCCGTACACATCAATGTGCAGCGTCGGGTGATAACGTTCGCTGGTGCGCAGGCTTAAGATGCGGTCGGATAACCAACGTACATACTCACGCAGTTTTTCGCCTTTAAAGCCCAGCTTCTCTTCCACGTTGTTGATCAGCGCATGCGGCAGGACGTCCACACCTTTAAGGATCATCTTATCAACGGCGATATAACGGTCGTCGCCGCTCTGACCAAATAATGGAATGGCTTCCGGCACGCACGGCAGTTGCCATTCATCGCAAACCACTTCAGTTTTCAGACGACCGGTAGCCAGCGCCGCAGCGTCGAGCAGCGCCTGAGACAAACCATAGCGGACGGCGGTATGCAGCAGATGACCGTCAATACGCAGTTGGTCAAAGAAACGGGCGTTTGGCAGGAACGCATCAACGTCACGGCCTTCCAGCAGCGGTTTGATGTGATCGTTGAGGAACGGAATAAAGTTTTCAGCCAGGAACAGCGGGTCACGACCGCCTGCGCCTGAATATTGCACCGCTGCGCAATCGCCCACCGCTACCGCGCCATTTTCCAGAATCAGCTGCACGGAAACGCATTCACCCGCCTGACGAACAGAGGTAAATCCAGGCGTTACCGGATCGCCGGTATAGATAAACCCGTCATGACCGGCGCCATTTTTGATGGCCTGCTGATCGTCAAAATAAAATGAGGAGTAGCCAGCGGTGAAAAGGGCCTTTTTGATTTTCATTATGGTCTTCCTATTAATTTACTGTGGGATACGGCGTTGATGTCATCAATGACCATCTGGAAAGAAGGCTTGCGGCCTTCAAAATGTGCGCGCTCTGCGACATAGTCGTGGTGCAGGGCGAGAATATCTTTCGGCAGCGGAACGGCACCGGCTTCAAGAATACGGATTGCGCCTGTGTTATCGCGAACAGGCAGGATCTTACCGGCGTTACAGGCGGCAGGAGCGAAAGGTACATCCAGCACGCCAGCTTCAAAGGCCAGCACCGTGCCGCGCGCAATGTCGCCATTGCCCAGCTCGAAGACTTTTTTCAGTACCGCGCGGACTTCGCTCTTAATCAGATCTACTTCCTGTTCCACGGCAGCGCACTGCGGGAATTTCTGGTCGCTGACCATGTTGAGCATCTGGCGTGACGCTTTCAGGCCCTGAGCGTTAGCTGCTGCTGTTGGGATACCGAACGCTTCGTGCGGGCTTTTGGTGATCACTTTTGTAGCGCCCGACATACCTGCAACCGCTGCGCCCCAGGCGATAACGGAGAAGGCTTTCGCTTCATCTTCCGGGAATCCGCCCATCCACTGGTGGAAAACGGTGCTCAGTTCGTAATCGTCGAAGCCGTGGTTATGGAAGTATTCGTGAGACAGTTCGCGCAGCGCCTGAATAGCGGCGATATCCTGCGTCAGGCTGCCGACCTGGCCGTAGCCGACGGTAATTGACTTCACGCCTTGTTCCAGCGCCAGCAGACCTTCGATAATGGCCACCGAATGGGACATAAACGGCGGGATCAGAGTGCCGGTCAGCGGGCCAAACGGTTCACGGTTGATGCGAATGCCGTTCTCTTCATACAGGCCCATCAGGCGGTCGCAGTACTGCCAGTCGCGGATGGATTTTTCCAGGGTGACGCGTTTAGCGTAAGGGATGTTGTAGGAGATACCGCCGCCTTCGTAGCTGGTAAAGCCACTGGCCATTGCGATTTCTGCCAGCAGGCGCGCATCCGGCGTACCGTGGCGAACCTGGATCGGTTTTTCCAGCGATTCAGTCATCCGGCGGCAGGCAGCTACCCCGTGATTGACGACCGGTAAACCATTCAGTTTGGAAGTACCTGCTTCGATAGATTTCTGGATCCCGACAGCGGCTTCTTCATAGCGGTTCAGACGGGTATAGGCATCGATTGTGCTCGGCAGGAGGTCGCACTCTTCCTGCAATGTTTTGAGTAGCGCAATATGCTCATCCATTAATGCTACGCCTGCGCGCGGCTGGCTCAGGGTTTTTCCTTCCTGATCGGCCTTCAGCAAGGCAAGGGAGAAGCGCTTTTTATCTGGAATTGATTGCTGGTACTTCACACCATCTTCGAAGTTCTCAACGTCTTTGCCGGTTTCCCAGGTTTGTAACACCTGATGCCTTTCGGTCATGAATTCGTCATGGGTCAATTTTTTATTTCGAAGTTCCATTCGTAGCTGCCTTAAGTTTTATAGGGTTAAACACTGAATGCTGGTGCGAGCAGCGGCTTGCGGGTACAGCCTGGCGACGTTTGCCAGTAGCGGGAGCAGGCCATTTGAATCGCGGTAATACTCAAACTGATTCGGTAACAGAATTCTTTTACCCTGGTCGTCCAGCTCCCGGTATTTGAGCCAGTTATGGATATCGAACTGGCTGGCGCGAGAGAGCCATCCCCCTGAACCGACGACTTTGCGTACGGTGGTGAGATCGCGACCCATCTGTAAATCCACGTTACCCACGCAGGTGCAAACCTGCTTTTTAGTGCCCGCGTGGCGCTCAGCGGCATAGCCCACGCACAAACCTGCCAGCAGGGTGTCGAAATATTTCTCCTCCTCGCTGAGTGGCAGGTAATCCGGTTGCCCAACCAGGTGACGCAGGTAGCGGTAAAACGCTTCCTCGCGCTGCGGTTGTTGGGCGAAGATGACTTTCACCATTTCCTGCGTGCTTTCTCCCACCACGACGGCGGAAACGCGCATTCCCAGGTCGCCTTCAACGGTACGTTTAACGAACGGTTCAGGAACACCATGCAGGACGGTATCGGGGGAGAGGGTATTCGCGCTGGCCGAATAGACATCCGTGGTGGCTCCGCCCATATCAATCAGCATGAATTCCTTCCATGCGCTGTCGTAATCGCTAATGGCTTTAACTAACTCATATACCGTCCATGGCGTCGGCATTGGCTCTTCGCCTGTTTCGCCGACAATGACGTCCAGGCCTTTGCCTTTGACAATGCGTGACAAGAACACATCGCAAATCGCCTGGCGCGCAGCAAACGGATTCGGGTGATCGAGGTCTGGCAGAATGTTGTCTACCGTGGTCAGATCCTTATGTCCCAGAATCGTTTGTATTTCGTCCTGAATGTCCCGGTTTCCGGCGTAAATAATGGCGCAATCAAGCTTTGAGCCTGCCAGCGCGTGCGCATTCGCCAGGCCATAGCTTTCTTCGCCACCGTCTGTACCGCCGGTAAACAGCAGAATGTCTGGGGGGGAAGATTCCAGCTCCTGAATGTCATGACGGTTCAGCTTGTACGAATAATATTGCGCGATTTTCGCTCCTGCCGAATGGGCGGTAACTTTGGCCGATTCCAGCGTAATGGAAGGCACCAGCCCCATTGCTGCAACGGCGAGTCCACCTTTGGCCGAAGAAGAGTATTTCAACTGCACTTCACCACTTTTCAGTAACGGGCGAGCATCGGCAACGTTCAGCACCTGATTCAGGCTGGCAAAAAAACCGTCTGCCAGATGATGTGTGGTGGTTGGGGTCAGGACATGGTTTACCAGGGTTAATTCTTCGCCTTCATGGGCGAAGAGGGCAGCCTTGGTCCATGTCGAGCCGATATCGACAGAAACTGTTTGCATCAGATAGCCTCTTCCAGGCAACGCTGCTCAAGGCCATTGTGTTGGTGAATATCATTAGTGATAAGCGCGCAGACATCTTCCAGGTCATGGCTTGGTGCGAAGACGCGGTTAAATCCCATCTCTTTAAACTTCACTTCCACATCAGCGAAGTCATGTTTACCGACGACCAGGTTGCCGCCGACGTACAGCAGAATGTCGCCGAGGCCACGTTCTATGCAGCGCTCACGTAACCCGAGGCAGTCAATGTCGCCGTGACCGTAGATAGAGGACACCACGATGGCATCGGCGCCTGTTTCAATCGCGGCATCAATATATTCATCCTGGCTCACCATCACCCCGAGGTTGATTACGTGAAAATCATGAGCTGTAAAAACGCGATCCAGAACTTTATTACCGACTGCATGGCAGTCAGCACCGATGACGCCAATAACAAGTGTAGATTTCTTCATGGGTAATCCTCTGTAGGGCTGATGGTCAATAAGTGAAAATTGTTTTCTAATATTTAGAACATGGATTGTGGCAACCTCTTAATAGGGTTGGAGTTTCTGTGGAAGCGGAAAAGGAAGCAATTGATCTATTTTCAAAATATCCTGCGCAAAATGATTGTTATATTATTGTTTTATAAAATCACTTTACTATCAGTGTCTTATGATTTGTTTTTGCGATGATTTTTAATTTGTTAGGAAATTGGGTAATAAATAACTTGCCATGTTTGTGATCGAAATCTTATTTTGTTGCGCGCCTCGTTTATGCACCATTTTTAATAATTTAAAAAATCACATTTACTAAATAACTTGTGAACGGGATAACGGTTTTTTATTTTTTAATCTTATATGTCATAATTATCTTTTGTTAAATTTAGGATAAAAATGATAATGAATTGTTTGTGGCATATTTAAACATTGCCATATAAGAGAAGAAGAGAGGTGAATGATAACTTTAAGTGATGATTTAAGCGGAACGGCTGCGCTCTGCGGGAGAACGCCAAACGCAATGCGTCTGTCAATGAGCTACGCTTTCGCTTCAATTTGAGATAGTTACATCTTGGTGTTAATTATAAGTGAAATTTAAATGAACAATTTGTATGAAATAACATATCCATGACTTGCTAAACAAAAAACTGTGAGCTACCCAGCAATAGTGACTCTTTATCTGCGGACAATTTTGTCAGCCAGGCGAGTTAAAAGATCGTGTAGATTTAAATAAATAACCTATCATTTGTAGTAACGGCAATTACTCATTGAAAAACATGTTGTTAACATGATGTTCACTAGTCATCTTACTGCTAAACACTATTAACATTAAATTTGAAAATTGATTTAAATCAATGTTTAAAACTTGGTAAACGGCATCAAAAGAGGTTAAATTGCTGCAGATCAAATTGGTCTGAAGGTAGTAAATTAGCTATAAATTGATCACTATCGAAAAATGCAAATTTACCTCGATAAAAACCTGTTTATTGTAAGGATTTTACGGCGTAATATAATTGCGGGATCAATTTGAGTGTTTTATTAACATGTTTGTAACCTTTCATCATTGTCCTTTCTTCAAATGAGAGGAAAGGGCAGCGGCGGGGGGAAGCAGATAAATTTGTATTGGGGCATGCGTGTGACCCTTTCTAACGGGGTTCACTCTCGGAGTCTTCATGCGATGAGCAAGGAGTCATGATGTTAGATATAGTCGAACTGTCGCGCTTACAGTTTGCCTTGACCGCGATGTACCACTTCCTGTTTGTGCCACTGACGCTCGGTATGGCGTTCTTGCTGGCCATCATGGAAACGGTCTACGTCCTTTCCGGCAAACAGATTTATAAAGATATGACCAAGTTCTGGGGCAAGTTGTTTGGTATCAACTTCGCTCTGGGTGTGGCAACCGGTCTGACCATGGAGTTCCAGTTCGGGACTAACTGGTCCTACTACTCCCACTATGTAGGGGATATTTTCGGTGCGCCGCTGGCGATCGAAGGTTTGATGGCCTTCTTCCTCGAATCCACCTTTGTAGGTCTGTTCTTCTTCGGCTGGGACCGTTTGGGTAAAGTCCAGCATATGTGCGTCACCTGGCTGGTAGCTCTGGGTTCTAACCTGTCCGCGCTGTGGATTCTGGTTGCGAACGGCTGGATGCAAAACCCAATCGCCGCGGATTTCAATTTCGAAACCATGCGTATGGAGATGCTGAGCTTCTCTGAACTGGTGCTCAACCCGGTTGCACAGGTGAAATTTGTTCACACTGTGGCATCTGGTTATGTCTGTGGCGCGATGTTCGTTCTGGGGATCAGCTCCTACTATATGCTGCGCGGTCGTGACTTCGCGTTCGCTAAACGTTCTTTTGCCATCGCCGCCAGCTTTGGTATGGCTGCAATTCTGTCTGTTATCGTTCTGGGTGATGAATCCGGTTACGAAATGGGCGACGTGCAGAAAACCAAACTCGCTGCGATTGAAGCAGAATGGGAAACTCAGCCTGCACCGGCTTCCTTTACGCTGTTCGGTATTCCGGACCAGGATGCGCAGGAAAACCATTTTGCGATTCAAATTCCTTATGCGCTGGGCATCATTGCCACCCGCTCTGTTGATACACCGGTCATTGGTCTGAAAGATCTGATGGTGCAGCACGAAGAGCGCATCCGTAACGGGATGAAAGCGTATCAACTGCTGGAAGAGCTGCGTGCTGGTACGACCGATCAGGCCGTTCGCGATCAGTTCAACAGCATGAAGAAAGACCTGGGTTATGGTCTGCTGCTGAAACGCTATACGGATAACGTCACCGACGCGACCGAAGCGCAAATTCAGCAGGCAACGAAAGATTCTATTCCTCGCGTTGCGCCGCTGTACTTCGCATTCCGTATCATGGTGGCATGCGGCATTCTGATGCTGGCAATCATCGCTGTGTCCTTCTGGACCGTACTTCGTAACCGTATCGGTGAGAAAAAATGGCTGCTGCGCACTGCGCTGTATGCGATTCCTCTGCCGTGGATTGCGATCGAATCCGGTTGGTTTGTCGCAGAGTACGGTCGTCAACCGTGGGCGATTGGTGAAGTATTACCAACAGCCGTAGCGAACTCTTCGCTGACCGCTGGCGACCTCATCTTCTCGATGCTGTTGATTTGCGGCCTGTATACCCTGTTCCTGGTGGCTGAACTGTATCTGATGTTCAAGTTCGCACGCCTTGGGCCGAGTAGCCTGAAAACCGGTCGTTATCACTACGAGCAGTCCACTGTGACTTCTCAGCCGGCACGCTAAGACAGGAGTCGTCAAATGATCGATTATGAAGTATTGCGTTTTATCTGGTGGCTGCTGGTTGGCATTCTGCTGATTGGTTTCGCGGTCACTGATGGCTTCGACATGGGGGTGGGCATGCTCACCCGTTTCCTCGGTCGTAATGATACCGAGCGTCGAATTATGATTAACTCCATCGCCCCACACTGGGACGGTAACCAGGTTTGGCTCATCACCGCAGGCGGCGCACTGTTCGCAGCCTGGCCGATGGTGTATGCCGCTGCGTTCTCCGGCTTCTATGTGGCGATGATTCTGGTACTGGCGTCGTTGTTCTTCCGTCCGGTCGGTTTTGATTACCGCTCCAAGATTGAAGACATGCGCTGGCGCAACATGTGGGACTGGGGCATCTTCATTGGTAGCTTCGTTCCACCGCTGGTTATTGGCGTGGCATTCGGCAACCTGCTGCAAGGGGTTCCGTTCCACGTAGACGACTACATGCGTCTGTACTACACCGGTAACTTCTTCCAGTTGCTGAATCCGTTTGGTCTGCTGGCGGGTGTCGTGAGTGTTGGGATGATCATCACCCAGGGCGCGACCTATCTGCAGATGCGTACGGTAGGTGAGCTGCATCTGCGTGCACGTGCAACTTCGCAGGTTGCGGCACTGGTGACTCTGGTCTGCTTCGCGCTGGCCGGTGTATGGGTGATTTACGGTATTGACGGTTATGTTGTGACCTCCGCACTGGATCACCATGCCGCCTCTAACCCGCTGACCAAAGAAGTGGCTCGCGAGGCTGGCGCATGGATGGTGAACTTTAACAATGCACCTATTCTGTGGCTGGTTCCTGCACTGGGCGTCGTTCTGCCGCTGTTGACTATCCTGACTTCTCGTATGGAGAAAGGGGCATGGGCGTTCGTCTTCTCCTCACTGACGTTAGCCTGCATCATCCTGACTGCCGGTATCGCAATGTTCCCGTTTGTGATGCCATCCAGCACCATGATGAACGCAAGCCTGACTATGTGGGATGCCACCTCCAGCCAGCTTACATTGAACCTGATGACCTGGGTCGCGGCGGTGTTTGTACCGATCATTCTGTTGTACACCGGCTGGTGCTACTGGAAGATGTTCGGTCGCATCACTAAAGAAGATATTGAAAGCAACACCCACTCTCTGTACTAAGTAAGGAGCTTAAAATGTGGTATTTCGCATGGATTTTGGGAACGCTTCTTGCCTGTGCATTTGGGATAATCACAGCGCTGGCGCTTGAGCACGTTGAATCAGGCAAAGCCGGACAAGAAGATAGCTGATGACCAACATTATCGCGATGGTATACAACGCGATGGACAAGCGCCCCCTGCGGGCGCTTTCCTTTGTGCTGGCAATCGTGTTGGCTGGCTGCATATTCTGGGATCCGTCACGTTTTGCGGCCAAAACCAGTGAGCTTGAAATCTGGCATGGTTTCCTGCTGATGTGGGCGGTCTGCGCAGGCATTATTCACGGCGTTGGCTTCCGTCCTCGTGCCGTACACTGGCAGGGTATCTTCTGCCCGCTGATCGCGGATATCGTCCTCATTGTTGGAGTGTTTTTCTTCTTCTTTTGAATAAGAAACATCCTTAAATATTTATGGGCTTGCATAAGCCCATAATTTTTTACTCTCCGTTTACTTTCCCCCATTCCAAAGCACCATTCCCGCGCGTATAGTAGCGAAGTTTGAAAGCACTAACCTTTTGTTGCATTACCGGGATGTACAGTGAAGACAGCGCGATATACAACGACATTCTTGATGCATCGCGGCGGCAAGAACGCGAGTCACCAGGCGCTTACCAGGGTAAGCAACTGGTGTGAGTGGGCGAAGCCAACAAAGAGGCAGTAGGAATGAATAAGTATATGTTTCGATGGCCGGTTCGTGTCTACTATGAAGATACCGATGCCGGTGGGGTGGTTTACCACGCCAGCTACGTCGCTTTTTATGAAAGAGCTCGTACAGAGATGCTGCGTCATCATCACTTCAGTCAGCAGGTCCTGTTGGCCGAACGTGTAGCCTTTGTGGTGCGCAAGATGACCCTCGAGTATTTTGCGCCTGCCCGGCTCGACGATATGCTCGAAGTTCAAACCGAAATTACGTCAATGCGTGGCACCTCATTGGTTTTCACGCAACGCATTGTCAACGCAGAGAACACCGTGCTGAATGAAGCCGAAGTTCTGATCGTTTGCGTTGATCCACTCAAAATGAAGCCTCGTGCGCTTCCCAAGTCTATTGTCGCGGAGTTTAAGCAGTGACTGACATGAATATCCTTGATTTGTTCCTGAAGGCAAGCCTTCTGGTTAAACTTATCATGTTGATTTTGATTGGTTTCTCAATCGCATCCTGGGCCATTATTATCCAGCGGACCCGTATTCTTAATGCTGCTTCACGTGAAGCCGAAGCATTTGAAGACAAGTTCTGGTCTGGTATTGAATTGTCGCGTCTGTATCAGGAAAGCCAGGGGCGTCGTGATAATCTGGCGGGCTCAGAGCAAATTTTCTATAGCGGATTCAAAGAGTTTGCGCGTCTGCATCGGGCGAATAGCCACGCGCCGGAAGCGGTCGTTGAAGGGGCATCCCGTGCGATGCGTATCTCGATGAACCGTGAACTGGAAACGCTGGAAACGCATATTCCATTCCTCGGCACCGTCGGCTCCATCAGCCCGTATATCGGTCTGTTCGGTACCGTTTGGGGGATCATGCACGCATTTATCGCGCTGGGCGCGGTAAAACAGGCTACGCTGCAAATGGTCGCGCCGGGTATCGCGGAAGCGTTGATCGCCACGGCTATCGGTCTGTTTGCGGCAATCCCGGCGGTTATGGCTTACAACCGACTGAATCAGCGCGTGAACAAGCTGGAACTGAATTACGACAACTTTATGGAAGAGTTCACCGCGATTCTGCACCGCCAGGCGTTTACCGTTAGCGAGAGCAACAAGGGGTAAGCCATGGCCAGAACGCGTGGACGAGGTCGTCGCGAACTCAAGTCCGAAATCAATATTGTACCGCTGCTCGACGTACTGCTGGTGCTGTTGCTGATCTTTATGGCAACCGCGCCGATCATTACGCAGAGTGTGGAAGTCGACCTGCCGGATGCGACCGA
The DNA here is from genome assembly GCF_030336535.1 of Citrobacter sp. Ce006. NCBI lineage: Bacteria > Pseudomonadati > Pseudomonadota > Gammaproteobacteria > Enterobacterales > Enterobacteriaceae > Citrobacter > Citrobacter sp. Ce006. The sequence continues at coordinate 612,361 of NZ_JAOWDO010000072.1, forward strand.
ATCGCAAGCCGTCAGCAGTAACGACGAACCGCCGGTCATTATTGAGGTTTCCGGTATTGGGCAATACAGCGTGGTCGTTGAGAAAGACAGGATGGATCAACTGCCGCCGGAGCAGGTTATCGCGGAAGCGAAAAGCCGCCTGCAGACCAATCCGAAAACGGTCTTTTTAATCGGTGGTGCGAAAGACGTGCCTTATGATGAAATAATTAAAGCGCTGAACTTGTTACACAGTGCAGGCGTAAAATCGGTTGGCTTGATGACGCAGCCAATCTGATGACCGCGTTTTGCTGGCTTGAAAGATAGCGCGTAACAGGCGAACAGTTTTTTGGGAACCGAGAGTGTCAAAGGCAACCGAACAAAACGACAAGCTCAAAAGGGCGATAATTATTTCAGCGGTGCTGCATGTCATTTTATTTGCAGTACTGATCTGGAGTTCGTTCGATGAGCACATTGATGCTTCAGCTGGCGGCGGTGGCGGTTCGTCCATCGACGCCGTTATGGTCGATCCTGGCGCCGTTGTGCAACAGTACGACAGGCAGCAGCAGCAGCAGGCAAGTGCGAAACGTGCAGAAGAACAGCGTGAAAAACAGGCGCAGCAGCAAGCTGAGGAACTTCGCGAGAAGCAGGCGGCTGAGCAAGAGCGACTGAAGCAGCTGGAAAAAGAACGTTTAGCCGCGCAGGAAAAAGTGCGCGAACAGGCGGAACAGCAAAAGCAGGCCGAAGCCGCCGCCGCGAAAGCGCAAGAGCAACAGAAACAGGCTGAAGAAGCTGCGGCGAAGGCTGCTGCAGATGCGAAGGCCAAAGCTGATGCTCAGGCGAAACAAGCGGCAGATGCTGCGAAGAAAGCCGCTGCGGACGCACAGAAAAAAGCTGAGGCTGAAGCTGCTAAAGCCGCCGCTGATGCGAAGAAAGCTGCAGAAGCACAAGCTGCTAAGGCAGCAGCAGACGCTGCGAAGAAAGCGCAGGCTGAGGCCGCTAAGCAAGCTGCAGCCGAGAAAGCTGCCGCTGAGAAAGCAGAAAAAGCCGCCGCCGCGAAAGCTGCCGCTGCTGAAAAAGCGGCGGCTGATAAGAAAGCCGCGGCTGAAAAAGCAGCTGCAGATAAAAAAGCTGCAGCCGAGAAAGCCGCTGCCGATAAGAAAGCTGCGGCTGATAAAGCGGCTGCTGCGAAAAAGGCTGCGGCCGAAAAAGCCGCAGCAGCCTCTGGCGTTGACGACTTGTTGGGTGACCTAAGCTCCGGTAAGAATGCACCGAAATCGGGTGGTGGAGCGAAAGGAAGCGGTCAACCGGCGAAAGATAGTGGTACAAGTGGTGCTAATGGCGGTGCTTCTGGCGCTGATATCAGTGCTTACGCATCTCAAATTCGTAATGCGATCCAGAGTCGTCTGTATGGTGCCGATTTGTATGCAGGTAAATCTTGTGTATTACATATCAAGTTAGCACCCGATGGTCTGTTACTGGATGTGACCGAAGAGGGCGGCGATCCGGCATTGTGCCAGGCTGCGCTGACGGCTGCGAAAACAGCCAGAATTCCTAAACCGCCTAGCCAGGCTGTTTATGAAAAAGTAAAAGATGCCAAACTGGACTTTAAACTGTAATAACGCCCCCTGAGAATTCAGGAGAAACGGTCTAAGGTTGAGACAGAGTTCTGGTAGTTTTGTGTATTTGAGTTTGTTAACATTCTGCTAAATTATCGTGGGCTTTCCGTCCAGATAAGGGAGATATGATGAAGCAGGCATTACGAGTAGCATTTGGTTTTCTGATGCTGTGGGCAGCGGTGCTGCACGCAGAAGTACGTATCGAGATCACCCAGGGGGTGGACTCGGCACGCCCGATTGGTGTTGTCCCCTTCCAGTGGGCAGGGCCGGGTGCTGCACCTGAAGATATCGGTGGCATCGTAGGCGCTGACCTGCGTAACAGCGGTAAATTTAATCCGTTAGACCGCTCTCGTCTGCCTCAGCAGCCGGGTACCGCGCAGGAAGTTCAACCTGCCGCATGGTCTGCGCTGGGTATTGATGCCGTGGTCGTCGGTCAGGTTACACCGAATCCGGATGGTTCCTACAGCGTCGCTTATCAACTGGTAGATACCGGTGGCGCGCCGGGTACCGTACTGGCGCAGAATACTTATAAAGTGAACAAGCAGTGGCTGCGTTATGCGGGCCATACGGCCAGTGACGAAGTGTTTGAAAAACTGACCGGTATTAAAGGTGCATTCCGTACCCGTATCGCTTATGTTGTTCAGACTAACGGCGGTCAGTTCCCGTACGAATTACGTGTGTCTGACTACGATGGTTACAACCAGTTCGTGGTACACCGTTCTCCGCAGCCGCTGATGTCACCGGCGTGGTCTCCGGACGGTTCAAAACTGGCATACGTCACTTTCGAAAGCGGTCGTTCTGCACTGGTTATTCAGACGTTGTCTAATGGCGCGGTTCGTCAGGTAGCGTCGTTCCCACGTCACAACGGTGCACCTGCGTTTTCTCCGGATGGCAGCAAACTGGCGTTTGCCCTGTCTAAAACCGGTAGCCTGAACCTGTATGTCATGGACATTGGTTCCGGTCAGATCCGTCAGGTTACGGATGGTCGTAGTAACAACACGGAACCTACCTGGTTCCCGGACAGCCAAAACCTGGCCTTTACCTCTGACCAGGCCGGTCGTCCGCAGGTATATAAAGTTAACGTCAACGGCGGTGCTCCGCAGCGTATTACCTGGGAAGGTTCGCAAAACCAGGATGCAGATGTGAGCAGCGACGGTAAGTTTATGGTAATGGTAAGCTCTGCCAATGGTCAGCAGCACATTGCCAAACAAGATCTGGTAGCGGGTGGCGTACAAGTCCTGTCGTCAACGTTCCTGGATGAAACGCCAAGTCTGGCACCTAACGGCACTATGGTAATCTACAGCTCTTCTCAGGGGATGGGATCCGTGCTGAATTTGGTTTCTACAGATGGGCGTTTCAAAGCGCGTCTTCCGGCAACTGATGGTCAGGTTAAATTCCCTGCCTGGTCGCCGTATCTGTGATAATAAATAATTGATTAATAAAGGAATCATTGAAATGCAACTGAACAAAGTGCTGAAAGGGCTGATGATTGCTCTGCCTGTTATGGCTATTGCAGCGTGTTCTTCTAACAAGAACGCCAGCAATGACGGCAGCGAAGGCATGCTGGGTGCCGGCACTGGTATGGATGCAAACGGCAGCGGCAACATGTCTTCTGAAGAGCAAGCGCGTCTTCAGATGCAACAGCTGCAGCAGAACAACATCGTTTACTTCGATCTGGACAAGTACGATATCCGTTCTGACTTCGCTGCAATGCTGGATGCTCACGCTAACTTCCTGCGTAGCAACCCGTCTTACAAAGTCACCGTAGAAGGTCATGCGGACGAACGTGGTACGCCTGAGTACAACATCTCCCTGGGTGAGCGTCGTGCGAACGCCGTTAAGATGTACCTGCAGGGTAAAGGCGTTTCTGCTGACCAGATCTCCATCGTTTCTTACGGTAAAGAAAAACCTGCAGTACTGGGTCATGACGAAGCGGCTTACGCCAAAAACCGTCGCGCCGTACTGGTTTACTAAGAGAATTGCATGAGCAGTAACTTCAGACATCATCTGTTGAGTCTGTCGTTACTGGTTGGCATAGCGGCCCCCTGGGCCGCTTTTGCACAGGCGCCAATCAGTAGTGTCGGCTCTGGCTCGGTCGAAGACCGTGTCACTCAACTCGAGCGTATTTCTAACGCTCACAGTCAGCTTTTAACCCAACTCCAGCAACAACTCTCCGATAATCAGTCCGATATTGATTCCCTGCGTGGTCAAATTCAGGAAAATCAGTATCAACTGAATCAGGTTGTTGAGCGCCAGAAGCAAATATTGCTGCAGATGAATAATCTTGGCAGCGGTAGTGCGCCTGCGGCACAGTCTACGAGTGGCGATCAGAGTGGGGCGGTAACTCCTACACCTGATGCGGGAGCTGCGGCAACGTCAGGGGCTCCCGTGCAAACTGGCGATGCGAATACCGATTACAATGCAGCAATTGCCCTGGTACAGGATAAATCCCGCCAGGATGACGCGATTGAAGCATTCCAGAACTTCATCAAAAAGTACCCAGACTCTACTTACCTGCCAAATGCGAATTACTGGCTGGGTCAGTTGAATTACAACAAGGGTAAAAAGGATGATGCTGCGTTCTATTTTGCTTCGGTAGTTAAAAACTTCCCAAAATCACCTAAGGCTGCAGACGCGATGTATAAAGTCGGCGTTATCATGCAGGACAAAGGTGACACAGCAAAAGCTAAAGCGGTTTATCAGCAGGTTATCACTAAATATCCTGGCACTGATGGCGCGAAACAAGCGCAAAAACGCCTTGGCGCGATGTAATGACCACCATGCGACCAGAAATCGTGTTATTTCTGGTCGTGTCGTGTGATTCCTAAGCAGTTGAGTTATTTACATCGAAATTTTTGTTGCGCTAAAATCTGAAATCAGTAATATATGCCGCCGTTGCCAAGGGATATCAAACAGCCCGAAAGCGGTGAAAAAAAGTGGGTCGTTAGCTCAGTTGGTAGAGCAGTTGACTTTTAATCAATTGGTCGCAGGTTCGAATCCTGCACGACCCACCACTTAATGCAGTATCCAGCGTAGTATCGGGTGATTAGCTCAGCTGGGAGAGCACCTCCCTTACAAGGAGGGGGTCGGCGGTTCGATCCCGTCATCACCCACCACTCGGGGCGTTAGCTCAGTTGGTAGAGCAGTTGACTTTTAATCAATTGGTCGCAGGTTCGAATCCTGCACGCCCCACCAACTTTAACATCGTACTCAGATGTTAAACGTGAAGGATAACGTTGCTTTAGCAACGGCCCGTTAGGGCGAGACGAAGTCGAGTCATCCTGCACGCCCCACCACTATTTTGGTGGTTCCGAGTAAAAATTTTTCAGGTTGCATCCGAGCGGGTCGTTAGCTCAGTTGGTAGAGCAGTTGACTTTTAATCAATTGGTCGCAGGTTCGAATCCTGCACGACCCACCAATGTTTCTGGTGAAAGCAATAGTAAACCGTGAAGGATAACGTTGCGTAAGCAACGGCCCGTAGGGCGAGGCGAAGCCGAGTCATCCTGCACGACCCACCATCCTGAATAATTGAAGTAGTACACCCCATATGGGGGCGTTAGCTCAGTTGGTAGAGCAGTTGACTTTTAATCAATTGGTCGCAGGTTCGAATCCTGCACGCCCCACCAGTGTAAAAAGGCGCCCTAAAGGCGCCTTTTTGCTATCTGCGATTTATAAGATTCGAACCTGCTTGGCTGATGCGCTTCGCTTATCAGGCCTACGGGTGCCAAATGTAGGCCGGATAAGACGCCAGTCGCCATCCGGCACTCATCACACGCAATTATTGTGACTTTTCTGCGCCAATCCGCTATCTTGTTTAGCATATAAAACAAATCAAACCGAATATGGCGTGCGTCACGCTTTTAATCGGTTATTTCGTTAAGCCAGTAAAACGAGAAAGCAAGATGAGCGTGATGTTTGATCCAGAAGCAGCAATTTATCCGTTTCCGCCGAAACCAGCGCCGCTGAGTGTGGATGAAAAGCAATTTTATCGTGAAAAAATCAAGCGCCTGCTGAAAGAGCGTGATGCCGTTATGGTCGCGCACTATTACACCGATCCTGAAATTCAGCAGTTGGCAGAAGAGACCGGCGGCTGTATCTCCGATTCTCTGGAGATGGCGCGGTTTGGTGCAAAACATTCTGCCTCTACGCTGCTGGTTGCCGGCGTGAGGTTTATGGGAGAAACCGCCAAAATTCTCAGCCCGGAAAAGACTATCCTGATGCCGACCTTACAGGCGGAATGTTCATTAGATCTGGGCTGTCCGATTGACGCGTTCAGCGCATTTTGCGACGCGCATCCGGATCGTACCGTGGTGGTTTACGCTAATACCTCAGCCGCCGTTAAAGCACGTGCGGACTGGGTTGTCACTTCCAGTATCGCAGTAGAACTTATTGAGCATCTTGATAGTTTAGGTCAAAAAATCATCTGGGCCCCGGACAGGCATCTGGGCAACTACGTGCAAAAACAGACCGGTGCAGACGTTCTTTGTTGGCAGGGAGCTTGTATCGTCCACGATGAGTTTAAAACCCAGGCTTTAACACGCATGAAAGGGCTTTACCCTGATGCCGCTGTGCTGGTGCACCCGGAGTCTCCTCAGTCTATCGTAGATATGGCTGATGCGGTTGGCTCAACCAGCCAGCTAATTAATGCAGCAAAATCGTTACCGCACAAGCAGCTGATTGTGGCGACTGACCGGGGCATTTTTTACAAAATGCAGCAAGCCGTTCCGGATAAAGAGCTACTTGAAGCTCCGACGGCCGGTGAGGGGGCAACTTGTCGCAGCTGCGCGCATTGTCCGTGGATGGCGATGAACGGCCTCAAGGCGATTGCTGAGGGCCTGGAGGAGGGTGGTGCGGCTCATGAGATACATGTTGATGCCGCACTGCGAGAAGGGGCGTTGTTGCCGTTAAACCGTATGTTGGAATTTGCGGCTACACTTCGAGCTTAATTATTTATTTTTTTGCTCTGGGGGAAAAGATGGACTTTTTTAGCACGCAGAACATTCTGGTACATATTCCGATTGGCGCGGGCGGTTACGATCTGTCATGGATCGAAGCCGTGGGGACTATCGCCGGGTTGCTGTGTATTGGCCTCGCGAGTCTTGAGAAAATCAGCAATTACTTCTTTGGTCTGATAAACGTCACGTTGTTTGCGATTATCTTCTTTCAGATCCAACTCTATGCCAGCCTGTTGCTGCAAGTTTTCTTCTTTGCCGCCAACATCTACGGCTGGTATGCCTGGTCCCGGCAAACCAACCAGCATGAAGCGGAACTGAAAATTCGCTGGCTGCCGTTACCAAAAGCGATCGGCTGGCTGGCGGCTTGCGTGGTGGCGATTGGCCTGATGTCGGTCTATATCGATCCGGTCTTTGCGTTCCTGACCCGTATCGCGGTGAACATCATGCAGGCATTGGGATTACAGGTTGTTGTGCCTGAACTGCAACCCGATGCATTCCCGTTCTGGGACTCCTGCATGATGGTGCTGTCGATTGCGGCGATGATCCTGATGACGCGTAAATACGTTGAAAACTGGCTGCTGTGGGTGATCATTAACGTCATCAGCGTGGTGATATTTGCCCTGCAAGGCGTATATGCCATGTCGCTGGAATATGTGATCCTGACGGTTATCGCCCTGAACGGTAGCAGGATGTGGATTAACAGCGCGCGTGAGCGGGGTTCCCACGCGCTGTCCCATTAATGGTGGTGATGTGAATGGCCGGACACGCCCTGATACAGGTGGCAGTCCGGCCCATTGCACGGCTGATACTCCATCTGGATCGTCGCATGCTCAATCTGGTAGTGATGGATAAGGAAATGTTGAATACGCTCCAGCAGCGCATCGTGATCGTGCGGCGGGATCACCTGTACATGCAGCGTCATCACCGGTTTTTCACCCACCATCCAGACATGGACATGGTGTACGTTGCGCACTTCAGGGATGTCCCGGCTGAGATGGCGCTGTAGTGCGGCGATATCCAGCGCCAGCGGGGCGCCTTCCAGTAATTCATTAACACTATCTTTTAATAATCGCCAGGCACTGCGCAGCACCAGCACGGAAACCAGGATCGACAGGATCGGATCCGCAGGCGTCCAGCCCGTCCAGATGATAATCAGTGCCGCGATAATTGCCCCAACAGAACCGAGTAAATCGCCCATCACATGCAGCGCTGCGGCGCGGACGTTCAGGTTTTTCTCTTCACTGCCGCGATGTAAAACCCAAAAAGCGAGCACGTTGGCCAGTAGGCCTGCGACAGCTATAACCATCATCATGCCGCCAGCCACGGGGCGAGGCGTCTGGAAGCGTTCAACCGCCTCCCAGACGATTAAAATGGTGATAACGACCAATGCGATGGCATTAACAAATGCAGCCAGCGTCGTGAGCCTCAGCCAACCGAAGGTGTGGCGGATTGTGGGTGGGCGGCGGGAAAACTGGACCGCCAGCAACGCGAAAAGGAGCGCCGCGGCATCCGTGAGCATATGCCCGGCGTCGGCCAGCAAGGCCAGCGAGCCGGAGAGTATTCCCCCCACCACTTCAACCAACATAAATCCGGCTGTAATGCAAAATGCGAACATCAGTCGGCGGGCATTATTGTCCTTCGGTTGCTCAGAGGAAGTATGAGTATGTGCGTGCGCCATTATGCCATCCCTTTGTTATTCTCATCTTTACTGTATGCCATCATACCGTTTTTGGGATGATAAAATTAAAAAGGAGAGCTATTGCTCTCCCGTTATTAGCTTTATTTTCAGCGTTACTGGGTGGTGCCGTCAGTTTTGGTATCAACATCATTATTGATGCCGTTTCCGGTCTCAACCTTCTTATTCACATCGGGGCAGCGGCCGTCTTTACACATGGTATTTTTGTGCACCTCGTCTTTGGTCATCCCCTCATGGTTCATTGACGAACCGTCCGGGTGAAGCATTGTGCCACCTGAATTCACGTTACTGTTGTCGACATTATTTGGCGCTACGTTTTCGCGGGCGTCAGGGGCGACTTGTCCGGCGTCAGCCGAGGAATTTGCCTGGCCGTTATTGGACTGAGCGTTGGTGTCCGCAGCCAGCGCCGCGCCGCTGGCGAGGCTGAGTGTAGCGGTAAGAAAGAGTGAAGCGAGCTTTGTCATATGCATAATATGCTCCTGTTAAGGTCGATATGTCGGATAACGTCTTCCAACAGTGCATGTGGCAGATACATCATCAATATGTGGTTAATAGTTTTGCTGTTGAAATTAAAACCAGCATAGAATCTTGAAAATTATGAAAATTAAAGCTGTTACAGTTATAAATTGTAGATTGGATCTCGTTTTTCGCTACTTTATTGCGTTTTTTTGGCCAATTCCAGGATTAATCCGTCCAAAGTGTAAAACCCCGTTTACACTTTATGACTGAAGATATAGATTGGAGGGATTGCATTCATTTATATAAGTATGGCAACGCTGGAATAATCATGAATTATCAGAACGACGATTTACGCATCAAAGAGATCAACGAGTTATTACCGCCAGTCGCACTGCTGGAAAAATTCCCCGCTACTGAAAATGCCGCAAATACGGTGGCTCATGCCCGTAAGGCGATTCATAAAATTCTGAAAGGAAGCGACGATCGCCTGCTTGTGGTGATTGGACCGTGTTCAATTCATGATCCGGCCGCTGCCAAAGAGTATGCCGCTCGCCTGCTGGCGCTGCGCGAAGAGTTAAAAGGCGAGCTTGAAATTGTCATGCGCGTCTATTTTGAAAAGCCACGTACTACCGTTGGCTGGAAAGGGCTTATCAACGATCCGCACATGGACAACAGCTTCCAGATCAACGATGGGCTGCGCATTGCGCGTAAACTGCTGCTGGATATCAACGACAGCGGATTGCCGGCTGCGGGTGAATTCCTCGATATGATAACCCCGCAATATCTCGCCGACCTGATGAGCTGGGGCGCGATTGGGGCACGAACTACTGAATCTCAGGTGCACCGTGAACTGGCATCTGGTCTGTCTTGCCCGGTTGGTTTCAAAAACGGTACCGATGGCACCATCAAAGTGGCGATTGATGCAATCAACGCCGCAGGAGCGCCACACTGCTTCCTGTCGGTGACCAAATGGGGTCATTCGGCGATCGTGAATACCAGTGGCAATGGCGATTGCCATATCATTCTGCGCGGCGGCAAAGAGCCGAACTACAGCGCTCAGCATGTTGCCGAGGTGAAAGAAGGTCTGATCAAGGCAGGACTCTCAGCGCAAGTGATGATCGACTTTAGCCATGCCAACTCCAGCAAGCAGTTCAAAAAGCAGATGGATGTTGCGAAAGATGTTTGTGGGCAAGTCGCCGGTGGCGAAAAAGCGATTATTGGCGTGATGATTGAAAGCCATCTGGTAGAAGGCAACCAGAACCCGGATAGCGGCGAACCGCTGACCTACGGTAAGAGCATCACCGACGCCTGCATTGGCTGGGAAGACACCGATGCGGTGTTGCGCCAACTGGCGGATGCGGTAAAAGCGCGCCGCGGTTAAGTTTTAATGCCTCTCTCATAGGCAAAAAAAAGCGCGGATAATCCGCGCTTTTTGTATTCTGCGAAGAAATTACTTCGCTTTACCCTGGTTCGCCACGGCGGCGGCTTTTGCTGCGATCTCGTCAGCGTTACCCAGATAGTAGTGTTTGATCGGCTTGAAGTTTTCGTCGAACTCATACACCAGCGGTACGCCGGTCGGGATGTTCAGTTCAAGGATCTCATCTTCGCCCATGTTATCCAGATATTTCACCAGCGCACGCAGAGAGTTGCCGTGAGCGGCAATAATCACACGCTCACCGCTTTTCATGCGCGGCAGAATGGTTTCATTCCAGTAAGGGATAACGCGATCGATGGTCAGCGCCAGGCTTTCGGTAACCGGTAACTCTTTGTCGGTCAGCTTCGCATAACGCGGATCGTGACCCGGATAACGCTCGTCGTCTTTGGTCAGTTCTGGCGGGGTAACCGCAAAGCCGCGACGCCATTGCTTAACCTGCTCATCACCGTATTTTTCTGCGGTTTCCGCTTTGTTCAGACCCTGCAGCGCGCCGTAATGACGTTCATTCAGTTTCCAGGATTTCTCAACCGGCAGCCACGCCTGATCCAGTTCGTCCAGTACGTTCCACAGGGTGTGGATGGCACGTTTCAGCACAGAGGTATAAGCAAAATCGAAGCTGTAGCCTTCCTCTTTCAGCAGTTTACCTGCCGCTTTTGCTTCGCCTACACCTTTCTCGGACAGATCAACGTCATACCAACCGGTAAAACGGTTCTCGTTGTTCCACTGACTTTCACCGTGACGTACCAGAACCAGCTTAGTTACAGCCATACACTCACTCCTATAAATCATATTGAATGATAATAATTCTCATTATATTGCCGTAATTCGTCAGCGGCAATGCTTACGCATAACCATAGCGAAAATAGCGCCACAGTGTAAGGTTCTTGTGAATTCAAGGTTGCGATTTTGTCTTTGAGTGGTGGGGATTTGAGCGGGTCTGTTGTGATAAACAAGCAACAGGCCCGATACGTTACGTCATCGGGCCTGTGACGGGGAAGGTTCAAACGGGAATAAACTGATATTCCGTTACGCTGGCATACTCGTCCCCCGGACGCAGGAAGCAGTCCGGTTGCGGCCACTCTGGATGGTTCGGGCTGTCAGGCAGAAACTCACTTTCCAGCGCCAGACCTTGCCAGTCTTCGTAGGCGTCTGGCCCACGAGATGGCGTACCGCCGAGGAAGTTGCCGGAGTAAAACTGCAATGCCGGGGCCGAGGTGTAGACCACCATTTGCAGTTTTTCATCCTGTGACCATAGCTGAGCGACCGGTGTACGTGCATTACCCTGAGCCTGAAGCAGGAAGGCATGATCGTAACCTTTCACCTTGCGCTGATCGTCATCGGCCAGAAATTCACTGCTGATGATTTTAGGCGTGCGGAAATCGAAAGTGCTACCGGCGACGGATTTCAGTCCATCATGCGGGATGCCCATTTCGTCCACCGGTAAGTACTCGTCCGCCAGAATTTGCAACTTATGCTGGCGCACATCCGTTTTATCGCCGTCGAGATTAAAGTAGACGTGATTTGTCAGATTGACCGGGCAGGGCTTATCGACCGTGGCGCGGTAGGTTATCGAAATACGATTATCGTCAGTCAGGCGATACTGCGCGGTAGCGCATAGATGGCCCGGGAAGCCCTGATCGCCATCGTCAGACGTTAAGGCGAACAGTACCTGACGGTCATTCTGATTGACTATCTGCCAGCGGCGTTTGTCGAAACCATCCGGCCCGCCGTGCAGTTGGTTGTCGCCCTGACTTGGTATTAATTCGACGGTTTCGCCGGCAAAGGTATAACGACTGTTGGCGATACGGTTAGCGTAGCGACCAATCGAGGCCCCCAAAAATGCAGCCTGTTCCGGGTATTGTTCCGGGCTGGCGCACCCGAGTATGGCTTCGCGCACGCTACCATCGCTAAGCGGAATACGCGCAGAGAGCAGGGTTGCGCCCCAGTCCATGAGCGTGACCACCATCCCTGCGTCATTGCGCAGGGTGAGCAGGCGAAACGGCTGACCGTCCGGAGCCTGCACAGGGATTTCGTTTAACATTGTCCGGCTCCTTGAGAAGGTTTGCAGACGTAGAATGTTTCTTTGATACCGGTTTTCGCTTCGTATTGTTCCGCGACGGCCTGCTGAACGGCAGGTACCAAATCTTGTGGGATCAGCGCCACGATGCAGCCGCCGAAGCCGCCACCAGTCATACGTACACCGCCTTTATCGCCAATGGTCGCTTTGACAATCTCTACCAGAGTATCAATTTGCGGCACGGTAATTTCAAAGTCATCGCGCATTGAGGCGTGAGATTCCGCCATCAGTTGGCCCATACGCAGCAGGTCGCCTTTTTCCAGCGCTTGCGCGGCTTCAACGGTACGCGCATTTTCTGTGATCACGTGGCGGACGCGTTTGGCGACAATCGGATCCAGCTCGTGGGCGACGGCATTAAACGCTTCAAGGCTGACATCACGCAGCGCTGGTTGCTGGAAGAAACGCGCGCCGGTTTCACACTGTTCGCGACGAGTGTTGTATTCGCTGCCGACCAATGTGCGTTTAAAGTTGCTGTTGATGATTACCACCGTGACACCCTCAGGCATCGAAACGGCTTTGGTGCCCAGCGTACGACAGTCGATCAGCAACGCATGATCTTTCTTGCCAAGCGCAGAGATCAACTGATCCATAATGCCGCAGTTACAACCGACAAACTGGTTTTCAGCTTCCTGACCATTCAGGGCAATCTGCGCGCCGTCGAGCGGCAGATGATAGAGCTGCTGGAATACCGTACCAACAGCGACTTCCAGCGAGGCGGAAGAGCTTAAACCCGCACCCTGCGGGACGTTACCGCTAATCACCAGATCCGCACCGCCAAAAGCATTATTGCGCTTTTGTAGATGTTTCACCACGCCACGCACGTAGTTTGACCACTGCTGGGTGTCATGGGCGATAATCGGCGCATCGAGAGAGAACTCATCAATCTGATTGTCGTAATCAGCGGCGACTACGCGGACTTTTCGATCGTCACGCGCCGCACAGCTGATGGCGGTCTGATAGTCGATGGCGCAGGGCAGAACGAAGCCGTCGTTATAATCGGTATGTTCGCCGATCAGGTTTACGCGACCCGGCGCCTGAATAATATGGGTGGCAGGGTAGCCAAACGTTTCTGCAAACAGAGATTGTGTTTTTTCTTTCAGACTCATTATTTAAACTCCGGATTCGCGAAAATGGATGTCGCTGACTGCACGCAGTCGCTCAGCCGCTTGTTCTGCCGTCAGGTCACGCTGGGTCTCCGCCAGCATTTCATAACCGACCATAAATTTACGCACGGTCGCAGAACGCAGCAGCGGCGGGTAAAAGTGAGCGTGCAACTGCCAGTGTTCGTTTTCTTCACCGTTAAACGGTGCGCCGTGCCAGCCCATAGAATAGGGGAATGAGCACTGGAACAGGTTATCGTAACGACTGGTCAGTTTTTTCAACGCCAGCGCCAGGTCTGTACGCTGTTCATCGGTCAAATCAGTAATACGCAGCACGTGCGCTTTCGGCAGCAGCAGCGTTTCGAACGGCCACGCGGCCCAGTAAGGTACAACTGCCAGCCAGTGCTCGGTTTCAACGACCGTACGGCTGCCGTCCGCCAGTTCACGCTGGACGTAATCAACGAGCATCGGCGCGCCTTGTTCGGCGAAGTACGCTTTCTGCAGGCGATCTTCACGTTCGGCTTCGTTAGGCAAAAAGCTGTTGGCCCAAATTTGTCCGTGTGGGTGCGGGTTCGAGCACCCCATCGCTGCGCCTTTATTCTCAAAGACCTGCACCCAGGGATAGGTTTTGCCTAAGTCTTCAGTCTGCTCCTGCCACGTTTTTACGATTTCTGTCAGCGCAGGGACGCTGAGTTCCGGCAGCGTTTTGCTGTGATCGGGTGAGAAGCAAATCACGCGGCTGGTACCGCGCGCGCTCTGGCAGCGCATCAACGGATCGTGACTGTCCGGCGCGTCCGGGGTATCGGACATCAGCGCCGCAAAGTCATTGGTGAAGACATAGGTCCCGGTGTAATCCGGGTTTTTGTCACCGGTAACGCGCGTATTACCAGCGCACAGGAAGCAGTCCGGGTCATGCGCAGGCAGTACCTGCTTAGACGGGGTTTCCTGCGCCCCTTGCCAGGGGCGTTTGGCGCGATGCGGTGATACGAGGATCCACTGCCCGGTGAGTGGGTTAAAACGACGATGTGGATGATCGACAGGATTGAATTGCGTCATGATTGGTCCTTAATCCGAATATCCTTGTGGGTGGCGTGACTGCCAGTGCCAGGTGTCTTGTGCCATTTCATCCAGAGTGCGGGTCACGCGCCAGTTGAGCTCGCGATCGGCTTTGCTGGCATCAGCCCAGTAGGCCGGAAGATCGCCATCACGGCGCGGAGCGAAATGGTAATTAATGGGTTTACCGCAGGCTTTGCTGAAGGCGTTGACCACGTCCAGCACGCTGCTGCCGATGCCTGCCCCAAGGTTGTAAATATGTACACCCTGTCTGCCAGCCAGCTTTTCCATGGCGGCAACGTGGCCGTCGGCGAGATCCATCACGTGGATGTAGTCGCGAACGCCGGTGCCATCTTCAGTGGGGTAGTCGTTGCCAAATATGGCAAGTGATTCGCGGCGACCTACGGCAACCTGTGCGATGTATGGCATCAGGTTGTTTGGAATACCTTGCGGATCTTCCCCCATATCTCCCGACGGATGAGCGCCAACTGGGTTAAAGTAGCGCAGCAAGGCGATGCTCCAGTCGGGCTGTGCTTTTTGCAGGTCGGTGAGGATCTGTTCCACCATCAGCTTACTTTTGCCGTACGGACTTTGCGGCGTGCCGGTGGGGAAGCTTTCAACATAAGGAATTTTCGGTTGATCGCCATAGACGGTCGCGGAGGAGCTGAAAATGAAGTTTTTCACGTTGGCGGCGCGCATTGCATTCACCAGACGCAGAGTGCCGTTGACGTTGTTGTCATAATACTCCAGCGGCTTGGCAACGGATTCTCCCACGGCTTTTAAACCAGCAAAGTGGATGACCGTGTCAATGGCATGATCGTGCAGAATTTCGGTTATCAGCGCCTCGTTGCGGATATCTCCTTCCACGAAAGTTGGATGCTTGCCGCCTAAACGCTCGATGACGGGCAGAACGCTACGCTTGCTGTTGCAGAGATTATCCAGAATCACTACTTCGTGACCGTTTTTCAGCAACTGCACGCAAGTGTGGCTTCCAATGTAACCGCTACCACCTGTAACCAATACTCTCATAATTCGCTCCGTTAAGCCTATGGTATGCAATAACCATAGCATAACAAAGATGCGAAAAGTGTGACATGGAATAAAATAGTGGAATCGTTTACACACTGGCATTTTCAGGTGTACGTAGTGGTTATTATATTTTAAATCATTACGTTAGATTGTTTTCTCAGCGTTTGTCTGAAAAAAAGGCCAGAAAAAGGGCGTATTCAACGCCCTGGTATGAAAATTAACGCAGAGAGGTTTGTCGATAGGTGTAGATATCGCCCTCGGGGACAAACTCCAGTCGATGGGTAATACAGGCTGGGGCATCTTCGGCATGATGAGAGACGAACAGCAGTTGAGTTTCACCTTCACCGATTAGCACATCCACAAACCGACGAATCAGTTGGCGATTGAGAGGATCTAATCCTTGCAAAGGCTCATCAAGAATCAACAACGTAGGATGTTTAACTAATGCGCGAACAATCAATGCCAGCCGCTGCTGTCCCCAGGAAAGACTATGAAACGGCGCATCCGCGGTACGCTTATCGATGCCCAGGATTTCCAGCCACTGCTGTACCAGCTTGTGCTGCCTGTCGGAGACGGCCTGATAAATGCCGATTGAATCAAAATAACCAGAGAGAATAACGTTGCGTACCGTCGTACTTACCCGGTAATCCAGATGCAGGCTGCTGCTGACGTAACCGATGTGTTTTTTGATATCCCAGATAGTTTCACCGCTGCCCCGACGGCGGCCAAACAGGGTCAGGTCGTTGCTGTAACCCTGGGGATGATCGCCGGTGATTAAACTGAGCAAGGTTGATTTTCCCGCACCGTTGGGGCCGACAATTTGCCAGTGTTCCCGCGGATTTACCCGCCAGCTCAGATGATGAAGGATAGGGCGATCGTTATACGAGACGGTGCCATCGTTAAGCACAATTCGCGGCTCGTTTTCTGACAATGTGCGCCGCACCGAAGGCTCATCCGGCTCGGGTAACTGAATGCCTTCCAGCCGCTCGCTATGGGCAAGCTGAGCGATTAATGCTTGTTGCAGAAGGTCGGTTTTTGCGCCGGTGTCCGTCAGCGTGCAATCGGCAAGTACGCCAGCAAACTGCACGAATTCGGGAATTTCATCAAAACGATTAAGCACCATCACCAGCGTTAAACCGGCCTGGTGCAGTTCAGCGAGCAGTTCTGCTAACTGCCGACGGGACGCCACGTCCAGCCCGTCAAAGGGTTCATCCAGGATCAGTAAATCTGGCGAGGACATTAACGCCTGGCAGAGCAGGGTTTTGCGTGTTTCACCGGTCGAAAGGTATTTGAAACGTCTGTTAAGCAGAGCTGAAATGCCAAACTGCTGCGCCAGCGCAGCGCAGCGGGCGGGATCGTTGACCTCATCCTGAATGATTTCTGTGGTGGTGCGCCCGGTGTCGTCTTCGCCGGGGCTAAGAAGGTCGGTGTTGTTTCGCTGCCATTCGTCGCTGACCAGCTTTTGGAGTTGCTCAAAAGAGAGTCGGGTAATACGCGCGAACTGACAGTGGCGCTCGCCTTTCAGGAGCGGCAACTCTCCCGCCAGCGCGCGGGCCAGCGCGGATTTCCCGCTACCGTTAGAACCAACAAACGCCCAGCTATCACCCGCGTTTAACGTCAACGCATCTATCTGGAGCATTTTTGTGTCGCTAAGACGAAACATGCCTTGCGAAATTTGCAACGATGACATTTTGTATCCCATTATTTGCAGCGATTAATAACAGGGATACGTGTTCTTCAGGCTGATGTCAATTAACTCAGCACAGTGTGGCGATAATCACCCGGTCAGCATTAAACCATGCGGTGACGTTAGCGCCTTCTTGCAGCGTTGTGGCGTCCTGGGCCGGGACAGTGGCGCACAGCGTCTGGCCGTCTGGTAACGTCATCAGCACTTCACACTGTTCCGCTCCGCGTTCTATATGGCTGATCGTACCCTGCAACTGGTTATCGGCGGCCTGGGCAATGGCGTCGTCCTGAGTAATTCCTACCCATGGTGCTTTCAGCAGAATCAACACTTCTTTGCCTTCCTCCAGGCCCAGACGCTCGCCGCTTTGCGCAGTGATCGCGACTTTCAGGCGCGTTTCGCCATCGGCCAACAGCACGTCGACATGCTGTTGAACCTGATCGTGGTCGCGGGCGGTTATTGTGCCAAACCACTGGTTACGGGCGCTGGTTTGCAGTGAAAAACGAGAGATAGCCGCCAGCAGGCTATTGAGCGGCAGCGCATCGTCATCGCTCAAAACATCAAAGGCTTTTTGTTGGATTTGCGCCAGTAAATCGTACAGCTGGATTAAGCGTTGGCCGTAGCGTGTTAACACCGCGCCACCGCCGCCTTTGCCGCCTGTTGCGCGCTCAACCAGCGTCTGCTCGCTGAGCTGGTTCATTTCATTAATCGCATCCCAGGCGCTCTTGTAGCTAATACCTGCATCCTTCGCGCCCTGACTGATGGAGCCGGAAAGCGCAATGTGCTTAAGCAGAGAAATGCGACGGGGATCGGCAAACAGTTTTTGCTGAAGTTTCAGCGTAAGAAGGATTTCGGCCTGCATCACAAGCTCCTGGCAAAAAAGGGTATTGTGACGGAAAACCGCGCCTGAGCAAAGCCGACCGCACAAAAGGGGAGTGCTTTTCTGCGTTATGTGGTTAGAATACAGCTAAGGACTATATCTGGAGTTGACCATGTTAGAGTTATTGAAAAGTCTGGTATTCGCCGTAATCATGGTACCTGTGGTAATGGCCATCATTCTGGGTCTGATTTACGGACTGGGTGAAGTGTTCAACATTTTCTCCGGTATCGGTCAGAAAGACCAGTCCAGACAGAATCATTGATTCCCCAAACGCCCGCTCAGTCGGGCGTTTATATTTTTCGCCTGCCAACCCGTTTTCGCTGACTACAGTTTCTCAAGATCCTGCTTTCCCTGCCGATATTTTCTTTGTCTAACCTCTAATTGGTATCAATAACCTCTGGGAAAATCCTGATTTACTCGTTATATTTGCGCCTACATAACGAAACGCAAAGGAGTTACAGATGGCACGTACATGGTTACGCTTGTTTGCAGGGGCAACACTTTCTCTTACCGTTGCCGGGCATGCGCTGGCGGATGAAGGCAAAATTACGGTGTTTGCCGCGGCTTCACTGACCAACGCGATGCAGGACATTGCGACGCAATACAAAAAAGAGAAGAACGTTGATGTTGTCTCCTCTTTTGCCTCTTCATCCACACTGGCGCGTCAGATTGAAGCAGGCGCACCGGCCGATCTGTTTATTTCTGCCGATCAGAAATGGATGGATTACGCGGTAGACAAAAAGTCGATTGATACCGCAACGCGTGCAACGCTGTTAGGTAACAGCCTGGTGGTGGTCGCGCCGAAAGCCAGTGCACAGAAAGACTTCACTATTGACAGCAAAACCAACTGGACCAGCCTGTTGAACGGTGGACGTCTGGCCGTTGGCGATCCGGAACATGTTCCGGCGGGCATTTATGCCAAAGAAGCGCTGCAAAAACTGGGTGCATGGGATACCCTGGCCCCGAAACTGGCACCTGCTGAAGATGTGCGCGGTGCGCTGGCGCTGGTAGAGCGTAACGAAGCGCCGCTGGGTATCGTCTATGGTTCCGATGCCGTCGCCAGCAAAGGCGTAAAAGTCGTTGCGACTTTCCCGGAAGATTCGCACAAAAAAGTGGAATACCCTATCGCGATTGTTGATGGGCACAAAAACGCAACGGTTAGCGCGTTCTATGATTACCTGAAAGGACCGCAGGCTGCTGAAATCTTTAAACGTTATGGATTTACGACCAAGTAATGATACTGACCGATCCTGAATGGCAGGCCGTCATACTGAGCCTGAAAGTTTCTTCCCTGGCCGTCTTGTTTAGCCTGCCGTTTGGGATCTTCTTTGCCTGGCTGCTTGTGCGATGCAAGTTCCCGGGCAAAGCACTGCTCGACAGCGTTCTGCATTTGCCGCTGGTTCTGCCGCCGGTGGTGGTGGGCTATCTGTTGTTGATTGCTATGGGGCGGCGCGGATTCATTGGCGAATGGCTGTACGACTGGTTTGGCATCACCTTTGCCTTTAGCTGGCGCGGTGCGGTGCTGGCCGCAGCGGTGATGTCTTTCCCTCTGATGGTAAGGGCTATTCGTCTGGCGTTGGAAGGTGTTGACGTCAAACTGGAGCAGGCGGCCCGCACGCTGGGAGCCGGACGCTGGCGCGTATTCATGACCATTACGCTACCGCTGATGCTACCCGGCATTATTGTCGGTACGGTGCTGGCGTTTGCGCGTTCCCTCGGGGAATTCGGCGCAACAATTACCTTTGTCTCCAATATTCCTGGCGAAACCCGCACTATCCCTTCGGCGATGTATACCTTGATCCAGACCCCCGGCGGCGAAAGCGCGGCGGCAAGGTTATGTATTATTTCTATTGTGTTAGCGCTGATTTCACTGCTGATCTCTGAATGGCTGGCGCGTATTAGCCGTGAACGGACGGGGCGATAACCATGCTGGAACTTAATTTCTCTCAGACGCTGGGAACGCATTGCCTGACGCTCAACGAAACGCTGCCAGCCAGCGGGATCACCGCTATTTTCGGTGTTTCCGGCGCGGGAAAAACCTCACTGATTAACGCCATCAGCGGTCTGACCCAGCCGCAGTCCGGGCGTATCGTGCTCAACGGTCGGGTCTTAAACGACGTCGAGAACGGTGTCTGTTTAACGCCTGAAAAACGCCGGGTGGGCTATGTTTTCCAGGATGCGCGCCTGTTCCCGCATTATAAAGTACGCGGTAACCTGCGTTATGGAATGGCGAAAAGCATGGCCGGACAGTTTGACAAGCTGGTGGCGCTGTTGGGCATTGAGCCGCTGCTTGACCGTCTGCCCGGCGGTCTTTCTGGTGGCGAAAAGCAGCGCGTCGCGATCGGCCGGGCGTTGCTTACCGCGCCGGAACTGTTGCTGCTTGATGAGCCGTTAGCCTCGCTGGATATTCCGCGTAAGCGCGAACTGCTGCCTTATCTGCAACGCCTGGCGCGAGAAATCAATATTCCGATGCTGTACGTCAGCCACTCGCTCGATGAAATCTTGCACCTGGCGGACAAAGTGATGGTACTGGAAAACGGGCAGGTCAAAGCGTTTGGTTCGCTGGAAGATGTCTGGGGCAGCAGCGTGATGCACCCCTGGCTGCCTAAGGAACAGCAAAGCAGCATTCTGAAAGTCAGCGTGCTGGAACATCATCCACACTACGCGATGACCGCGTTGGCGCTTGGCGATCAGCATTTGTGGGTCAATAAGCTGGATCAACCGCTGCAAACCGCGCTGCGTATTCGTATTCAGGCATCTGATGTTTCACTGGTGCTCCAACCGCCGCAGCAGACCAGTATTCGTAACGTTCTCCGGGCGAAAGTCGCGCAGTGCTATGACGATAACGGCCAGGTGGAAGTTCAGCTTGAAGTGGGCGGCAGGACGCTGTGGGCGAGGATTAGCCCATGGGCCAGGGATGAACTGGGTATCAAACCTGGCCTGTGGCTGTACGCGCAAATTAAGAGCGTGTCGATTACCGCCTGATTACAGCAGGTGCGAGTAAATAAATTTCGCGATGCTGTCGGTGGTGTTGTCACCAATCACGATGTTGGCGCGGGCTTTTACCGCGTCATCCGCATTGCCCATCGCCACGCCAGTGCCTGCGGCTTCCAGCATGCTGATATCGTTGAAGTTATCACCAAAGGCAATCACGTTTTCCATTGATCCGCCCTGTGCTTCAATCCATTGGGTCAGGCGTCGTCCTTTGCTGTTGCCTTTACGGGCAATGTCGACCTGATCGTGCCAGGACCATTCACACTCCAGCCCCAACTGTTGCTCGACGTACTGACCAAACTGCTGCAGTTTCGGAATATCTTCGTCGGTCAGCGCAAATTTCCAGACGGCGTTAACGTCATGTGCGGCCTGTGCCAGCGAAGGCACCTGGGTGAAGGTTGGGCGCTGTTCCGGCGGCAGAGTTTGCGCCCAGTTAGCGGTACGTACTACATGCCCGGTCGGGCGCTCATACAGCATGGCCTCATCGACATACATCAGCCCGTGGATCTGATGTTCATCCAGCATTTCGATCAGCTGTAATGCCTGGTCTACCGGAAGAGGATCGGAATCCAGTACCTTTTTTGCCTGATAATCATACAAGTAGGTGCCGTTACAGCAAATTGCAGGTGTATCCAGCGCCAGTGCCTGATAAAAAGGATGAATAGCAACGTGATGGCGACCTGTGACAATGATAAGTTGGTAGCCTGCTTCTCTGGCGCGCGAGAGCGCTTCCAGAGAGGATGGCAGCAAGGTTTTTTTCGGGGTCAACAGGGTACCGTCTAAATCCAGGGCAATCACGCGTGCGGTCATAGTTTTTTCCAGATTAAGGTTGAGAATTTCGTCTGCTGGAATGGTACACCGAGACGGGAGCCGGACAAAATTCTGAGCCTTAATTAAGCATTCACCGTTAAAAGCGTCTACCTTAGGCGTGTGTCAGGCAATTGCAGCCACCTGCCAAAAAGCAAAGGAGTATTCATGAAGCAAACCGTTTATACCGCCAGCCCTGAAAGTCAGCAAATCCACGTCTGGAGCCTGAATCACGATGGTTCTCTGACGCTGACGCAGGTGGTTGATGTGCCGGGTCAGGTACAGCCGATGGTCGTCAGCCCGGATAAGCGCTACCTGTATGTAGGCGTGCGCCCGGAGTTTCGCGTGTTGGCTTACCGTATTGCGCCTGATGACGGTGCGCTGACTTTCGCGGCGGAGTCTGCGCTGCCGGGCAGCCCGACGCATATTTCTACCGATCATCAGGGACGTTTCGTGTTCGTTGGCTCTTATAACGCTGGCAGCGTGAGCGTCACGCGTCTGGAAGATGGTCTGCCGGTGGAACTGGTTGACGTGGTTGAAGGTCTGGATGGCTGTCACTCGGCCAACATCTCTCCGGATAACCGTATTCTGTGGGTTCCTGCGTTGAAGCAGGATCGTATCTGCCTGTTTGAGGTAAGCGATGATGGTCATCTGGTCGCGCAGGAACCGGCTGAAGTAAACACCGTTGAAGGTGCGGGCCCACGTCATATGGCGTTCCATCCGAATAAACAATATGCCTACTGTGTGAATGAACTGAACAGCTCCGTTGACGTCTGGGAGCTGAAAGATCCGTACGGTAAGATCGAGTGCGTGCAGACGCTGGATATGATGCCTGCTGATTTCGCTGATACCCGTTGGGCCGCAGATATTCACATCACGCCGGATGGGCGTCATCTGTATGCCTGCGATCGCACCGCCAGCCTGATTACGGTCTTTAGCGTGTCTGAAGATGGCAGCGTGCTGACCAAAGAGGGTTTCCAGCCTACCGAAACTCAGCCGCGCGGTTTTAATGTCGACCACAGTGGTAAATACCTGATTGCCGCCGGGCAAAAATCGCACCATATCGCGGTGTACGAGATTGCAGGCGAGCAAGGGCTGCTGACAGAGAAAGGACGTTATGCGGTAGGTCAGGGCCCGATGTGGGTCGTGGTTAACGCGTATTAAAACGCGCAGGCGTTATAAACGATCCGCAATCTTTTCAGATTGCGGATTTTTTTTGTTTATTTAATGAACGGTAGATTGTCCTGACGTTCAGCAACAGATTTCCAAAGACTATCTTTATCGTCAGCCCATAAATTAAGCAGTAGAGAGAAAAAGCGTTCAGCGGGAGGTGAAAGAATAGCATCCTTACGCCGAATAACCCCCAGCGTACGTCTAATGACAGGCTCAACCAATGGGATCCCTGTCAGCGTTGGGTGTGGCGTTTGCGGCATTGCCAGTCCGGGTAACGCGGAAACGCCGAGTCCGGCTTCCACCAGGCCCAGCGAGGTGGACAGATGCCGAACTTCGTAAAACCAGTTCAATTTCCATGGTTTATCTGCCAAATGCTGTTCAATCAACAATCGGTTACCGCTTGACGAGCGAACGCCTATCAATTTGTAATTCAGCAATTCCTGCCACTCCACTAACTGTTTATTGGCGAGCGGATGATCGCGCCGACAGGCCAGAACAAACGGTTCGTTAACCAGCGGAGTGAACTCGATAGAGGAATTTGTGATGTTGTTCATGTTTATTCCAAAATCAGCCTCGTTGCAAAGTACGGATTCCATACAATTATTCGTACCTTGTTCAATTATTCGTACCTTGATATTGGGATACCGCTCATTAAATTTTCCTATTGCCAACGGTAAGAAATAGAAAACCGCGGTAGGAATGCAGGACAATGTCACCATGCCGTGATGATGAATATTCATTTCACTAATATTAAAAATGGTTTCATCTAAAGCTCTAATTAATTCTCTGGCTTCTGGTAATAGCATTTTTCCCGCTTTTGTTAATGTGACTTTGCGAGTTGTTCTTTCAAAGAGTTGAGTGTGTAAATACTCTTCCATTTTTTTAATTCTGCGCGTTAACGCAGGTTGCGTAATATTAAGTAACTTGGCGGCATTGTTAAAAGAATCGGACTCTGCCAGCGTGACAAATGCCTTCATGCTCGATAATTCATGTTTCATTCTGACTCCGGACTCAATCAGGGAGGCCCCTGTCTAAGATGAAAGCGTCCAGTGTATCTGCAATTCTTAAATTTTAATTAATAAAAATAAATCACTAATCACACAAACAAAGTCATTAGCCACCCTATTCATGACATGCAACCATGTACTCAGTGGGAATAATATTGAGAGCATTGTCATGAAAAAAATACCTTGCGTTATGATGCGCGGAGGAACTTCCAGAGGCGCATTTTTATTGGCACAAGATCTACCTGAAGAAGTAAAACGACGTGATGAAATATTGATTAAAATTATGGGTTCCGGCAATGCGCTGGAAATAGACGGTATCGGCGGTGGCAATCCGTTAACCAGTAAAGTAGCGATTATTAGTCGTTCAAACGATCCCAACGCTGATATCGATTATTTATTTGCTCAGGTACTGGTACATGAGCAACGAGTCGATACCACACCCAACTGTGGCAATATGCTTTCCGCCGTTGGCGCGTTTGCTATTGAAAAGGGATTGATTGCAGCCACAATACCGACTACTCGCGTCCGCATTCGCAATGTAAACACCAGCACGTTTATCGAGGCCGATATACAAACTCCGTACGGCGTTGTTGAGTATGAAGGAACAGCGAGAATTGATGGTGTACCAGGAACATCTGCGCCTGTTGCGCTGACGTTTCTCAATGCCGCGGGTTCCAAAACCGGACTTATTTTCCCGACAGGTCAGCAGATCGATTATATCGACTCGATTCCGGTGACCTGCATGGATATGGCGACGCCTGTTGTGATTATTCCTGCAGAATACCTGGGCAAAACGGGCTATGAATCAGCGGAGGATTTAGATGCAGACAGCGCATTAATGTCGCGCATTGAATCTATTCGTTTACAGGCCGGTGACGCTATGGGCCTGGGTGATGTCACTAATAAGGTTATCCCAAAGCCAATTCTTATCTCGGCTCCTCAACACGGTGGCGAAATTAATGTTCGTTATTTTATGCCGCACTCCTGCCATAAAGCGCTGGCGATTACCGGGGCGATAGCTATCGCCAGCAGTTGTGTCATTAATGGTACCGTTACGCGTCAGGTAACGGCTGGTGCGGATTACGGGAATATCAATATCGAACATCCTGGCGGCGCACTTGATATTCATTTAATCAACAAAGGGGATGAACCCGCAACCATCAGAGCTTCGGTTATTCGTACTGCCAGAAAGATATTTTCCGGTGACGTTTACCTTCCCTGACAGCATTGACCTCAATTTGCTGTGATTACGGAAAATCGAAAAATATTCTGTATTTGATGTACAGATTATCCAGGACTCAAAAATGAACGTTAAATCATTATGGAAACTAATTTTAATATTAGCGATCCCTTGTCTTATCGGTCTCATTCCAGCACCTGCGGGATTAAGTGAACTGGCATGGGTGCTGTTTGGTATTTATCTTGCTGCGATTGTCGGACTGGTGATCAAACTGTTTCCTGAACCGGTAGTCTTATTGATTGCGGTTGCCGCCTCTATGGTGGTTGTAGGAAATTTAGGTAGCGGCGTACTTAAAACCAGCAGCGTGCTGAGCGGTTATGCTTCCGGTACGACGTGGCTGGTTTTCTCAGCGTTTACCTTAAGCGCTGCTTTTGTGACGACGGGGTTGGGCAAGCGTATTGCCTATATTCTGATCGGTAAAATAGGTAATACTACGCTTGGCCTGGGCTACGTGACCGTATTTCTTGACCTGGTATTAGCCCCGGCAACACCATCAAATACGGCGCGAGCGGGAGGAATCGTATTACCCATCATCAACAGCGTGGCGGTGGCGTTGGGCTCTGAGCCTGACAAAAGTCCACGCCGTGTCGGCCATTACCTGATGATGTCGGTCTATATGGTCACTAAAACAACCAGCTATATGTTTTTTACCGCGATGGCGGGAAACATACTGGCGTTGAAAATGATCAATGATATCTGTCACCTGCAGTTGAGCTGGGGCGGATGGGCGCTTGCTGCAGGATTGCCTGGAATGGTTATGCTGTTGCTGACGCCGCTCGTTATCTATTTTATGTATCCACCTGAAATTAAAAAGGTTGATAACAAAACTATCGCGAAGGCTGGGCTTCAGGATTTAGGGCCAATGAAAGGGCGTGAAAAAATGCTGCTGGGCATTTTCGTTCTCGCGTTATTGGGATGGATCTTCAGTAAAAGCCTCGGCGTTGATGAATCAACGGTAGCGATAGTCGTTATGGGTACGATGCTGTTGTTTGATGTCGTCACCTGGGATGATGTGGTCAAAAATAAGGGCGGCTGGAATACCTTAATCTGGTACGGCGGTATTATCGGTTTAAGTTCGCTATTATCGAAAGTGAAATTCTTCGACTGGTTAGCCGAACTGTTCAAAAACAATCTCGACTTTGGTAATCACGGCAATGTGGCATTCTTCGTTATTTTGTTCCTGAGCATTATCGTTCGTTACTTCTTTGCCTCTGGCAGCGCATATATTGTGGCAATGATGCCGGTGTTTGCCATGTTGGCGAATGTGTCCGGGGCCCCACTGATGTTAACGGCGCTGGCGCTACTTTTCTCAAACTCGTATGGCGGAATGGTCACCCACTACGGCGGTGCTGCGGGTCCGGTTATTTTTGGCGTCGGATATAACGATATTAAATCGTGGTGGCTGGTTGGCGCCATGTTGACCTTACTGACTTTTATTGTCCATATCACCCTCGGCGTGTGGTGGTGGAATATGTTGATTAACTGGAACATGCTGTAAACCATAAGCCAGATTTAAATTATTAATTGACTGTGCGCTTATGTAAGCACAGGACTACGGAGTATCAAATGATTACGTTGTATGAAAAAGGAATTTATCTCTCCGATAATAATGAAATTATAGCTGAGGAGTCATTGCCTGCGCATATCTGCAAAGAGGACGCGAAAAAAGGAACCATCGCGTGGTCGATTCTCGCCGCGCATAATACGTCCGGTGATATGGATAAGCTTAAAATTAAGTTTGATTCATTAGCTTCACACGATATTACCTTTGTCGGTATTATTCAGACCGCAAAAGCATCAGGTATGGAGCGGTTTCCACTGCCGTATGTTCTAACTAACTGCCATAATTCATTATGTGCGGTAGGGGGGACCATTAACGGTGACGATCATATGTTTGGTCTGTCTGCGGCGCAGCGTTATGGTGGAATCTTTGTGCCGCCACATATTGCTGTCATCCATCAATATATGCGTGAAATGATGGCGGGTGGCGGCAAAATGATCCTTGGCTCAGACAGCCATACTCGTTACGGCGCGTTAGGCACGATGGCGGTAGGAGAAGGGGGCGGTGAACTGGTCAAACAACTGCTAAACGATACCTGGGATATTGATTATCCCGGCGTGGTTGCCGTTTATCTGACCGGCAAGCCTGTTGCGGGCGTTGGCCCACAGGATGTGGCGTTAGCGATCATTGGCGCGGTATTTAAAAATGGCTACGTCAAAAATAAGGTCATGGAGTTTGTCGGCCCTGGCATTCGCCATCTCTCAACGGATTTTCGCAACAGCGTTGATGTGATGACCACCGAAACCACCTGTCTGAGCTCCGTCTGGCAAACAGATGATGAAACTCGCAGTTGGCTGGCATTGCATGGGCGCGAACAAGACTATCGCCAGCTCAGTCCGCAGCCGATGGCCTGGTACGACGGTTGTATTTATGTCGATTTGAGTGCGATTAAGCCGATGATTGCGCTGCCATTCCATCCAAGTAATGTCTATGAGATTGATACTCTCAATGAGAATCTCACGGATATTCTCCGGGAGATTGAAGTTGAATCTGCACGTATCGCGCAGGGTAAAGCCAGCCTCTCGTTGTTGGACAAAGTAGAAAATGGCCGCTTAAAAGTACAGCAGGGGATCATTGCCGGATGCTCGGGGGGCAACTATGAAAACGTGATTGCCGCAGCGCAGGCATTACGCGGTCAATCCTGCGGCAATGATGCTTTCTCGCTGGCGGTCTACCCTTCGTCACAGCCGGTGTTTATGGATTTAGCGCAGAAAGGTGTCGTTACGGATTTGCTGGGAGCGGGGGCCGTCATCAGAACCGCATTCTGCGGTCCATGCTTTGGCGCGGGCGATACGCCAATCAACAATGGTCTTAGCATTCGTCATACCACGCGTAATTTCCCCAACCGTGAAGGCTCGAAGCCGGGCAATGGTCAAATGTCAGCCGTTGCGCTGATGGATGCGCGCTCGATTGCAGCTACGGCAGCTAGCGGGGGATTCCTCACTGCCGCAACGGAACTGGACTGCTGGCATACGCTGCCGGACTATGCGTTTAATCCAGCGCCTTATAAGAGTCGCGTATACCAGGGATTCGTGAAAGGGGCCACGCAGCAGCCGCTCATTTACGGCCCGAACATTAAAGACTGGCCGGAACTGGGCGCATTAACGGACAATATTCTGCTGAAAGTGGCCTCGAAGATCCTTGATGACGTGACAACGACGGATGAGCTTATCCCGTCCGGAGAAACCTCTTCGTATCGTTCTAATCCACTGGGACTGGCTGAATTTACGCTGTCGCGACGAGATCCGGGGTATGTGGCAAGAAGTAAAGCGATGTCGGAGTTGGAAAAACGGCGTATGGCGGGTGATGTTAGCGAGCTGGCATCGGTTTTCGAACGTATCCGACAGATTACCGGTCAGGAAAATGTGCAACCGCTGGATACTGAGATTGGCAGCATGATTTACGCCGTCAAGCCTGGGGATGGTTCAGCGCGCGAGCAGGCGGCGAGCTGTCAGCGAGTGATTGGCGGACTGGCAAATATCGCCCAGGAATATGCCACCAAGCGTTACCGTTCCAACGTTATCAACTGGGGTATGCTACCGCTCCAGATGGCAGAGCAACCCTCATTTGAGGTGGGTGACTACATCTTTATTCCCGGTATTCGCCGCGCGTTGGATGAGTGCAGTAGCGCTATCAAAGCCTACGTGCTTCACGATGATGGTGCGGTGAGTGAAATCAGCGTGTATATGGAAAGTCTGACCGGGGAAGAACGTGAAATTATTAAGGCAGGGAGTTTGATTAACTTTAATAAGTCACGTTTGGTATAACGTCATAAAAAAGGTCGCCAGCTTCAAGCTGGCGACCTTTTTGTTTTTCAGTCATTACTTTTTAGGTTCAGCAACCACTTTACTACCGATACCGCGGTTGTTGTATTCCCACATGCGGTTGAAATTGGTGTCGTTCAGGTTACGCTGGATTTCACCTTTATCATCTTCTGCACCCGTATTTCCGGCAAACGGGTGTTTTGCGATAACGCTGTCAGCCCATGGTTTTGCCATGTTAAAGCCTTCGTTAATTACGCTGTCACGAATCACGACCTGACCGTTAGTGTTGGAATCGACATCCAGCGAGCGGCCCAGTTGCGCCACGCCATCGCCACTTGCCGTGAAGCGGCTATTGATAGCCAGAAAACCGTAGTAGATGTTTGACAGGGTAGCCGGTGCGAACACATAGGCTTCCTGCTGGGTACGGGAATTCACTACACGGAATTCGGTGTTATCGAACACCACTGCGCCGCGACCGGACACAATATCCACATCGCCTTCAATGTAGCTGTTAGTCACCAGCGTACGCGGCTGACGATCGTTTTCCAGACGGTTTTGCACGCCGCTGTTGGTCACGAAGAAGGTATTCTGGCGGCCCAGGATGTTAACCTTGTTAATCTGCACTTTATCGCCATCGGTACGCAGCGCAACGGCCGGGTGGTTGCCCGCATCAACGCTGTCACCGAGGTTGTTCTCGATGGTCAGGTTTTGCAATTGCAGACCGTTATTTTGCGACCAGACGACGGCGGAACACATTACGCCAATATTTGCGCCACGTTTGTTCTGGCAATTATCAAACATATACCACGCAGGTTTACCCGGCATGTATTTACCGCCCGGGTTCACCGTACGACGCCAGTCTGCGGTGCTCATGTCACCGTCAATGGCCTGGCCGATTTTTACATCCAGCGGTTTTTCGCCCATACCGTACAGCGTCAGGCTACCCGTTGCTGCCGGAATGTATACCGTACCCTGATACTCGCCCGGCATAATCGCGATGTACTGACGTTTGTTAGTACGTTTGATGATTGCCGCATCAACCGCAGCCTGAATGCTGGTATGGGTGACGCCCTGAGTGCCTGCCGGGCCAACGACGAAGTCAGGCTGCGCAGGCAAAGAAATAGCAGAAGGGCTCCACGGCGCGGTGTTTGGCGTCAGTGCGGAAAAATAGTGCGCAGCAACGAAGTTTTTCGCTTCATTGGCCGACAGGATCGGGCGCGAAGAGGTGCCTGGCGCGGTCTGATCGGAAGGAATTTGATCGGGCGGCGTAGAGCTACAGGCGGTCAGCGTCACGCCAAAAGCCATAGCCAGCGCCAGACGGGAAACTGATGATATGTTCACAGGTTGCTCCGGGCTTTGAAAAGTTATCCATTGAAGCCTGCTTTTTTATACTAAGTTGAGCGAAACGGGAAGGTTAAAAGGTAAAAAGTTGTTTTTATCACCACAAAGCCCGGCGCGGAGAGTCCTTATATCACAAATACATAACAATTACGGTCCTTCAGGTTGACAACATCCCTATAATCAAAAATAAATGTCTATACAACCTATGACAAGTGGTGAATCGAATGCAGCAATTCTTCCCTGATGATGTTATCTGGCGCAATGTTCGTCTGGCGACTATGGATCCTGAACGAGGCACCTCGTATGGGCTGGTGGATGGTCATGCGCTGATCGTCCGCCAGGGTAAGATTCGCGATATCGTCCCGGAGTCATCGTTATATCTGACTCATGATAATACCTTTGATATGCAGGGCAGATTGATTACGCCTGGCCTGATTGACTGCCATACGCATCTGGTTTTTGGCGGAAACCGCGCAGGTGAATGGGAGCAACGGCTAAACGGTGTCTCCTACCAGCAGATAAGCGCCGAGGGCGGGGGGATTAATGCCACCGTGTCGGCGACCCGCAGCGCCACGGATGAACAACTCTTACACGTAGCCCATCAGCGGATGGAACAGTTGATCGAAGAAGGCGTTACGCTGCTGGAAATAAAATCGGGTTACGGCCTGGATTTACAGACAGAAGAGAAAATATTGCGCGTGGTGGCGGCGCTGGCGGCAGAGAATATCGTTGAAATCAGCCCGACGCTGTTGGCTGCGCATGCGACTCCAGCGGAATACCGTGATGACCCTGACGGCTATATTACGCTGGTTTGCGAGACCATTTTGCCGCAGTTGTGGGAACAAGGGCTTTTCGAGACCGTCGACCTGTTCTGTGAAAGCGTTGGTTTTTCGTTGGCGCAGAGTGAGCGGGTGTTTCAGGCTGCGCAGGCGCTGGGCATCCCGATTAAAGGTCATGTTGAACAACTGTCATTGCTTGGTGGTGCGCAATTGGTAAGCCGCTACCACGGGCTATCCGCCGATCATATTGAATACCTCGATGAAGCGGGCGTGGCGGCGATGAGCCAAAGCGGTACGGTCGGCGTGCTGCTGCCCGGCGCGTTCTATTTCCTCAAAGAGCAGCAGCGCCCACCGGTAGCGTTGCTGCGTCAATATCAGGTACCGATGGCGGTAGCGACAGATTTTAACCCCGGTACCAGTCCGTTTATTAGCCTGCACTGGGCGATGAATATGGCCTGTGTTCAGTTTGGCCTAACGCCGGAAGAAGCATGGGCGGGCGTAACCCGTCATGCGGCCCGGGCACTGGGGCGTCATGCCACTCACGGTCAATTGAAGGCCGGGTTTGTGGCCGATTTTGTGGTGTGGGACGCAACTCTCCCGGTCGAGATCTTGTATGAACCCGGACGCAACCCGCTCTACCAACGCGTATTCAAAGGACAAATAGCATGACTAACTGGCAACCTGCTTCACCTGCGCTGTGGCAGGGACGTGATGACCGCGCCGAATCGCCGAATGCGCTGCGCCTGTTTCAGACTATCACCTTGAGCCCGACGTTTAGCCCGGAAATGTATCGCGAGCAGATAGCGTTGCTCGGGTTTGCCTGCGACGAAGGCGTGAAACGTAATCAGGGGCGCACGGGAGCCGCCGGTGCGCCCGATGTGCTGCGCAAGGCGCTGGCAAATTTAGCCAGCCATGATGGGCATCATCGGCTGGTGGATCTGGGAAATATTGTGGCGCAGGCTCCCGATCTTGAGGGCGCGCAGCAGGCGTTACGCAATGCGGTACAGCGCTGTCAGCAGGAGAACATGCGTACCTTCGTTCTGGGTGGAGGACACGAAACCGCCTTTGCGCACGGCGCTGGCGTACTGGATGCGTTCCCGCAGGCGAAAGTGGGGATAGTCAACTTCGATGCGCATCTCGATTTGCGCCATGCCGGGCAGGCCACGTCCGGTACGCCGTTTCGCCAACTGGCGCAACTGTGCGACGAACAGCAGCGTGAATTTCACTATGCCTGTATCGGCGTCAGCCGGGCGGCAAATACCCAGGCGCTATGGGATGAAGCCCAGCGACTCGGTGTGACCGTAGTGGAGGATCTGCATTGTGATACGGCGCAGGCTCAGCTGGCGCAGTTTGCCGCCAACCTGGATGTCGTCTATCTGACTATCGACCTCGACGTGATGCCAGTATGGGAAATGCCCGGCGTGTCGGCCCCCGCCGCGCTTGGCGTACCGTTGGCGACGCTGCTGAGACTGATTGAGCCCCTGTGCCGTAGCGGTAAACTACAGGCGGTGGATATGGTTGAATTTAATCCACGCTTTGACGATGATGGCAGGGCGGCGCGGGTTGCGGCGCGATTAGGCTGGCAAATCGCGCACTGGTGGCACTGACATACCTGATGGCGTTGCGCTTATCAGGTTCGGGTAATGCCTGTAAACTGTACCCACTCACATTCTCAGCTTAAGGAAGGCTCACGCATGCTCCCATCCCGTTCTGCTCCGGCTCCTTTTTACGAAAAGGTCAAACAGGAGATCAGCGAAAAAATTGCCAGTGGTATCTGGCAACCTCACGATCGCATTCCGTCTGAGGCTGAGCTGGTGGCGCAGTATGGTTTCAGCCGCATGACCATCAACCGTGCGCTGCGTGAGTTAACGGATGAAGGTCTACTGGTGCGTTTACAGGGCGTGGGGACGTTTGTCGCCGAACCAAAAGGCCAGTCCGCGCTGTTTGAAATCCGCAGCATCGCGGATGAAATCAACGCCCGTCAGCATCAGCACCGGTGCGAAGTGCTGACGCTGGAAAGAACCCAGGCAAACGCGCAGCAGGCTTTGGTGTTAAACGTCAAAGAAGGCACCTCCATTTTTCACTCTGTCATGGTGCACTTCGAGAACGATTTGCCGGTGCAGATTGAGGATCGCTGCGTGAATGCCGAAATTGTGCCGGAGTATCTGGCGCAGGATTACAGCCAGACCACGCCGCACGCTTACCTGTCGCTGATAGCCCCTTTAACGGAAGGTGAACATATTGTTGAAGCGGTGCGTGCCAGCGCCGAAGAATGTGTACTGCTGAATATCAAAGAACACGATCCCTGCCTGCTAATCCGTCGTAAAACCTGGTCTGCGTCATCCATTGTATCTCATGCCCGTTTGCTGTTCCCGGGTTCCCGCTATCGTCTGCAAGGGCGCTTCATGTCCTGAAAATCGTGATTGCTGCCGCAGTATGGCAAAAATGTAGCTCAGTTGTTAACTGCGATCTTGCGTTTAATTGTATAGACAAGTATATACTTTTAGCTAATGTGACCGTTAATCGTAGGCCTGATAAGACGCGTTAGCGTCGCCATCAGGCGCTGTGCCGGATGGCGGCGTACACGCCTGATCCGGCCTACATTCAGCCTGAGGAGTTTTCTGTCATGTCCCATAGCAAATATCGTCAGCAGGATATTCGTGCCCCACGTGGCACCACCTTAACGGCCAAAAGCTGGCTGACCGAAGCGCCATTGCGCATGTTAATGAACAATCTCGATCCCGACGTGGCGGAAAATCCCCATGAGTTGGTGGTTTACGGCGGGATCGGTCGTGCGGCGCGGGACTGGGAGTGCTATGACGCCATCGTCAACGCGCTGACCAAACTGGAGACCGATGAGACCCTGCTGGTCCAGTCCGGTAAACCGGTTGGCGTGTTCAAAACTCATGACAATGCGCCGCGCGTGCTGATTGCTAACTCCAACCTGGTGCCGCATTGGGCTACCTGGGAACACTTCAACGAACTGGACGCCAAAGGGCTGGCGATGTACGGCCAGATGACCGCCGGTAGTTGGATCTACATCGGCAGCCAGGGCATAGTGCAGGGGACTTATGAAACCTTCGTTGAGGCCGGGCGTCAGCATTATCAGGGGAATCTGAGCGGACGCTGGGTACTGACCGCCG
Organism: Citrobacter sp. Ce006; assembly: GCF_030336535.1. Classification (NCBI taxonomy): domain Bacteria; kingdom Pseudomonadati; phylum Pseudomonadota; class Gammaproteobacteria; order Enterobacterales; family Enterobacteriaceae; genus Citrobacter; species Citrobacter sp. Ce006. Next base: position 646,633 of record NZ_JAOWDO010000072.1, read on the forward strand.
GACTGGGCGGTATGGGCGGGGCGCAGCCGTTAGCCGCTACGCTGGCAGGCGCTTGTTCGCTGAACATTGAATGCCAGCAAAGCCGAATCGATTTCCGTCTGCGTACCCGCTACGTGGACGAGCAGGCGACATCGCTTGACGACGCGCTGGCGCGTATCGACAAGTATACCCGTGAGGGTAAAGCGGTCTCTATTGCACTGTGCGCTAACGCCGCCGACGTTGTACCGGAAATGGTGAAACGCGGTGTGCGCCCGGATATGGTCACCGACCAGACCAGCGCCCACGATCCGCTGCATGGTTATCTGCCGTCCGGCTGGAGCTGGGAAGAATACCAGGCGAAAGCGGTGTCCGATCCTCAGGGCACGGTACAGGCTGCGAAACGTTCAATGGCAACGCACGTCGAGGCGATGCTGGCTTTCAGCAAAATGGGCGTGCCGACGTTTGATTACGGCAACAACATTCGCCAGATGGCCAAAGAGATGGGCGTGGAAAACGCCTTTGATTTCCCCGGCTTCGTACCTGCTTATATTCGTCCCCTGTTCTGTCGCGGCATAGGGCCATTCCGTTGGGTGGCGCTGTCCGGCGATCCGCAGGATATTTATAAGACAGATGCCAAAGTGAAAGAGATCGTGGCTGATGATAAGCATCTTCATCACTGGCTGGATATGGCGCGTGAGCGGATTAACTTCCAGGGCTTACCGGCGCGTATCTGCTGGGTCGGCCTGGAGTGGCGTCAGAAACTGGGGCTGGCGTTTAATGAAATGGTGCGCAGTGGTGAAGTATCTGCGCCGATTGTTATTGGTCGCGATCATCTGGACTCCGGCTCTGTTGCCAGCCCGAACCGCGAAACCGAAGCTATGCGCGACGGGTCAGACGCCGTATCCGACTGGCCGCTGCTGAACGCGCTGCTTAACACCGCCAGCGGCGCGACCTGGGTATCGCTGCATCATGGCGGCGGGGTCGGCATGGGCTTCTCCCAGCATGCCGGGATGGTCATTGTTTGCGATGGCACCGATGAAGCAGCCGCGCGTATCGCCCGGGTATTGCATAACGATCCGGCCACTGGAGTAATGCGTCACGCTGACGCCGGGTATGATATTGCGGTTGAGTGCGCCGTCGAAGAAGGGCTGAATTTGCCGATGGTTGCTGCGACGCAGGAGAAACGCTGATATGAACGCCATGACACTCACGCCGGGCCATCTGAGTTTTACCCAGCTACGCGACATCTGGCAGCAGCCGGTTAAACTGAGCCTGGATGCCGGAGCGATTGATGCTATCAACGCCAGCGTCGCCTGCGTCAATAATATTGTCGCTGAAGGCCGTACGGCATATGGCATTAATACCGGCTTTGGCCTGCTGGCCCAAACCCGTATCGCCACGGAAGATTTACAGAATTTACAGCGTTCGCTGGTGCTTTCCCATGCGGCAGGCGTTGGCGAGGCGCTGGACGACGCGATGGTTCGCCTGATTATGGTGCTGAAAATCAACAGCCTGGCGCGTGGTTTTTCCGGCATTCGCTTGAGCGTGATTGAGGCGCTGATTGCGCTGGTAAATGCTGAGGTGTATCCGCTGATCCCGGCGAAAGGATCGGTGGGCGCTTCAGGCGATTTGGCCCCGCTGGCGCATATGTCTCTGACGTTGCTGGGTGAAGGTAAAGCGCGCTGGCAGGGGGAATGGCTCCCGGCGACCGAAGCGCTGAAAAAGGCCGGGCTGGAGCCGATAACGCTGGAAGCGAAAGAAGGGCTGGCACTGCTCAACGGAACTCAGGCGTCCACCGCCTTTGCCCTGCGCGGGTTAATTGAAGCTCAGGAGCTGTTCGCGTCTGCGACGGTGTGCGGAGCGTTAACCACCGAAGCTGTGCTCGGTTCCCGCCGCCCGTTTGATGCCCGCATTCATGCGGCGCGAGGACAGCGTGGGCAGATTGATGCCGCTGCACTTTATCGCCATGTGTTGACCGACACCAGCGCGCTTTCCCAGTCGCATCATAACTGTGAAAAAGTGCAGGATCCGTATTCTCTGCGCTGTCAGCCGCAGGTGATGGGGGCGTGTCTGACGCAAATGCGCCAGGTTCTGGATGTCCTGCTGGTGGAAGCTAACGCGGTTTCCGACAACCCGCTGGTGTTTGCCGAAGAGGGCGATGTGATTTCAGGCGGCAACTTCCATGCCGAACCGGTGGCGATGGCGGCAGATAACCTGGCGCTGGCGATTGCGGAAATCGGCGCGTTATCAGAGCGGCGCATTGCGCTGATGATGGACAAACATATGTCGCAGTTGCCGCCGTTTCTGGTGAAAAACGGTGGGGTTAACTCCGGCTTTATGATTGCTCAGGTAACCGCCGCCGCGCTGGCGAGCGAGAACAAAGCGCTGGCGCATCCGCACAGCGTGGACAGCTTGCCGACCTCCGCCAACCAGGAAGATCACGTATCTATGGCGCCTGCGGCGGGTCGCAGATTGTGGGAGATGGCGGCGAATACGCGCGGCGTGATTGCCGTGGAGTGGCTGGCGGCGTGCCAGGGGATCGACCTGCGCGAAGGGTTAACCTCAAGTCCGCTGCTGGAGCAGGCGCGTCAGGCATTACGTGAACAAGTTGCCCACTATACCCAGGACCGCTTTTTCGCCCCGGATATTGAGTGCGCGACCGAACTGTTAGCGCAAGGAGCGTTGCTGAAATTGCTGCCTGAATTTCTGTAGAAAATTGCCTGATGGCGACGCTGACGCATCTTATCAGGCCTACTGTCTGCTTTGTAGGCCGGATGAGGCGAAGCCGACATCCGGCACAACAAAGCTTAGCTAAACATCGCCGTAATCGAGGCGCTGGCGAGCGAATGGAAGTGAACGTTAAATCCGACCATCGCGCCGCTGGCGTCTTCATCGACATCAATACGCTCCACATCCAGCGCGTGAACCGTGAAGATATAGCGATGGGTTTCCCCCTTCGGCGGGGCTGCTCCACCATAACCGGCTTTACCAAAATCCGTACGGGTCTGAATCACGCCATCCGGCACTGCAACCAGCCCGGAGCCGAATCCTTGCGTCAGTACGCGGGTATCAGCCGGCAGATTTACCACCACCCAATGCCACCAGCCGGAGCCAGTTGGCGCATCAGGATCAAAGCAGGTCACGACAAAGCTTTTGGTTCCTGCGGGCACGTCATCCCACGCCAGATGTGGGGAAATATTATCCCCGTCATACCCCATGCCGTTAAAGACGTGGCGATGTCCAAGCTTATCGCCATCGCGCAGATCGTTACTGATTAGTTTCATGCTGACTCCTCTCGTTAGCCAAAAAGTGTAGCCAGAAACCGTGGAGCTTACCGCTGATTAATCGCTAAAAAATGTTGCACTGCGCACAGCCTCGTTCACGGCCAGGGTCAGGCGACGCAACTGATCGGGCTTGATAATGTACGGCGGCATCAGATAAATCAGTTTACCAAATGGTCGTACCCAGACGCCCTGTTCGACAAAGAACTTCTGTAACGCCGCCATATTCACCGGATGGGTGGTTTCGATGACGCCGATGGCGCCGAGTACGCGTACGTCCGCTACCCAACTGGAATCCGCCGCCGGGGCAAGTTCTGCCCGCAGCTGCGCTTCAATGGCCGCGACCTGCGAGCGCCACTCGCCGGTTTCGAGTAATGACAGGCTGGCGGAGGCGACGGCGCAGGCCAGCGGATTGCCCATAAAGGTTGGGCCGTGCATGAAGCAGCCCGCTTCGCCGTTGCTGATGGTTTCTGCGACCTGACGCGTGGTCAGGGTTGCTGAAAGAGTCATTGTCCCACCGGTTAACGCTTTACCCAGGCACAAAATGTCCGGAGTGATGTCGGCGTGCTCGCAGGCAAACAGCTTACCTGTACGGCCAAATCCGGTGGCGATTTCATCGGCAATCAGCAGGATCCCTTCACGGTCGCACATTTTACGGATGCGCTTTAACCATTCGGGATGATACATCCGCATACCGCCAGCGCCCTGTACGATTGGCTCAAGGATCACCGCCGCAATCTCGTGGCGATGCGCGGCCATCAGGCGGGCAAAAGGCACCATATCCAGTTCGTCCCACTCGCCGCCCATGCGGCTTTGCGGGGCGGGTGCAAACAGGTTTTCCGGCAGATATCCCTTCCACAGACTGTGCATCGAGTTGTCGGGATCGCAGACCGACATTGCGCCGAAGGTATCGCCATGGTAGCCGTTACGAAACGTCAGGAAACGCTGACGGGATTCGCCTTTAGCCTGCCAGTATTGCAGCGCCATTTTCATTGCGACTTCTACGGCGACCGACCCTGAATCCGCGAGAAAAACACACTCCAGCGCCTCTGGCGTCATCGCCACCAACTGACGGCACAGCGCAATGGCCGGGGCATGGGTAATGCCGCCAAACATCACATGCGACATGGCATCAATCTGCGTTTTCATCGCGGCGTTCAGCTGTGGGTGATTGTAACCGTGGATAGCCGCCCACCAGGACGACATGCCGTCAATCAGCTTCTCACCGCTGGCTAAAATCAATTCACAGCCTTCGGCACGCGCCACCGGATAAACCGGCAGCGGGGAGGTCATGGAGGTGTAAGGGTGCCAGATATGGCGTTGGTCAAACGCAAGATCGTCCGTTGTCATAATCGACTTGTAAACCAAATTAAAAAGATTTAGGTTTACGAGTCTACACCAAACTAACAACGAAACGTATACCAATATGGCTCATTCTTCTCGCTGGACAATGTCGCAAGTCACCGAATTATTTCAAAAACCGCTGCTGGATCTGCTATTTGAAGCGCAGCAGGTTCATCGCCAGCACTTCGATCCGCAGCAGGTTCAGGTCAGTACGCTGCTGTCGATTAAGACCGGCGCTTGCCCGGAGGACTGCAAATACTGCCCGCAAAGTTCCCGCTATAAAACCGGTCTGGAAACGGAGCGTTTGATGGAGGTTGAACAGGTACTGGACTCGGCGCGTAAGGCGAAACAGGCCGGTTCAACGCGGTTTTGCATGGGCGCGGCGTGGAAGAACCCTCACGAACGCGATATGCCTTACCTGGAACAGATGGTTCAGGGCGTGAAAGCGTTGGGGCTGGAAGCCTGTATGACGCTGGGCACGCTGGACGAAACTCAGGCCCAGCGCCTGGCCAATGCGGGTCTGGACTACTACAACCACAACCTCGACACCTCGCCGGAATTCTACGGCAATATTATCACCACTCGTTCGTACCAGGAGCGCCTGGATACGCTGGATAAAGTGCGTGAGGCGGGCATTAAAGTCTGTTCCGGCGGAATTGTGGGGCTGGGGGAAACGGTGACCGATCGCGCGGGTTTACTGCTGCAATTAGCTAATCTGCCGACGCCGCCGGAAAGCGTGCCGATCAATATGCTGGTAAAAGTGAAGGGCACGCCGCTCGCCGATAATGACGACGTAGATGCCTTTGATTTCATTCGTACTATTGCCGTGGCGCGCATCATGATGCCGACCTCGTACGTGCGTCTTTCTGCCGGGCGCGAGCAAATGAACGAACAAACCCAGGCAATGTGCTTTATGGCCGGGGCCAACTCGATTTTCTACGGCTGCAAACTGCTTACTACACCCAATCCGAACGAAGACAAAGATTTACTGTTGTTTCGCAAGCTGGGCCTTAATCCGCAGCAAACGGCGGTACTGGCGGGCGATAACGAACAGCAGCAACGCCTGGAGCAGGCGCTGCGTACTCCGGATACTGACGATTACTACAACGCGGCAACCGTATGACCTGGCAGCAAAAAATAGACGATGCGCTAACGGCGCGTCGTCGTGCTGATGCGTGGCGTCAGCGCTATGCGGTGACGCAGGGCGCCGGTCGCTGGCTGCAGGCTGATGGTCGCCAGTATCTGAATTTCTCCAGCAACGACTACCTTGGCTTGAGCCACCATCCGCAGATTATCTGCGCGTGGCAGCAGGGTGCTGAGCGTTTTGGCGTCGGTAGCGGCGGCTCGGGCCATGTCAGCGGTTATTCCGTTGCTCATCAGGCACTGGAAGAAGAGCTGGCGCAGTGGCTCGGCTACTCCCGGGCGCTGCTGTTTATCTCCGGTTATGCCGCTAATCAGGCGGTCATTGCCGCATTGATGGGAAAAGAGGATCGGATTGTTGCAGACCGGCTCAGCCATGCTTCGCTGCTGGAAGCTGCCAGCCTTAGCCCCGCCGTGTTACGTCGCTTTACCCATAACGACTCGCAACATCTGGAGCGTCTGCTGACTACTCCCTGTCCGGGGCAGCAGCTCGTGGTGACTGAAGGCGTGTTCAGCATGGACGGCGACAGCGCGCCGCTGGCTGAAATTCACGCGGTGGCGAAACGGCATAACGCGTGGCTGCTGGTGGATGACGCACACGGGATCGGCGTGTGCGGCGAGGAAGGGCGCGGCTCCTGCTCTCGACAGCAGGTAAAACCTGAGCTGTTAGTGGTGACGTTTGGCAAAGGGTTTGGCGTTAGCGGCGCAGCAATCCTGTGTTCCGATAGCGTAGCCGATTATCTGCTGCAGTTTGCCCGGCATCTGATCTACAGCACCAGTATGCCCCCGGCACAGGCTCAGGCCTTGCGCGCCGCGCTGGCGGTGATCCGCAGCCGCGAAGGCGATGAGCGCAGAGAAAAGCTGGCGATGCTGATCCAGCGTTTTCGTGCTGGGATTAATACGCCGGACTTAACGCTGGCGCATTCAGACAGCGCTATTCAGCCGCTGATCGTTGGCGATAACCATAAGGCCTTGCAACTGGCACAGACGTTACGGCAACAGGGATGCTGGGTGACGGCGATTCGTCCACCGACGGTGCCGGCGGGTACGGCCAGGCTGCGGCTTACGCTGACTCAGGCGCATGAAGCCCAGGATATCGACAGCTTACTGGAGGTGCTGCATGGCGCAGATCAATAAGCAGGCGATTGCCGCGGCGTTTGGTCGTGCGGCCACGCACTATGAGCAACACGCTGAGCTTCAGCGTCAGAGCGCCGATGCGTTACTGGCGCGACTCGATGGTCGGGTGTTCTCTCAGGTACTGGATGCGGGCTGTGGGCCAGGACGTATGAGTCGTTACTGGCGGGAGCAGGGGAGCGAGGTCTGCGCGCTGGATCTGTCGGCGCAAATGCTGACGCAAGCGCAGCGTCATGATGTCGCCCACCGCTATCTGCTGGCGGATATCGAAGCCATTCCGCAGGCCGCCGGTACTTTCGACCTGGCCTGGAGCAATCTGGCCGTACAGTGGTGCAGCGACTTTCGAGGCGCATTAAGCGAGCTTTACCGTGTGGTGCGCCCTTGCGGGGTGGTGGCGTTTAGTACTCTGGCGCAGGGTTCAATGCCGGAGCTTCGTCAGGCCTGGCAGGCGGTTGACGATCGGGAGCATGCCAACCGTTTTTTGCCCGTGGAACAACTGGAAAACGCGCTGCATGGCTGGGATGCGGAATACCAGTCTCATGCCGTCACGCTGTGGTTTGATGATGCGCTGAGCGCCATGCGCTCGCTAAAAGGCATCGGCGCGACGCATTTGCATGATGGACGCGAGCAGCGCGTGCTTACCCGTTCGCAGTTGCGTCAGCTACAGCTAGCCTGGCCCTGTCAGCAGGGGAAATATCCGCTGACTTATCAACTATTTTTGGGAGTGATTCAACGTGACTAACACCTATTTTGTCACCGGGACGGATACCGAGGTGGGTAAAACTATCGCCAGCTGTGCGCTGCTTCAGGCGGCGGGACAGCTGGGGTTACGAACCGTTGGTTATAAACCCGTGGCGTCAGGCAGTGAAATGACGACTGAAGGTCTGCGTAATAGCGATGCCCTGGCATTACAGCGCAACAGCGTTGTGCCGGTAGATTATGCGGCTATCAACCCCTATACCTTCGCAGAACCTACCTCACCGCATATCATCAGCGCTGACGAAGGCCGCCCGATTCAGGCCTCAGTGATGTCTGCAGGTTTACGCGCGCTGGAAGAGCAGGCTGAGTGGGTGCTGGTGGAGGGCGCTGGCGGGTGGTTTACGCCGCTTTCGCCAACGCTGAGTTTTGCTGACTGGGTAACAGCAGAGCAACTGCCGGTGATTCTGGTGGTTGGCGTTAAGCTCGGGTGCATCAACCACGCTATGCTGACCGCCCAGGCGGTGCAGCAGGCCGGACTGAAGCTTGCCGGATGGGTTGCCAATGATGTGACGCCACCCGGCAAGCGTCATGCTGAATATATGGCAACGCTCAGACGTGTACTTGCGGCTCCAATGCTGGGGGAAATTCCCTGGCTGGCAGAAGAGCCGGAGCAGGCATCGACAGGGCGTTATATCGATCTTAGCGTTTTATCTCTGGCGTCCCCCAGTCATTGATTAACGGGTCGCCGAACGGTGTTATTTCCCCCTGAGCCACGTTGCGCCCCCGGTGTAACAAGCAGTAGCAGTCGGCGACCCGACGAATAAACGGCAGGCTCTGCTCCGCGAGCATAATGGCGATGCCAAGCTCCTGGCTTAGCCTCACAATCAGGTTTCCCAACTTGTGGATATACGCCTGGCCACTGCCTCGCGTGGGCTCATCGAGGATCAGCAGGCGAGGGCGTGTGACCAGCGCGCTGGCGAGCGCAAGCTGGTGCTGATTATCCTCTGATAATGCCGCTCCTTTGGCCTGACGTAGTACAAACAGCTGTGGAAACAGGCGGTAAATATCGCTGCTGTTCATCGTTTCGCTTTCTTCAACAGCCTGGCGGGCAATATGCAGATTTTCCTCGACCGTCAGTTGCGAAAAAATCCGTCTTTCTTGTGAAACGGAGTTAATACCCAGCGCAATACGATTTGCCGCCGGGATCGGACTCAGGTCGCGTGGCGGCGCGCCTGCCTGATGCCAGAACATGGTGCCGCTTTCGATCGGTAGGTTGCCGATGATGCAATTGGCCAGCGTAGTCTTTCCCATCCCCGGAAGCCCCAGCACGCCGGTACATTTGCCGGGCAGCAGGTCGAGATCCACATCCCACAATGAGTGCTGATTGCCGTAATAGTGATTCACTGCGCGAAGACTCAACATAGATTTCTCCATCATGATGTTATCCGGCACACGGACAGGTCGTCGGAAGAAAACTGCAATTCTCTTGCCAGAAGAGGGCTTCGGGACAAAAACAATGGGATAACATGCTAAGTGGGTCGAAATATCTGGTTTGTCAGAAGGAGAGCGCTGTTTTGTGCACATTACCAGTGCCTGGCGGTGCCGTGATGGTGCAGGCAGGAAAATGATGAAAATGCGAGCAAGATCCCGGCCATTCCAGGCCGCTTCGTTAGCTGATAAATATCAAAAAATAGCGATAATTTTTTTTTATGCCACCGGAAAAGGGAGTAAGGGCGTTTTTGCCAGGCTACAGTCCATACGGGCTGGAGGCAGTTATCCACTATTCCTGTGGATAACCTTGTGTATTAGAGTTAGAAAACACAATGTAAGCGAGAGAAGACGCGGCCTGCGACTAAATTGGTGCGAAAGACGGCTCGGGATAATAGTCATTAAATTACAGGATGTTAGATAAAATCAATGGCTGTCGCAGAAGTGTCATGCGTTGCCACAAAACTTTCATCGAGTGGCTTGACAAATGTTAAAAAAGTCATTGCTTTGGGGATAACGCATTTTTACTGGTGTTTTATCTCGCCTGAGGCCAAATTTTAGCCGCCCGTCACGGCCGTTCTGATGGCGTATCAGAAATATTATGGCGCGTTACTGTTTTTTCATCCAGTATATTTTACTGGCAAAATATACCACTGCGAGTAAAATTACACACCTGCCCGCCCATTGCTTCAGGTAGCTGCTCATGAGTAAACCGTTCAAACTAAATTCCGCTTTTAAACCCTCTGGCGATCAGCCTGAGGCAATTCGTCGTCTGGAAGAAGGGCTGGAGGATGGTCTGGCGCATCAGACGCTGCTGGGGGTGACAGGGTCGGGGAAGACATTCACCATCGCTAACGTGATTGCGGACTTGCAGCGTCCTACCATGGTGCTGGCGCCCAATAAGACGCTTGCCGCGCAGCTGTATGGAGAGATGAAAGAATTCTTCCCGGATAACGCGGTTGAGTATTTCGTCTCCTACTACGACTATTATCAGCCGGAAGCCTACGTGCCAAGTTCTGACACCTTCATCGAGAAGGATGCCTCGGTCAACGAACACATTGAGCAGATGCGTCTGTCGGCGACCAAAGCGCTACTGGAACGTCGTGACGTCGTTGTTGTGGCGTCGGTTTCCGCTATCTATGGTCTGGGTGACCCGGATCTGTATCTGAAAATGATGCTGCATCTGACGGTGGGGATGATTATCGACCAGCGCGCGATCCTGCGCCGCCTGGCGGAACTGCAGTATACCCGCAACGATCAGGCATTCCAGCGCGGAACCTTCCGCGTGCGCGGTGAAGTGATCGACATTTTCCCGGCAGAATCCGACGACATCGCGCTGCGTGTGGAACTGTTTGATGAAGAGGTCGAACGTTTATCGCTGTTTGACCCGTTAACCGGGCAGGTCGAATCCACTATTTCGCGCTACACCATTTATCCTAAAACGCACTATGTGACGCCGCGTGAACGTATCGTGCAGGCGATGGAAGAAATCAAAGTTGAACTGGCAGAGCGGCGTAAAATTCTGCTGGCAAATAACAAACTGCTCGAAGAGCAGCGGCTCAGCCAGCGTACGCAGTTCGATCTGGAAATGATGAACGAGCTGGGTTACTGCTCGGGGATTGAAAACTATTCCCGCTATCTCTCCGGGCGTGGCCCCGGCGAGCCGCCGCCGACGCTGTTTGATTACCTGCCTGCCGATGGCCTGCTGGTGGTGGACGAATCCCACGTCACTATTCCGCAAATTGGCGGCATGTACCGCGGTGACCGGGCGCGTAAAGAGACCCTGGTCGAGTACGGTTTCCGTCTGCCGTCGGCGCTGGATAACCGTCCGCTTAAATTTGAAGAGTTCGAGGCGTTGGCACCGCAGACTATCTACGTCTCAGCGACACCGGGCAACTATGAGCTGGAGAAATCCGGTGATGAAGTGGTCGATCAGGTCGTACGACCGACCGGCCTGCTGGATCCGGTTATTGAGGTGCGTCCGGTGGCGACGCAGGTCGACGATCTGCTGTCTGAGATCCGCATTCGTGCGGCGATTAACGAACGTGTGCTGGTCACCACGCTCACCAAACGGATGGCGGAGGATCTCACCGAGTACCTCGAAGAGCACGGTGAACGGGTGCGTTATTTGCACTCTGACATCGATACCGTGGAACGTATGGAAATCATTCGTGACCTGCGTCTGGGTGAGTTTGACGTGCTGGTGGGTATCAACCTGTTACGTGAGGGTCTGGACATGCCTGAGGTCTCACTGGTGGCGATTCTGGACGCAGACAAAGAAGGGTTCCTGCGTTCTGAACGTTCGCTTATCCAGACCATCGGTCGTGCGGCGCGTAATATCAACGGTAAGGCGATTCTCTACGGCGATAAAATTACCGCCTCAATGGCCAAAGCGATTGGTGAAACCGAACGTCGTCGTGAGAAACAGCAACTCTACAACGAAGAACACGGTATTACGCCGCAGGGCCTGAACAAGAAAGTGGTCGATATTCTGGCGTTGGGTCAGAATATCGCGAAGACCAAAGCGAAAGGCAAAGGGAAGTCACGCGCAGGCGCGAAGTCTGAAGTTGTCGAGCTGGATATGACGCCAAAAGCGCTGCAGCAGAAGATTCACGAGCTGGAAGGGCAGATGATGCAGCACGCGCAGAATCTCGAATTTGAAGAGGCAGCGACGATCCGCGACCAGTTGCATCAACTGCGCGAGTTGTTTATTGCGGCATCCTAAGAGGGGGACCGGATGTGGGGTAAACCCCTTATCCGGCCTACAGGATAGATCGCGTTTGTTGGCCTGATAAGCGCAGCGCATCAGGCAAATACGTTCAACCTAACGCCTGTACCGCTTTCTCCAGCGCGTTGTGCAATAGCTGGCGGTCATGGCGGTAGGGAATATCGCTGGCTTCCAGCACCTCCTGAATAACCACGCGGTCGGAAACGGTGGATACATCTACTTTCGGGCCCACAACCACCGCATCAATCACTTTTCTGCCAACATACTGTTCAATGATTGCCAGCTTATCGTTAAGTGTCAGGCCGGCTGCTGGCAGGCTTAACTCGCGGCCCAGATTGCCGATGTACACCATCGGAGCGGGAGTGCGACGTAATGCCTGCGCCAGTTCGTCGAGCAGCAGGAGCGGCATCAGGCTGGTGTAAAAACTGCCGGGACCTATCAGAATCAAATCCGCTTCGGCGATAGCTTCTACCGCCTCCCGCGTGGTGGGAACTTTTGGCGACAGCATCAGTTCCTGAGGTGGGATGGTAAGCTGATCGATATTCACTTCGCCATAAACTTCATGCCCCTGATCGTCGATAGCCATCAGATCTACCGGCAGCTCCGACATCGGAATTAAATGCGCGTCAACTTTCAGCAGACTACGAATTAAATTAATAGCCTCCAGAGGCCGCACGCTGAGGTGATCGAGCGCCTTTAACATCAGGTTTCCGAGGTTATGCCCAGAAAGTTCGCCATTACCGCCAAAACGATACTCAAACATGGCGGATGCAACGCTGGGTTGAGTGATTAACTGGTTCAGACAGTTACGCATGTCTCCCCAGGCAATCCCGCCTTCAGAGCGGCGAATACGACCTGTCGACCCGCCGTTATCGGTCGTGGTGACGATACCCGTCAGGCGCGAACCTAAAGGGGAAAGAGAGGAGAGAACGCGTCCCAGTCCATGCCCTCCGCCGAGAGCGACAACGCGGTCCAGATCTGCCAGCGTGCGAGTGCGCATAAATTTTCCTGATATCAATTAATCGGCGCTACAGTAACGTAAATAGCGTGTTTTCAGCAATTATCCAGTCGACATCTGCCGTAATTTTTTTCTGCCATCTACTCCTTTCTGACGAGATCCACCTGACGGCAAGATGATGTATATCAATGCAAAACTGTGGTTTTTGCTTATTCTGTAGCGAAATTGCACGATCATGTCGTTATGTATGTATTTATATAGCGAAAGTGTACATGGCAAAAACGTCATTTACACGCTAGTATCGGCATAACCACTAAGTACTCTAAATAATTTGAGTTGCCGAAAGCCAACGCATCTGCAACACGAAGTATGACGAGTATAAACACTCTAGCCTCTGCACCTGGGTCAAATGATACGGTGCTTTGGCCGTGACAATACTTGAAAAAGTTTGTCACCAGGGCGCAGGAAGAAATGACTACGTCTCCCGTATTTGGAAAGGTGTACATGGGCTCTCAACTTACCGATGCTTTCGCACGTAAGTTTTACTACTTACGTTTGTCGATTACCGATGTGTGTAACTTTCGTTGCACCTACTGCCTGCCGGATGGCTATAAGCCCGGTGGGGTCACCAATAACGGCTTTCTGACCGTTGATGAAATTCGCCGCGTTACGCGCGCATTCGCCAGCCTGGGAACGGAAAAAGTGCGTCTGACGGGGGGCGAACCGTCTCTTCGTCGCGACTTCACTGACATTATCGCCGCCGTGCGCGAAAACGACGCCATCCGTCAGATTGCGGTAACCACCAATGGTTATCGTCTGGCGCGCGATGCTGCTGCCTGGCGCGATGCCGGACTGACCGCGCTTAACGTCAGCGTCGACAGCCTCGATGCCCGCCAGTTTCACGCCATTACCGGGCAGGACAAATTTCAGCAGGTGATGGCGGGCATTGACGCCGCCTTTGAAGCCGGTTTTGAAAAAGTGAAAGTCAACACCGTGCTGATGCGCGACGTGAATCATCATCAACTGGACACCTTCCTGGCGTGGGTTCAGCCCCGTCCTATCCAACTGCGCTTTATTGAACTGATGGAAACGGGCGAGGGCAGTTCTCTCTTCCGTAAACACCATATTTCAGGCCAGGTACTGCGCGATGAGCTGCTGCGTCGCGGCTGGATCCACCAGATTCGACAGCGCAGCGACGGCCCGGCTCAGGTTTTCTGTCATCCTGACTATGCCGGCGAAATTGGTCTGATCATGCCTTATGAGAAAGACTTCTGCGCCACCTGCAACCGTCTGCGCGTTTCATCTGTCGGCAAGCTTCATCTGTGTTTATTCGGTGAAGGCGGCGTAAGCCTGCGAGATTTGCTGGAAAACGACGCTCAGCAGCCAGCGCTGGAAGAACGCATTTCAGCCGCGCTGCTGGAGAAAAAGCAGACCCATTTCCTGCATCAGAACAATACCGGTATTACGCAAAACTTATCTTACATTGGCGGCTGATCGCTAAAAGGAGTTTTTCATGAGTCAGGTAAGCGCTGAATTTATCCCGACACGCATTGCTATTCTTACCGTTTCAAGCCGTCGCGGCGAAGAGGATGATACCTCCGGCCATTATCTGCGTGACTCGGCGCAAGAAGCGGGTCATCAGATTGTCGACAAGGCGATTGTCAAAGAGAACCGCTACGCCATCCGTGCCCAGGTTTCTGCCTGGATTGCCAGTGACGATGTACAGGTGGTGCTTATTACCGGCGGCACCGGGTTAACCGAAGGGGACCAGGCGCCAGAAGCGCTGCAGCCGCTGTTCGACAGAGAAGTCGAAGGGTTTGGTGAAGTATTCCGTATGCTGTCGTTTGAAGAGATTGGCACCGCGACGCTGCAATCCCGGGCGATTGCCGGAGTAGCCAATAAAACGCTGATTTTCGCCATGCCGGGGTCGACGAAAGCGTGTCGTACCGCCTGGGAAAATATCATTGCGCCGCAGCTCGATGCCCGTACGCGTCCGTGTAATTTCCACCCACATTTGAAGAAATAAGTATGTCGCAACTGACTCATATTAACGCCGCTGGCGAAGCGCATATGGTGGATGTCTCCGCCAAGGCGGAAACCGTACGCGAGGCGCGTGCAGAAGCATTCGTGACCATGCGTAGCGAAACGCTGGCGATGATTATCGACGGCAGCCACCATAAGGGCGACGTTTTTGCCACGGCGCGTATTGCCGGTATCCAGGCTGCCAAACGCACCTGGGATCTTATCCCGTTGTGTCATCCGCTGATGCTGAGCAAGGTTGAAGTCAATCTGCACGCTGAACCGGAACATAACCGCGTACGTATTGAAACGCTGTGTCGCTTGACCGGTAAAACCGGCGTTGAAATGGAAGCGTTAACGGCGGCCTCCGTAGCGGCGTTGACCATCTACGATATGTGCAAAGCGGTGCAAAAGGATATGGTGATTGGGCCGGTGCGTCTGCTGGCAAAAAGCGGCGGAAAATCGGGCGATTTTAAGGTGGATGCGCATGATTAAGGTTCTTTTCTTTGCTCAGGTACGGGAACTGGTGAACACGGATGCGTTAGAGGTTGCTGCCGGGTTTGCAACGGTAGAAGCCCTGCGCCAGCATCTGGCAGCGCAAAGCGATCGCTGGGCGCTGGCCCTGGAAGACGGTAAGCTGCTGGCGGCGGTAAACCAGACGCTGGTCAGTTTTGACCATCCCCTTAACGCGGGTGACGAAGTGGCTTTCTTCCCGCCGGTAACCGGAGGCTAAGATGGCTGAAACGCGAATTGTTGTTGGCCCTGCGCCGTTCAGCGTCGGGGATGAGTATCCCTGGCTGGCCGAGCGTGATGAAGACGGCGCGGTCGTCACTTTCACCGGTAAAGTACGCAATCACAATCTCGGTGATAGCGTGCGGGCGTTAACGCTGGAACACTATCCGGGAATGACTGAAAAAGCACTGGCGGAGATTGTCGACGAGGCGCGTTCGCGCTGGCCGCTGGGTCGGGTGACGGTAATTCATCGCATTGGCGAACTGTGGCCGGGTGACGAAATCGTTTTTGTTGGCGTGACCAGTGCGCATCGCAGCAGCGCGTTTGATGCCGGGCAGTTCATTATGGATTACCTGAAAACTCGCGCGCCGTTCTGGAAGCGCGAGGCTACGCCGGAAGGTGAGCGCTGGGTTGATGCCCGCGACAGTGATAAGCTAGCAGCAAAACGCTGGTAGAGTACAATTGTTGTAGGCTCATACTGATTCAGGAGATTGTCATGGACCGATTCCCACGATCCGATTCTATTGTACAGGCCCGTTCCGGCCTGCAAACGTATATGGCGCAGGTGTACGGCTGGATGACCTGCGGACTGTTGCTGACGGCGTTTATCGCCTGGTATGCGGCAAATACGCCCGCGGTGATGATGTTTGTCTTCTCCAGCAAAATCACCTTCTTTGGCCTGATCATCGCTCAACTGGCGCTGGTGTTTGTCCTGTCCGGCATGGTGCAAAGGCTCAGCGCAGGTATGGCGACAACGCTGTTTATGCTCTATTCGGCATTAACCGGTTTGACGCTATCAAGCATTTTTATCGTCTATACCTACTCGTCTATCGCCAGCACCTTCGTGGTCACCGGCGGGATGTTCGGGATCATGAGTCTGTATGGCTACACCACCAAACGCGATTTGAGCGGCTTCGGCAATATGCTGTTCATGGCGCTGATCGGTATTGTGCTGGCCTCGCTGGTTAACTTCTGGCTCAAGAGCGAAGCGCTGATGTGGGCGGTAACCTATATCGGGGTGATTGTGTTTGTTGGCCTGACCGCCTATGACACGCAGAAGTTGAAAAATATCGGTGAGCAGATCGACCTGCGCGACAGCTCCAATCTGCGTAAATACGCGATTCTTGGAGCCCTAACGCTGTATCTGGACTTCATCAACCTGTTCCTGATGCTGCTGCGTATTTTTGGCAATCGTCGTTAATCGTCTGTTGCCGGATGGCGCTGCGCTTATCCGGCCTACAGTTGTGTATCGAAAGTAGGCCGGATAAGGCGTTAAGCCGCATCCGGCAAATCATTTCGCCATCGCCTTCTCGTTTTTTACCCGCAGCTTTTTCGCCCGACTCTCCAGCAGCAAATAACACACCAGCGCCAGCAGTAGCGGAATAAAATAGTACAGCACGCGATACGCGAGCAGTGCGGCAATGATCGTGCCCTGAGACGTGTCCTCTCCTGCCAGCAGCGCCATAAACACCGCCTCCAGCACGCCAATTCCCGCCGGAATATGTACGATAACGCCGGCAATACTGCTCACCAGTAGCACGCCCAGCACGAAGAAATAGTTAATATTCTGACCCAGCAACAACCAGATAATCGCCCCCATTACCATCCAGTTAGCCCCGGATATCGCCATTTGTGCGAGGGCAAATTTCCAGGAGGGTAGCACCAGTTTTTGGCCCTTGATGGTGATGTGGCGATGTTTAGCGAAGGCGCAAAACCACAGATAAACGCCAATTATCAACAGCAGCGCAATGCCTAAGATACGCAGCGTACCTTCATCGATATACCAGTGCGCGGGCAGTTCGACGACGCCGAAAGTAAAAATAAAACCGCCCAGCAGAATATAGCCCAGCCAGTTGGTGGTAATGCTCAGTGAAAAAATTCGGGTAATTGTGCTCCCCGGCAACCCGAGACGCGAGTAGAGCCGATAGCGCATCCCAATACCGCCCACCCAGGTGCTTAACGTCAGGTTGAAGGCGTAACAGATAAACGACACCAGCATGACCTGGCGTTTTGCCAGCTTGTGCCCACAGTAGTAGCGCCCGAGCAGGTCATAACAGCCGTAAAGTAAATAACTGACGATCACCAGCCCCACGGCACTGAGCAGGGCAATCCGATTATAATCGCGGATTACCGTCCATACTTCCTGCCAGTTGACCTTGCTGGCATAAACGACCAGCAATACGATCACCGCAATAAAAAAAAGCCATGTGAGGATCTTTTTCGCTAACCGCCAGCGTCGGTGGTTTTTTGTCATCAGGTTTTCCCTCCTGCATCCTCAGTTTGTATACGGTCCTGGGTTTCCAGAGCGGGCTGTGCGGGCGGCTCTACCTCGGCCAGAAGCGGGGTATGCGCCGGCAGCCAGCCGACCAGCGCCGGGAAGTGGCGTAAGAAGTGGAAGGCCAGCACGCTCTTGGTCAGGTTCCACCAGGTGCGTTTTGGCAGCATAGATTCGTCAACCCGCTTGCAGTCCTTGGCAATAATGGGATTCAGGTTGTCACGCAGAGTCTGGTTAAATGTGCGGTCATGAATAATCAGATTTGCTTCCAGATTCAGCGACAGGCTCAGCGGATCGAGATTGCTGGAGCCCACCGTCGCCCAGTGATCGTCCATCAGCGCTACTTTGCCATGCAGAGGTTTACGACGGTATTCATAGACATGGACGCCGCCCTTGACCAGATAGTTATACAACAGGCGGGCGCCCACTTTTACAATCGGCATGTCCGGTTCGCCCTGCACGATGAGTTTTACCCGAACGCCGCGCCGCGCTGCTTTACGCAGGGCATGCAGCAGGCGATATCCGGGAAAGAAATAGGCATTGGCGATAATCACTTCCCGCCGGGCCTGGGTCAGCATTTTCAGATAATGGCGTTCAATATCATCGCGATGCTCTTCGTTATCGCGCCAGACAAACAGCGCCTGCGCTTCGCCGGGACGATGATTGTCGATTGCCCGGTGATGACGTCGCCACCAGCGGCGTACGGCGCTTTGCCCGGGCAGGTTTTCCAGCACGAATGTCAGGATGTCGGCCACGACTGGACCTTCAACACGCACGGCGTAATCCTGCTTGGCCTCAGGGCCGTAATCAGACATATGTTCAGCGGAGTAATTGATGCCGCCGACAAAGGCAACACGATCATCAATGACCACAATTTTGCGATGCATACGGCGAAAGAGATTGGTGCGCATTCCAAACAAACGTGGACGCGGATCGTAGTAGCGGAAAACAACGCCGGCTACGGTGAGCTCTTCGACAAAACTGTCGCTAAGATCCGGCGAGCCGTAGCCATCCAGCAGCACCTCTGCTTTGATTCCTCGCTGGGCGGCCCCGAGTAGCGCGGCATGCAGCTGTTTTCCGACCGCATCCTCAAACCAGATAAAGGTTTCGAGGATAATTTTTTGCTGCGCCTGCTCAATGGCCTCAAAGACGGCGGGATAAAATTGATCGCCGTTTTCCAGCAGTTGTATTTGATTGCCTTCACGCCAGCCATATTTCATAAATGAATCTCCGCACTCAGGGGGGCATGATCGGACAAATGTCGCCAGTGGCGCAGCGCCAGCGTCGTTGGAGTACTGGCATTGGCGTTTTTCACATAGATCCTGTCCAGACGCAGCAGGGGAAACTGCACCGGAAAGGTTCGCGCCGGGCGACCGTGGGCGCGGGTAAAAATCTCATCAAGGCCGGCCCTGGCTTTCAACGGGCGATTGGCCGTTTGCCGCCAGTCATTAAAATCTCCGGCGATCACCACGGGCTCCGTGTCGGGCAGGGCGTTGACCCAGTCTGCCAGCATAGCGAGCTGGGCCTGGCGGTGAGCTTCACGCAAACCGAGATGCACGCACATCACATGGATGGGGTGGGAGAGCATTGGCGGTACGATTCGGCAGTAAAGGACCCCGCGCTTTTCACTCGCGCCGACGGAAACATCACGATTTTCATAATGCTCAATGGGATACCGCGACAGCACCGCATTACCGTGATGTCCCTGCGGGTATACGGCGTTACGCCCGTAGGCGAAGTCGCTCCACATCGTGTCCGCCAGAAATTCGTAGTGGCTGGTATCCGGCCAGTTCTCAATATGCAACGAATGAGCTTCGTGCGCGCCCATGACTTCCTGCAGACACACAATGTCTGCACCAACCGTTCTGACAGCCTCCCGTAGCTCAGGTAAAATAAAACGCCGGTTGAAGGCGGTGAACCCTTTGTGAGTATTAATGGTGAGCACATTGAATGAAAATTGAACTCCCGATCCGCTCATGAGCCTCCCGATGGCGTCACTTCCTAAATAAAATAGTGTAGTCGTCGTCACAAAAAGATGCGGTGTTGCGGAATTTTCCGTAAAGTCCGGTACTCTGAACAATTAGTCGAAAATCCTTCAGGAGAATAGCCATGAGGTGGCAACAACGTGTTCGTGTCGCAACGGGTCTAAGTTGCTGGCAGATAGTGTTGCATTTACTGGTAGTGGCGTTGCTGGTAATGGGCTGGATGAGCGGCACGCTGGTGCGCGTCGGCCTGGGATTATGCGTCGTTTACGGCGTAACGGTTTTATTAATGCTGGCCTTGCAACGTCACCATGAACAGCGCTGGCGCGACGTCGCTGACGTGCTGGAAGAGCTGACTACCACGTGGTATTTCGGTGCCGCAATGATCGTACTGTGGCTGCTGTCGCGTGTGTTGCAAAATAACGTCTTGCTGGCACTGGCGGGGCTGGTGATCCTTGCCGGACCCGCCGTGGTCTCGCTGCTGGCGAAAGACAAAAAGCTACATCACCTTGCGTCTAAACATCGCATACGCCGCTGAGCCGGTCGTGGCCGCTATCACTAATAGCGGCCACAAACTTCCCCAGACAATCTGCAGACTCGCATCCTTCAGGTAAATTTGTTTGGTGATGTCCGTAAAATGACGGATTGGGTTTATCCACGTCAGATTCTGCAACCAGACCGGCATGTTTTCGACCGGTGAAACATAGCCCGAGAGTAAAATCGCTGGCATCATAAACACAAACACCCCGATAAATGCCTGCTGCTGGGTGGCGCACAGCGATGAAATCAGCAGACCAAAGCCGACCAGCGACAGCCCGTAAATTACCATCGTGAAATAGAACAACCCCAGTGAACCGGCAAATGGGATGTGATAAGCCCAGATGCCGATCGCCAGCACAATGGTGGCCTGAAAAGTTGCCACAATTAACGCAGGCACCGCTTTGCCGATGAAAATCTGCCAGGTGGTAAGCGGGGAAACCAGCAGTTGATCCAGCGTGCCTTGCTCGCGCTCGCGGGCAACCGAGAGCGAGGTGACGATCATTACGCCGATAGTGGTGATCATGGCGATCAGCGACGGAACCACAAACCATTTATAATCCAGATTCGGGTTATACCAGTTACGCACTACCAGCTCGCTGTTATTCGGCTTCGGCTTGCCGTCCATCAGCTCCTGCTGATACTCCTTAACGATTTGCTGCAGGTAATTCGCGGCAATTTGCGCGCTGTTGGAGTTACGTCCGTCGAGGATAATCTGCATGGGAGCCTGCTGGAAGGTATCCAGATTACGCGAAAAGTTAGCCGGGAAACGCACCAACAGCAGGGCTTTTTGCGTGTCGATGGTGGGCTGGATCTCCTGCGGACTTTTCAGCAGCAGAACATGCGTAAAGGCGCTGGCGCGGGCGAAGCGCTGGGTGAGCTCCACCGAATGTTTACCGTTATCTTCGTTATAGATAGCGATAGTCGCGTTGGTGACTTCCAGCGTTGCCGCGAACGGGAACAGGATAACCTGAATCAGCACCGGTAAAATCAGAATGGCTCGCGTCTGCGGTTCGCGTAACAGCGATTGCAGCTCTTTGCGAATTAATGTCCATAATCGATGAAACATGCCCGTCCCCTTAATCCAGCCGACGTTTGGTTTTAAGCCACGTCAGGCCGATAAACATTACTGCCGAAGCGATTAAAAACAGCACGTTGACAATCAGCACTACCGGAATATTTCCCGCCAGAAACAGGCTTTGCAGGGTGCTGACGAAATAACGAGCCGGAATAATGTAGGTCACCGCCCGAATAATCGCGGGCATGCTGTCTATCTGGAAGATAAAACCCGACAGCATAATCGAGGGCAGGAAGGCGGCATTCAGCGCGACCTGCGCGGCGTTAAACTGGTTGCGAGTGATGGTGGAAATAAGCAACCCCATGCCGAGCGTACTGAGCAGAAACAGGCTGGTAATAAAAAACAGGATCAGCAACGAGCCACGATAGGGCACGCCAAGAATAAACACCGATACCAGCATACACAGCAGCATCGCCAGCATGCCCAGAAAGTAATAGGGGATCAGTTTGCACAGTAGGAGTTCGACGCGGGTGACTTCGGTAGACAGCAGCGCTTCCATGGTTCCGCGCTCCCATTCGCGTGCCACCACTAATGAGGTGAGGATGGCGCCAATGACCGTCATTATGATGGTTACTGCCCCAGGAATAATAAAGTGCTGGCTGATGGCCGCCGGGTTAAACCAGTAGCGGGTCTGCACATCGATCAATGGCTTGAACGATTCTCCACGATCTTCCGCCCGCTGTTGCTGCCAGATTTGCCAGATGCCTTCGACATAACCCTGCACAAAGTTGGCGGTATTCGGCTCACTGCCGTCGGTAATCACCTGGATCGGCGCCACGTCGTTGGGCCGCGCCATCTGCTGGGCGAAATCCACAGGGATCACCACCAGCCCGCGAATGCGCCCGGCCTGCATTTTCTCAATCAGTTCCTGACGGTTATCGCTGATGGTGGCGTCAATATAGGGCGAACCGGTCATAGTATGGGTAAAATCCAGCGCCTCTTCGCTTTGCTGTTCGAGCAAAATCCCTACCCGCAGCTTGCTGGAGTCGAGGTTGATCCCGTAGCCGAAGATAAACAGCAGCAGCAGCGGGATCACCACCGCAATCAGCCAACTGCTGGGATCGCGGACGATCTGGCGCGTCTCTTTTACGCACAGCGCACGTACGCGACGCCAGGAGAGAGCGGAGTTACTCATGCGTATGCTCCTTATCCCAGTCATTGATTAGCGTAATAAACGCCTGCTCCATGGTCGGATCCGGCGTGTCGCTGTCGGCAGCCTGAGCTTTCAGGTCGTCCGGCGTACCGCTGGCAATCAGTTTGCCGCGATACACCAACCCGATGCGATCGCAGTATTCCGCCTCATCCATAAAGTGGGTGGTCACCATCACCGTGACGCCTTTTTCCACCATGCTGTTGATATGCAACCAGAACTCGCGGCGGGTGAGGGGATCGACCCCGGAAGTGGGTTCATCAAGGAACAGAATGTCGGGTTCATGCATCAGTGAGCAGGCCAGCGCCAGACGCTGCTTAAAGCCCAGCGGCAATTCGTCGGTGGCGTGGGAGGCGATGCTCTTCAGGCCGAATGCCTCGCTCATACGGTCAATTTTCTCTTTCTGCGCCCGACCGCGCAGGCCGTAGACACCGGAGAAAAAGCGCAGATTCTGTTCAACCGTCAGGTTGCCATACAGGGAGAATTTCTGCGCCATATAGCCCAGATGCTGACGCGCTTTGCCGGAGCTGACTTTCAGATCCATATCCAGCACCAGCGCTTTGCCGGAAGTGGGGACCAGCAGGCCGCACATCATTTTAAACGTGGTAGACTTACCGGCGCCGTTGGGTCCTAACAGACCAAAAATCTCGCCGCGCTGCACGGCAAAGTCTACGTGGTCGGTAGCGGCAAAATCGCCAAATTTCTTGGTCAGCGCTTTGGCCTCGATCACCGTTTCGCCAGGCGTGCCTTCCACGGTATGCAGGATAGCCCCCAGCGGGGACTCTGATGTTCCGGCCCCACCGAGTAAATCGATAAAAGCATCTTCGAAGCGCGGCGCAGTTTCGTTGATGGTTATCTCCGGCATGCCGTCAGCGCGTTGAATCTGCTGAGCTGTAGCCTCTTTTTTCAGGATTAAACGGACTGATTTCCCCTGAATCATCCCATCGCTGACCTGCGGCAGTTTTAATGCGCGTTGCAGCAGCCGGCGGTTGTTTTCCTGCGGACTGCTCATCAGGAAGCTGCGACCCGCCATGGTTTGCGTAAGCTGAGTGGGATCGCCCTGGTATAATAATTCCCCTTCGTTCATCAGCAGCACATCACGACACTGTTCAGCCTCATCCAGATAGGATGTACTCCAGAGGATCAGCATGCCGTCCCCGGCCAGTTCGTGGACCATTTGCCACAGTTCGCGACGGGAAATAGGGTCGACGCCGACGCCTGGCTCATCCAGCAGCAATACTTTGGGTTCGCCGACCAGCGTACAGGCAAGCCCGAGCTTCTGTTTCATGCCACCGGAAAGCTTGCCAGCCAGTCGTCCGGTAAACGGCCCCAGCGAGGTGAATTCCAGTAGCCGGGCAAAGGTTTTTTCTCGCGTTTCACCGGTGACGCTGCGCAAATCAGCATAGAGATTGAGGTTCTCCATGACCGTCAAATCTTCATACAGACCAAATTTCTGCGGCATATAGCCGAGCACTGCATGCAGCGCGCTGTCGTCTCTGATGGGATCAAAACCAATCACCGCAGCACTTCCGGCATCGGGTTTTAACAACCCCGCCAGCATTCGCATCAGCGTAGTTTTGCCCGCGCCGTCGGGTCCGACAAGTCCGGTCACGTAGCCCGCATGGACGGTGCAGTCGAGTGGGGCGACAGCCGGTTTTTCCATTCCGGCAAAGTTTTTCGTCAGCCCTTTAAGCGTAATGACGGCGTCATTCATGCCGTGCCTCATCGGCAAACTTAATTGTTACCGGCATTCCCTGGCGTAGCGCATCGTCCGCGTCGGTGACGACAATTCGCAGTCGATAAACCAGGTCGGTGCGCAGGTCAGGGGTCTCAACCGTTTTCGGCGTAAACTCGGCGGTAGGGGATACGAAGCCGATTTTACCGTGATACGGTTTGTCCGGGCGACCATCGGTATAGAGCTGGATTTCTCGTCCTGGCTGCGCCTGGCTCAGATTTCGTTCGTCAACGTAGGCGCGAACCCATACCGGACGCGTGAGCGACAGCGTCAGTACCGTGCCCCCTTCGTTCAGCATGCTGCCGGGTTCAACCGCACGGGTGAGAAGCGTGCCATCTGACGGCGAGGTCAGCGTGGTGTCATGCAAATTAAGCTCTGCCTGCGCCAGCTCGGCCTGGGCCTGTTCGAGCGCGGCTTTTGCCTGTTCGATGTCCTGTACACGATTACCGCTGCGATATTGCGTGAGCTTATCCTGCGCGGATTTCAGTGAGGCCAGCGCCTGATCCCGTGATGAACGGGCGTTTTCCAGATCGTTGGCGGAAATGGTGCGGCTTTTCCACAATCCTACCTGCCGATTGTAAAAGTTCTGCGCGTAATCATAGGCCGCCTGCGCCTGTTTGACAGCCGCCGCGGTTTGCGCGATCTCTTCTTCGCGATATCCTGCCAGCATCAGATCGTATTGCGCCTGCGCAGCGGCAACATTGGCTTTTGCCTGCATTAATGCGTTTTCATACGGCGCGCGATCCAGTTCGCCCAGCACCTGACCGGCGGTAATCGCATCGCCTTCGTCAACAGCCAGCGAGGCCAGCCTGCCGCCGACGCGAAAACTCAGGTTGACGCTACGGATGTCGACATTGCCGTACAGCGTCAGGCCGTTATCTTGCCGGCTTTGATACCACCACGTTCCACCGGCAATCACGGCAACGAGGGCCGCGATGACCAGCCCGAGAACGACAGGTTTTTTCATGACTCCAGACTCCTTTGCGTTAAACCTTGCAGAATAAGATCGATGTGACAGGTGATCGTTTGGTCAATCAGCGCGGTTTTATCCTCATCAAATTGTGACCAGCCCGTACGCAACAGAATGGTTTCTTTCCCCAGACGAAAGGCCAGCACTTCGCCGAGTATGGCGTGGGTGTGCAGAATCATTTGGGTATCGTTGGCATCGCCGCCGGTATAGGCGGCAATCAGGCGTGTCAGGTGTGTATGCAGCGGATTGATAACCTGGTCGTGCACCAGTTGATAAGCCGCGGTGGGGGAAAGCTGTTCACGCGAGATAAATTTGCTCAGGTTAACGGTGTCGTCCTGAGTTAACAGCATGATCATATTTTTGCAGGCGCGCAGGATCAGTTCGCGCATCGCGCCGCGATCAGGCTCCGGCTGCGCAAACAGACGCTCGGCTTCTTCAGCGTGCGGGCGAAACTGTGAGCCGATAAAATCTGCAATCCACTGGGCGCAGGCGAGATATAAATCCTCTTTTGAGCCAAAATAGTAGGTGATGGCCGCAATATTTTGCCCGGCCTGAGCGGCGATATCGCGCGTGGTGGCATGCAGACCATACTCGCCAAACTGCGCCAGCGCGGCGGCAATGAGCTGATTTTTCGCCTGTTCACCTTTGGTTGTCATGGTGGGTGTATTCATGGCCCAACTCTAATCTTAATCAATCGATTGATTAAGATTATGACTGATGTGCAACCTTGTCCAGTCCAGACCGTTATTTTCCTGCACAGGGATAATTTATGCGGCACATCACAAAAACTGCTACACTCCGCCCCTTCATGACATTGTGGTTTTTGTCATCTCTATTATATGTATCTCCCTGAAAACGACACCGGTAACGGTCAGGGTGGTTCGGAGTTGTTATGTCTTTTGATTCCCTTGGTTTAAACCCTGATATTTTACGTGCCGTTGCCGAGCAGGGTTACCGTGAACCTACCCCTATTCAGCAGCAGGCGATCCCTGCCGTGCTGGAAGGCCGCGATCTGATGGCCAGCGCCCAGACCGGCACGGGGAAAACGGCAGGTTTTACCCTGCCGCTGTTGCAGCACCTGATTACTCATCAGCCGCATGGTAAAAGCCGTCGTCCGGTTCGTGCGCTGATCCTTACGCCAACCCGCGAACTGGCAGCCCAGATTGGCGAAAACGTCCGTGATTACAGTAAGTATCTGAATATTCGCTCGCTGGTGGTTTTCGGCGGCGTCAGTATTAACCCGCAGATGATGAAGCTGCGTGGCGGCGTGGATGTGCTGATTGCCACTCCGGGTCGTTTGCTCGATCTGGAGCACCAGAATGCGGTGAAACTGGATCAGGTTGAAATTCTGGTGCTGGATGAAGCTGACCGCATGCTGGATATGGGCTTTATTCACGACATTCGTCGCGTTCTGGCGAAATTGCCGGCAAAACGTCAGAACCTGCTGTTCTCAGCCACGTTCTCTGACGATATCAAGTCGCTGGCCGAAAAGCTGCTGCACAATCCGCTGGAAATCGAAGTGGCGCGTCGTAATACCGCGTCCGAGCAGGTGACTCAGCACGTTCATTTCGTAGATAAGAAGCGTAAACGCGAACTGTTGTCGCAGATGATAGGTCAGGGCAACTGGCAGCAG
This sequence comes from Citrobacter sp. Ce006, assembly GCF_030336535.1. NCBI lineage: Bacteria > Pseudomonadati > Pseudomonadota > Gammaproteobacteria > Enterobacterales > Enterobacteriaceae > Citrobacter > Citrobacter sp. Ce006. The sequence continues at coordinate 673,495 of NZ_JAOWDO010000072.1, forward strand.
GTGCTGGTGTTTACCCGTACCAAACACGGTGCGAACCATCTGGCGGAACAGCTGAATAAAGACGGTATCCGCAGCGCGGCGATCCACGGTAACAAATCTCAGGGAGCGCGTACGCGTGCGCTGGCTGATTTTAAATCCGGTGATATTCGCGTGCTGGTGGCGACCGACATTGCCGCGCGCGGCCTGGACATTGAAGAATTGCCGCATGTGGTGAACTACGAGTTGCCAAACGTCCCGGAAGATTACGTGCACCGAATTGGTCGTACCGGTCGTGCGGCCGCTACTGGCGAAGCGTTGTCTCTGGTGTGCGTCGATGAACATAAGCTGTTGCGCGACATCGAGAAGCTGCTGAAAAAAGAGATCCCGCGTATTGCAACGCCAGGCTATGAGCCAGACCCGTCCATCAAAGCCGAGCCGATCCAGAATGGTCGCCAGCAGCGTGGCGGCGGCGGCCGTGGTCAGGGTGGAGCAGGGCGTGGCCAACAGCCGCGTCGTCAGGATGGCGGTGCGCCAAAAGCGAAACCGCGTAGCGGCGAAGGCAAACCGGCAGGCGACAAGCCTCGTCCACCGCGCCGTCCGCGCAAACCGTCTACAGCGCAGTAATTCCCTTACTGTATGGCTGTATAAACACGCTATCCGGTCTACACACTGTGTAAGCCGGATAGGTCAATCACTCCCCCGAATTTTGCGATTTCAGCACGATCGAGCAGGTATATCGTCCTGCCGGGTGAATCGAAATCGTCGTCTCAAATACTTTCCCGTTCCTGTCCAGATAACGACGCACAATTCTCATCGCTGGCGAATCAGGCGCTACATTGAGAATCTTTGCCACCTTTTTGGGCACTCCGACAGCCGTAATTGTCTGATGCACCTCATGACTTTTGATACCGTAATGCGTTTCGATCAAATCGCTGATTAATGAGTGTGGATCGTCACGGATGTACGTGCGCAACTTGGCGTAATCCGTGCTGGCATAGCTGTCCGTCCAGCAGATTGGCGCGTCGGGGTTGTGCGCATCTTCGCGAGTGCTGGCAATGTGCAGCCATCGAGAACCTGGCGGGCAGCCAATCATCTGGGACAACTCTATGTCCGCCACAATCTCATCGATTTTCTTGATGACGCGCAGATTGTTTTTGGCCAGCAGCAACAGATCCTCAAGATGCGATAGCGGGTGATTGACGCCGTTCGCCTTAGGTTCGCAAACGCGAGTACCCGCACCTTTACGCCGTGAAATCAGACCTTGCTCTGTTAATTCCCTTAACGCCTCACGCATGGTGTGGCGGCTGACCTGCCATGTTTCGCACAGTTCCATTTCCGTAGGAAACAGCGAGCCGGGGGCGAAGGTTCCCACCGCAATTTGCTGCGCCAGTTCACGTGCTATTCGCTTGTACAGAGATTCTTTCATCGCAGTTTCATCAAAATATTAGTGATCTTTATCACGAAAATTTGTACGGACTATTCCCTACATTTCTTATGAATACTATAAATGTCCGTACATTTAAATGTACGGACATTTTGTTATGTCTGGACATTGTGGCGGTGTTTGGGCATTCAACAAACTGCCGTAAACACGCATCTTATCATTATCAGATTTTCCAGGGGGATTTATGGCTTCGAATGTACTTGATTCTGTTCTATTCAGGGATTCTTTCGGTACACCGGCGATGCGCGCGGTGTTTGACGATCGCGAACTGGTGCGCAAATACGTGGAAGTGGAAGTGGCATTAGCCAAAGCCCAGGCACGCTGCGGTGTGATACCCGAGGCTGCTGCGGTGGAAATTGCTGAAAAATGTAATGCCGACACGCTCGATTTTGATTTATTGCGCCATGAAACCGAAATTGTGGGTTATCCGATCCTACCGCTGGTCCACCAGATTTCTAAACAGGCTGGCGAGTCCGGCGGTTATGTGCACTGGGGGGCAACCACTCAGGACATTATGGACACCGCAGTGGTCCTGCAAATTCGTGATGCTTTTGCGCTCATTGAATCCGATATGGACAAACTCCGCGCCACGCTGGCCGATCTTTCACGCCGCTACCGTGATACGCCGATGGCCGGGAGAACCCATTTACAACAGGCTTTGCCGGTGACATTCGGTTACAAAGCGGCCATCTGGCTGGATATGTTTGAACGCCACGCGGAACGTCTTACCCAGGCGCGTCCTCGTGTATTGGTTGGCGAATTTGCGGGGGCGGCCGGTACGCTGGCATCGCTGGGGGATAAAGGGCTGGCGGTACAAAAAGCGATGATGGAAGAGCTTGGTCTGAATGTTCCAACCTCCACCTGGCACGTCGCGCGTGATGGTTTTGCCGAAGCGGTGAACCTGTTAGCGGTGATTACCGGGTCGCTGGGTAAGATTGCCTACGACGTAATGCTGCTGGCAGCTAACGAGTTTGGTGAGCTGTATGAGCCGTTTGTTAAAGGGCGTGGCGCCAGCAGTACCATGCCGCAGAAACGCAACCCTATTTCCAGCGAGCTGATGCTGGCCTGTGCCAAAGGTGTTCGCCAACAGGCAGGGTTGATGCTTGATGCGATGGTACAAGATCTGGAGCGTGCAACCGGGCCGTGGCATGCCGAATGGATTGCTATCCCGGAAAGTTTCGTTCTCAGCGCGGGGGCGTTGCATCAGGCCAATTTTATGCTGGCGGGGCTGGTGGTCGATGAAGCGGCGATGAAACGTAACCTCGGTATGACCAACGGATTGATTGTGGCTGAGGCAGTCATGATGGGATTGGCCCCGTACATTGGTCGTCAGGATGCACATGACGTGGTGTACGACGCCTGCCGTATCGTCAACGAACAGGGGGGGCGATTGGCTGATGTGCTGAATGCGATGCCCTCTGTCTCTGAACGACTGGACCCACAGTTGATTGAAAAACTGACCGACCCGGCAAATTACCTTGGAATGGCACCGGCGATGGTGGATCAGGTATTAGCAAGATATATGTCGCGGAAATGAACGTTCTCGGGCTAACGGAATAAGGATATTTTTATGTCAACGAATTCTGTCACGGGAAAATCCATTCTGTCGTTCCTGATACCGCTGGCGATAGGCGCGATCGTTTGGTTTTATCCCGTACCTGATGGTCTGACGCCTCAGGCCTGGCATATGTTCGCGATATTTGCCGCGACCATTGCCGCCATTCTTACTCAGCCGCTCCCTTCGGGGGCGGTGATGTTGGTTGCACTTTGTGTGGTTATTTTCACCAAAACATTACCAGAGGCAAAGGCGCTGTCAGGGTTTGCGTCCGGTACGGTATGGCTCATTTTCTGTGCCTACGTCTTGTCTCTGGGGTTTGTAACGTCAGGACTGGGGAAACGTATCGCGTATAAAATGTTATCGCTCTTTGGTGGTAGCAGCCTGGGTATCGCTTACTCACTGGGGGTTTCCGATCTGATTATGGCCCCGGCAATGCCGTCAGTAACCGCGCGGTCCGGGGGCATTATTTTTCCCATCACTCGTTCCATCAATGATGTATTGGGTTCCGCTCCAGGGGTTACCGGCAAGCGCATTGGCGATTTCTTAACCATGGTGTGCTTCCAGTTTACGCCGATTACCGGGGCGATTTTCCTCACCGGGATGGCGGCGAATCCGCTGGTAGCCAGTCTGGCTAAATCGTCATTGGGTATAGAGATAACCTGGGGCGGATGGTTTATTTCCGCAGTGGTCCCTGCGATGGTCTGTTTCTGCCTGATGCCACTTCTGGTTTACAAGTTATTGGATCCCGAGCTTAAGCGTACGCCAGAGGCAAAAGCGATGGGTAAGCAGGCGCTCGGTGAACTCGGTTCGATGAGCAGCAATGAGAAAAAGGTTGCATTTGGGTTTGTGCTGGCGCTGGTTGGCTGGGGCACTAGCTTGATTACTGGATTGTCTGCCACATCTGTCGGACTGGGGCTGGCTGCTTATCTGTTCGCCTCGGGTGCCGTTAGCTGGAAAAGCCTGCTTAATGACCATGCGGCATGGGATACGGTAATCTGGTTTAGCGTCATAATTAGTCTGGCGACCGGACTTGCCGATCTGGGCTTTATTAAATGGATGACCGTAAAGCTAGGCAGCGGTATTCAAGGGTTTGGCGCGATCGAGTCCTTTATTGTCCTGGGGATCCTTTACATTTACGTCCATTATCTCTTTGCTACGGCTACCGGGCACGTGGCTGCGCTGTATGCCCCTTTCGCGGCCACGGCGATCGCTGCAGGTGCGCCGCCGATGATGGTCGCTATTTGCTTCGGTATCTTTAGTAACCTGATGTGGGGGAATACCGAGTATGGCGGCGGACCTGGCCCTATTTATTTTGCCCAGGGCTATTTTGAACGGCCGCGCTTTTACAAGATTAACCTCTGCGTGGTGACGGCAAATGTGATCATCATTTTTGCCGTGGGCATGCTGTGGTGGAAGCTGCTGGGGTACTATTAATCGACACATTTATTCGGCCTGCAATGAACCAGGCTGTAGGCCGGATAGCATGTAAGCCGCCATTCGGCAATTTAAGTCAAAGCTGCGAAGCGCTTTCCAGAATGGGGGAAAAAGGTACATTCAACGACTGAAATGTGCCACAATAGTGGCTGTTTATACAGTACTTCAGGTTTTCTCATGGCACTAACGGCTGCGTTAAAAGCGCAAATCGCCGCCTGGTATAAGGCGCTTCAGGAACAGATCCCCGACTTTATCCCCCGTGCGCCGCAGCGGCAGATGATTGCTGACGTTGCGAAAACACTCTCCGGGGAAGAAGGGCGACATCTGGCGATTGAAGCGCCGACCGGGGTGGGGAAAACTCTGTCTTATCTGATTCCCGGTATTGCCATAGCGCGTGAAGAACAAAAAACGCTGGTGGTCAGTACCGCCAACGTCGCTTTGCAGGATCAGATCTACAGCAAAGATTTACCGCTGCTACGCAAAATTATCCCTGACCTGCGTTTTACCGCCGCGTTTGGTCGCGGACGCTATGTCTGTCCGCGTAACTTAGCGGCGCTGGCCAGTACCGAACCCAATCAGCAGGATCTACTGGCCTTTCTCGACGACGATCTGACGCCCAATAACCAGGAAGAACAAAAGCGCTGCGCCAGGCTAAAAGGCGATCTCGACAGCTACAAGTGGGACGGGCTGCGCGATCACACCGATATCGCTATCGACGACGGACTCTGGCAACGCCTGAGCACTGATAAAGCCAGCTGTCTGAACCGTAACTGTCACTACTATCGTGAATGCCCTTTTTTTGTTGCCCGCAGGGAGATTCAGGAAGCCGAAGTGGTGGTTGCCAACCACGCGCTGGTGATGGCGGCCATGGAAAGCGAAGCCGTTTTGCCGGAGCCGAAAAACCTGCTATTGGTGCTTGATGAAGGCCACCATTTGCCCGACGTCGCGCGCGATGCGCTGGAGATGAGCGCAGAAATCAGCGCCCCCTGGTACCGACTGCAGTTGGATCTGTTTTGCAAATTAGTGGCTACCTGCCTGGAGCAGTTTCGGCCAAAAACCACGCCTCCGTTGGCGAATGCCGAGCGTCTGAATGGTCACTGTGAGGAACTGTATGAGCTGATTTCCTCGCTCAATAACATTCTTAATCTGTACATGCCCGCTACCCAGGAGGCGGAACACCGCTTCGCGATGGGGGAGCTACCTGCGGAAGTGATGGAGATTTGTCAGCGTCTGGCAAAACTAACGGAAATGCTGCGCGGTCTGGCGGAACTGTTCCTCAACGATCTCAGCGAAAAAACCGGCACTCACGATATTGTGCGTCTGCATCGGGTTATTTTGCAGATGAATCGGGCGCTGGGCATGTTTGAGGCACAAAGCAAATTGTGGCGGCTGGCATCGCTCGCGCAATCATCAGGCGCGCCGGTGAGTAAATGGGCGACGCGCGAGGTGCGTGACGGGCAGATCCACGTCTGGTTTCACTGCGTGGGGATCCGCGTGAGCGATCAGCTCGAACGACTGCTGTGGCGCAGCGTACCGCATATTATTGTCACTTCCGCAACGCTACGCTCGCTCAACAGCTTCTCGCGTCTGCAGGAAATGAGCGGCCTGAAGGAAAAAGCAGGGGACCGGTTTGTTGCGCTGGATTCACCGTTTAATCACGTTGAACAGGGCAGAATCGTCATTCCGCAGATGCGCTACGAACCGCTAATTGAAAACGAAGAGCAGCATATCGCGGAAATGGCCGCCTATTTCCGCGAACAGCTGGAAAGCAAGAAGCATCAGGGGATGTTGGTACTCTTTGCCAGCGGCCGGGCGATGCAGCGTTTTCTGGAGCACGTTACCGATCTGCGCCTACTGTTGCTGGTTCAGGGCGACCAGCCGCGCTATCGTCTGGTGGAGCTGCACCGCAAGCGGGTGACCAACGGCGAGCGTAGCGTGCTGGTTGGGCTGCAATCTTTTGCCGAAGGTCTGGACTTGAAAGGCGACCTGCTGACTCAGGTGCATATTCACAAAATTGCTTTTCCGCCTATCGACAGCCCGGTGGTGATCACCGAGGGCGAGTGGTTGAAAAGCCTGAACCGCTACCCCTTCGAGGTGCAGAGCCTGCCCGCGGCGTCGTTCAATTTGATCCAGCAGGTAGGGCGACTCATCCGTAGCCATAGTTGCTGGGGAGAAGTGGTTATTTATGATAAGCGTTTATTGACCAAAAACTATGGCAAGCGTTTACTGAATGCATTACCCATATTTCCGATAGAGCAACCTGCTGTGCCAGACGTTATAGTAAAACCAAAAGAAAAAGCGAAACCCACACGCCGCCGTCGGCGTTAACGACGCGAGCAACAGGCAAGGAGTTAACGATGGATTACCGCAAAATCATTAAAGAGATTGGGCGAGGAAAAAATCACGCGCGTGACCTGGATAAGGATACTGCTCGCGGACTGTATACCCATATGATGAACGGCGACGTACCTGACCTTGAAATGGGCGGGGTACTGATTGCGCTACGTATTAAAGGCGAAGGCGAAGCGGAGATGCTGGGCTTTTACGAAGCGATGCAAAACCACACCATTCGCCTGACTCCGCCGGTAGCGAAACCCATGCCGATTGTCATTCCCAGTTACAATGGCGCGCGCAAGCAGGCGAATTTGACTCCGCTGCTGGCGATTTTACTGCATAAGCTCGGCTTTCCGGTGGTGGTACATGGCGTCAGCGAGGATCCAACCCGCGTGCTGACAGAAACCATTTTCGAGCTGATGGGAATTGCGCCGACGCTGCATGCCGGGCAGGCGCAGGCAAAGCTGGATGGTCATGAGCCGGTGTTTATCCCAGTGAGCGCGCTGTGTCCTCCGCTGGAGAAACAGCTGGCGATGCGCTGGCGAATGGGCGTGCGTAACAGTGCGCACACGCTGGCTAAATTAGCCACGCCGTTTGCTGAAGATGCCGCGCTGCGTCTTTCCAGCGTGTCCCACCCGGAATATGTTTCGCGCGTGGCGAAGTTCTTCGGCGATATCGGTGGGCGTGGCCTGTTGATGCACGGTACCGAGGGCGAAGTGTATGCCAACCCGCAGCGCTGCCCGCAGATAAGTCTGATAGATTCATCCGGTGTGCGAGTGTTACAGGACCGACAGAGCGAGATGCCTGATGAGCCGGTACCGCTACCGGTAGCAAAAGACCCGGAAACCACCGCGCGCTGGATTGAGCGTTGTCTGGCTGGCAGTGAGCCTGTTCCGGCATCGTTGAAAATCCAGATGGCCTGTTGCCTGGTGGCAACCGGTGAATCCGCCTCACTGGCTGAAGGACTTGCCCGCGTCGAGCAAAGTTTCTAATTAATTTGTTATCCCGACGGGCCATTTACCAGGCCTGTCGGTTCTCTCATTTCAGCAACGTGAAATTTCTGCACGTTTATTGACCTCCGGAGCGCCGTGGCGCAGCATAGTTTGTTGAAAAATAAGAAACACAACAAACACGCGACACAACAGGAGATAACAATGAACAGTGGACATCGCTTCCATGTGCCAACGCTGCACGCCTTTATCCAGGCCGTTTTTCATCAGATGGGAAGCAATGAGCAGGAGGCGCGGCTGGTGGCAGATCATCTGATAGCCTCTAACCTTGCTGGTCACGACTCCCACGGCATTGGCATGATCCCAAGCTATATTCGCTCATTCTCACAAGGGCACCTGCAGATCAACCGTCATGCCAAAGTGGTCAAAGATGCGGGAGCGGTGATAACGTTTGACGGCGACTGTGCGTTTGGTCAGGTGGCGGCGCACGAGGCAATCACGCATGGAATCGAAAAAGCGCGCCAGTACGGTATCGCCGCCGTGGCATTACATAATTCGCACCATATCGGACGCATTGGCTACTGGGCGGAACAATGTGCGGCGGCAGGTTTTGTTTCGGTGCACTTTGTGAATGTGGTAGGTATCCCGATGGTCGCACCGTTTCATGGCCGCGATAGCCGTTTTGGCACCAATCCCTTCTGCGTTGTGTTCCCGCGTAAAAATACTTTCCCGTTGTTGTTGGACTATGCGACCAGCGCCATCGCGTTTGGCAAAACCCGTGTGGCATGGCATAAGGGCGAACCGGTGGCACCTGGATGCCTGATTGACGCAAATGGAGTGCCCACAACCGATCCTGCCGTAATGCAGGTTTCTCCGCTGGGGTCGTTACTGACATTCGCCCAACATAAGGGTTATGCGCTGGCGGCGATGTGCGAAATTATGGGCGGGGCGCTTTCTGGCGGTAAAACAACACATGAAGAAAGCCTGCAGACCAGCGCGGATGCCATCATTAACTGCATGACGACCATCATTATAAATCCTCAACTGTTCGGCGCGCCGGACTGTGATAACCAGGTTGCGGCATTTGCTGAGTGGGTGAAAGCGTCTCCGCATGCTGAAGGTGCCCCGATCCTGTTACCAGGGGAGTGGGAGGTGAATACGCGTGAGGAACGGCTGGAGCAAGGTATTCCGCTGGATGCCGGGAGCTGGAAAGCGATTTGCGAGGCGGCGCTGCAAATAGGGATGCCAGACGTCGTGTTACAGGAGTTCCGTCAACGACTGGAACACTAAGCAAAAAAAGCCCGTCCAGTGGCGGACGGGCAAACAAAGGGTAACAAACAGGGTCAATGAGGGTTGGAGCATTGGGTCGTACAGGTAATTTCTCGGTTATTTATAGATAACCGCGGTGCCGCTCATTTTATCTTTGCCGATAGCGGAAGTGATGCTGTATCCCGTTGCGCCAGCAGCATTTGCTTTCTCAGCGAGTTTGGCTTCCAGGCCGTCCAGCGTAGTGGCGCCGTCAGCAGATACCACACCAATTTTGTTCATGTTTTGTGCCTGAGTAGAGGAAACCGGCTCGGCAGCGAAAACGCCAAATGACAGGGTAGACAGAGCGATGGCGGCAACAGCAAATTTGATATTTTTCATGATTAATTTCTCGCAGGGTTGTTCTGTTAGTCAGTGTTCTTTAAGAAGACGTTGTTTCGTCGATGTGAGAAGTATCACGTTTTTTTATGCGAGATAAAATCGAATAGAATTGACGGCATCAATCAAAAAAATTGAATGACAAATAACTTATTGAATATTAATAAATTCGAAAGAGGGATTTACAGTTCTTGTCATTGCGCTTTACAGAGACACCGACAACGGCACATTTTGCTACACAGAGTGCAAAAAAGCGTGCTCGTAAAAGAAATTGTATACGCTAAAGCTTTTGGTAAAGATAAGTCAACGTAGCTGGCTGTCTTTTGAACCTCTGCGATTATATCCTGAAAATGCCGCACTATGTGAATCTTTATCCTGTTGGCAAGTGATGCACAAGCGTACGCCTGGCACGGCCTCACGTCTGGCCTGAGGGATAGGATTGCCACATTCTTCGCATTCATACAGACTTTCCCCCGTCGGTAATTCACCGCGGGCGCGGGCTACAGCATCTTCAATAGTATTGTTGATCTGTTCGTTAACCGCGTCGTCATTTGCCCATCCGGATGCCATGCTTACCTCCTGCTGATGTCTACAGAATAAGTATAGCGAATGTGATGGCTGAAAAACGACCACGCGTTACCACTATCAGATTTCAGACCATTCGCGCAGCAGGTTATGGTAGAGATTGAGAAGCGAGAGGATCTCGCTACTCTCCCCATGACGTGTTTTCAGGGACTGGATGTTTTTATCCAATTCAAAAAGCATGGCGCGATTTTTGTCGTCACGGATCATCGACTGGATCCACATAAATGACGCCACACGAACGCCTTGGGTCACCGGTGTGACGCAGTGCAGGCTGCTGGAAGGGTAAAGCACCAGATCGCCCGCCGGCAGCTTTACCGCATGCTGGCCGTAGGTATCATTGACCAGCAGCTCTCCTCCTTCATAATCATCAGGATTACTCAGGAATAAGGTGGCGGAAAGATCTGTGCGCATCCAGCCGTTTTCCGGATGGCTACGCACCGCGCCGTCAACGTGAAAACCGTAAGTCTCGTTGTCCTGGTAGCGATTAAACAGAGGTGTGGAGAGTGTTTTCGGTAATGCTGCGGCGAAGAATAGTGCGCTGCTATTCACCGCAGTTTGTACCGCCTGTTGTAAAACGCCATAACGCGCACTTTGCGTATCCACCTGCTGGTTGTTTTTAACCTGTGCGCCCTGAGCGCCGGTGGTTGCACGGCCATCAACCCAGTCGGCAGCGTCCAACTGTTCGCGAAACCAGGCAACATCCTGCGCTGTCAGAACGCCGGGAATGTGGTACATCATCAGTGTTTCTCCTGAAAGTGGGGCTGACGCCCCACGTAAAAGATCAGAAATGCATATTTGCAGTGAGCAGGAAGGTTCTTGGCTCGCCCGGATGGTAACGGTATCCGCTCTTGTTAATGGAGGATACGTAATCGGTGTCGAACAGGTTATAGACGTTTAGCTGGAAATCGAGATTGCGATTCACGCGATAGCCCAGTTTGGCGTCGGCGACCCAGTAACCTTCAGTGTAGGATGGCGTACCGACCGCACCGTCGGAACCGCGATGCATGCTGCCCACGTAACGAGCGCCCGCGCCAACAGAGATATCATCGGTAGCCTGATACTGGTTCCACAGCGTGAACGCATGTTCAGGCGTATACGGCAGGGATGAAGACCCATCCTGAGCAACGTTTTTACCATTGTGGATGGTAGCGCGTTGCTGGGTGTAGCCACCAATAACCTGCCATGCGGGGGTGATGTTGCCTGCTACCGAGAGCTCGTAGCCTTCAACGCGTTTCTCTCCGTACTGGGAATATGTTCCGTCGTCGTTCTGCTCAACTTCGTTTTCAATATCCGTGCGGAAAATCGCGGCGGTTAACAGCAGGCGCTTATCCAGCACCTCCCATTTGGTGCCGATCTCGCTGGTTTTCGCTTTCTGCGGTTTGAAATCGGTACGGTTCGCACTGTTACCGCTGCCGCCCTGGGCAAGAGCAAAGTTGCTGCCGCCTGGCGGTTGCTGAGAAACGGCATAGTTGATGTACACGTTACCATTATCGGTCAGGTGATACAGCGCACCCGCTTTCCAGTTAACCAGATTGCCTGATTTGGCTGTATCCACAGTGGTGACCGGGGAACCTTTGACCACACCTGTCGGGCACGCGACAGCGCCACGCCCGGAGGCGCCGCAAGCGGTGGCGCTGTCATATTCAGTGCGGTAATTGTCGAGGCGAATACCACCGTTTAGCTCAAACTCACGGGTAACTTGTAGCGTATCAAAAGCGTATATACCGAAGGTATCGGTTTGTCCGTTAGCGTTGGCGCCGTTACGCGACAATCCGCCGATATTCACATTGCTGTCGGGATGATAGATATTCACCGGTGGTGGGGTGATCGGCGCCACGCCATAATTGGTTTGCGTTTCGCGCGTTAGCTCCACGCCGGTACTGATGTCGTGACCGATGGATCCCGTGTAAAACTTTGAGGTCAGATTAGTCTGGTTGGTGAGGATTTTATTGCTGACATCTTTGGTATTTGCCAGGCGTGACCAGGTCCAGGTATCGACACTACTGGTTGGTTGAGTGATGTTAGACGCGCCGCCCATCACCGCCGTCATCAGATAATCTTGTTTAATACGCGACCAGCGGGTGGTGTTGCGAATAGTGGTGCTGTCGTTCAGGTCATGTTCAAAACGCATCGTTGCGGTATCGGTCGTCGAATCGTCGTAATCCGAGTTGGTGCCGTAGAAGTTATGCGTATCTACTTTTCCTGAATGATTCAGTGCAGAAGTCCCCGCGGATGGTGCGGAATACCCCGGCAGGCCAATGGTAGGGATACCGCCATCCGGCGTGTTGTGCTGGGTGACATGAAGATAGTTCAGGTACAGTCGGTTCTCAGTCCCTAAGCCAAAAGCGAGAGAGGGGGCCACACCATAACGTTCATTCTTAACATTATCGCGACCCGCATCATGGGTTTTTTCACCCATCAGGTTTAAACGTGCGGCGGTGGTCTCGCCGATGACCTGGTTAATGTCCAGCGTACCACGACGGAACCAGGCGCTACCGACGCTGGCTGACGCATCGATCCCGGAATCGGTGCGCGGCTGTTTGCTGATCATATTGATGGAACCCGTCGGCGCGCTACGTCCATAGTCGGTACCGGAAGGACCTTTGATCACTTCCACCTGTTCTGTATTGAAGGTGTCGCGCGTGACGCTGCCAATATCACGAACACCGTCGATATAAATACTGTTCGAGGTATCCGCACCACGCATGTAAACCGCGTCGCCTGTGCTGGAGTTTCCGTTCTCACCGGCAAAAAATGCGCCAACGCCCGGTACGTTTTTCAGCGCATCGGTCAGATTTGTTGCGCCTTGATCCTTAATCACCTGTTCAGAAATCACCGTCATGGTGCGGGTGGTATCCGCCACCGGGCGGGAGAATTTAGGATCGGCAGACTGCGTTGGGGCGTACAGCGAAGGTTTGGCCGCTTCAACAACCAGAGTGTCTTCTTGTTTTTTATCCTGATTGCCCGCGGCGACAGCCTGAGCTACCGGGGACAGACCAATGCACAGACCGGCAAAAAAAGTCAGTGAGTGAAAACTACTGGACGGCAAGTTGCGATTTTTATCCATGTTAATGAGTGACTTATTATTGTTTGAGTAAACGGTTTCACTCGCGCGAAGGGACATCTCTATGGATGTTATACCCTGCAGGCCTCGCGGAAGTGGACTTGTAATTGATAATGATTTTGATAAGCATTACTAATCAGTGCGACGTTTTAGCATTCATTACTTCAAAAATAAATACATTTGTTTACATTGGATTCAAAATTACTACACGGTGATTACAATTCGCACCGGGAATGACGTGAATTGCGGACAGCTAACTGCATTCGGGATGAATGCAGTTGGGCTAAGGTGAGGGGGTTACTTATAGATAGTTGCGGTGCCGTACATCTGGTTTTTACCGCCCGCAGAATTGACGACAAAGCCTTTGGCGCCTTGCTCTTTCGCTTTCTCAGCCAGCTTGTCTTCGAGATCGCTCAGGTTAGAGGCGCCGGTAGCGAAAACTGTGCCGGAAGCCTGTAGCTGACCGATAGCAGGGCTGGTGTAGGGCTGTGCAGCAAAGGACGCAAATGTCATGCCGGTCAGGACGGTAGCGGCAAGTAATGTGAGGCATTTCTTCATAGTGATATCCTCTGAAAAACAACAGGTGTGCCTGATAAGTTTAGGTCGTCAGCACAGGACATTTACCGCAAAAAACTGGTGAAGACCTGTCTGTTTTTTGAACAATTGGCAAGGCATTAAACAGGCGTGAAAAATCAAATTTCCTTGTTGCATGTGTTTACCGCGTGGCGTTATGCGGGTATCTTACGCCGCTGTTAAAAGGAGAATGCTATGTCCGCCCAGAAACCGGGATTACACCCACGCAACCGCCACAACGGCCGTTATGATCTTGCGACTTTATGCCAGGTTACGCCCGAGCTGACGCAATTTCTCACCCTCACGCCCGGCGGCGAGCAGAGTGTTGATTTCGCGAATCCGCAGGCAGTGAAGGCGCTCAATAAAGCACTGCTGGCGCATTTTTATGCGGTGAAACACTGGGATATTCCAGACGGTTTTCTGTGCCCGCCGGTTCCTGGTCGCGCAGACTATATCCACCATTTGGCCGATCTGTTGGGTGAAACCAATGGAACCATTCCGGCAAATGCGAGCGTACTGGACGTGGGAGTAGGGGCCAACTGTATTTATCCGCTGATCGGCGTGCATGAATACGGCTGGCGATTCACCGGGAGTGAGACCAGCAACGAAGCGTTTAACAGCGCTCAGGCGATCGTAAATGCCAATCCGGGGTTAACCCGTGCTATTCGCCTGCGTCGCCAGAAAGATGTTACGGCAATCTTCAACGGTATCATTCACAAAAATGAGCAGTATGAAGCCACATTGTGTAACCCGCCATTCCATGATTCTGCGGCCTCAGCCCGTGCCGGAAGCGAGCGCAAGCGCCGTAACCTGGGCCAGGATAAAGATGATGCGCTGAACTTTGGTGGACAGCAGCAGGAGCTGTGGTGTGAAGGCGGCGAAGTGGCGTTCATCAAAAAAATGATCGCCGAAAGTCAGGCCTTTGGACGTCAGGTGATGTGGTTCACCACGCTGGTTTCGCGCGGTGAGAATTTGCCGCCGTTGTACCATGCATTAACGGATGCGGGCGCGGTGAAAGTCGTCAAGAAAGAGATGGCCCAGGGGCAAAAGCAGAGCCGCTTTATTGCCTGGACCTTTATGGATAACGATCAGCGCCGACGTTTTATGGCGCGTAAACGCTAAAGCGTGGGCTCGGTTGGCGGCAGCGGTTCGCTTGCCGTCGATACAGGGCCATTCACCGGTGCAGGCAAGACCTGATACGTCTGTACCGGGGCGCGTATGTTGGCCAAATCGAAGTATTTCTTCACCTGACTGTCGAGGGCAAAACGTACCGTCCACTGCTTCAGCGGTAAAGTAGTAAACGAGACCCTGAGCGTGAAAGCCGTATTGGTTAATCCCACGATCCCGGCAAACGACGGCTCGCCGATAATAAGACCGCGGATATCTTCTTTTTCCATCACCGCAGCAACCGCGTCTTTCAACGCTTGATTCGCTTTATCCGCATCCTCATGACGGTCTACGTCGTAATTGGCGACGACCGATCCAATTCCACGCACAAAGTTGGCGAAGGTCGTTATCGATGACCAGGGAATGATATGGTACGCCCCGGTGTCTTGACGCACACCCACAGAGCGGATGGACATTCGTTCAACCGTGCCGGTGAGTGGGCCGATGGTCACCAGGTCGCCGGTGTTCATACCATTTTCGAACTGAATAAAGATCCCAGTAATAATATCTTTTACCAGCGTTTGCGAGCCGAAAGAAATAGCCAGCCCCAAAGCCCCGGCCCCGGCCAGTAAGGGGGCGATATTGACGCCAATTTCGGACAGCACAATCATAATGGTGATCGTGCTGATTATTACCGCCAGCGCATTGCGAAACAGCGTCAGCAAAGTGCGGGTTCTGGCGCTGGGTAGCGGGCGGCCATGAATATCGGAAGCCAGACGATTTTCAATCAGGCTGGCAAGGATCGTCCAGCCGATGGCGGAGAAGAATAAAATCAGCGCGATACGGATCAGAATATCCACCGTTTTTTCTCCTGCGCCGTAATGCAGCCAGTTCCAGAAGTCGAACAGTCCCCAGGCATTCAATAGCAGCATCACCGCAACGCACACCGTCAGGATCCTGGCCACGCTTAACGCCGTCGACAGCCAGCCATTCAGTCGTTTTTGTAATTCCGGATAGCTGCGCTGGGTGTGTGGCGAAAGGGTAATGGTCTTGGCTATCCAGCGGGAAAACATGCCGGACACAAAGGCAGCAATCCCGATAATCACGAGGCTGCGCAGCGTAGCGCCCATCATGAATTTCAGGCTGTTGCCAGGATCAAACAGCGAGAAGAAAAACAGCACAATGAAGTAGGCGCTGGCCAGCCAATGCCATACCAACGCAAAAGCGCGGATAAACAGGCTGAAGAAAGCTAACGATCTTTCCGCCAGATTCTGTAAATGCTGTGTTATCTCTTTCTTGTTTCTGAAAATCAGGTACAGCGCCCATAGCGTAATACACAGCATGATGATGACGTTTGCCATCGCGCCGACCTGCACGTTGACCTGATTGGAGATAATGGGAACGGCAACGATCAGTCCGTAACCAATCAGACTGCTCAACGAACTCAAACGGCGATTCCAGTAGCGAGCACCAGCATCCTGAATGTTAAACGGGCGCAGTTCGGCCACCGTTGGGCAAAATATCAGACGTAGAATGGCTTTGAAGAATTCAATCAGGGCAAAGGCATTGAGAAACAGGCTTTGCTGAAAGGCGATCGTGCGACTGCCGGCGTTCATTCGGTCGCTCAGTATTTGCCCGACAAACAATGTCAGCGCCAGCAGAAGCAAATCGATAATGAATGCGCCGATTATCATTGCCGGAAGCTGGAGCCAGTTGCTGCGTTCACGGTTTTTCCGTCGTGCCCATTGCCCCATTTTGCGATACAGCGGAAGCGCGCACAGGCGAATCAACCAGAAAAAACCGAACACTGACGCCGCCAGCATTAAAAAATGGGTCAGGGCATTGGTGAAAGTTTGTGGGTTAAAACTCTTATGCGGTGCGTCGGTAATATTACGGTAAAGTTGGGCAAAGCGGCTGGAGAGCGCCTCACCGTAGTGCCGTGTGACATCCGTGACGTTTTCCAGCACCGTTTTTTCTTCTGTTAATGTGGGTGGAACAATGGTTGGCACCGGCTCGGCAGGGGGCGCTGTCGCCACTTTGCGTAACTGATCGATCAGTTCCTGACGTGAGGCGTCATTTTCCAGCACATCCGCCAGTGCGCCGTAGGCCGCTTTCTTCTGTTCAACATCCGGCTCTTTCGTTGGCGCGGTTTGTGCGTTGGTTGACGTTGGCGAGGTGACGCCAGGTATCGTCACCGCCTGAGCCGGAATACTCAGCAGACAAACAAAGATGAACAGGATCCAGCGCATGACTCCTCCCATGAGAAAATAAATTCAAAAGGATAAGTATAGATGTCAGGGCGGGGGAGAAATGAAATGAGAGGATTCTGGTGAAAAACCTCCCTTCGGGCGAAGGGAGGCTGAACTATCAGGAAACGTGCTGCAAAAATTCCTGTAAGCGTTGGCTGGGCGGATTTTCAATCAGGGCCTGCGGATTACCGTCTTCGGCAATACGTCCCTTATCAATGAAAATCAGGCGTGAAGCCACTTTTTCGGCAAAGCCGATTTCGTGGGTTACAATCACCATGGTCATCCCTTCTTCCGCCAGATCCTGCATAACTTTCAGAACTTCATGACGCAGTTCCGGGTCCAGCGCTGAGGTTGGCTCATCAAACAGCATCATTTTCGGCTTCACCGCCAGCGCACGGGCGATAGCCACACGCTGTTGTTGACCACCGGACAGTTCAGAAGGGTAGTGATGCGCACGCTCAGCCAGACCCACTTTCGCCAGCAGCTCTTTAGCCAGTTTCTCAGCCTGTTCTTTATTCGCCCCGCGTACGCGCTGCGGTCCGAACATGACGTTTTCCAGCGCCGTCAGATGCGGGAACAGATAGAACTGCTGAAACACCATCCCGGCTTCCTGGCGGATTAACCGCTCGTCTACCTTCGGATCGTTTACTTTCAGACCATCGACGATCAAATCGCCGGAGGTGATTTCTTCCAGTTTGTTAATACAGCGCAGCAGGGTAGATTTACCGGACCCGGACGGACCGATAATCACCACCACTTCGCCCTGCTGAATGTTCAGGTCAATATTGTGCAGCACCTGAGTTGGACCAAAGTGCTTAGAAACGTTTTTAAATTCAATCACAGGATTTTCATCCTTCTTTCCAGACGACGCAGAATGAAGCTCAGCACCAGCGTAATGATCAGATAGAACACCGCAACGGCGCTCCAGATTTCCAGTGCGCGGAAGTTACCGGCAATGATTTCCTGGCCCTGACGGGTCAGTTCAGCGACGCCAATGACAATAAACAGCGAGGTATCTTTTATGCTGATTATCCACTGGTTACCCAGCGGCGGCAGCATACGACGCAGTGCGAGAGGCAAAATTACGTGGCGGATAGTCTCTGTGCGTGAAAGTCCAAGCGCCAGTCCGGCTTCGCTGAATCCTTTATGGATTGAGAGCACCGCACCGCGGGTGATTTCCGCAATATAGGCCCCGGAGTTGATCATGATGGTGACAACGGCGGCGCTAAAGGGATCAATGCGTAAATCGTTAAATGCCATTGGCAGGGCGAAGTAAATAAACATCACCTGCACAACGATTGGCGTACCGCGAATGACTTCGATAAACACCAGCGCTACGTGGTTGGCTATCCAACCGCCGAAAGTACGTGCAAACCCCGCTGCAAGCCCGATTATCAGACCGCCAGCCAGACCGAGGACCGAAATCCACAGGGTCATTTTGGCGCCTTCAATCAAAAGCGGGATGGCGGGCCAGATGGCACTCCAGTCAAACTGCATATGTCGTTCCTGTTACCGTGGTGTAAATATTCAAATGCCTGTTTTACCGGATTCACTGTGTGGTTATTCGGCCTACAGGTCTCAAAAATCCCGGCGTAAGCCCGGTAAGCATCGCGCTACCGGGCAACGCTGTCGGTTATTATTTAGGTTCAGTACCGAACCATTTTTTGTAGATTTCGTTATACGTGCCGTTCTCTTTCAGCGTTTTCAGCGCGCCGTTCACTTTCTCGCGCAGTTCATCGCTGCCTTTCGGGAAGGCGATACCGTACTGCTGGGCTTCCAGGGATTCACCTACGGCTTTGAACTGGCCGTTACCCGCGGTTTTGATGAAGTAAAGAATGTTTGGCGTGTCGTGCAGCACGGCGTCTGCGCGGTTGGTGCCCAATTCCATATACGCGTTATCGATATTCGGGAACTGACGCAGGTCTTTGGTTTTGATGTTAGCTTTTGCGTAATCAACGGAACCGGTGCCGCTCTTCACAGCGACGACTTTACCATCCAGATCTTTCACGCTTTTCACGTCGTTATTATTCGCTTTGACCATCACTAACAGACCGCTTTTGTAGTAGCCGTCAGAGAAGTCGATCGCTTTTTTACGCTCATCAGTGATGGTGATACCCGCCAGTGCCAGGTCGATATTTTTGGTTTGCAGAGCCGGGATGATGCCGCTGAAATCCATTGGTTTCAGTTCATAATCCAGCTTCAGTTCTTTGGCCACGGCAGCCCACAGATCCACATCAAAACCAACGTATTTGTCACCCTGTTTGAATTCGAACGGTACAAACGCGGTGTCGGTTGCGACAACCAGTTTCTTATCTGCGGCATGGGAGGACACCGCAAAAGCCAGGGTAAGTGCAGCCAGTGAAACTTTTAATACAGACTTCATAGGATTTCCTTTTATATCCACGGGGCGATCCCCTGCGAGAACATATGGCTTAATGAAAAAATCGTGCCAATTTTGCAACTCATTGTTTTAACAAGAGGGTGTCTTGTTTCTCTGCACAATAAGTAGGGCAAAGCGGGCGATCTGCACTATTTTGGGGCACTCATTTGGTGCGTACCTGACACGGTGCAAACGGTATGACTATTTAGCGTAAAAATTGTTGATAAAACAATCTTTCGTTAACGATTGTGTGAGGTGATTATTACAATTAATTTACTTTGGAGTGACGAATGATCAAAGTTATGCACCATAGAAGTGCAAAACCCCCGCCAGGGCGAGGGTTATATAGGTAATTCTTATGTCTGCTGTTATTCAATATTGGCTTCGATAAACCACAGGAATTTGTCGAGATCGCGTGACGCGGCGGTGAAGATATCTGCAGTATCTTCGTCTTTAGCTTCGCTAATGGCTTTACGTACGCTATTCGCGACGACGGCATAACGATCGGCCAGCTCTTTTAAGTGGTCCTGCACGCTATGGATATCCAGCGGGTAGCTTTTCAGAGGCGTTTTGCTGTTAATCACCTGGGTTGTACCCAGTGCGACTCCGCCCAACTGTACGGCGCGCTCAGCCATGGTGTCGAGGTGATCGGTCAGGGCTGCGCGGAAGCCATCCAGCATTTCATGTACGGCAATAAAGTTGGTGCCGCGCATGTTCCAGTGAGCCTGTTTGGTGATCAACGACAGGTCGATGAACTGGATCACTTGCTGATTCAGCAGCTCTACGGTCGCTTTCTTTTCGCTATCTGTCACATCGTTGCGGGTATATAGGAGGGCAGATGCTTTTGTTTTTACCAATTTTGCGGTACTCATATTTTCATATCCTCTTGATATTTATGTCCCAGCTCTTCAACGGGATTAAGTATAGCGCTAAATTTGGATTTGTTTTTCCGATCTTGCCTATCACTTTAATAGCGAAGAGAGAGGTTGGTATAAAATAATTAATGAAATCATAGTGATATGATGGTTGTTGCCGGGGTGATGTTATTTTTATGTTAATGTAAAAAGTAAAAGAAATATGTGGATGAGAAAAATATATTTATTAGAATAATTATCACGCAGATTTACAATTGGATATTCTGCATGATTATGCAAACCATGCAGAATATTAAGTGGTTAATTCACGTCAACTTGCTTAATTTGCGGTTCTTTGCGAATAGTGAGCGTAGACCCCATTGATGCGACGATAATGGCGCCCAAAGCGAGCGTCTGGATAAGCGTCAGCGTTTCACCGAGGAAGATCATTCCGGAAACCGCTGCCAGTGCGGGCTCCATGCTCATCAGCGTCCCAAAAGTACGGGTTGGCAGCCGCGTCAATGCAATCATCTCCAGCGAGTAGGGAAGCGCAGTGGAGAGGACCGCAATGGCGAGGCCTAACGGCAGAATGGACCAGTGCCACAGGGCATCTCCAGCCTGGATCGCGCCGATGGGGACAAAAACCAGCGCCGCAATTAATGACCCAACCGCAACGGTCGCCGGACCATGTTCCGCGCCTGCACGCTGCCCGGTAAGAATATAGATTGCCCAACAGGCGCCAGCCCCCAGCGCCAGCGCGGCGCCGGTTAAATCCACGTGAGAAACGTCCTGACCTAACGGCAGCAGGAACCACAGCCCGAGAACAGCCAGTGCAACCCAGATGAAATCCACCGGACGCCGGGATGAAAACAGCGCTACCGCGAGCGGACCGGTAAACTCCAGCGCCACGGCAATTCCCAATGGCACGGTCTGGATTGACAGGTAGAAGAGATAGTTCATCCCGCCCAGAGACAGGCCATAAAACAGCAGGGGCAGGCGCTGTTCTTTGGCGAATCGCAAACGCCAGGGTTTAAAGAAGGCGATAAGGATGAGGGTGCCCAACGCAAGGCGCAACGCGGTAACGCCCGGCGCGCCAACGAGCGGGAACAGCGATTTCGCCAGAGATGCTCCGCTTTGAATGGATGACATAGCAATGAGCAAAACCAAAATAGGCAACCAGACTGGCGCTTTACGTGACGACCCCGGCATCCTTTCTCCTGTCAATGATGATTACACGCCTTCATCTGCGCGACGTTGCAGTTTTGCTACGACACGGATGACTTTATGTATAGAAAAGTAAAACAGCGAGTGTAATGGAAATACACATCGCTGGTTGACTATTCGTTGAAAAAAAAATTGCTCAGTTCCGTACAATGGCATGAAAATGATGGATTAATAATCTGTGTGATTAGGATTAATCTGGATGAATGTGCCATATTGTGCGCGCAATAATGGCATTTTACGTTAGAAAAGTGATGTTAATTGAAAGAGATAGCGGGTTTCTGAAATGTTCTGTTACATGAAAGACCCCGTTAGACATCGCGAATCGCAAAGAGTTTCCCATCAATTTTTGGTATATTTAAAACTTAAGATTTACTTGAAGCACATTTGAGGTGGTTATGAAAAAAATTGCATGTCTTTCAGCACTGGCCGCTGTTCTGGCTTTCTCCGCAGGTACTGCTGTAGCTGCTACTTCTACCGTTACCGGTGGTTACGCTCAGAGCGATGCTCAGGGCGCAGCGAACAAAATGAACGGTTTCAACCTGAAGTATCGCTACGAGCAGGACAACAACCCGCTGGGTGTTATCGGTTCCTTCACTTACACTGAAAAAGATCGTACCGATGCTTCTGGCGACTACAACAAAACCCAGTACTACGGCATCACTGCTGGTCCGGCTTACCGTCTGAACGACTGGGCAAGCATCTACGGTGTAGTGGGTGTTGGTTACGGTAAATTCCAGAACGCAGCATCCCCGGCTGACAACCACACCACCAGCGACTACGGTTTCTCTTACGGTGCTGGTCTGCAGTTCAACCCGATCGAAAACGTTGCTCTGGACTTCTCCTACGAGCAGAGCCGTATTCGTAGCGTTGACGTTGGCACCTGGATCGCTGGCGTGGGTTACCGCTTCTAATCACTCCGGTGATATGAAAAATCCGCCTTTTAGGGCGGATTTTTTTTTGCGTGTAATTTAGAGATTAACGAGATTTGGTCTCAAAGATATCGGTACCAAGATGGTTGTAATCCACCTTCTGCAGTTTGAAGTTGGTGATGTACACCGGGCCGGCCTTTTTCTCTGAAATAAAGCGGTAGCTGTTGGTAATTTCCTTTGCGCTTATCCCTGTCCACTGTGAGAAAAAACTGAGGAAATCATTCGCAGAGCGACGGGCTTTAATCACCCGATGCGCTTTATCATCGCTCGACAGCACCATGAAAGGCACCTGGAAATTCTGCTGGAACTGATCGTCATGTGCCAGGTACTGCACCTCTTTTCCTCGCTCTTTAAACGCGAGGCCATGATCGGAGAAATAGACCATCGAGAAGCTGGTACCGCTGTTACGTAGCTGATCGTATAGCTGACGCAGCAGGTCATCCGTCTGAGTCATGGTGTACAGGTAGCAGGATGTCTCTTTTGACTGGACGAAGGTCTCGTATTTACCCTGCGTACGGTCGCAGGCCTGTGGATGTGAGCCCATTAAATGCAGCACGATGAGCTGTGGCTGGGTGCGCTCGGTTGCCAGCACCTGGGCGGTCATCTTCAACAGCGCTTCGTCACGGGTGTTTTTATCCGCTTCGAAATCACCGCTTTTGAGAAACTGAACTTCATCAGCGCGTTTCGCGATGCTGGCGATGGCCGTATCGTATTCACCAATCTGTCCCTGATTGGAAAACCACCACGTCTGGAATCCCGCTCGGTTGGCCAGGGTGACAAAGTTATCCTGGAACTGGGGCTTATTGTCGACCACCCGATTCAGCGTCAGGCCGAGTGATTTTTGCGTCGAACCGCTTGCCGCAATGTAATCCGCGAAGATGTAGCCGTTAACGGAGCTGGCAAACGGGGTGTTATCCCAGTGGCCGCCAAACGCGCCTAACGCATCGCGGCGGGCGCTTTCGCCGATCACCACGACGTAGGTGTGATACTTCGGCTTGACGGCGGTTACCGTCCAGCTGTCTTTTACGCTCGACAGTTTCGCCATACGCTCTTGTTCATCGAGCACTTCGTTGTTATTGACGATAACGTCCTTGGCAAAGCGGAAAACCGGATAGCCAGTATCTTTCAGCTTGAACACGCCGCCCCAGGCCAGGTTTTGCATCGGGGTAACAAAGAATGCGACAACGCTGAACAGCAAACAAACGCTGTCGAACTTGTTCCAGCCACGCTGCTGTACATCTTTTTTACGGCGTACGGCGATAACGCCGAGGGCGAAAATAAATACCCCAACCAGATAACTGTACCAGGGGAAGATGGTCAGGATTTCAGTAGACTCTTCCATATTGGTTGAGTGCAGCGCCAGCAAAGTATTGAAGTTCGGCGCACCATAAGCCTGGCCGAACGGAAAGTACATTGCCGCAATGAGTGAGCAAATGCCAATCAGTGCTTTCTGCACGCGCGGCGCGCTACGCCACAGCAGCATCAATATACAGGTGAAAGCAACGCTATAGAGCAGGCTAAGCGGATAGCCCAGCGCAAGGTTGATCAGCAGAGACTGTAAGAAATAGAGGCCAGTCCACGGACTAATTGCCCGGCTACGAGCAATGATTGAATCTTTGAGGGTTAAATTCATATGCCACTGTTACAAAAACGCCATGTGCTTACCCTGGCGCTAAGGGTCATTGCCTGCCTGAGAGAGCGAGAAGAGGGATAGGGTCCGCATCCGCGAGCCGCAATATACGCAGGGCTGCGAAAAGATAGAGTGTGCGCAGGAGAAGGTCAACTACTACAAAGAAATTGTTTTGCGAGGGACGTGGCAAAACTGACAAAAAGAAGGGTTATTGGCAGGAAAACGATCGCCGTATGCGAGTTACGGCAGGAAAAAGAAGCGGCGTACCGCGACGCCGCATTATTTTTCTGAAGGTTTATCCTGCTCTGGTTTGCTGTTAATCATGTCGCACAGCATAGAGATAAGCATTAACCGTACTTTAAAGGGAGAGTGGCTAAACACGCGTATACACCTCTTAAATTCATTCATATAAACCTCCTGACTTCACGACCCCATCAGTCCTTGAGGGATGTCTTTATTATATACAGATATAGCACAGGCTATATTATATAGCTATTGCTAAAACGTTAATTTTTTGTGCCCACGCAACTCTGGTTTACAATGAGCGCTCTCTAATCAGATGCCGTTAACGCGTCACAGGAACGAGGAAGCATAATGAGTCGTCGCGCAGGTACGCCAACAACAAAAAAAGTGACGCAATTGGTGAATGTCGAAGAACACGTTGAAGGATTTCGTCAGGTCCGGGAGGCACATCGCCGTGAGCTGATTGATGACTACGTAGAGCTGATTTCCGATCTCATTATTGAGGTTGGTGAAGCGCGCCAGGTAGATATGGCCGCGCGGCTTGGGGTTTCCCAGCCGACGGTTGCTAAAATGCTTAAGCGTCTTGCTTCAGTCGGATTGATTGAAATGATCCCCTGGCGAGGCGTGTTTTTAACCGCAGAAGGTGAGCGACTGGCTCAGGAGAGTCGGGAGCGTCATCAGATTGTAGAGAATTTCCTGTTGATGTTAGGTATCAGCCCGGAAATTGCCCGTCGCGACGCTGAGGGAATGGAGCACCACGTCAGTAAGGAAACGCTGGAAGCTTTTAGCCGGTTTACGCAACAGCAAGGAACAGGCTCTGAATGAGTTTTCCTTTATTACGCGCCTTACAGCGCGATCGTTTTTTTCAGTTGTTAATCATCGTCGGGATTGTACTAAGCCTGTTTACGCCATTTGCGCCCCGGTCGTGGCCGGGGGCGATTGACTGGCACACGATTATCACGCTTAGCGGGCTGATGTTACTGACCAAAGGGGTGGAGCTAAGCGGTTACTTCGATGTGTTAGGGCGCAAGATGACCCGCCGCTTCAATACTGAACGCCAATTGGCGATATTTATGGTGCTGGCGGCGGCGCTGCTGTCGACGTTTCTGACCAACGATGTTGCGCTGTTTATTGTGGTTCCGCTGACCATCACCCTGAAAAAATTGTGCGCCATTCCGGTGAATCGCCTGATTATCTTTGAGGCGCTGGCGGTAAACGCCGGATCGTTACTCACGCCAATAGGCAATCCACAAAACATTCTGATGTGGGGACGCTCAGGCTTATCGTTTAGCGCGTTTATCTGGCAAATGGCACCGCTTGCGGGGGCCATGATGCTGACGCTGGTGGTGCTGTGCTGGTTCAGTTTCCCACACAAAGCCTTGCACTATCATACCGGTACGTGCGCGCCTGACTGGCAACCGCGCCTGGTGTGGGGCTGTCTTGCGTTGTATATCATCTTCCTGACGGCACTGGAGTTAAAACATGGGCTGTGGGGCCTGGCGGTTGTGGCGGCAGGTTTCATGGTGCTGGCTCGCCGCGTGATCCTCAGCGTGGACTGGACGTTGCTGTTGGTGTTTATGGCGATGTTCATTGATGTGCATTTGCTGACGCAGCTCCCGGCCTTACAGGGGATGACCCATCAGATTGGCACCCTCTCAGCGCCGGGGCTTTGGTTGACCGCCATTGGCCTGTCGCAGTTTATCAGTAATGTTCCCAGTACGATTTTGCTGCTGAACTACGTCCCGCCAACGCTGCTGTTAGCCTGGGCGGTCAATGTGGGCGGCTTTGGGCTGTTGCCGGGGTCGCTGGCGAATCTTATTGCTTTACGGATGGCAAACGACCGACGGATCTGGTGGCGTTTTCATTGGTATTCGGTGCCGATGCTGATATGGGCGGCGCTGGTGGGATATGGTTTGTTGTTACTAATGTAATAGCGGCATTGAGGCAATAAAAAAGGCGGATGAATTATCCGCCTTTTTCGTGTCAGGTATGTGCTTAGTTCAGACGAACCGGCATACCTGAACGGTTCTGAACCGCCTGCTCAACGACGGCCTGATCGACGTCAGACTGACCGGTGATGCTGGTAATGCTCTTGTTCAGCGTAATCGGTACGATTTCCCCGCCTTCGAACTGTGCTTCAGTGGTAGACAGTGGGTTATGTACCTCGATGTAACGGCTGCCGTCTGGTTCGGTAGTGGCTTTTACCGGCTCATCGATAAACTGTACGCGGGTGCCGACTGGCACATTTTCAAACAGGAATTTGATGTCATCGTTACGCAGACGCACGCAACCGTGGCTGACGCGTAAGCCGACGCCGAAGTTAGCATTGGTGCCGTGGATGGCATACAGACGACCAATATACAGCGCGTACAGACCCATCGGGTTATCCGGACCTGCCGGAACAACGGCTGGCAGCGGTTCACCCGCAGCGCGGTATTCCGCATGCATTTTCGCCGTTGGCGTCCAGGTTGGACCCGCTTTTTTACGTTCTACTTTGGTAGTCCAGTTGATTGGCGTGTCTTTGCCCAACTGGCCGATACCAATCGGCAGAACAATAACGGTGTTGGTGCCTTTCGGGTAATAGTACAGGCGCATTTCAGCGCTGTTGATAACAATACCTTCATGCACGGTATCCGGCAGGATCAACTGCTGAGGAATGTTCAGCACCGTGCCGCCTTTCGGCAGGAAGGTATCCACGCCCGGGTTGGCTTCCAGCATGTTAGACAGACCCATCTGATACTCCGCCGCAAAATATTCCAGCGGTTGGGTGTTGCCTTCAGGAATCGTGATGACCTGGTTTTGCCCAATTAAACGGCTGCCATCGGTAGGCAGCGGGTACGTGACGGCAGAAGCTGTATTACAAAAACCAACTATTGCGAGTGCCGCCGCGAAAAGCGTTGTTAATTTCATATTCATGTTCATGTATGCGAGATTCAGTGCCAGGCAGGCTAGTGGGTTGAGATTTATGTAGTGTTGGGCACGCATTATATGTGCAATCTGAGCAACAAGGAATTCGGATGTGTACTAAATCACATTTTTTTCCTTTTACTCTCATTTTAGCCCTTCAGCATCAGGGGGCGATCTTATTGCAGACTTATGGCATAATAAGCGGTTTGTCACATATTTCTTTCTCTTTCAGGATACGCCAGTGTTAGTTTCCAGCAACGTCACCATGCAGTTCGGCAGTAAGCCGCTGTTTGAAAATATTTCCGTCAAATTTGGAGGCGGCAACCGTTACGGCCTGATTGGCGCGAACGGTAGCGGTAAATCTACTTTTATGAAAATTCTCGGCGGCGACCTCGAACCGACGCTGGGCAACGTTTCCCTCGATCCGAACGAGCGCATCGGTAAGCTGCGTCAGGATCAGTTCGCCTTTGAAGAGTTCACCGTGCTTGACACCGTGATCATGGGTCACGGCGAACTGTGGGAAGTGAAGCAGGAGCGCGATCGCATTTACGCCCTGGCTGAGATGAGCGAAGAAGATGGCTACAAAGTTGCTGACCTTGAAGTTCAGTACGGCGAAATGGACGGCTACTCTGCGGAAGCGCGTGCGGGTGAACTGCTGCTGGGCGTCGGTATTCCGGTAGAACAGCATTACGGCCCGATGAGCGAAGTCGCGCCCGGCTGGAAGCTGCGTGTGCTTCTGGCGCAGGCGCTGTTCTCTAACCCGGACATTCTGCTGCTCGACGAACCAACGAACAACCTGGATATCGACACCATCCGCTGGCTGGAGCAGACGCTGAACGAGCGTGACAGCACCATGATCATCATTTCGCACGACCGTCACTTCCTGAACATGGTCTGCACGCACATGGCGGATCTGGACTACGGTGAACTGCGCGTTTATCCGGGTAACTACGACGAATACATGACGGCGGCAACCCAGGCGCGTGAACGTCTGCTGGCTGATAACGCCAAGAAGAAAGCACAGATTGCCGATCTGCAATCCTTCGTCAGCCGCTTTAGCGCCAACGCGTCTAAATCTCGACAGGCGACTTCTCGTGCGCGTCAGATTGATAAGATTAAGCTCGACGAAGTGAAAGCGTCCAGCCGTCAGAACCCGTTCATTCGCTTCGAACAGGATAAGAAACTGTTCCGTAACGCGCTGGAAGTGGAAGCGCTGGCGAAAGGTTTTGATGAAGGCCCGCTGTTTAAAAACTTCAACCTGCTGCTGGAAGTGGGGGAGAAGGTTGCCATCATTGGCGCCAACGGCGTGGGTAAATCCACCATGCTGAAAACGTTAGTTGGCGATTTGCAGCCGGACAACGGTACCGTTAAGTGGTCTGAAAACGCCCAGGTCGGTTACTACGCGCAGGATCATGAATACGAGTTCGAAAACGATCTGACCGTTTTCGAATGGATGAGCCAGTGGAAACAAGAAGGCGATGATGAGCAGGTTGTGCGCAGCTTCCTTGGCCGTCTGCTGTTCAGCCAGGACGATATCAAGAAACCTGCGAAAGTGCTCTCCGGTGGTGAAAAAGGCCGCATGCTGTTCGGTAAACTGATGATGCAGAAACCGAATATCCTGGTCATGGATGAACCAACCAACCACCTGGATATGGAATCTATCGAGTCGCTGAATATGGCGCTGGAAATGTACCAGGGCACGCTGATCTTCGTTTCTCACGACCGTGAGTTTGTCAGCTCGCTGGCCACCCGCGTGATTGAAATTACGCCGGAACGCGTGATCGACTTCACCGGTAACTACGAAGATTATCTGCGTAGTAAAGGCGTCGAATAATTTTCCCGCCGTCTTTCGCGTTACAGGTGTGTTGGCTACACCTGTAACGCGAGATTCTTAGGGAAAAGGGTATAAGTTACAGATTAAATAATCCCCAACGCGCGTTTACCGTGGATATTCAAATCCTCCAGCGTGAAGCGTCCTTCCCAGTTAGTTTCATAATCCTCACGCGGGAAATCACCCGGCGACGCGCCTTTTTCCAGTGCGGCTTTCACTTTGTGGGCATAAGCCAGATTCTTTTCGCACATTGGTGCGGCAGGAATGTACATCACGTTGCCCCAGCCCTGCTGATTTTCCACCGGGGCGACGGAGTGAATCACGTCGCAATGCCACCAGACGGAGTCTCCGGCGTCCAGTTGCGGAATGCTGGTTAATGCCTCAATCAGCAGCGGATGCCATTGTGTGGAAATCGGCAGGACTCTGCCGGGCGCGACGCCGCAAAGTTCATCTTCCGGCACATCATCAAGCAATGGGCGTAACAGCACATATGCCATCGCTTCAGGAATAGGGACCACGTGCAGCAATCCCTGACCCGGCAGCATATCGGACAGTGCAGTCCAGCCCTGGAAGGTACGGAAGACCGAACATTTGGTGGTGTTATCCACCGTGTACTCTTCTACCTCGGTGCGATGCGCCGCCTGCCATGGATCATAATCTTCCAGCTTACCATTGAAAACATTAGCAAAGACCTGCTGATACGCCGGAAGAAGCCAACGCTCCAGCGCGCCGGAATCCGTATGCGCACCCAGCCCTTTGGACGTCGTTCCCGGCGGGCGACGGCGTATCCGGTCAGGGTAGATAACGCTGACATCGGGGTTAAACCATTGCTTACCTGCGCTTGAAAATGTCCAAAGACGATTAAGGAAAGACTGTGCATTGGCCATTTCTTCACTCTGACGGGCCTGCATCTGCGCCTGGGACCAGTAGATGGGGTAGATTTCAGGCCGCGATGCGCTCAGGGTACCAAAGAAATTATCGCCCGGTCCTTTATAGACATCGTCAAAATGGTTGCGGTCCAGATAGTCCAGCATTGACCGATCCCAATCGAGGGCCTGTTCTCGAGGGAAATGGCCTTTAATCACCGCGCATCCGCGACGCTTAATTTCTTCACGCTGCTCTGCACTTACGCGACCCGCGTTGATATCTGCATAAGACACCACGGGCCAAACCGGGGAGCCTTGCGCTTTGAGGGCGTTGATTTCCGCCACGCGATTGGCAATGGCATCGCTCAACTGATTGAAAATCAACTGAACATCTCCAAGCTGTTCACGCAGTTGCTGTTTCATCTGCCGGATTGTCGCTTTGTGATCGGCGGGCAACGTGTCGCTGGTAAAAGTAAAAGTCATATCCACCTCACATTAACTTTCATTCGAAACTCATTTAGCTTACAGATGATAATATAAGTTAAAATTTGGTTAACGCAAGTTTAATTAATGGTGCTCTAACCGGCTGGGACGATGCTGCATTGTCTGAATTGCAGGGAGTTATGAGTATTACGCGTAAAAACGTTAGCCTGGCGTAAGTGGGGTTCTTTATAATTTGATTCGCAACTGATTCGACCGCTAAAAAATAGGGCGCAAGGACACAGCACGATTTCAAGGAAAATTGCTATGGAAAGAAAAGGAATTCTTTACCTCTTTACCGTCCCGGTGAGCCTCTTTTTTTATGCGCTTTGGCTGTGTTGGCGCGTGGGGGATGCTCCCATTAGTGATAACGTGGAGATGTTTCGCTGGGCGTTGGCCAGGTCGGCAATATTACTTACGGGTGGTGCGCTGCTGGTTGTTGGCACCGCAATTTGCGTATGCACAACCAGTGCACGCGCTTCGCATCATTCTCAGACCATCCTGATTAACAAATTTACGCTCTGTCGACGCCTGCTGCCTGTCTTGATGGTGGGGGAAATAGTGGCTTGTGGTCTGGCGACCATATGTTTGGTGTTATCGGAAGTTATCTGGACTCTCTCGCATATTGGCGGAGCCGGGGGCTTCAAGCTTGTGGTGATACTCCTGCTCGCCGTCGGCGTCATTTTCTGGATGTTAATAAAAAGCCTGGCCTCCATCAAAAGATGCTTTGCAATTTTTAAGCAAGAAGATACGGATAGCTACGGGATAAATATCACAGAGGCCTGCAATCCGATGTTATGGCGTTGGGTTCGCGATCTCACCGAGCGTGGTCGACTCACCGTACCCGATAACATTGTGGTGGGTTTTTTTGAATGCTTTTACGTCACGGCCAATGCCGTAAACACTATCGATGGTGAACGTCTGACGGGGAATACCCTCTATTTGCCGCTAACCTATATGGCGCTACTGGATGAAAACGAAGTCGCCGCCGTGATTGGTCATGAACTGGGACATTTTACCGGGGAAGATACCCAGTACAGCCTACGTTTTGCTCCACTGTATGCTGGTATAGAAAATAGCCTTGAGCATATGGCAAATAGTTCACAGGGTTTTTCCTGGCTGGACCGCATAGTACTGCGTCCCTCTTTGGATATGGGCGTCTGGTTTTTACAGTCGTTTCACGAGACGGTGAGTTACTGGAGCCGAGTTCGTGAACATGCGGCTGATAGTATGGGCGCTGAGGTCTCTTCTCCTATGGCAATGGCTTCGGCGTTATTGCGTATGTCGGTACTTGATGAACCGGTTTCCCGGTTTCTCGACGACATGATTCGCAAACAGATTGTTAGCGATTGCTGGCTTGCCAGTCTGGTGACTGCACTGCAAAGCGTTAACCCATTTGAGTTGCATAACGCTATCGACAGTGAAATTGCGCATCCAATGGATAGCCATCCTACGACGCGAGCTCGCATTGCTCTACTGGCAGTAGAACTGGATGATCAGCTTCAGACACGAGCTGTGCGGCCGGTTACGGCAAGTGACGGTGATTTTATTCGTAAATTGTTCAGCGATGTGGATGCTTTATGTTCGTCACTTACGCAAAAGCTATTGGGCCACATTGTTCCACAACGTGAGGCGTATCGTCAGGCGCTTGAAACTGAGGCCGTTCTGGCAACGGAGTCGGTTGCACTGTGGACCAGCAAAAAAGAACCATGGTATATGATTGTGCTGGGTTTTTTGATGTTGCTGGGGGGAGGGTATTTAGTTCTGTTCTGCACCGTCAGTGCATGGTTCTGGATGCTTCCCTTCGCAGGTACTGCCTCAGGGATACTGGGGGTCATCACATTACGACGAACGCGGCAGCCGCTGTTAGTGTTCACGTCGGACAGCATTACCAGCTCCTGGCTACCTCAACCATTACCGCTAAAATACGTTTCTAATGGTGAATTGACGATCGTCTCCAGTTCATTGACCATCAAGCTCTTCCTGAATGAAGAGTATCAACCCAACGTCACCACAAAGCGGTTTATGCAGGCGATTCGTTTTAATCCTCGACAGCATGCGATTATAATTGTGGTGTCCGGCAGCCTGCTACGCCAGCAGGAAATGAAAAAGGTTAAGCTGGATGCGCAAGCCTTGATGACGCTTATCGGCCAATACATTGGCTCAGCCCACGCGCGGGCTGAGTTAGCGGATTTCTGAGCATAGTAAAAACCGGAGCCAGCACTCCGGTTATCTGTCAGACGTTAAAAGGCGAAGTGTTATCCAGCACCGCCTGAATCACGTTCAGCGCGCCCTGATGGTTGTTGTCGTCGGTCTGATAGCGAGCAATCGCTTTGATACTCTCTGCAGCGTTGGCCATGGCGAAAGAGTAGCGCGCCATTTTCAGCATTTCCGCGTCATTACCGCTATCGCCAATCGCGACCACGTTTTGCGGTGACAGGTTCCAGCGCTTTAGCAGACGGCTGATCCCGTTGGCTTTATGTAAACCAGGAATGATCAGGTCGATAAACCCAAAGCCGCTGGTAACGGGCTTCATAATACCGTCAAGGGCTGAATGAAGGTGATCGATAACTAATGGGATCTGTTGGTCAGGTAGATTTAGCGAGAACTTGAACAGTACATCGTCGATGTCCTGATAATCCTTCACGGGTTTCAGGCGATGATAGTGTTTTGACATCAACGCGACAAAGGACTCTGGGGCATTTTCGCTAACGTAGGCGCTTTGCAGGCCGCAAGCCACAAAGTTGAGATGCTTATCTTTTAGCAGTTCGCCAATAACAATGCGGGATTCGTGGCGGGTTAGCTCACCGTGAAACAGCTGTTTGCCATGTTCAAAGACTAACGCCCCGTTCTCGGCGACAAAAGAAATCTCATCTTTGAGCTCCGGGAAAAAAGAGATCAACTGGTAATACTGGTTGCCGCTGGCCACGACAAATTCGATATCTCGTTTTTTTAGTTCCTGATACTGCGCCATAAAACGTGCACGATCGTATTGCTTGGCATCGTCGAGAAAAGTTCCGTCCATATCGGTGACGATAACTTTGATGGTCATATTTGCTCCTGGCTTATAACTGCAACCAGAAACATTCTAATAACAATGTGACCTGTGGCACAAATTTAATTTCGAATGAAAGTAAAAGGCCGGGTGACAGCTTCGCCTTACCCGGCTAAGGGGGAGATATGAAGGCCCGGTAAGCGCAGCGTCACCGGGCGGGGGTTTTACAACATGTGTTCAGTACGGGCGATGATATCGTCCTGCGCATCCGGAGACAGCGCGGTGAAGAAGGCGGAATAACCTGCTACACGGACCACCAGGTCGCGGTACTGATCCGGGTGTTTTTTGGCTTCCAGCAGCGTTTCACGCGAGACAATGTTGTACTGAATATGCCAGCCTTTGTGCTCTTCAAAGAAGGTACGCAGCAGGATCATCAGCTTTTGCTTATCGGATTCATTCTCCAGCGTGGCCGGGTTCAGTTTCTGATTTAACAACACGCCGCCGAGGATTGAACCGGTCGGCAGTTTTCCCACCGAGCCAATCACCGCCGTCGGGCCGAGATGGTCCGTCCCGGAAGCCGGACTTGCGCCTTCAGCCAGCGGGGTGTGCGCCTTACGGCCATCCGGCGTTGCCATGGTTGCCGCGCCAAACGGCACGTTTGCGGAGATAGACGAGGTGCCGGCGTAGTAATTGCCGCCAACCGCACCGCGACCATAACGTGGATTATGATACTGTTTCAGTTCATCGATATAGGTCTGATAAGCGCGGGCCAGCAGCGTATCAACGGAATCGTCATCGTTGCCGTACTTCGGCGCGCCGTTGATCAGTCGCTGGCGTAATTGCTCGTGGGTCAGACCGTCAAAATCGTCGGCCAGCGCGGCGGCCAGCTGTTGCTGACCGATAGCACCTTGTTCAAAGACCAGTTTCTTCACTGCCGCCAGGCTGTTGCCGAGGTTGGCAATACCCACTTGCAAACCTGATACCCAGTCATACTTCGCGCCGCCTTGCTTAATGCTTTTCGCGCGCTCGATGCAGTCGTCTACCAGCGCGGAGCAGAGAATATCATGTACATTCTCTTCCAGCATGGTGTCGACGACATACTCGATTTCGATAGATTTACGCGTGTAGTAGCGAATCTGCGCATCCCAGGCGTCCATCACTTCGTCGAAATTGTTGAAGTTACCGGCTGAGAGCGCTTTTTCCTGTGGCAGGAAGACTTTGCCGCTGGTGGCATCACGACCTCCTTCCAGCGCCGCCAGCATTACGCGGGCAAAGTTAATAAAGCTCATGCCGGTGCAGCGGTAGCCCCATTTACCGCCAACGGCGGTTTCGATGCAACCAATAGCTGCATAGTCATAGGCGTCCTGCGGTTCAATGCCAAGCTTAATGAATTCCGGGATGACGATTTCATCGTTGTTAAAGGCTGGCATCCCGAAGCCGCAGCGGATCACCTGCACGCAGGCATCCAGGAAGTCATTACTCATCCCTGCGTGATAACGCACGCTCAGGTTGGGCTGCGTAGAACGCAGTCGGCCGCAGGATTCCAGAATCGCGTAGGAGAGCGGGTTGACGGCATCCATCGCCTGACCGTTAACCAGATTTTGACCACCAATGGTTACGTTCTGATACAGCGGACTGCCCGCCGATGCTTTCGAATGGGAGCCGGAACGGATTTTGTTCACTTCCAGCAGTTTCAACCAGCAGCTGTGCAGCAGCTCAATGGCGTGCTCGCGATCGAGGCTCTGGTTCAGTTCTACGTCACGACGATAGAACGGATAGAGATACTGATCCATACGACCAAACGACACCGAGTGACCGTTAGATTCAATTTGCAGGATCAACTGAATGAAATAGCACAACTGCAGCGCCTGCCAGAACGTTTTTGGCGGCTCATGGGCGATCACATCGCAGTTTTCCGCAATGGTCAGCAGTTCATCACGACGGCTGGCGCGAGTTTCTGTGGACGCCATTTTACGTGCCAGCGTGGCAAAGCGCTCAATGTGCAGGCTGACGGCCTCCAGCACGATATCTATCGCTTTCAGGAACTGATCGCCATGGAGGTCTTCCAGACATGTCAGATTGATGCGGGAACGACGTTCATCGACTTTGTGGCGTAGGCCGTCGAGACCTTTTTCCAGCAGCAGCGGGAAGTTTACCGCCAGGTGTGCGTCGCCGGAGGTCATGTTACCTTCGGCTTTGATAATACCGGTTTCCAGCAGCCCTTTCTGTTCGTCGGTAAACATCCCGTAGCAGCGATCCTGCACGGTCTGACCACGCCACCACGGGCACACCTCGTGCAACACACGTTTATTCTCCTCGCTTACCGAGAAGCCTGCGCCCGGCCTGTCGGCGAGGTCGTCGATCTCTTTTTCAATCCAGGAGACGGTGTATTCCGGGAAGATAGGCGCAGCACGTACTTCACTCGCCTGGTTGCCAACGATCAGCTCGTCATGCTTAATCCAGATGGTACGTTCCGCCAGATGATGGGCCAGTGCCAGCGCGCGGCGAACCGGGATGGGTTTATCCAGATGCTGTTGGTACATCTCGGTATAGTGCTGGGCGCGCTCGGTACAAACCGGCGGCTTTACGATGTGGATCAGGGCCGTTTTATGCGCTTTGATACGGTCGCTGAGTGTGTCCAGTTTCAGTGTGGTCATGGCGATTATCCTCGTAGGGTCGCGGTTAAACCTTTAAGGCTGGCGTACTGCTGGGCAAATTCGAGCAGCGCAGGCGCATCAAGCGGTTTATCCGGTGCGTTGTAGGGTTGACTGAGTAAGTGGTATTTGTTGATGCCCAGAGTGTGGTAGGGCAAAAAATGGATCTCACCGACGTGAAGCTCGTCGGCGGCAAAATCGGTAATGGCTTGAATAGCGGCTTCGTTAGCGTTGAATCCCTGAATCAGCGGTACGCGGATGATCATTTTTTTACCAGCGGCGGCCAGTTTTTTTAGATTTTCCAGTACGCGAGAGGCACGCCCATCGGTCCACTGTTTAAACGGGGCGTCGGCCACATGTTTTAAATCGGCCAGGAACAGATCGACGTTGGGTAATGACGGTTCAATATACTTCCACGGAACATGCAGACACGTTTCTACCGCCGTATGAATGCCGGCATCGTGGCTGGCTTTGAGCAACGCTGCCGCCAGTTCTGGCTGCATAAACGGTTCACCGCCGGATAAGGTGAGGCCCCCTCCGCTGCGGTCGTAAAACGGTTTGTCACGCATTACGGTCGCCATGATCTCGTCCACACTTTTTATCTCTCCGCAGACGGTCAGTGCCTGCGTCGGACAGCAGTGGGTCAACGCGGTAAGCGCGTCATCGGTCAGTTTTTCGCGATGAATCAGCAATCCGCTTAGCGCCCGTTCAATCACCTCCGGTGCTGCCTGAGCACAAAGATCGCAACCCTCGAGGCACAAACGCGCGTCATAGAGCAGATCCTGCGTGCGGGCGCGGCTTTCCGGATTCTGGCACCACCGACAGCCCAGGGAGCATCCCTTAAGGAACACCACGGTACGGATCCCGGGACCATCATGCGTGGAATAGCGCTGGATATTGAAAATCATAAGCGGCCTCTTTTCTTTCGTATAAAGATTAAATTACTTTCGAATGAAAGTTATATTGACGTGCGTCAACTAACTGTGAGGTTTCACCGTGCTACCTTTTATTCATGCAATTATTCGTTTGAGGAAAGGTTATGGAACTCTATTTAGATACGTCTGACGTTGCCGCGGTAAAAGCGCTGGCGCGTGTTTTTCCGTTGGCAGGGGTGACCACTAACCCAAGCATTGTGGCGGCAGGTAAGCAGACGCTGGAGGTGTTACTGCCGCAACTGCAGGAGGCGATGGGAGGGCAAGGACGACTGTTTGCTCAGGTAATGGCGACCACCGCCGAAGGTATGGTCAGCGATGCGCGTAAACTGCGGGCAATCATCGCGGATATCGTAGTTAAAGTGCCGGTGACGGCAGAAGGTCTGACGGCCATTAAATTGCTGAAAGAAGAGGGCATCCCGACGCTGGGTACCGCCGTATACGGCGCCGCTCAAGGGCTATTCGCTGCGCTGGCGGGGGCGGAATACGTGGCGCCCTACGTTAACCGCGTGGATGCGCAGGGGGGAGACGGCATTCAGACGGTGAACGATCTGCAGGCCTTATTGAAAATGCATGCCCCACACGCCAAAGTCCTGGCAGCCAGTTTCAAAACACCGCGTCAGGCGCTGGATTGCCTGCTGGCGGGTTGCGAGTCCATCACGCTGCCGCTGGATGTCGCTCAGCAGATGATTAGCTCTCCGGCCGTTGATGCCGCCGTAGCGAAGTTCGAGCACGACTGGCAGAGTGCATTCGGTCGTACATCGATCTGATGCTGTTGCCGGGTGGCGCTAACGCTTACCTGGCCTACGTTCGAGCCGTTGTAGGTCGGGTAAGCGTTAGCGCCACCCGACTTTATTACCGACTACAAACCTCACACCCCGGGTTACGCATCAGCTTCATTTCGCGAAACTGGCAGGTCATGGCGTCGTACATGACGATTTTTCCCGACGCCGGTTTACCGTAGTTTGCCAGCAGCTTAATGGCCTCCATCGCTTGTAATGAGCCGATCACGCCGATCAGCGGGGCCATCACTCCGGCCTCGACGCAGGTCAGGGCATTTTCACCGAACAGACGGCTCAGGCAGTGGTAGCAGGGCTCCCCTTCCTGATACGTAAATACGGTAATTTGTCCTTCCATGCGAATTGCCGCACCAGAAACCAGCGGAACCCTGGCGGCAAAGCATCCGGCATTCAGCTGATTGCGGATGCTGACGTTATCCGTACAGTCCAGCACCAAATCGTGCCCGGCAATAAGCGCGTGAATCTCGCTATCTTCCAGCAGCGCATTCACCGGCGTAATGGCGATGTATGGATTAATCCGCGTCAGTGCGTCGCGGGCGGAGAGCACCTTTGGCTGTCCAACGGTCGCATCGCTGTGCAGTGTCTGGCGCTGGAGGTTCGACACGGAGACCGTGTCAAAGTCGAGCAGGGTTAAATGCCCGACGCCAGCGCCCGCAAGGTACTGGGTTGCTGCACATCCCAGTCCCCCCAGACCAACGACCAGTACCCGCGCCTCCTTGAGCGCTTCCTGGCCTTCAAAATCGAAGCCGCGCAGAATGATTTGCCGGTTATAGCGCATCATCTCCTGGTCGCTGAGTTCCGCCATTACAGGCCTCCAAACAGTGCGTTAAACGGCTCGACCTCAACCCATTCTCCGGCTTCGACGTTACCGCGATCGCGCTCCAGCACGATAAAACAGTTGCCGAGGCTAAAGGAGCTAAAAATATGCGAGCCCTGATGTCCGGTGGTGGTGACTTCCAGTTCGCCTTCTGCGGTGCGCTGCAACACACCGCGCTGAAAATCCAGACGGCCAGGCGTTTTCTTCAGGCGTGATGCGGTACGTACGCGCTGGCGCGCAGGCAGCCCGCAGGCGGT
Source organism: Citrobacter sp. Ce006 (assembly GCF_030336535.1). Classification (NCBI taxonomy): domain Bacteria; kingdom Pseudomonadati; phylum Pseudomonadota; class Gammaproteobacteria; order Enterobacterales; family Enterobacteriaceae; genus Citrobacter; species Citrobacter sp. Ce006. The sequence continues at coordinate 712,215 of NZ_JAOWDO010000072.1, forward strand.
GTTGCCGCTGAGTTTTGCCAGCAGCGGTTGTACCAGTTGATAAAAGGTGAGGGCTGCAGACACCGGGTTACCCGGCAGGCCGCAAAACCAACTGTTGCTCAGTTTGCCAAAGGCGAACGGTTTGCCCGGTTTGATGGCCAACTTCCAGAAGGCAATTTCTCCCAGCTCTTCCAGAATGGTTTTGGTGTAATCCGCTTCGCCTACGGAAACGCCGCCGGAACTGATGACGACATCGGCCTGGCTGTCGGCTTCGATAAACGCGGCGCGTAGCGCGTTGGGATCGTCGCGAATGATCCCCAGGTTGATCACTTCGCAGCCCAACTGCTGCAGCATCAGGTGAACGGTCAGACGGTTGGTGTCATAAATCTGTCCGTCTCCCAGCGGCTGACCCGGCAACTGCAGCTCATCGCCTGTAGAGAACAACGCCACGCGGACTTTACGCACAACGGGGACTTCGGCAATACCGAGCGAAGCCAGCACGGGAAGCTCGGCGGTGGTCAGGCGCGTCCCGGAGGGAAACACCACCGCGCCATTGGCAATATCTTCGCCGCGCAAACGAATATTTTGTCCGCTGCGGACCTCGGCGGTAAAACGCACACCGTCGTCGGTTTGTTCCGTTTGCTCCTGCATCACCACCGCGTCACAACCGACAGGCACCGGGGCGCCAGTCATAATGCGGATGCAGGTTCCCGCAGGCCACTCGCCATGGAAAGGCTGACCGGCAAAAGCTTTGCCTGCCACAGCCAGAGGCTGGTCAGACTGTAAATCGGCTAATCGCACCGCATAGCCATCCATTGCCGAGTTATCGAATCCCGGCACATCAATCGGGGAGACGACATCGGTGGCCAGAATGCGGCCAAAGCATTGAACCAGCGGCAGCGTTTCAACAGCGGTAAGCGGGGTAATACGCGACAGCATCTGAGAGAGAGCCGTTTCAAGCGGCATCAGTCCGGCGGTAAATTCCATGAGAAGACTCCTGCGGGGCAAAATCGAATCCGCTCATTATGTCAGAAAATGGACGCGGACAGTATGCCACCTCAGTCTTAGGTGCTGGCCTTTACCTTTACATGACGTCTGCATCTTTCTATATTCAAAAATCGAATCAATAAGTCACAGAAATTCTGATATTTATAACCCCGGTATCTGCCACCTGATGGACGAAAAAAATGGGTAAAGCAGTCATTGCAATTCACGGCGGCGCAGGGGCTATCACCCGTTCGCAACTGAGCCAGGAGCAAGAGTTGCGTTATATACAGGCGCTGTCGGATATCGTTGAAACCGGCCAGCGGATGCTTGAGGACGGTCGTAACGCACTGGATGTAGTGACCGAAGCCGTGCGCTTGCTGGAAGAGTGTCCGTTGTTTAATGCCGGAATTGGCGCGGTATATACCCGTGATGAAACCCATGAACTGGACGCCTGCGTGATGGACGGTAATACGCTGAATGCGGGAGCCGTCGCCGGGGTCAGTCATCTGAGAAATCCGATTCTCGCGGCGCGCCTGGTGATGGAACACAGCCCGCACGTCATGATGATCGGTGAAGGGGCTGAAAAATTTGCCATTGCGCACGGTATGGAGCACGTATCGGCGGATATTTTCTCGACGCCAGAACGCTATGCTCAACTGCTGGCGGCGCAAGCGGCAGGTGAAACGCTACTGGATCATAGCGCGAGCCCACTGGATGAAAACACCAAAATGGGTACCGTAGGGGCGGTCGCGCTGGATATGTATGGCAATCTGGCGGCGGCAACATCGACCGGCGGAATGACCAACAAATTACCCGGTCGGGTGGGGGACAGTCCACTGGTCGGCGCAGGCTGTTATGCCAATAATGCAAGTGTGGCTGTCTCCTGCACCGGAACCGGGGAAGTCTTTATTCGTGCGGTGGCGGCCTATGATATTGCGGCGTTGATGGACTACGGCGGCCTGAGTTTATCGGAGGCGTGTGAACGCGTAGTAATGGAGAAATTACCGGCGCTCGGCGGCAGCGGCGGTTTAATTGCCATCGACCACGAGGGCAACGTCGCCCTGCCATTTAACAGCGAAGGCATGTACCGCGCCTGGGGATACGCAGGCGATACGCCAACCACCGGTATTTATCGGGAAAAAGGAGATACCGTTGCCACACAGTGATGAGCTTGACGCCAGCGACGTGCTGGCAGTCAACAATCTGAATATTGCCTTTGAACAGGAGCAGCAGCGCGTCAGTGCGGTGCGCAATCTGTCATTTCGCCTGAAGCGTGGCGAAACGCTGGCGATCGTGGGCGAATCCGGTTCAGGAAAATCGGTAACAGCCTTGTCGCTGATGCGTCTGATTGAACAGGCAGGCGGCGAGGTGAGTTGCGATGAAATGCTGCTACGACGCCGTAACCGACAGGTTATTGAGCTGGGTGAGCAGAGCGCGTCGCAGATGCGTCACGTACGCGGCGCGGATATCGCCATGATCTTCCAGGAGCCGATGACATCGCTCAATCCGGTATTCACCGTGGGTGAGCAGATTGCCGAGTCAATCCGTTTGCATCAGGGGGCCAGCCACGAAGAGGCGATGGTGGAAGCTAAACGGATGCTCGATCAGGTCCGTATCCCTGAGGCGAAGGCGATTTTATCGCGTTATCCGCACCAGCTTTCCGGCGGCATGCGTCAGCGGGTGATGATCGCCATGGCGCTGTCTTGTCGCCCTGCGGTTTTAATTGCCGATGAGCCGACCACCGCGCTGGATGTCACTATCCAGGCGCAGATCCTGCAACTGATAAAAGTGTTGCAGCAGGATATGTCGATGGGCGTGATTTTTATTACCCACGATATGGGCGTCGTGGCGGATATTGCCGACCGCGTGCTGGTGATGTATCAGGGTGAGGCGGTAGAAACCGGCAGCGTTGAGCAGATTTTTCATGCTCCCCAGCACCCCTATACCAAAGCGCTGTTGGCCGCTGTGCCGCAGCTTGGCGCGATGTGTGGACAAGAGTATCCGCGCCGTTTCCCACTTATATCATTACACGATCCCAGTCATGTAGAACCGCAGACCGAGCAGGACACCGTGGTTGAAGGCGAGCCTATTCTGCAGGTACGTAATCTGGTAACGCGTTTTCCTTTGCGCAGCGGCATTCTTAATCGGGTGACTCGCGAGGTGCATGCGGTTGAAAACGTCAGCTTTGACCTGTGGCCCGGAGAAACGCTCTCGCTGGTGGGGGAGTCGGGTTGCGGGAAATCCACCACCGGGCGGGCGCTACTGCGTCTGGTAGAGTCTCAGCGTGGAGAAATCATCTTCAATGGCCAGCGTATCGATACCCTGGCCGCCAGTAAGCTACAGCCGCTGCGTCGGGATATTCAGTTTATCTTCCAGGACCCCTATGCTTCGCTCGATCCGCGTCAGACCGTAGGATATTCCATTTTAGAGCCGTTGCGCGTGCATGGATTACTGCAAGGGGATGCGGCGGCAAAACGAGTTGCCTGGCTGCTGAAGCGCGTAGGATTGCTCCCTGAGCATGCCTGGCGCTATCCGCACGAGTTTTCCGGTGGTCAGCGTCAGCGTATCTGCATTGCCCGGGCGCTGGCGCTCAATCCCAAGGTGATCATTGCCGATGAATCCGTTTCGGCGCTGGATGTCTCGATTCGCGGGCAAATTATCAACCTGTTGCTCGACCTGCAGCGTGAACTGGGGATTGCATACCTGTTTATTTCCCACGATATGGCGGTGGTGGAGCGGATCAGTCACCGTGTGGCGGTAATGTACCTTGGGCAGATTGTCGAGATCGGCTCCCGGCGCGCGGTGTTTGAAAATCCGCAGCACCCATACACCCGCAAACTGATGGCGGCGGTCCCGGTTGCCGATCCATCGCATCACCGGCCCCAGCGCGTGCTGTTGTCGGATGATATCCCCAGTAATATCCGCAAACGCGGCGAAGAGATTCCCCCCGTTTCACTACAGTTAGTTGGCCCGGGGCATTATGTCGCGCGTGGGCAACCAGAAAATGCGCTTTCGCGTTTATAACAGGCAGGCAGGGTTTAAGGAGAATAACATGACAAAAATTGTTGCTCGAAAATGGCTGGTTGCTGTGGGTGTGGCCTCTGCGCTGGCCGCAACACCTGGCTGGGCCGCCAAGGATGTGGTGGTGGCGGTAGGATCTAATTTCACCACGCTCGACCCCTACGACGCGAACGACACGCTGTCGCAGGCGGTAGCGAAGTCGTTTTATCAGGGGCTGTTTGGCCTTGATAAAGAGATGAAGCTGAAAAACGTGCTGGCGGAGAGCTATACGGTTTCTGATGATGGCCTGACTTACACCCTTAAGCTGCGTCAGGGCGTGAAGTTTCAGGATGGCACTGACTTCAACGCCGATGCGGTTAAAGCTAACCTCGACCGGGCCAGTAATCCGGAAAACCATCTGAAACGTTACAATCTGTATAAGAATATCGATAAAACCGAAGTCGTCGATCCGTCGACGGTGAAGATTACGCTGAAACAGCCGTTCTCTGCCTTTATCAATATTCTGGCGCATCCGGCAACGGCGATGATTTCTCCCGCCGCGCTGGAGAAATACGGTAAGGAGATAGGTTTCCACCCAGTGGGGACCGGGCCGTACCAGCTTGATACCTGGAATCAGACGGATTTTGTGAAGGTTAAGAAGTTCGCGGGCTACTGGCAGCAAGGGCTGCCAAAGCTGGATACGATTACATGGCGTCCAGTGACCGACAACAACACGCGTGCGGCCATGCTGCAGACCGGGGAAGCGCAGTTTGCTTTCCCGATCCCTTACGAGCAGGCGGCGTTACTGGCGAAGAACAAAAACCTGGAACTGGTGGCTAGTCCGTCTATCATGCAGCGTTATATCAGCATGAACGTCACGCAAAAACCATTCGACAACCCGAAGGTGCGTGAAGCGCTGAATTATGCCATCAACCGCCAGGCGCTGGTGAAAGTGGCTTTTGCCGGTTACGCGACGCCGGCAACCGGCGTTCTCCCCCCGTCGATAGCCTATGCGCAAAGCTATACGCCATGGCCATACGACCCGGCGAAAGCGCGGGAACTGCTGAAAGAAGCAGGTTATCCGAACGGTTTTACCACCACGTTATGGTCTTCGCATAACCACAGTACGGCGCAGAAAGTGCTGCAATTTACCCAGCAGCAGCTGGCGCAGGTGGGTATTAAGGCTCAGGTAACAGCGATGGATGCCGGACAACGCGCCGCGGAAGTTGAAGGAAAAGCGCAAAAAGAGAGCGGAGTACGGATGTTCTACACCGGCTGGTCTGCCTCTACGGGTGAAGCTGACTGGGCGCTGTCGCCGCTGTTTGCATCACAAAACTGGCCGCCGACTCTGTTTAATACGGCGTTCTACAGCAACAAGCAGGTGGACAGTGATTTAGCGGCAGCGTTGCAAACCAACGATCCTGCGCAGAAAGCGAAGCTGTACAAGGATGCGCAGGATACTATCTGGAAAGAGTCGCCGTGGATCCCGCTGGTAGTGGAAAAACTGATTTCGGCGCACAGCACCAGGTTGACCGGGTTCTGGATTATGCCGGATACCGGATTTAGCTTTGATGATGCGGATTTAAAATAAGCTATTCATTCGGCCCCGCAGCCCAGGGGCCGACGAAGGGAGTGTGATGCTTAACTATGTTTTCAAGCGCCTGCTGGGGTTGATTCCAACTCTGTTGATTGTTGCGGTGCTGGTGTTTTTATTTGTTCACCTGCTACCCGGCGATCCGGCCCGGCTGATTGCCGGACCGGAAGCTGACGCCGAGGTGATTGAACTGGTGCGCAAGCAACTGGGTCTGGACCAGCCGCTGCATGTTCAGTTCTGGCATTACATGACCAATGTATTGCAAGGCGATTTTGGGACCTCGATGGTTTCTCGTCGCCCGGTTTCAGAAGAGATAGCCAGTCGTTTTATGCCATCGCTATGGCTGACTATTGCCAGTATGGCGTGGGCGGTGTTATTTGGCATGACGGCAGGGATTATTGCCGCGGTATGGCGCAATCGCTGGCCGGACAGATTGAGTATGACGCTGGCGGTCACCGGGATCTCGTTCCCGGCATTTGCGCTTGGCATGCTGCTCATGCAGATATTCTCCGTTGAGCTCGGTTGGTTACCCACCGTTGGTGCTGACACCTGGCTGCACTATATCCTCCCGTCTATTACGCTGGGCGCGGCGGTGGCTGCGGTGCTGGCCCGGTTTACCCGCGCGTCGTTTGTCGATGTGCTCAGTGAAGATTATATGCGGACCGCGCGGGCTAAAGGAGTGAGTGAAACCTGGGTGGTGTTAAAACATGGTCTGCGTAATGCGATGATCCCGGTGGTCACCATGATGGGGCTACAGTTTGGCTTTTTGCTCGGCGGATCTATTGTGGTTGAGAAGGTATTCAACTGGCCAGGGCTTGGGCGGCTGTTGGTGGACTCAGTTGAAATGCGCGACTACCCGGTGATTCAGGCCGAGGTGCTGTTGTTTTCTCTGGAGTTTATTCTTATTAACTTAGTGGTGGATGTGCTCTACGCCGCCATTAATCCGGCTATCAGGTACAAGTAAGGATGCGATTTTTTAACTGGCGCCGACAGGCGATTTTAAATGCGATGCCCCTTGTTAAGCCTGAGCAGATCCGCACGCCGTGGCATGAATTCTGGCGTCGTTTCCGCCGTCAGCGCATGGCGATGTTTGCGGGACTGTTTGTCCTGTTGCTGATAGCGGTGGCGATTTTTGCGCGCTGGCTGACGCCATTTGATGCCGAGAACTACTTCGATTATGACCGTCTGAATGACGGACCGTCGATGCTGCACTGGTTTGGGGTTGACTCACTGGGACGGGATATCTTTAGCCGCGTGCTGGTTGGCGCGCAAATCTCGCTGGCGGCAGGGGTCTTTGCCGTGTTTATTGGTGCGGCGATTGGCACGGTGTTGGGTCTGCTGGCAGGATACTATGAAGGCTGGTGGGACAGACTGATTATGCGTATCTGCGACGTGCTGTTCGCCTTTCCGGGGATTTTGCTGGCGATAGCCGTCGTCGCCGTGTTGGGCAGCGGCATTGCGAACGTGATCATTGCCGTGGCCGTTTTCTCCATTCCTGCCTTCGCACGCCTGGTGCGCGGAAATACGCTGGTGCTGAAGCAGCAGACCTTTATTGAGTCTGCGCGCAGTATTGGCGCCAGCGATGCGACCATCATTTTTAACCATATCCTGCCGGGTACGGTTTCATCGATAGTGGTCTTTTTTACCATGCGAATTGGCACGTCGATTATCTCTGCCGCGAGCTTGTCATTTCTGGGATTGGGCGCGCAGCCGCCGACCCCGGAGTGGGGGGCCATGCTCAATGAAGCACGCGCTGATATGGTGATCGCGCCGCACGTGGCGATTTTCCCCGCAGTGGCGATATTCCTGACAGTGCTGGCGTTTAACCTGCTGGGAGATGGTCTGCGCGACGCGCTGGACCCGAAAATTAAAGGGTAAATCACAGGCCTGATAAGACGCATTAGCATCGTCATCAGGCCTTACCGGATGCGGCGAAACGCCTAATCCGGTCTGCAGTTGGCTTACGCTTATTTAAACGCGGGTGCCCCACAGATCGTATTCATCTGCGTTTTCGACTTTCACGCGGATGATATCGCCAGGTTTCACCTTAGTTTCGCCATTCAGGTATACCGCGCCGTCGATTTCCGGGGCGTCAGCCATACTGCGACCAATCGCGCCTTCTTCGTCAACTTCATCAACGATAACCAGAATTTCGCGGCCCACTTTCTCCTGCAAGCGTTCAGCAGAGATCTGCTGTTGCAACTGCATAAAGCGGTTCCAGCGTTCTTCTTTCACCTCTTCCGGGATTTGGTCCGGAAGATCATTGGCGCCAGCGCCTTCTACCGGGCTGTATTTAAAGCAGCCCACGCGATCCAGACGTGCTTCCTTCAGGAAGTCGAGCAGCATCTGGAAGTCTTCTTCCGTTTCACCCGGGAAACCGACAATGAAGGTGGAGCGCAGCGTCAGTTCAGGGCAGATTTCACGCCACTGCTTGATGCGCGCCAGCTGTCTGTCCACGGAACCTGGGCGTTTCATCAGTTTAAGAATACGCGGGCTGGCATGCTGCAGCGGGATGTCCAGATACGGCAGAATTTTCCCTTCCGCCATCAGTGGGATCACGTCATCAACGTGCGGGTAGGGATAGACGTAATGCAAACGCGTCCAGATCCCCAGTTTTGATAACTGCTCGCACAGATCAACCATGCTGGTTTTGACCGGCTCGCCGTTATGGAAACCGGTGCGATGCTTCACATCCACGCCGTAGGCGGAGGTATCCTGAGAAATGACCAGGATCTCTTTTACGCCTGCATCCACCAGACGTTTGGCTTCGCTGAGGACGTCGCCAATCGGGCGGCTCACCAGATCGCCACGCATCGACGGAATAATGCAGAACGTGCAGCGGTGGTTGCAGCCTTCAGAAATTTTCAGATAGGCATAATGGCGCGGAGTCAGCTTGACCCCCTGCTCAGGAACCAGACTCTGGAACGGGTTGTGCTTAGGTTTTGGCACATAGTGGTGAACGTGCTCCAGAACCTGTTCGTAGCTGTGCGGCCCGGTGATTTCCAGCACCTTTGGGTGAACTTCACGGATCTGATCGACTTTCGCGCCCAGACAGCCGGTGACGATCACCTTGCCGTTTTCGTTCAGCGCTTCGCCGATTGCTTCCAGAGACTCCTGAACCGCGCTGTCGATAAAACCGCAGGTGTTAACGATAACCATATCCGCGTCGTCGTAGCTTGGCACAACATCATAGCCTTCGGTACGAAGTTCGGTCAGGATGCGCTCAGAATCGACGAGGTTTTTCGGACAACCTAGTGATATAAAACCAATTTTTGCCATTTTCTTATACTGTACATTGCTCGTAATCGGGCGATTATACAGATGCCTTCACGGTACATCTATATCTGATCAGCATAAGGCCGGGAGAATAAGGACCAATACCCAGAAATAGTGGATCGGTTAGCGGAAGGTGTTTAGCGAGTCTAATTCCGGCTTTAAGTGCCACTTCTTGGCTGTAGAAATTAATTATCGTAAATTTTATCTCGTCGAGCGTTATTAATGAGGTTAAATTTGAAAGATATTGTTTTGCAGTCGAAACTTGAAATGGCGAAAACTCTTTATGCTAATGGTGTGAGTTTATATTATATCTCACTTGCCACGGGCTTAAGTTGGCGCGTATTAATGGCAGAATTAACGTTTATCGCCAGTCATGAAATTATTCGACAAAAAACTGACGCTCGCAAACCCAGAGTTTAAATAATTCATCTGTCTATTACCCATCCTGCAAAATTTGAAAGGTAACGTTAATATGTATATTTCGCCACTGCCGCTTGCGACGGACTCTGATGTTGATAAACTGAGAGACGATATTGCTAATAAGCTCTTATTTACTATTGGCAAAGATCCCGCCATCGCGACGAAGCGGGAGTGGCTTAACGCGACGTTATATGCGGTTCGCGATCGAATGGTCGAGCGTTGGCACCGTTCTAATCGGGCTCAATTCTCTCAGGATGCACGCCAGGTTTATTATCTGTCGATGGAGTTTTTAATTGGCCGTACGCTGTCGAATGCGCTGCTGTCGTTAGGTATTTACGATGAAATCAGAAGCGCGCTGGAGGCAATGGGACTTGAACTGGAAGAGTTGATTGACGAAGAAAACGATCCCGGACTTGGGAATGGCGGTCTTGGTCGTCTGGCGGCTTGTTTCCTTGATTCTCTGGCAACGCTTGGCCTGCCGGGATGTGGATACGGCATTCGCTATAACTACGGTATGTTTAAACAAAATATCGTCAACGGCGTACAAAAAGAGTCGCTGGATTATTGGTTAGAATACGGTAATCCGTGGGAATTCAAACGTCATAATACACATTATAAAGTGCGTTTTGGTGGGCGACTGCAACAAGAAGGGAATAAAAACCGCTGGCTTGAAACTGAAGATATTCTGGCGGTGGCCCATGACCAAATTATTCCCGGCTATGCGACGGATACCACCAACACATTACGGTTGTGGAACGTTCAGGTAAATAGTGAGGTTAATGCGGGCAAACTAAATCAGCAGGAAGACTTTGCTACGGAAGTGGAAAACAAATACCACTTTGATCGGATCTCGCGAGTACTGTACCCGGATGATTCGACCGATGCAGGACGTGAGCTGCGTTTACGCCAGGCCTATTTCCTGGCATCAGCTACGATTCAGGACATCCTGAGCCGTCATTATCAGTTGCACCGCACATACGATAATCTGTGCGATAAAATCGCGATTCACCTCAATGATACGCATCCAGTGCTGGCGATCCCTGAGCTGATGCGTTTGCTGATTGATCATCACCAGTTTAGTTGGGATAACGCGTTTGACGTGACCTGTCAGATTTTTTCTTATACCAACCATACATTGATGAGTGAGGCGCTGGAAACCTGGCCGGTAGAAATGTTAAGTCGAATTTTGCCGCGTCATTTGCAGATTATTTTTGAGATAAACGATCGCTTCCTGAAGACGTTACAGGAGCGCTATCGCGATGACAGCGAACTGTTGCAGCGCGTATCGCTGATTGATGAATCTAATGGGCGCGTGGTGCGCATGGCCTGGCTGGCGGTGGTTGTCAGTCATAAGGTAAATGGCGTGTCGGCGTTGCATTCAACGCTGATGACCGACTCCCTGTTTGCTGACTTTGCGCGTATCTTTCCTTTGCGTTTCACCAACGTAACCAACGGTGTTACGGCGCGGCGTTGGTTGGCGCTGGCAAACCCTGCGCTAGCCAATGTACTGGATGATAATATTGGTGAAAGCTGGCGGACCCAATTAATGCAATTAGGCGAGTTGAAGCAGTATATAGACTATCCGACGGTGAATGAGGCGGTACGCCGGGCGAAGCATGAAAATAAGCAGCGACTGGCGCAACATATTGCCAGCCATTACGGCGTGGTGGTGGATCCAAATGCGCTGTTTGATGTGCAGGTGAAACGTATTCACGAATACAAGCGGCAGCTTATGAATGTGCTTCACGTGATCACGCGCTATAACCGGATTAAAGCCGCGCCGGATGCCAATTGGGTTCCACGTGTCAATATTTTTGCCGGAAAAGCCGCCTCGTCTTACTATATGGCGAAGCAAATTATTCGCTTAATCAACGATGTGGCGCAGCTAGTTAATAATGACCCGCAAACAGGCGGCAAACTGAAGGTAGTCTTTATTCCGGATTACAGCGTTAGTCTTGCTCAGCTAATTATTCCGGCAGCCGATCTGTCAGAACAAATTTCCCTGGCCGGGACGGAAGCCTCCGGGACCAGCAATATGAAATTTGGTATGAATGGCGCGTTGACCATTGGCACGCTCGACGGTGCGAATATTGAAATGCGCGAATATGTTGGGGAAGATAATATCTTCATCTTTGGTAACACGGCTAATCAGGTTGAAGCCTTACGATGTGATGGCTATGACCCGCGACGGATCTTTGAAAGTGATGAAGAACTGCACCAGGCGCTGACGCAAATCGGTACAGGTATGTTCAGCCCGCAGGAGCCTGGACGTTACAGAGACGTGCTGGATTCATTGATCAACTTTGGTGACACCTACCAGGTGTTGGCGGATTACCGCAGCTATGTGAACTGCCAGGATGCGGTGGATGAGTTGTATCGAACTCCTCGCGAGTGGACGACAAAGACGATGCATAATATTGCCAACATGGGGTATTTCTCATCGGACAGAACGGTGCAGGAATATGCCGACCATATCTGGCGCATAGCTAAAATTCGCGTATAGCAATTTCCCTAACGCTGGGCCTCCCTGGATTTTATAACAGGGAGGCAGTTTGCAAATCGGCGAGAATGGGGGAGAGGATCTTATGGGTATTGCTGTCTTTGCGCGATGAAGCAAACACACTAAATTGCGGCAGGGGAAACGGCGTGTTTATTTTTTTCAGCCCATACAGATGAGCATGTGTTGCAAATACCTTTTCCGGGATCACCCCTATACAATGGGTATTGGAGACAATCGTCAGTATCGCCGTAAATGATGAGGTAAGCAGGCAGCGCTCCCCGGTTCTGAATTTTTTATCCACAATGCTGCGATGGTAAATGATTTTTTCATTCTTGGTATTATAACCCACCAGGTTCGCGTTTCTGAATTGCGCTTCGCTAATGGTGCTGCCGTATAAAGCGTTATTTTTTGATGCCGCCAGTACCAGCCGCATATCGCATATTTTCTGGCATGAAAGGCTTGCTGACTCAACGGAAAAAGTTGAAAAAACGGCATCTGCCTGGCGCATATTCAATAACTCAATAATGCTCTGTTCATTCAGGTCGGCGGTGAGGTGCAGGAGACTGATATCGGCGTCGGTATCGATTATCCTGGCGGTAACTTCGGGAATGACGATAGGGGAAATAAAAGATTCCGTGTAGAGCGTTAGCCTTTTTTTGGCGGCAGGCGTGGAAAGCGGCATCAGCGACGACAGTTTGTCGATAATTGGGATTGTATTATCATAAAGCTCATCAGAGTAGACCGTCGGTAACAGCGCATTTCCGCTGCGGACGAACAGATTATCCCCCATCATTTCTCGCAGTTTTCTCAGGGACTGGCTGACGGCAGAGGGCGAAATGTTCAACATGTCCGCGACCCTGGAAATGCTGCCGACGCTATAGATCAAGCAGAAAATCGTCAGTAGATTGAGATCAATTTTTGATAGCGTGCGAATTTTCTCTGCATCATTTGCTTTCGACATACACCCCTCATAATCAGCGCCACGGCAGTAATCACATCAGGTATAGCAAAAAATGTCAGGCCAGTCAGACACTGACCATTTTCGCTGAGCACACCGTCTGGAGTTGTAACATTGTAAATTATGTTAATCAATTGAGCTTTGTTGATGTAGGACATCTATTTGTTCAAAAAACAACCATACTATTAAGTTGCACCATGGTTGGAAAGAGGAGGAACAAAGTATGGTTGTTGACAGACTGAGAACCGATCTTCTCAACAAATTGATAAACGCCCGTATCGAACTTGCCGCTTATCTGCTGTTGAGAAAAGCGAAAGGCTACATGTCAGTTAGTGAGAGCGATCGTCTGCGTGATAATTTTTTTGTGCTGAATCGCGAATTGCACGAACAATCACAGCTTCACGGTATGCATCTTGATCAGGAAGAGTGGAATGCCCTTCATCGTGCCGAAGGGGCGTTAGCCGCCGCCGCTGTTTGTCTTATGAGTGGACATCATGATTGTCCAACCTTCATCGCCGTTAACGCAGAGAAACTGGAAAACTGCCTGACAACGCTGACGCTGAGTATCCAGTGTTTGCAATCTTATCCAACGCTGGAACACGTCTGAATCAGGGGGAGGGCGCTCCCCCTTTTCGTTAAGATTATGTAAATATGGCAGGATAATTCCCCTTGCTGGCTACGCTTTATGCAGAGCTATTCAGGAGGTGTTATGCGTCGACTCTTTCTCTGTGCTATTCCACTTGCGCTATTTTCCACTTATGCCGCCGCGGTAAAAGTGGAAGTGCTGCAAACCAAACTCGATCACCCGTGGTCGCTGGCTTTTTTACCCGACAATCGCGGTATGCTCATTACGCTTAAAGGCGGCCAGCTTCGACTCTGGCAGCCAGAGAAGGGGATTTCCGACCCACTGACCGGCGTGCCCAAAGTCTGGGCAAATGGTCAGGGAGGACTGCTTGATGTGGCGTTAGCACCGGATTTTGCACAATCTCGCCGGGTATGGCTGAGCTTTGCTGAAGCTGATAGTGAAGGTAAAGCCGGCACGGCGGTAGGTTACGGGCGGCTGAGCGACGATCTCAAACATCTGCAAGGATTCCAGACCGTTTTTCGCCAACAGCCGAAGCTCTCTACCGGAAACCATTTTGGCGGACGTATGGTATTTGATGGTAACGGCTATCTGTTTATTGGCCTCGGTGAGAATAACCAACGAGCCAGCGCACAGGATCTGGATAAGCTGCAGGGTACGGTGGTACGACTGACCGACGAGGGGAAAATTCCGCCGGATAATCCGTTTGTGGGCAAGACAGGGGAGCGGGCAGAGATTTGGTCATATGGTATCCGCAATCCGCAGGGGATGGCGATGAATCCCTGGAGCGATACCCTGTGGCTCAATGAGCATGGTCCACGCGGGGGCGATGAAATCAATATCCCGGAGAAAGGGAAAAACTACGGCTGGCCGATCGCGACCTGGGGTGTTAACTACAGCGGTCTTAAAATTCCGGAAGCAAAAGGTCAAATTGTTGCTGGCACTGAGCAACCCATCTTTTACTGGGAAAAGTCACCGGCAGTCAGCGGAATGGCTTTTTATAACAGCGACGCCTTCCCTCAGTGGCGGCAGAAGTTGTTCATCGGCGCGTTGAAAGATAAAGAACTGATTGTGCTGAGCGTCAAAGGGAATACGGTCACCGAAGACGGTCGTCTTTTACAGGAACGGGGGCAGCGGATCCGTGATGTCCGCGTCGGACCAGACGGTTATTTATATGTATTAACCGACGAGTCCGACGGGGAATTACTAAAAGTGAGTCCCTGACCTGGTTAGCTGACCGGGATCATCACGACTTTTTGAAACGCCGGGCGCTCGGTCAGTTGTTGATACCAGCGCTCCAGATGTGGGCGCGGGGTCCAGCTCAGGCCAACATTGAACAAGTTGTAGATGAACGGCGCAACGGCGATATCTGCGGTACCAAATTCAGCTCCGGAGAACCATGACTGGTCCGCCAGCGCGTTATCCAGAATGGCAAACAGGTTATCGCAAACCTGAGCGCCCGCCTCGATGGCCGCCATGTCGCGCTGATCGGCAGGTGTTCTGACCAGACCAAATAAGATAACCCGATGCGCAGGGCTTAGCGTCTGGTTCGCCCAGTCCATCCATTTTTCACCGACAGCGCGCGCAGCCGGAGCATCAATCCACAAACGCTTTTGTCCGTACTGAGCGGCCAGATAGCGGACAATGGTATTGGATTCCCACAGAACAACGCCCGTTTCATCATCGCGTAGCAGCGGGACAAGTCCGTTGGGGTTCAGTGCCAGATAGTCGGCATCGCGGTTACCGCCATGCTGTCCGCCCGCCAGAATTTGGTTATATGGCAGTTCCAGTTCTTCGAGCGTCCACAATACTTTTTTTACGTTGGTCGAGTTATTGCGACCCCACAGTGTAATCATAGTAACCCCGCAAATTAATTGAGCAGCTTTATGGCTGCAGATGCCATCTGACGAGCTCACATGGTGGGGTAAACCTAATATTTACGCAACAAAGTCTAAAAAAATCGTGCCAGGAGCAGCGCAGCGCGGCGTTATTGCATAAACTTTAAAAACTTTACCAACTTACGGTTTCTTTAAGCTCGTTAGTGCGTTATTACTCACCGCACTTATTTTACACGTCATCCATCAGACCTTTTCTGCATGGGTTGGCCGAGGTCGTTTGGCCGGTTTTGTGTAAACACGGTGTGGTATGACGTGGTTTTTTGGAATGGATACTCGGGTGGCATTTATGACGCAATACTTCTCTTCACTTCGCAGCTTTGCTGCAGGTTCTGCACTCTTAATCCTCTTGGCGCCGACCGTACAGGCGGCGGAGCAACCGACGGCCCCACCGAGCGTGGACGCGCGCGCGTGGATCCTGATGGATTACGCCAGTGGCAAAGTGCTGGCGGAAGGTAATGCTGATGAGAAACTGGATCCTGCCAGTCTGACCAAAATCATGACCAGCTATGTGGTCGGTCAGGCGCTAAAGGCCGGGAAAATTAACCTCAACGACATGGTCACGGTGGGCAAAGACGCCTGGGCGACCGGTAACCCGGCCCTGCGCGGTTCGTCGGTCATGTTCCTCAAACCTGGCGATCAGGTTGCGGTGTCCGATCTGAACAAAGGCGTTATTATTCAGTCCGGGAACGATGCCTGTATTGCACTTGCTGATTACGTTGCCGGTAGTCAGGAATCCTTCATTGGCCTGATGAACGGCTACGCGAAAAAACTGGGGCTGACCAACACCACTTTCCAAACGGTGCATGGCCTGGATGCCGCAGGACAGTTCAGTACCGCACGTGATATGGCGCTGCTCGGGAAAGCGCTCATCCACGATGTACCGGAAGAGTATGCTATCCACAAAGAGAAAGAATTTACCTTTAATAAAATCCGCCAGCCGAACCGCAACCGTCTGTTGTGGAGCACCAACCTGAACGTGGACGGTATGAAAACCGGGACCACTGCCGGGGCGGGATACAACCTGGTGGCTTCCGCAACTCAGGGCGATATGCGCCTGATCTCCGTGGTGCTGGGAGCGAAAACCGACCGCATTCGTTTTAATGAGTCAGAAAAGTTGCTGACCTGGGGCTTCCGCTTCTTTGAAACCGTTACGCCGATCAAGCCGGATGCGACTTTCGTGACCCAGCGCGTCTGGTTTGGTGATAAGAGCGAAGTTAATTTGGGCGCTGGAGAAGCGGGTTCGGTGACCATCCCGCGTGGTCAGCTCAAAAACCTGAAGGCCAGCTTTACCCTCACCGAGCCACAGTTAACCGCGCCGCTGAAGAAAGGTCAGGTTGTGGGCACTATCGACTTCCAGTTGAACGGGAAATCTATCGAGCAGCGTCCGCTGATGGTGATGGAAGACGTTGAAGAGGGCGGATTCTTTAGCCGCATGTGGGACTTTGTGATGATGAAATTCCACCAGTGGTTTGGTGGCTGGTTCTCTTAATCTTCGCGTTTGCCGGGTGACGCTATCGCCATCCGGCAGCACCTCTTAATAAATCAGCTTTATATGTTGCGCTTTCGCGTACTCAACAAATGCCTCGTCAGGACGGCTGTCGCTGATGATGGTATCAAAGCGTTTTACTTCACCCATCCTCGCAGGGCGCACCTTACCAAATTTGCTGTGATCGACCACCAGCACGTGATGCTGCGCCATCGACATCGCCCAGTGTTTCACCGGCAGCTCTTCCAGGTTAAAACAGGTCGCGCCTTTCTCAATATGAACGCCTGCCGCGGAATAAAAGGCGATATCCGGACACAGATTGTTCAGCGTTTCCTGGAAATCGAGCGGTTTGAAAATCGCGTTGCTGGCATGGAATTCGCCACCACACAGAATAACGCGGCACTGCGGTTTTTCCTGCAACACCAGAAACGTATTTAACGAGTAGCAGATTGCGGTGAAAGGCAATTCATTGTCGATGGCTTCAATGATCCACGGCGTGGTGGTGCCACAGTCGAAAAAGATGGTCTGGTGTGCCTGAACGAGGCTTGCCGCCTGTTGGGCGGCGCGACGTTTTTCATCAACCAGCCGGGATTTTTGATCGCTAATTAAATAGTGATTTGCGCTGCGGGGTTCCAGAACAATATAGCCCCCGAGCAGGACGACGGGAGCATCGTTATTATTCAGGTCGCGACGAATGGTCATCTCGGATACACCCAGCAGCGTCGCGGCTTCTTTGAGGTGTAATTTATCGCTGCGTTTCAGCGCCTGCAGTAATTGACCAATACGCTCATCGCGTCGAGTTTCCATAGTTCCCCTGGAGAGTAGAATAAGTGCTCTGTGCCGCGCTTAATATTACTCTTTTTACCGTGGGTTAGTCACGCACCCAGCCTTTACGGATGGGCAGAGCGAAGCAGGCGCGATAGCAATTTTGCAAGCCGAGATACAGGGTTGCGCCAAAGCGCTGCCAGATCATCTGGGCACTCAGACAGCCAATCAGTCCGGCGAGTAATCCTCCCAGCATATCCAGCGGCCAGTGTACGCCAAGGTAGACCCGCGACCAGGCAATTGCTACGGCAACGCCCATCAGCAGAGCGCCCGTCCAAAGGCGATGCCAGAACAGGAAAGCGAGGGCAAAGGTAAAGATAACCGTACCGTGATCGCTCGGGAAAGAGTCATCCGCTGCATGATGCAGGAAGTTGTAACCGATGTGGTTAACAAACGGACGATCGTGGGGGAACAGATGTCCCATCAGCCATGAAATCGTCAGCCCGACGATGAGCGCAATCGCCATTTTGATGACCAACTGACGCTGGAGCATAACCTGGTCGCGCGGTCCCCAAAGCCAAAGTACAACGGCTAACAATGGCACGATGCTAATCAGGTCTTTGGCAATAAAAATCGCCAGCGATATCATCCATTGCGCAGAGTCCGGCGTGGCATTGATGAGATAAAAAAGTGAGTTGTTCAGATTTTCCAGCATAACGTCCAGACTCAGTGTAATCGTTTAAAGGCCCATAGGGGGGAGAGCATAAAATTGCTTTCACGGAATAAAAAGCGGTCTTGTCTTATTTGTCTGCTAAATGACTATTTTTAAGACAGTTAATGAGACTTATTGAGCATGATAGCGGCCTCAACTTAAATTAACCTTAAAGCCAAATCTTCGTGAGCAAATGAGTGTAAAAATGTGCGCATTTCGCTTTCAAATCACATAATTCACTATCACCAGTACGGCGCATTTATTACACTTTGCGCGATTTTTCTATAGTTAAGAGATTGCATGCAGAACCGTTTATCTTCAGGCGCCCGTTTGGGGCGTCAGGCATTACTTTTCCCTCTCTGTCTGGTGCTTTACGAATTCTCTACTTATATCGGCAACGATATGATCCAGCCCGGAATGTTGGCGGTGGTGGAGCAATATAACGCCGGATTAGATTGGGTACCCACATCGATGACCGCCTATCTGGCTGGCGGCATGTTTTTGCAGTGGTTGTTAGGACCGCTGTCGGATCGTATTGGACGTCGCCCGGTGATGTTAACCGGTGTGCTGTGGTTCATTGTGACCTGCCTTGCGACCCTCCTTGCGCAGAATATTGAGCAGTTTACCTTCCTGCGTTTTTTACAAGGGATAAGCCTGTGCTTTATTGGCGCGGTGGGTTACGCCGCAATTCAGGAATCCTTTGAAGAAGCGGTGTGCATAAAAATAACCGCGTTGATGGCAAACGTAGCGCTGATTGCGCCACTGCTGGGTCCGTTGGTCGGCGCAGCCTGGGTTCATATTCTGCCGTGGGAAGGGATGTTTATCCTGTTTGCCGCT
Organism: Citrobacter sp. Ce006; assembly: GCF_030336535.1. Taxonomy (NCBI): domain Bacteria; kingdom Pseudomonadati; phylum Pseudomonadota; class Gammaproteobacteria; order Enterobacterales; family Enterobacteriaceae; genus Citrobacter; species Citrobacter sp. Ce006. The sequence continues at coordinate 731,210 of NZ_JAOWDO010000072.1, forward strand.
CTTGCCGCCATCTCCTTTTTTGGTCTGCAACGGGCGATGCCGGAAACGGCAACCCGACTTGGCGAAAAGTTATCCATTAAAGAGCTGGGCAAAGATTATAAGCTGGTGCTGAGGAACGTACGTTTCGTGGCTGGCGCGTTGGCATTGGGGTTTGTCAGCCTGCCGTTACTGGCGTGGATTGCGCAGTCGCCGATTATCATCATCAGTGGTGAACATCTCAGCAGCTACGAATATGGCCTGTTGCAGGTGCCGATTTTTGGCGCGCTGATTGCCGGTAACCTGGTGCTGGCGCGCCTGACTTCGCGAAAAACCGTACGTTCGCTGATTATCATGGGCGGCTGGCCAATCGCCGTCGGGCTGGTGATTGCCGCAGCGGCTACGGTGGTATCATCCCATGCATATCTATGGATGACGGCAGGTTTGAGCATCTACGCGTTTGGTATTGGCGTGGCGAATGCGGGACTGGTACGTCTGACGCTGTTCGCCAGTGAAATGAGTAAAGGTACGGTTTCCGCCGCCATGGGGATGTTGCAGATGCTGATTTTTACCGTTGGTATCGAGCTGAGTAAACATGCTTATCTGCTGGGAGGGAACGGTTTGTTCAGCCTGTTCAATCTGGCAAGCGGCGTACTGTGGCTGATTCTGATGGTTATCTTCCTGAAAGATAAACGGGTAGGGGATTCACGGGAAGGTTAAAGCCCGGTTGCCCGGGCCTGGCGACAACTTAGTGGTGATCGTCAATCTGATGTTCGATAACCATCCCTTCACCAACGCTTGCAACATGTCGCGCATAAGGATGTGCGCGATAAACAGGAGCCGGGGCAGGTGCCGGAGCAACATACACCGTTTGCGGCGCGGAAGTCACGCTGACCGCCTGCGGAACGCTGACGGAAGAGGGTACAACCACCACCTTGTAACCGCTGGGAACGTCAACAGTAACGCTTTGCGCAAATGCTGTTCCCGCAAAACCCAGCAACAATGTCGCCATCAGTATACTTTTCTTCATAATCCGCTCGCCTGAAATATTCACCGGAAGTAATAATCCAGTGGGTTAATTTGAGGCGGATTATGAATAGATCATGCCATTATTTTGTTGCCGTCTGTGCTGAGGCATTAATGCGTAAACGGTGCTTCATTCTTTAACACGCGGTCGATAATATCCAGCACAGCCTCTTCGTTGTTCGACCCCGCGCGATATTTAGCCGCCTGGATAACCGGCTCATGGGCGTTGGCCATTGCAAAACTAAATCCTGCCTGACGCAGCATCTCAATATCATTTCCGCCATCGCCAAACACAACAACCTCATCGTCGTTAATATTCCAGCGGTGTTGCAGCAGGCGCAGACCATTTGCCTTATGCACGCCGGGAATAATTAAATCGATACTGCCGTAGCCGGTATGCACCGGCACCATAATGTCGCCAATGGCTTCATGCAGATCAGCCTGCACCTGCGGGATACGGTCGTCGGAAATATTCAACCCGAACTTGAAGAAAACGTCGTTAAGATCGTCAAAATTATCTACAAATTCAAGACGATGATAATACATGGCGGAAACAGTTTTATGCTCGTCGCTGTACTGCTTCAGCGTATAGGCGCTGCTTTTACCACAGGCGATAATGTCGATGTCCGTGCGGGTCAGCAGATGCTGCACGATGGCATGAAAATCGTCTTTCGCCAGCTCGCCGTTAAAAACATCTTCGCCTTCACTGACCACCCAACCGCCATTTTCGGCAACAAAAGAGATTTCACTGGCCAGTTCAGGGAAAAAGGAGATGAGCTGGTAATACTGGTTGCCGCTGGCGACCACGAAGCGGATCCCTTGTTCTTTCATCTGACGATATTGCGCCATAAAGCGCTCACGGTTATAGGTTTTTTGGTCGCTTAAAAATGTGCCGTCCATGTCGACCGCAATTAATTTGATACTCATTAGCTGTTCTCCATCACAGTGGTATTTTTGAGATCTGGTTTCGCCACCGCTTTTGCGACGATGGCGGCGACAAGCACCAGCGACAGCACCACCAGCATAGCGCTGCGCAGGCCGTAGTGTTCACCCAGGTAGCCCAGCAGTGGCGGTCCTACCAGGAACGCCAGATAGCCGGTCGTTGCGACAACGCTGACGCGGGTTGGCGCATCGGGGCCGGTGTCGCTGGCAGCCGAAATGGTCAACGGGAAGCCCAGTGATGCGCCGAGTCCCCACAGAATAACGGAAACACCTGCCACCCAGGAGCTGTCGACAAAAATAATCAGGCTAATTCCGAGTGCGCCCATCAGCGCACTGGCACGCACCACCGCGACGCGGCTATAGCGGTCGATGAACCAGCCGCCGGTAAATCGTCCAACGGTCATACCCAACGTAAAGCCGGCATAAATCAGCGAGCCTGATGTCGGGCTAAATCCATGTCCGTCCACCATTAGCAGCGGAAGCCAGTCGTTGGCGGAACCCTCAGCAAATGCCATCGCCAGCACCACGACGCCAATCAGCAATAGCTGGATATCGCGATAAAAAGGCAACCCTTTTTCGCCGGAGTGAGTTCCGTCAGCGGCATTTTTACCCGTGCCGTCAGGAATCGCTTTGATAGCGATGAAGATAGGGGTGATTGCAACCATCGCCGCCAGCAGAATATGCGCGGTCGCCGGGACGCTGAAGGCGGTAAGCATCATTCCGACCCCTGCACCTGCCAGCGTTCCCAGGCTGTAAAAACCGTGCATCATCGGCAGCACGGTTTTATTAATTTCGCGCTCAACTGCCGCACCTTCGACGTTGATGGCGACTTCTGCCGCGCCAAAACTGGCACCAAATACGCCCAGGCCAAACGCGAAAAGCCAGGCGGAATGCAGCCAGAGCGCCCCGCTGAGGATTGCCATTCCGAGAACTGCGCAAGACATGGTGGTGCGGATCACTTTACGCGTGCCAAATCGTTTCACCAGCCAGGCCGAACAAAGAATGCCACTCATCGAACCGATAGAGAGTCCAAATAGCACCGCGCCCATTTCAGCGGTGGAGATGGAGAGAATATCTCTGATGGCAGGGGTACGCGTTGCCCAGGAGGCCATTAATAATCCTGGTAAAAAGAAGAACGTGAACAGCGCCCAGGTACGACGTCTTAAGGCTTTGCGTGATGAGATGCCAGTCATGAATTCGAGCCAAAGAAAAGAGGAAAGAAGACAACATTAGCAAGGTTGTGTACATTTGTACACAAATGCAAGAAGAGGTAATGCAGTGCGACGTGCGAACGATCCGCAGCGGCGGGAAAAAATAGTTCAGGCAACTCTGGATGCGGTAATAGCCCATGGTATTCATGCGGTTACACATCGCAAGATTGCGACAATTGCTCAGGTGCCCCTAGGGTCTATGACCTATTACTTTTCGGGTATCGATGAGCTTTTGATGGAGGCGTTTGGCCGTTTTACTGACAGGATGCTGCTGCAGTATCAGGCCTTTTTTGCCGACGTTAAGGATGCGTCGCAGGCTTGCCAGGCTATTACCGATATGATTTACAGCTCTCAGGTCACCACGCCTGACAACATGGAGCTCATGTATCAGTTATATGCCTTCGCCAGCCGTAAACCGGCGCTAAAAACGGTGATGCAAAACTGGATGCTACGCAGCCAACAAACGCTGGAGCAGTGGTTTGACCCGGTGACGGCGCGGGCGCTGGATGCGTTTATTGAAGGGATGACGCTGCATTTTGTCACGGACAAAAAACCGCTGCAGCGAGAAGATATTTTGCTGATGGTGGAGCGTATAGCGGGCTTGTCCGCGACAGTCAGTTCTGGGTAGCGCCCCCGGTAATATTCACCACCGTGGCGGTGATTGCTGCTGCATGGTCTGAAGCCAGAAAGGTCATTACCTCAGCAATTTGAGCAAGCGTAGGCAGGCGCCCGAGCATGGTGCTTTGCGCCGCGCCCGCTAACCATTGATCGACGGTTATACCCATTGATTGCGCTTTTGCGGAGAAAATCTCTCCGGTATACGAGCCGGCCGCTACCGCGTCCACAATCGCATGTGATCGCACGCCGACGACCCGAACATTTGCCGGTCCCAGTTCGCTGGCGAGCGCTTTAATAAAAGCCTCTGTTCCCGCACAGCCGACGATGTGACCCAGATGTCCAGGCATCGCCATCGGGGCCGCGGGCGCGACAACGGTGAGAATGACACCCGCTCGATTGCCGCCCATGTGCGGCGTTACAGATTTTGCGATATTGAACTGCGCCGAGAGGAAAGGGGTGATACCGCTCATAAACTCAGGGAGGGATAATGCCTCAATGCGCTTGCCCTGCTCATGCATAAAGCCGGTCGCGTTAACTACCACATCTATTCCACCGGTTTGCTGCGCAAGTTGAGTAATTTGTTTTGATGCGTCGTGTTCGTCGAGTACATCGGTGATAAAGGTGTCGACGGTACCGCCTGCTGTTCGAAGGCGACTGGCCGTCCAATCCAGCTTTTCCTGACTGCGCGCGCCCAGGTACACATGGGCACCTTCGCGCGCCATGGCCTGCGCAACCGCACTACCAATAGCCCCGCTGCCACCGAAGATCACCGCGACTTTGCCTGCGAGCAACATAGCTTACTCCCGTCACCATTAAGCACCGAGTAAAAGTATGTGCCATAACCGGCGTGCTGCAAATATAGGGCGACATTTCCGGGGGAGGAAGGAGGGAGGCAAAATACAGGCAACAAAAAACCCATCAACCTTGAACCAAAACGGCGGGGTTGATGGGCTCCACAAATTGGGGACATCAAAGAAAAGCAGTGGCAATAGTTATGACTGACGCCTTGAAGAAAAGTTCTGCTTACCTGCAAAAAATTTTCGTTAAAGGGTAAATCTCAGCGCTAACCAAGGCCAGGCCAGACAATGACGATGAGTGTCCCCGCTAATGTCAGCAGAACGTTGGCAATCGCGTAGGTCCCGGCATAGCCTAATGCGGGGATGTTACTGCGAGCCGTGTCGCTGATGATTTCCATTGCCGGAGCGCAGGTACGCGCGCCCATCATGGCACCAAACAGCAGGGCGCGGTTCATACGTAATACGTAAGCACCGAACAAGAAACAGATGACAACCGGCACCAGGCTGACCACCAGACCGGCAATCAGCATTTGACCACCGACAACGCCAAGGCCATTGCCAATGCCGCTGCCCGCGCTTAAACCGACGCCTGCCATAAATACCATCAGGCCAAACTCTTTGACCATGTTCAACGCCCCCTGCGGGATATAGCCAAACGTTGGGTGGTTGGCACGCAGGAAGCCCAGCATGATCCCGGCGAACAGCAGTCCAGCCGCATTCCCGATGCCGAAGCTGAAATTACTGAACTGGAAGGTGATCATCCCGATCATCAGACCGATGATAAAGAAGGCGCAGAAGGCCAGGAGATCGGTCACCTGACTGTGAATGGAAATGAAGCCGATACGGTCGGCAATGGTTTTTACGCGGCGGGCATCCCCACTGACCTGTAGCACATCACCTTTATTAAGCACGACGTTGTCATCGATAGGCATTTCAATCTGGCTACGGATCACGCGGTTGAGGAAACAGCCGTGGTCGGTCAATTTCAACTGGGCCAGGCGACGGCCAACGGCATTGTGGTTTTTCACCACAATTTCTTCAGTGACGATGCGCATATCGAGCAGATCGCGATCGAACACCTCTTTCCCATTACGGAAGCTGGGGTCGAGGCGGGCATGTGCGTCCGGATAACCCACCAGGGCTATTTCATCGCCCATTTGCAGTACCGCGTCGCCATCCGGGTTGGCCAGGATGCCGTTGCGACGGATGCGTTCAATATAACAACCGGTCTGGCGATAGATACCCAGTTCGCGCAGATTTTTGCCATCGGCCCATGCCACCAGCTCCGGACCAACGCGATAGGCGCGGATCACCGGCAGATACACTTTGCGGTTGGCGTCTGTGTCCAGACCCCGTTCACGTGCGATTTGTTGGGCGCTGGTTTGCAGGTCCTGATGCTGAAGTTTTGGCAAGTAACGCGCACCAACAATCAGACTGACCAGACCAATCAAATAGGTGAGGGCGTAGCCGAGGCTCAGGTTATCAAGGGCGGTTGAAAGCGATGTTCCCGACATTCCCGAATGGCGCAAGGTGTCACCTGCGCCGACCAGCACCGGCGTGGAGGTCATCGAGCCAGCCAGCATACCCGCCGTCAGGCCGATGTCCCAGCCAAACAGCTTACCCAGCCCCAGGGCGATCAGCATTGCGCTACCGACCATCACCAGAGCAAGCATTAGATAATTTTTCCCATCGCGAAAAAAAATCGAAAAAAAGTTGGGGCCGGCTTCGACGCCGACACAAAAAATAAACAGCATAAAGCCGAGATTTAATGCGTCAGTGTTAATACTAAAGTGCTGCTGACCTAATAATAGGGACACCACTAAAACGCCAATGGAATTACCGAGTTGGACTGAACCCAGGCGTAATTTACCCAGACACAGGCCCAGTGCCAGGACCACAAATAATAACAGGATGTAATTCCCATTTAACAAATCTGCGACGTTTATATTCACGGAGACTAACTTCTTGTTTACTAGTAAGCTATTGAAAGAAATGGCAATTTACGCTAATGTTTTTGCCAGAAATTAAGGGGGCGACAGCTTCGTACACAGCCCCGAATAATGCAGCGTAACAATATATGCGGCTAGTTTAATCTCATTACGTATCAACGGCTATAAGAATCGTGTGAGTGTGTTTTTGGCATGGAATGCCAGGTTACTTTATCTGACTGGACGCCTGCGGGCGAAAAGAGTGTTCGATAGAGAATGTGTCAGGAGGAACGATTGAAACATAAGCAAAGTTGGGCGGGTGCGGTCTGTTGCTTTGTGCTCTTTATTGTGGTGTGTCTTTCATTAACGCTGAACGTGAAAGGGGCATTCAGGGCGGCAGGGCATCCTGAGGTCGGATTGTTGTTTTTTATCCTGCCTGGTGCTGCAGCAAGTTTTTTCTCCCATCGTCGGGAGGTGCTCAAACCCCTTCTTGGTGCCATGTTGGCGGCGCCGTGCTGTCTGTTACTGATGCGGTTCGTTTTTATGCCGACGCGTTCATTGTGGCAAGAGCTGGCGTGGTTGTTTAGTGCGGTGTTTTGGTGCGCGCTTGGCGCATTATGTTTTTTGTTTATCAGTAGCCTGTTCAATCAGCATCAACGACGGAAAAAGAACTGATGACGCCCTCCAGCGGAGGGCGTAGAAACAGCTATCAGGCGAACAGATTCATGTTCTCTTTTGCCCACGCTTCAAAATCCGTGCAGCCGCCGATGTGTTTTTGATCAACAAAAATCTGCGGAACGGTTTCGACTGGCTTACCTACCGTCTTTTCCAGATCGGCTTTCGTAATACCTTCGGCATGGATATCAATGTAGCGGAAGTTAAAATCGTCATGCTCATTGCTTAATTTTTCTGCTAATTCTTTTGCGCGCACGCAATACGGGCACCCTGGACGACCAAAAATAACGGCAAACATCTCTCTCTCCTCGAACTTATCAGGCCGGATGGCAATACTGTTTATGATGCCGCGATTTGTGACGGATGAAAAGCAGGTTCAGCCTGTTGCTTTGATATCCTCAAGCTATAACTGTTAAACACGACAAGCCGGAACGTTTTATAATGAAAGCCATTTTGCCGGGAGGCCGCTTATGCGCACAATTGGTACATTACCCAAAAGCGTATTGATGCTGGAAATCATAGGGATGGTTTTGTTATCGCTGGCGTTGCTATCGCTTAACGATTACCTCTCTTTACCCGCGCCGCTTAGCAGTCCGTTAGCCTGCGTGGTGATGATATTTCTGGGTGTGCTGCTGATGCTCCCCGCTGCGGTGGTATTAACGTGGCGTATTGCTCAACGGCTTGCGCCGCAGCTGATGTCACGAGCCCCCGGCGATTCTTCCCGTTCAGACAGAGAAAAAAGAGATGACGCCAACCATTGATCTACTTCGTAGCCATCGTTCCATTCGCCATTTCACCGATGATACCATTTCGGATGCGCAGCGAGAGGCGATAATTGCCGCCGCTCAGGGTACATCAAGTTCCAGTTTTTTACAGTGCACGACGATTGTTCGCATAACGGATAAAGCCCTGCGTGAATCACTGGCTACTTTATCCGGTGGACAAAAACATGTGGCGCAGGCCGCTGAATTCTGGGTATTTTGCGCTGATTTTAATCGCCATTTGCAGATTTGCCCTGACGCGCAACTCGGGTTGGCGGAACAGCTGCTGCTGGGCGTGGTTGATACCGCGATGATGGCGCAAAACGCGCTAACAGCTGCAGAGTCTTTGGGGCTTGGCGGCGTGTTTATTGGCGGCCTGCGTAACAACATTGAGCCAGTCACCGAACTGCTGAAGCTCCCGCAACACGTTCTGCCGCTGTTTGGGCTGTGTCTCGGCTGGCCTGCCGATAACCCGGATATCAAGCCGCGTCTGCCCGCATCGCTTGTAGTGCACGAAAACCAGTATCAGCCGCTCAATAAAGATGTTTTGTCGCAATATGATGAGCAGCTCGCGCAGTACTATCTGACCCGAGGCAGTAATACGCGCCGTGACACCTGGAGCGACCATATTCGCCGTACCATCATTAAAGAAAGTCGCCCCTTTATCCTGGAATATTTGCATAAACAGGGATGGGCCACGCGCTAAAGATTTTAACCCAGTGTATGATACGCCAGCTTTTACCAGGTCATTCAGAGAGGTGCAGGGTGAAAATTGCCATTTTGTCCCGGGACGGAACGCTCTATTCTTGTAAACGCCTGCGTGAAGCGGCGATGCATCGCGGTCACCTGGTAGAAATTATCGATCCCCTTTCTTGCTATATGAACATTAGCCCGGCGGCGTCCTCTATTCATTACAAGGGCCGGCAGCTTCCCCATTTCGACGCGGTGATCCCAAGGATTGGTTCAGCGATTACCTTTTACGGTACGGCGGCGTTGCGCCAGTTTGAGATGCTGGGTAGCTATCCGCTGAATGAATCAGTAGCGATTACACGGGCGCGCGACAAGCTGCGTTCGCTGCAGTTGCTGGCGCGTCAGGGCATCGATTTACCCATCACCGGTATCGCCCACTCTCCGGACGATACCAGCGATATGATTGATATGGTTGGCGGCGCGCCGCTGGTGGTGAAGCTGGTTGAAGGCACGCAGGGGATTGGCGTGGTACTGGCGGAAACGCGCCAGGCCGCAGAAAGCGTGGTGGATGCCTTTCGTGGGTTGAATGCCCATATTCTGGTTCAGGAATATATCAAAGAAGCGAAAGGGCGAGATATTCGCTGTTTCGTGGTAGGTGACGAGGTGGTGGCGGCCATTGAGCGCCGGGCGAAAGAGGGCGATTTTCGTTCTAATCTCCATCGCGGCGGGGTTGCCACGATTGCGAATATTACGCCGCGCGAAAGAGAAATTGCGCTCAAAGCCGCTCAGACAATGGGCCTGGACGTTGCAGGCGTTGATATTCTGCGCGCTGAACGTGGGCCGCTGGTTATGGAAGTCAACGCGTCTCCCGGACTTGAAGGGGTGGAGAAAACCACCGGAATAGATATTGCAGGCAAGATGATCCAGTGGATCGAGCGTCACGCTACGCCTGAATTTTGCCTTAAAATCGGCGGCTAAGCACAATATCGATTTCGATCGTGGTATGACACGATCTTTTTGCGTAAGCTGTGCCGGTATTTTTTTCATCAATAGAGGTCGCACATTATTATGACATCACTGGTCGTTCCCACTCTGGATACGTTGCGTCAATGGCTCGACGACCTGGGCATGAGTTTTTTTGAATGCGATACCTGTCAGGCGCTGCATTTGCCGCATATGCAGAATTTTGACGGCATCTTTGATGCAAAAGTTGATTTGGTCGATAACGTCATTCTGTTTTCCGCGATGGCGGAAGTCAGACCTTCTGCACTGCTGCCACTGGCCGCCGACCTGTCTGCGATTAATGCCAGTTCACTGACGGTGAAAGCCTTTCTGGATATGCAGGATGATAATCTGCCAAAGCTGGTGGTTTGCCAGTCTTTATCCGTTACGCCAGGCGTGACGTTTGAGCAGTTTGAATATTTTGTTCGCCAGAGTGAAGAGCAAATATCGATGGTGATCCTCGAAGCCGGTGCGCATCAGCTGTTATTTAACGCTGAAGAAGATGCGCAAAACAGCAGCGCTGAAGTTCATTTCCTCCATTAATTCTTCCTGAATCTGGACATATATTGCGCAGCCGCTGCCAGAGCGGTTGCGTATTGCCCGTTTTTATTCTGCGTTTAACCTTTCATTAAAGAATTATTCACCTCGATTCAGCGCGTTCCGCTTTATGTCATAGACAATTCTTGCATAAAAAATTGATAAAAGACGTTTTTTAATCTGGGCTATATCCACAATTCCTGGCTAAAGTTATTCTTGCGAAGCTTACCAACGCCATCATTTAAACAGCCCCTTGTGACCTGACCTGCGGCCACAATGTATGTTGAATGCATAGGCGGATGCCAGCGAGCAATAGCGGCGTGAGGAGAGGCCTCTCTTTTCATTGGTGCCGCATGAAAGAATATGCACGTTTCTTGCATATGATTAGAGTGTGACATTTTTGTTCGTTTGTTAACGAACTTTCAGAAGGAAAGAGATTATGACCGCCTTAAATAAAAAATGGTTATCAGGCCTGGTTGCGGGCGCTCTGATGGCTATCTCTGCCGGTACGCTCGCTGCTGAACAAAAAACGCTGCATATTTATAACTGGTCTGATTATATTGCCCCGGATACGGTGGCTAATTTTGAAAAAGAGACCGGAATTAAGGTTATCTATGACGTATTTGATTCCAATGAAGTGCTGGAAGGTAAGCTCATGGCTGGCAGTACCGGCTTTGACCTTGTTGTTCCATCCGCCAGTTTCCTTGAGCGTCAACTGACTGCAGGCGTCTTTCAGCCGCTGGATAAGAGCAAATTGCCGGGCTGGAAAAACCTCGATCCTGAACTGCTAAAGCTGGTGGGTAAACACGATCCGGACAACAAGTTTGCGATGCCGTACATGTGGGCCACGACCGGAATTGGCTATAACGTGGATAAAGTCAAAGCGGTGCTGGGGCCGGATGCGCCGGTTGATAGCTGGGATTTGATCCTCAAGCCAGAAAATCTGGAAAAACTCAAAAGCTGCGGTGTCTCTTTCCTTGATGCTCCCGAAGAGGTGTTCGCCACGGTGCTGAACTATTTGGGTAAAGACCCAAACAGTACCAAAGCGGATGATTACACCGGGCCGGCAACGGATCTGCTGCTAAAACTGCGTCCGAATATTCGCTATTTCCACTCCTCGCAGTACATCAACGACCTGGCAAACGGTGATACCTGCGTCGCGATCGGCTGGGCCGGGGACGTATGGCAGGCAGCAAACCGTGCGAAAGAAGCGAAAAATGGCGTCAATATCTCATTCTCCATTCCTAAAGAAGGTGCAATGGCGTTCTTTGACGTGTTCGCGATGCCAGCCGATGCGAAAAACAAAGATGAAGCCTATCAGTTCCTTAACTACCTGCTGCGCCCTGATGTGATTGCGCATATTTCCGACCACGTGTTCTATGCCAATGCCAACAAAGAAGCGACAGCACTGGTCAGCCAGGAAGTTCGTGACAACCCGGGCATTTACCCGCCTGCGGATGTTCGCGCCAAGCTGTTCACGCTGAAAGTTCAGGATCCGAAGATCGATCGTGTCCGTACTCGCGCCTGGACGAAGGTAAAAAGCGGAAAATAACCTGATGTACGGGACGTGACCCGGCAGGATTTACGCCTGCCGGGCAGTATCGATCCCGGACACACAAAACCCGGCAATACGCACCACCGTGGTGCGTTATTTGCACCGTTTCTTTGTTTTATGCCGGAGAGCACCTGAGTGAATGATGCAACCCCACGCCCACAAGCGAAAATCCGCAAGGCGCTGACCCCGCTGCTTGAAATTCGCAATCTGACCAAGTCATTTGACGGTCAGCACGCCGTTGATGACGTCAATCTTACTATCTACAAAGGTGAAATATTTGCTCTGCTCGGCGCGTCCGGCTGTGGCAAATCGACCCTGCTGCGGATGCTGGCGGGATTTGAACAGCCGACAACCGGGCAAATTATGCTTGATGGCGTCGATTTAGCGCACGTTCCGCCTTATCTACGTCCGATTAATATGATGTTTCAATCCTATGCCTTGTTTCCGCATATGACGGTAGAGCAAAACATTGCCTTTGGCCTCAAGCAGGACAAACTGCCGAAGGCTGAAATCGCCAGCCGGGTGAATGAGATGCTGGGCCTGGTGCATATGCAGGAGTTTGCCAAACGTAAACCGCATCAGCTTTCTGGCGGTCAACGCCAGCGTGTGGCGTTGGCGCGTAGCCTGGCGAAAAGGCCGAAGCTGCTGCTGTTGGATGAACCGATGGGAGCGCTGGATAAAAAGCTCCGTGACCGTATGCAACTGGAAGTGGTGGATATTCTTGAACGCGTCGGCGTGACCTGCGTAATGGTGACGCACGATCAGGAAGAAGCCATGACGATGGCGGGGCGCATTGCGATCATGAACCGTGGCAAATTTGTCCAGATCGGCGAACCGGAAGAGATCTACGAGCATCCGACCACGCGTTACAGCGCAGAGTTTATCGGTTCGGTTAACGTCTTTGAGGGGCTGCTGAAAGAACGGCAGGAAGATGGTCTGGTTATTGAGTCTCCAGGTCTGGTGCATCCACTGAAAGTTGACGCCGATGCTTCTGTTGTCGATAACGTCCCGGTGTATGTTGCGCTGCGCCCGGAAAAAATTATGCTCTGCGTAGCTCCTCCGCCAGAGGGATATAACTTCGCGGTAGGCGAAGTGGTGCATATTGCCTACCTGGGTGATTTGTCGGTGTACCACGTACGTTTGAAAAGTGGCCAAATGCTGAGCGCTCAGCTACAAAATGAACATCGTTATCGCAAAGGATTACCAACCTGGGGTGACGAAGTCCGTTTGTGTTGGGATGCGGACAGTTGTGTGGTGTTGACGGTTTAAGGAGCGAAGATGAGTACACTTGAACCTCCGGCACGCGTAGATAAAGCGGGGCGATTCACGCTGTTTATGTCGCGGCTGCAAATGAAGCACGGGCGCAAGCTGGTGATCGCGCTGCCGTATGTGTGGCTATTGCTCCTGTTCCTGCTGCCGTTTCTGATCGTCTTCAAAATCAGTTTGGCTGAAATGGCGCGCGCTATTCCACCGTATACCGACCTCGTTTCATGGGCTGATGGTCAGCTCTCCATCACGCTCAACTTAGGAAATTTCCTGCAACTGACGGACGATCCGCTCTATTTTGATGCGTACCTGCAATCGTTGCAGGTGGCGGGAGTTTCGACTGTCTGTTGCCTGCTGCTGGGGTATCCGCTGGCATGGGCGGTCGCGCACAGCAAGCCCTCGACGCGCAATATTCTGTTGCTGCTGGTGATCCTGCCGTCCTGGACGTCGTTTTTGATTCGTGTTTACGCCTGGATGGGGATCCTGAAAAATAACGGCGTGTTGAACAACTTCCTGATGTGGCTGGGTGTTATCGACCAGCCGTTGACGATCCTGCATACCAATCTGGCGGTTTATATCGGTATTGTTTACGCCTATTTGCCCTTTATGGTGCTGCCGATTTATACCGCGCTGACGCGTATTGATTACTCGCTGGTGGAAGCGGCGCTCGATTTAGGCGCCCGACCGTTGAAAACCTTCTTTAGCGTGATCGTGCCGTTGACCAAGGGCGGGATTATCGCAGGGTCAATGCTGGTGTTTATTCCGGCTGTTGGGGAGTTTGTGATCCCGGAACTGCTGGGTGGCCCGGACAGCATTATGATTGGCCGTGTACTTTGGCAGGAGTTTTTCAATAACCGCGACTGGCCGGTGGCTTCTGCCGTCGCCATTATTATGTTGTTGCTACTGATTGTGCCGATCATGTGGTTCCACAAATATCAGCAAAAAAGCGTGGGGGAACACGGATGAATAACTTACCGGTCGTTCGCTCGCCGTGGCGTATTTTTATCCTGGTGCTGGGCTTTACCTTCCTGTACGCGCCGATGCTGATGTTGGTCATCTATTCGTTTAACAGCTCGAAGCTGGTGACGGTATGGGCGGGTTGGTCAACCCGTTGGTATGGTGAGCTTTTCCACGATAGCGCGATGATAAGCGCCGTCGGCATGAGCTTAACGATTGCCGCGGGCGCTGCAACGATGGCGGCAATCCTCGGTACCATAGCCGCCGTGGTCATGGTGCGCTTTGGTCGTTTTCGTGGTTCGAATGGTTTCGCCTTTATGATCACCGCGCCGCTGGTTATGCCAGATGTCATTACCGGTTTGTCGCTGCTGCTGCTGTTTGTGGCACTGGCGCACGCCATCGGCTGGCCTGCGGATCGCGGTATGTTGACCATCTGGCTGGCGCACGTCACCTTCTGCACGGCCTATGTCGCGGTGGTCATCTCTTCACGTTTGCGCGAACTGGATCACTCCATTGAAGAAGCGGCAATGGACCTTGGTGCCACGCCGCTGAAGGTCTTTTTCGTCATCACGCTGCCGATGATTATGCCGGCGGTGATCTCCGGGTGGCTGCTGGCCTTTACGCTGTCGCTCGATGACCTGGTTATTGCCAGCTTTGTCTCTGGTCCTGGCGCCACAACGTTACCGATGCTGGTGTTCTCCAGCGTACGTATGGGGGTTAATCCGGAGATCAACGCGCTGGCGACGCTGATACTTGGCGTGGTAGGAATTATCGGATTTATCGCGTGGTATCTGATGGCGCGAACAGAAAAACAACGGATTCGCGATATCCAACGTGCAAGACGTGGCTGAAAAAACTAAAATCTGCCAACCTGTCTATACGGCGCAGCTGTGGTGGCTGCGCCGTTTTCATGGAAGACGACGCGTTGGGATTTTTTAAGAAATCATCCACATCACATGCTCGCTTAAACGTCCCTGCTTTGGTGCAGGTGGCGGCGCTGGCTATTATTATGATCCGCTGTCTCGATCTGTTGATGATTTTTAATACGCTCGGGTTTCGCGGAACCAGCGAATTTATTCATCGCAGCGTACAGACCTGGAATTTGACGCTGGTGTTTCTGGGTAGCCTGGTGCTGCTGTTTGTCGAAATTTACTGCGCATTTTCGCTGGTCAAAGGACGAAACTGGGCGCGCTGGATCTATCTGCTGACCCAGATTATCGCTAGCGTCTATCTGTGGGCGGCTTCGTTGGGCTACGGATACCCGGAACTGTTCAGTATTGCGGGGGAGTCCAGGCGTGAAATCCTGCATACGCTGGTGATGCAAAAATTGCCGGATATACTGGTGTTACTACTGCTGTTTGTTCCTGCGTCCAGCAGACGGTTCTTCCGTTTGCAATAACGTTAATACCCTAAATAATTCGAGTTACAGGAAGGCGGCAAGAGAATGAATCCCCAGGAGCTTACATAAGTAAGTGACTGGGGTGAGTGAGCACAGCCAACGCACCTGTAACTTGAAGTATGACGGGTATATAATCTTGGCCCCCTGTTAATTTGTAGGTTTTTGTATGCAGTGCGCACTTTATGACGCCGAACGCTGTCGCTCCTGTCAGTGGATAACACAGCCAGTCGCCGATCAACTCCTCTCAAAAACAGCCGATCTGCAGAATCTACTGGCTGATTATCCGGTCGGAGAATGGTGCGTGCCGGTCAGCGGCCCGGAAAGCGCTTTTCGTAATAAAGCCAAAATGGTGGTCAGCGGCAGCGTGGAAAAACCGCTGCTGGGGATGCTGCATCGTGACGGTACGCCGGAGGATTTGTGCGACTGTCCGCTCTATCCTGCGTCTTTTGCGCCCGTATTTGCCGCGCTCAAACCGTTTATCGCCCGTGCGGGGTTAACGCCCTATAACGTGGCGCGTAAACGCGGGGAGCTGAAGTATCTGCTGTTAACGGAAAGCCGGTTCGATGGCGGCATGATGCTGCGTTTTGTCCTGCGTTCCGAGGCAAAACTGGCCCAACTGCGCGCGGCGCTGCCATGGTTACAGGCACAGCTGCCGCAGTTAAAAGTGATCACCGCCAATATTCAGCCTGTGCATATGGCGATTATGGAAGGGGAGAGTGAAATCTTCCTGACGGAACAACAGGCGCTGGCGGAACGCTTTAACGATGTGCCGTTGTGGATCCGCCCGCAGAGCTTTTTCCAGACCAACCCGGTGGTGGCGGGGCATTTATATGCCACGGCGCGCGACTGGGTGCGTCAGCTTCCGGTTAATCATATGTGGGATCTGTTTTGCGGCGTCGGGGGCTTTGGTCTGCACTGCGCCACACCGCAGATGAAACTGACGGGGATTGAAATTGCACCAGAGGCGATTGCCTGTGCGAAACAGTCTGCGCAGGAGCTTGGGTTACAGAATCTGCATTTTCAGGCGCTGAATTCGACCCAGTTTGCTACCGCCCAGGGCGAAGTGCCTGACCTGGTGCTGGTGAATCCGCCGCGTCGGGGAATTGGTAAGCCGCTGTGTGATTTTCTTTCCCGCATGGCGCCGCGTTTTATCGTTTATTCCAGCTGTAATGCCCAAACCATGGCGAAGGATATTCGCGAGTTGTCTGGATATCGCATTGAACGTGTCCAGCTTTTCGATATGTTTCCACACACCGCGCACTACGAAGTATTAACGCTTCTCAGCCGACAAAACTAACTTGCCTGATGGCGCTTCGCTTATCAGGCCTACAGGCTGTTCGTCATTTGTAGGTTTGTTAAGCGAAGCGCCGAATCCGGCAAATGCAACATGCGAAAAAAAAGCCCGTACTTTCGTACGAGCTCTTCTTAAAATATGGCGGTGAGGCGGGGATTGACTCGCTTCGCTCGCCCCTTTGGGGCAGCCCGTTCGCTGCGCTCCCGGTCTGTCCAACTGGCTACGCCAGTAGTCGAACCCCGGTCGGGGTTTCTCATCCCCCCGCAGATGTGCAACATGCGAAAAAAAAGCCCGTACTTGCGTACGAGCTCTTCTTAAAATATGGCGGTGAGGCGGGGATTCGAACCCCGGATACGTTACCGTATACACACTTTCCAGGCGTGCTCCTTCAGCCACTCGGACACCTCACCATATTGTATTGCTGCCTGACCGCTTGGGGGGCAACGGGGCGCTACTATAGGGAGTTGCGCTAAAACGGTCAAGCAGAATTTACGTGTTCACTCTCGTTTGGTTACGCAATGTACATATTCCTCCGCCCGGGCTGGCGCGGAGGAGAGGATTAGCGCTGAGAGTCCAGTTTTTCGCCGTTAGTCACGACTTCCTGAGCTTTGCCGTAGCTCTCGATCAGCAACTGATAAGCCGGGAAGACTTTGGTATACACTTCCGCCCATTCGGCGGCGTCTTCACGGTTCCATGTGCCCTGAATTTCAGAAGCGACGGCGGCAGTATCCATTGGCACGACACCAGCCTGAACAACGCGAGCCAGGGTGATTTCCTGCGCCATTTTGCTGTAAGTACCGGAAGCGTCTATCACAGCGAAAACCTTGTAGCCTTCCGCAACCGCGCTGATGGCCGGGAAAGCCATGCACACGCTGGTAATCGTACCGGCGATAATCAGCGTTTTACGCCCCGTCGCTTTGACCGCTTTCACGAAGTCCTCGTTATCCCAGGCGTTGATTTCACCTTTACGCGCCACGTATTGGGCATGCGGCGCATTGGCGTGGATCTCTGGAATCAACGGACCGTTAGGCCCCTGTGGTACGGATGCCGTGGTAATCACCGGCATCTTTGCCAGGGTCGCCATTTTAGCCAGCGCGGCGGCACGCGCACGCAGTTCTGGCATTGGCATATCGCCGACGGTCTGGAACAGCCCGCTCTGATGATCGATAAGCAGCATGACGGAATCATTCACATCGATGACCGGACGTGAGCCATTAAAGTTTGCAGGACTGGACATATTCTTCTCCTTCGATTCAGATTTGGCCAAAGCGGCCGGAGTTAAAATCGCGTACGGCTTCAGCGATTTCTTGTTTCGTGTTCATCACAAACGGACCGTAACCCACAATCGGCTCGTTCAACGGCTCGCCAGACAGCAGCAGCACGCTGGCGTCGCTGGTGGCTTCAATGTGTAGCGTCTTGCCCTGCTGGCTTAGCACCACCAGTTGCGCTTCGCTGGCAGACGTGGTGCCGTTTACGGTGATATTGCCTTTTAATACCACCAGGGCGGTGCTCCATCCTTCAGGCTGGGACAACGTAAGCTGATGATTACGTTGCAGGCACATATCCCAGACGTTCAGCGGCGAAAAGGTATGTGCCGGGCCTTTCGTATCCTGATAGCTGCCTGCAATCACACGAACGCTGCCTGCTTCATTGGGCAGGGCGACGGTCGGAATAACATCGCTGCTGATGCCCTGATAACCCGGTACGGCCATTTTGTCTTTTGCCGGTAGATTGACCCACAGTTGCACCATTTCCAGTTCGCCACCCTGACGGGTAAATTCAGGTGAATGGAACTCTTCGTGTAATATTCCTGCACCGGCAGTCATCCACTGCACGTCGCCGGGGCCGATAATGCCGCCGCGACCGGTTGAATCACGGTGTTCAACTTCGCCGCTGTAAACGATGGTCACCGTCTCAAAACCACGGTGCGGGTGTTCGCCTACGCCGCGTTTTTCGTTACCCGGAGTGAATGTATGCGGACCGGCGTAATCCAGCAGCAGGAACGGGCTTAGTTGCTCAGCATGAGACTGGTAAGAGAACATCGAGCGGACCGGAAATCCATCGCCAACCCAGTGTGGGCGAGGTGCGGTGTAGACGCCTGTTACTTGTTTCATATGTGTCTCCTCTAAGGCGTTGTCTTGATGTGAATAAGCTTATATTCATGACAGCGAGCTGAGTAGTAGCTAAAATAATCCTCACTGTCTCATTAATAGGACAATAAAATGACGAAGCCGGATCTCAATGATTTTGCATGGTTTGTGCATGTTGTAGAGGAAGGGGGATTTGCAGCGGCGGGTAGGGCGCTTGATGAACCAAAATCAAAACTGAGCCGACGTATAGCGCAACTGGAAGAGAGGCTGGGAGTCCGACTGATTCAGCGAACCACTCGCCAGTTTAACGTGACGGAAGTTGGGCAAACCTTTTACGAACACTGTAAGGCGATGTTGGTTGAAGCGCAGGCGGCGCAGGATGCCATCGCCGCGTTACAGGTTGAACCGCGTGGGATTGTGAAGCTGACTTGTCCTGTTACGTTGCTGCATGTGCATATCGGGCCAATGCTTGCCCGTTTTATGGCGCGTTATCCTGACGTATCCGTACAACTGGAGGCCACTAACCGACGCGTGGACGTTGTTGGAGAAGGCCTGGACGTGGCGATCCGCGTCAGGCCCCGGCCATTTGAGGATAGCGATCTGGTGATGCGGGTACTTGCAGACAGGGGACATCGTTTATATGCCAGCCCGCAGTTAATTGAGCAAATGGGGGCGCTACACTCTCCGGCGGAGCTGACACGCTGGCCGGGCCTGAGTCTGGCCTCGGGTAAACATGTGCATCGGTGGGAGTTATTTGGCCCGCAGGGTGCGCGGGCAGAGGTACATTTCACGCCGCGAATGATTACCACCGATATGCTGGCGTTACGTGAAGCCGCAGTCGCTGGCGTAGGTGTTGTGCAACTTCCGCAGTTGATGGTAAAAGATCAATTAGCCGCGGGTGAACTGGTCGCGTTGCTTGACGGCTGGGAACCTAAGCGAGAAATTATTCACGCCGTCTTCCCATCACGCAGGGGATTATTACCTTCAGTGCGCGCATTAGTGGATTTCTTAACGGAAGAATATGCGCGGATGATTGAGGATTAAATACCTGACCTCAGCCCACAAAAAAGGCCGGTTAAACCGACCTTTTATAATCTGGACGCCATTCGGGCGTTAAAAACAATCAGCGACTACGGAAGACAATGCGGCCTTTGCTCAGGTCGTACGGGGTCAGCTCAACAGTCACTTTGTCGCCCGTCAGGATGCGGATATAGTTTTTACGCATTTTACCGGAGATGTGTGCAGTAACCACGTGACCGTTTTCTAACTCTACGCGGAACATGGTATTAGGTAACGTATCGAGAACGGTACCCTGCATTTCAATATTGTCTTCTTTGGCCATCTAATCCTCTGGGGTATCACTACCGTAATTTGAACCGGCAAGATAATGCCGAAGTTCTTTTAATAAGTAAAGATTTGTGCGTTTAAAACACAGCAAATCGGGTTTGGCGCATTACTCTAACCACACAGCAAAGCTGCACTTAAAGCGCAACGTGTAAGGGAACGAGGAGATAAACGATAGGCGTTGCCTGACGCGAACTGTTCCTTAACGGCGGCGGGGTAATGGGCTAAACCAACTCTGCGCGACAATTATAACACCCCGACAAAAAATGTGCCGAAAACATTCACCTCTGAGGTAAAAATAACGTCCTGGGAACCCAGAAATGGCTCGGTAGCCGCTGCTGACGCAGTCTGCTCAGGTGCTCAAGGTACTCCCGACGCGGTGTTTCGACCGCCCCCAGCGAAGCTGTGTGGCTATTTAATACCTGGCAGTCGATTAATTTTCCGCCCTGACGGATAAATTCAGCGCAAAAAACAAGCAGTGCGGTTTTGGACGCATTTTCCTGACGGCTGAACATCGATTCGCCACAAAACAACGTGCCTTGCGCCACACCATACATACCGCCCACTAATTCATTGTGTCGCCACACCTCAATAGAGTGCGCATGCCCCAGTTCGTGCAGGCGATGGTATGCGTCCACCACATCATGCGTTATCCAGGTGCCTTCCTCCCGGTCATTCGCGCAGCCTTCAATCACCTGACCAAACGCGTAATTGAGCGTCACGCGATAAGGCGAATTTTTATGAAAGCGTTTCATGCTGCGGCTGAGGTGAAATTTCTCGGGCCAAAGAATAGCGCGCGGATCGGGCGACCACCAGAGGATGGGGTCGCCGGGTGAAAACCATGGGAAAATACCGCGCTGGTAGGCCATCAGCAGGCGGGCGGGACTGAGATCGCCGCCAAGCGCCAACAAACCGTTAGGCTCGCGTAAAGCGCCTTCCGGTGACGGGAAGGCTATAGAATGGCGGGACAGTTGCACCAGGCGCATGACAGCGAAACTCCACTACGCGAGTTTGATCGTTCAATAATAGCTTACAGACGTTGCTTAAACTGGTAATAACGCCCCTGCCTGGCTAACAGATCTGCGTGATTACCTTGCTCAATAATTTGTCCGTTGTCCATTACTATTATTTGATCAAAACGCGACAACCCGCGCAGGCGGTGTGTCACCATCAGTACGGTTTTATTGCGCATGACATCGCTAATTAATTCAAGCATTTGGCTTTCCGTTGTGGCATCAAGCCCTTCGGTAGGTTCATCCAGCAGCATTAGCGGAGCATCGTGCAATAAGGCGCGGGCGATAGCCAGACGACGGAGCTCACCGCCAGAAAGCTGACGACCGCCTTCACCCAGCCAGGCGTTGAGTCCATCATCCTCAAGCAGTTTGTCCAGACCGACGCGGCGCAACATCGCGGCTAATGCGTCATCCTCGGCGTGCGGTGCCGCCAGCAGCAGGTTATCTCGAAGCGTTGCGCTGAACAGGTGTACGCGCTGCGGCACGACGCTGATGCACTGGCGCAGCGTGGCTTCACTAAGGGTAGCAATCGGCTGCTCGTTAATCAGGATTTCGCCACCCTGCGGATCCCATGCGCGGGTCAACAATTGCAGCAGCGTTGATTTGCCGCAGCCGGTACGACCAAGAATCGCAATGTGTTCACCGGGTGAGGCTTGCAGGGAAAGGGTATCGAGCGCTTTTTGTGCCTGACCCGGGTAGCTGAATGACACATCGCGTAGCGTAAGGGTGACCTGCTCAGGAACCGGAGAGCCGGCATCCGGGAAGGTAACTTCTGGCTGCTGTTCGGTTAACTCGGTGATGCGCAGCGCGGAGGCAATGACCTGACCGAGATGCTGAAACGCGCCGGTGACTGGCGCCAACGCTTCGAACGCCGCCAGCGCACAGAAAACAAACAGCGCGATCAGTGCGCCTGGTTGGGTGTTGCCGCCCACGCCGCCTGAGGCCATCCATAACATCATTATTACCGCCAGCGCGCCAATTAACAGCATGACCGCCTGTGACAGCGCGGTTAATTCAGACTGGCGTCGCTGGGCTTCGTGCCACTGTAACTCGGTGGCTTCCATTTGAGCGCGGTAGCGTTCACTGGCGCCAAAAATGGTCAATTCAGCCTGGCCTTGCAGCCAGGACGTTAACTGCTGACGATATTGTCCACGCAGATGCGTCAGGCTTTGTCCGGTGCTTTTGCCTGCCTGATAAAAGAGCGGGGGCAGGATAAATAAGGTCAGCAGCATAATACCGCCGAGAGTGATAGCCAGCGTGAAATCGAGAACGCTTAGCCCCAGTGTAACCACCATAATGACGACAAAAGCGCCCACTAGCGGAGAGAGTACGCGTAAGTACAGATGATCGAGCGTGTCGACATCTGCTACGATGCGGTTGAGCAATTCCCCCTGTCCATAACGAGACAGGCCAGCAGGCGAGAGCGGCAAGAGTTTGCTGAAGGTATAAATACGCAAATGTTGCAGCACGCGGAACGTGGCGTCGTGGCTGACCAGGCGCTCGAAATAACGCCCCGCGGTACGGGTGATTGCTGCACCGCGCACCCCGGCAGCAGGGAGCATATAGTTAAAGCTGTAAATCCCGGTGACACCAACCACCGCAGAAGCCGACAGGAACCAACCTGAAAGCGTCAGCAAACCAATACTTGCCAGCAGCGTGACGATCGCCAGAACGATCCCCAGCGTTAACATCCATTTGTGACGTTTATACAGCGTCAGATAAGGTAGCAAAGCGCGCATTCAGATATCCTCCTGACGATGAGCCAGTAATGTCGCAAAAGCCCCGTTGGCTGAGCTAAGTTCGGTCCAGGTGCCTTGTTCAACGATCTGCCCGTCCTGCATCACCCAGATAGCGTCCCAGTCGGTAAGATCTTCCAACTGGTGTGTCACCATCAGCGTGGTCTGGCGGCGTGATGCCGCGTTCAACGCCTGCATCACGCGTTGTTCGCTGTGCGCATCAAGGCTGGCGGCGGGTTCGTCCAGCAGCAGTAACTGACAGGGATTGAGTAAGGCGCGAGCCACGGCAACGCGTTGCGCTTGTCCGACGGAAAGTCGAGCCGCCTGATCGCCTACTGGCGTATCCACGCCCTGCGGAAGCAGGGGTAAAAACTCGCTGACCCAGGCGCTGTCGAGTGCGGCCTGTAGCTGCTCCTCGCTGGCATCGGGGCGAGCCAGCAGCACGTTTTCACGTAACGTGGCGGCTGGAAGCTGCGGGTTTTGCCCGACCCATGACAGTTGTTTACGCCAGCAATCAGGCGACAGATCACGTAGCTCAAAGCCGTTAATTCGCAGCGATCCCTGATAAGAAAGGAAACCAGACAGGACATTGAGCAGCGAACTTTTGCCGGAACCGCTGCGTCCAACCAGTACAGCGCGTTGACCGGCTGCCAGGGTAAAGTTGAGCGGCCCGGCCAACACTTTGCCTTCCGGCGAGGTGATGACCAGATCTTGCGCTTCAATTGAAACGGCGTCTTTCGTCGCCAGCTCAATGTCGCCACGCTCTGGATGAGCCAGCGGGGTTTCCATAAAGGTTTTCAGGCTGTCTGCTGCACCAACGGCTTGCGCTTTGGCGTGATAAAAGGTGCCCAGATCGCGCAGTGGCTGGAAAAATTCCGGCGCAAGAATGAGCGCGAGGAAGCCAGCAGCCAACGTGACGCCCGTCCCGTAGTGGCCGAAATCGAGCTCTCCGAGGTAGGAAAAACCGAAGTAAACCGCGACCAACGCAATAGAAAGCGATGTAAAGAACTCAAGGACACCGGATGACAGGAATGCCAGGCGCAGGACTTCCATGGTGCGCTGGCGGAAATCCTGTGACGCAGCGCGGATGCTTTCCGTTTCGGCTTCACCACGACCAAATATTCTTAGCGTCTCCATGCCCCGCAGACGATCAAGGAAATGGCCGCTGAGACGAGCAAGAGCCTGAAAATTGCGGCGGTTAGCATCGGCTGCGCCCATACCGACCATTGCCATAAACAATGGGATCAGCGGAGCTGTTCCGAGCAGTATAAGAGCGGCCACCCAGTTTGACGGGAACACCGCAGCCACAATCAATAACGGGACGCATACGGCCAGCGCCATTTGCGGCAGATAACGCGCATAGTAGTCATGCATATCGTCAATCTGCTCCAGGATAAGCGTAGCCCAGCTCCCGGCTGGTTTACCCTGTATCCAGGCAGGACCTGCCTGTTGCAGACGGTCAAGCACCTGGCGGCGAATTTCAAAGCGAATATGCTGCCCTGCGTGAAACCCGACCCGCTCGCGTAACCAGACGACCCATGCCCGCAGGATGAAAATCAATACCAGCACGATGAAAGGAAGCAGAAGCGCCTCTCGGGGAATATTGGCCATTATCATATGGTCCAGAATTCGGGCCATGAGCCAGGCCTGAGCGACGATTAACAGACCGCTCACGAATCCCAACAGGCGTGAAATGTTCAGCCATCGTTGGGAAATTACACTTTGCTGTTTTAACCAGCGGGTCAGCTCTTTTTGACGGGTTTTATTCATTGCACGCTTAGCAGGTGAGTTATTGGAATTTTTGGGCAGGGCAATGTTACAACGAGGCAAAAATAAAGGCGACTTATAGTCGCCTTTTTTACTTTTGTTACTGATTTGTAAAACTTATTTGCAAGCGTCCGCCAGACCGTCGAGATAACGTTCGGCATCAAGCGCAGCCATACAGCCCGTGCCCGCAGAGGTGATCGCCTGGCGATAAATATGGTCCATCACGTCACCGGCTGCGAAGACACCCGGAATGCTGGTTTGTGTGGCATTACCGTGAATACCGGACTGAACTTTGATGTAGCCATTTTCCAGCTCAAGCTGACCGTCGAAAATGGCGGTATTCGGGCTGTGACCGATAGCGACAAACAAACCGGCAACGTCCAGTGACTCCACGTTGTCAGTGTTTTGCGTATCGCGCAGACGCAGTCCGGTAACGCCCATTTGATCGCCGGTCACTTCTTCCAGCGTGCGGTGGGTGTGCAGCACGATGTTGCCGTTTTCAACTTTATCCATCAAACGCTTGATGAGAATTTTTTCGGCGCGGAAGCTGTCGCGGCGGTGAATCAAATGCACTTCAGATGCGATATTCGCCAGATACAGCGCTTCTTCAACAGCGGTGTTGCCGCCGCCGATCACCGCAACTTTTTGGTTACGGTAGAAGAAACCGTCGCAGGTCGCGCAGGCGGAAACGCCACGGCCTTTGTATGCTTCTTCCGAGGGTAGACCCAGATAACGCGCTGAAGCGCCGGTAGCGATGATCAACGCGTCACAGGTGTATTCACCGCTGTCGCCGGTCAGACGGAAAGGACGATTTTGCAGATCAACTTTGCTGATGTGATCGAAAATGATTTCAGTATCAAATTTGGTCGCATGCTCGTGCATACGCTCCATCAGCAGGGGGCCCGTGAGATCGTGCGGATCGCCAGGCCAGTTTTCCACTTCTGTCGTTGTGGTCAACTGACCACCTTTTTCCATACCGGTAATCAGTACCGGTTGCAGGTTAGCGCGCGCAGCGTAGACCGCAGCGGTATATCCTGCAGGGCCAGAGCCCAGAATAAGAAGTTTACTGTGTTTGGTTGTGCCCATGAGATCCCCATAGTTGTTGGCAGGCAATGAGCAGGATTGTAGGGAATTTGCAGGCGTAAAAAAAGAGTATGGCGATTTTGTTAACAATATGTGTAATAGCAGAAACCGATGAGCGGGTGAATTAGGCGTAATACTATAACGATTTCTACTTAAAATCGGTCAGTTATAAGGTGATAAAATGACGATTTTCCATCACTGCGAATGAATAACTGGCATGTTGTACTAAAAATCGATGTTTTGCTTTGACAATCACCTGCTGTTTTGCGAAAACATTCAAGGAAGAAAAAAACTGTGTCATGTATATGCTGCATAATCATGCATGTAGATACCATGTTTACCGTGTTAGCGAAATCTACGCATGGTGTGGACAGATGCCATTCGTGATGTCGATAGCCGCCGACAGGCAACGGTCTTCTCACCATAAGCCCAGGCATTGCGAACCGAAAATCCCTCTGGGTTGCGGTTTATTTTGATGGGTAGCGGCTCTGAACAGTGATGTTGGTAGAGTCAGGCAGGAGTAGGGAAGGAATACAGAGAGACAATAATAATGGTAGATAGTAAGAAGCGCCCTGGCAAAGATCTCGACCGTATCGATCGTAACATTCTTAATGAGCTGCAAAAGGATGGGCGTATTTCTAACGTCGAGCTTTCTAAACGTGTGGGACTTTCACCAACGCCCTGCCTTGAGCGTGTGCGTCGGTTGGAAAGACAGGGTTTCATTCAGGGCTATACAGCGCTGTTAAACCCACATTATCTGGATGCATCACTTCTGGTTTTTGTTGAGATTACTCTGAATCGTGGCGCCCCGGATGTGTTTGAACAATTTAACTCTGCGGTACAAAAACTTGAAGAAATTCAAGAGTGTCATTTGGTTTCCGGTGATTTCGACTATTTGCTGAAAACACGCGTACCGGATATGTCGGCATATCGTAAGCTGTTAGGGGAAACCCTGCTGCGTCTGCCTGGCGTGAATGACACACGTACCTATGTAGTAATGGAAGAAGTCAAACAGAGCAATCGTCTGGTAATTAAGACGCGCTAACACGGAACAGGTGCAAAATCGACGCAGTTTGATTACACTCCTGTTAATCCATACAGCAACAGTGCCGGGGTGACCCGGTGCTGTTGTCCGTTTTAGCATCGGGCAGGAAAAGCCTGAAACCTGGAGAGCCGTTTTTGAGCCAGGAATACACTGAAGACAAAGACGTCACATTGACGAAGTTAAGCAGCGGGCGCCGACTTCTGGAAGCGCTACTGATTCTTATTGCCCTTTTTGCCGTCTGGTTGATGGCTGCCTTACTCAGCTTTAACCCTTCGGATCCCAGTTGGTCGCAAACCGCGTGGCACGAACCTATCCATAATCTGGGCGGAATACCCGGAGCATGGCTGGCGGACACGCTGTTCTTTATTTTCGGCGTCATGGCCTACACCATTCCTGTCATCATTGTCGGCGGCTGCTGGTTTGCATGGCGACACCAGGCCAGCGACGAATACGTCGATTATTTTGCCGTTTCGCTGCGCATTATTGGCGTTTTGGCACTGATTCTCACCTCCTGCGGGCTTGCCGCAATCAATGCCGATGACATCTGGTATTTCGCCTCTGGCGGCGTGATCGGCAGTCTGCTCAGTACGACGCTGCAACCCTTACTGCACAGCAGCGGCGGTACGCTGACGCTATTGTGTATTTGGGCTGCGGGATTAACGCTGTTTACCGGCTGGTCGTGGGTGAGTATTGCGGAAAAACTGGGCGGTTGGTTACTCAATATCCTGACCTTTGCCAGCAACCGTACCCGCCGCGACGATACCTGGGTCGATGACGAAGAATATGAAGATGAAGACGAGTCTGTCGATGCCGCTGATGGCAAACCCCATGAATCGCGCCGGGCTCGTATTCTGCGCGGTGCGTTAGCGCGTCGTAAGCGTCTGGCGGAGAAATTTACCAACCCGCTTGGCCGTCATACCGATGCGGCGCTGTTCTCCGGCAAACGCATGGATGATGAAGACGAAATTGAATACAGCGCCCGTGGCGTTGTTGCCGATCCTAACGATGTGCTGTTTTCTGGTAATCGCGCGACGCTGCCTGAATATGACGAACTCGACCCACTGCTGAATGGTCATTCGGTGACAGAGCCAGTAGCCGCCGCCGCGGCAGCTACAACGGCCGCGCAGGCCTGGAGCGCGCCGGTTGATCCGCTGCTGCAAACATCGCCCGTGACCAGCACTGTTCTGGAACAACAGGCCCCAGCCGTAGCCTGGCAAACCGCACCTGGCCCGCAAACCGGTGATGCGGTGATTGCACCAGCGCCAGAAGGTTATCCGCAGCCAACCCAGTACGCGCAGCCACCGGTACAACAGCAGTATGAGCCATGGCAGCAGCCGGTTGTGGAGCAGAATCCGCAGCCGCAATATTACGCGCCACAGACTGCTGAACCCGCTTATGCGCAACCCGTTGCGCCGCAACCGCAGGCGTTCACCACGGAGCAAAACTGGCAACCTGAATCCACTTTTCAGCCGGAACATGTGCAACAACCTGTGTATCAGCAGGAAGCAACCTTTCAACAAAATTCCACGCTCCAGCAGCCTGTTTATCAGCCGGAGCCCGTGCCGCAACCTGTGTATCAGCAGGAATCAACTCTTCAACAGAACAATACGTTCGAGCAGCCTGTAGTTGAACAACCGCCTGTGGTGGAATCTGAACCGCTGGTAGAAGAGGTTAAACCGACTCGTCCGCCGCTCTACTATTTTGAAGAAGTGGAAGAGAAACGTGCGCGCGAGCGCGAGCAACTGGCTGCCTGGTATCAACCGATACCAGAGCCTGTTCAGGAGCCTGAACGTGTTAAGCCGTCTATGCCATCTATGCCGACGGCTGTATCCATTCCGCCCGTTGAGTCTGTTGCTGCCGTTGCGCCGCTGGCTGCCGGTGTAAAAAACGCCGCATTAGGAGCGGAGGCCGCTGCCGCAGCACCTGTCTTTAGCCTTGCGGGTAGCGGTGCGCCGCGTCCACAGGTGAAAGAGGGTATTGGTCCGCAGTTACCGCGTCCGAATCGAGTGCGCGTACCTACTCGTCGGGAATTGGCGTCGTATGGCATCAAATTGCCGTCACAGCGTATGGCTGAAGAGAAAGCGCGCGAAGAGCAGCTTGATACAGATGCGTACAGTGACGATGAAATTGATGCGATGCAGCAAGATGAGCTGGCGCGTCAGTTTGCCCAATCGCAGCAGCACCGCTATGGCGAAGAGTATCAGGATGATACCAATCACACTGATGACGAAGATTCAGCCGCAGAAGCGGAACTGGCTCGCCAGTTTGCCTCTTCCCAGCAGCAACGCTATTCCGGTGAACAGCCTGCCGGGGCAAATCCGTTCTCGCTCGATGACTTTGAATTTTCGCCGATGAAAACGCTGGTGGATGAGGGCCCGCATGAGCCGTTGTTTACGCCAGGCGTAATGCCGGAGTCTGCGCCACAGTACCAGGAACCTGTCGCACCGCAGCAGCATTATCAGCAACCGGCGCAGCCAGTCGCACCGCAGCAGCATTATCAGCAACCGACGCAGCCAGTCGCACCGCAGCAGCAATATCAGCAACCGGCGCAGCCAGTCGCACCGCAGCAGCATTATCAGCAACCGGCGCAGCCAGTCGCACCGCAGCAGCAATATCAGCAACCGGCGCAGCCAGTCGCTCCGCAGCAGCACTATCAGCAGCCAGCACAGCCGGCTACACCGCCAACGCAGGATAGTCTGATCCATCCGCTCCTGATGCGTAATGGCGACAGTCGTCCGGCGCACCGTCCAAGTACGCCGCTGCCATCGTTAGATTTGCTCACACCGCCGCCGAGCGAAGTTGAGCCGATAGATACTTTCGCGCTGGAGCAAATGGCACGTCTGGTGGAAGCGCGTCTGGCGGATTTCCGCATTAAAGCCGATGTGGTGAACTACTCTCCAGGCCCGGTGATTACCCGCTTTGAGCTTAATCTGGCTCCTGGGGTTAAAGCGGCGCGTATTTCTAACCTGTCGCGAGATCTGGCGCGTTCGTTGTCCACCGCGGCGGTACGTGTGGTTGAGGTTATACCAGGCAAACCGTATGTCGGACTGGAGTTACCGAATAAAAAACGTCAAACCGTTTATCTGCGTGAAGTGCTGGATAACGCTAAATTCCGTGATAACTCATCTCCGCTGACCGTGGTGCTGGGTAAAGATATTGCGGGCGAACCGGTGGTGGCCGATCTGGCAAAAATGCCGCACCTGCTGGTAGCAGGGACAACCGGATCCGGTAAGTCTGTTGGGGTGAACGCCATGATCCTCAGCATGCTGTACAAGGCGCAGCCGGAAGACGTTCGCTTTATCATGATTGACCCGAAAATGCTGGAACTGTCGGTTTATGAAGGCATTCCGCATCTGCTGACCGAAGTCGTGACCGACATGAAAGATGCTGCTAATGCCTTGCGCTGGAGCGTCAATGAAATGGAACGTCGCTACAAGCTGATGTCAGCGCTTGGCGTACGTAACCTTGCCGGTTATAACGAGAAAATCGCCGAAGCCGCCCGTATGGGACGTCCGATTCCGGACCCATACTGGAAACCGGGTGACAGCATGGATGTTCAGCACCCGGTGTTGGAAAAACTGCCGTATATCGTTGTGCTGGTGGATGAATTCGCCGACCTGATGATGACAGTTGGCAAAAAGGTGGAAGAACTGATTGCTCGTCTGGCGCAAAAAGCGCGTGCGGCGGGGATCCACCTGGTGCTGGCAACCCAGCGGCCGTCTGTTGACGTTATCACCGGTCTGATTAAAGCAAACATCCCGACGCGTATCGCTTTTACCGTGTCGAGTAAAATTGACTCGCGTACCATCCTTGACCAGGGCGGAGCGGAATCGCTGTTGGGTATGGGTGACATGCTTTATTCCGCACCAAACTCGACGATCCCAGTGCGTGTTCACGGCGCCTTTGTCCGCGATGAAGAAGTTCACGCAGTGGTTCAGGACTGGAAAGCGCGCGGTCGTCCACAGTACGTCGACGGCATTACTTCTGACAGCGAAAGCGAAGGCGGCGGTGGCTGCTTTGATGGTGGCGAAGAGTTGGATCCGCTGTTCGATCAGGCGGTAAACTTTGTGACCCAGAAACGCAAAGCCTCAATCTCCGGCGTCCAGCGTCAGTTCCGTATCGGATACAACCGAGCGGCGCGCATCATCGAGCAGATGGAAGCGCAGGGTATTGTCAGCGAACAAGGGCATAATGGTAATCGTGAAGTGCTGGCTCCGCCGCCCTTCGAATGATTGCAAAGTTAAGTAATTCAGTATTTTCTACTTTCCTCATGCTGATTTTTGGCCTGAAATGGATAGCAGAGGGATCTCCCCGTTGGGAGTGACGTATTTTGAGGAATAACGATGAAAAGAATCGCAATCACCTGTGCATTACTGTCGAGCTTTATGGTGAGCAGCGTCTGGGCTGACGCTGCCAGCGACCTGAAAAGCCGCCTGGATAAAGTCAGTAGCTTCCATGCCAGCTTTACTCAGAAGGTCACGGACGGTAGCGGCGCGGCGGTGCAGGAAGGTCAGGGTGACTTATGGGTTAAACGTCCTAATCTGTTTAACTGGCATATGACGCAACCTGATGAGAGCATCCTGGTTTCCGATGGTAAAACGCTGTGGTTCTTCAACCCGTTTGTTGAGCAGGCGACTGCGACCTGGCTGAAAGACGCTACGGGCAATACGCCATTTATGTTGATTGCGCGTAACCAGGCAAGTGACTGGCAGCAGTACAACATTAAGCAAAACGGCGATGATTTCGTGCTGACGCCAAAAACCAGCAGCGGCAACCTGAAGCAGTTTACTATCAATGTTGGGCGTGACGGGACTATCCACCAGTTTAGCGCCGTTGAACAAGACGATCAGCGCAGCAGCTATCAGCTGAAATCTCAGCAGAATGGTGCGATTGAACCCTCTAAATTCACCTTTACCCCGCCGCAAGGTGTAACGGTTGACGATCAACGTAAGTAGAGGCGTGTGAGTGAGCAATTTGTCGCTCGACTTTTCTGATAATACTTTTCAGCCACTGGCCGCGCGTATGCGGCCAGAAAATTTAGCGCAGTATATCGGCCAGCAGCATCTGCTGGCTGCGGGTAAACCCTTGCCGCGCGCTATCGAGGCCGGACATCTGCACTCCATGATTTTATGGGGGCCGCCGGGGACGGGGAAAACTACGCTTGCCGAAGTTATTGCCCGTTACGCTAACGCCGATGTCGAACGAATTTCGGCAGTGACCTCTGGTGTAAAAGAAATTCGTGAAGCGATTGAGCGTGCGCGTCAGAATCGTAACGCGGGCCGGCGTACGATCCTGTTTGTGGATGAAGTTCACCGTTTTAATAAAAGCCAACAGGATGCGTTTTTACCGCATATTGAAGACGGTACCATCACGTTTATTGGCGCAACCACTGAAAACCCCTCGTTTGAGCTGAACTCGGCGCTGCTGTCGCGTGCGCGCGTTTACTTACTGAAATCGTTAACCTCCGACGATATTGAACAGGTGCTTGACCAGGCGATGTCAGACAAAGCGCGGGGTTACGGCGGCCAGGATATCGTACTGCCTCCAGAGACGCGTCGGGCGATAGCTGAACTGGTCAATGGTGACGCGCGTCGGGCGCTGAATACGCTGGAAATGATGGCCGATATGGCCGAAGTTGATGATTCTGGCAAGCGCGTATTGAAGGCCGAGTTGCTCACTGAAATTGCCGGTGAACGCAGCGCGCGTTTCGATAATAAAGGCGATCGTTTTTACGATCTCATCTCCGCATTACACAAGTCAGTACGCGGCAGCGCCCCGGATGCGGCGCTTTATTGGTATGCGCGAATCATCACCGCTGGCGGCGATCCGCTGTACGTTGCCCGTCGCTGTCTGGCGATTGCCTCTGAAGATGTCGGCAACGCAGATCCGCGCGCCATGCAGGTGGCGATTTCCGCATGGGATTGCTTTACCCGTGTGGGACCCGCAGAAGGTGAACGAGCCATTGCTCAGGCGATTGTTTATCTGGCCTGCGCGCCGAAAAGTAATGCGGTTTACACCGCCTTCAAAGCTGCGCTGGCTGATGCCCGTGAACGTCCGGATTACGACGTGCCGGTTCACCTGCGCAACGCGCCAACGAAGCTGATGAAAGAGATGGGCTACGGTCAGGAGTATCGTTATGCCCATGATGAGCCTAATGCCTATGCCGCCGGAGAAGAGTACTTCCCGCAGGAAATGGCACAAACACGCTATTATCACCCCACAAACAGAGGTCTTGAAGGCAAGATTGGCGAAAAGCTCGCCTGGCTCGCCGGACAGGATCAAAATAGCCCTATAAAACGCTACCGTTAGTGTTATCGTTGCGGTAATGTTGTCTCTGTATCCCTGTGACCGCAGGCTGTGGTCACTTTCTCCTATTTTAATTCGATAAGCACAGGATAAGCATGCTCGATCCCAATCTGCTGCGTAATGAGCCAGACGCAGTCGCAGAAAAACTGGCAAGCCGGGGCTTTAAGCTGGATGTAGATAAGCTGCGCGCTCTTGAAGAGCGTCGTAAAGTTCTGCAGGTACAAACTGAAAACCTGCAGGCAGAGCGTAACTCTCGATCGAAATCCATCGGCCAGGCAAAAGCGCGCGGGGAAGATATCGAGTCTTTACGTCTGGAAGTGAACAAACTGGGCGAAGAGCTGGATGCCGCGAAAGCTGAACTTGATACCTTACAGGCCGAGATCCGCGACATTGCGCTGACCATTCCTAACCTGCCAGCGGACGACGTTCCGGTGGGTAAAGATGAAAATGACAACGTCGAAGTCAGCCGTTGGGGTACGCCGCGTGAGTTTGATTTTGAAGTGCGCGATCACGTTACCCTGGGTGAAATGCACACGGGTCTTGATTTCGCTGCGGCAGTTAAGCTGACCGGCTCTCGTTTCGTCGTCATGAAAGGGCAGATCGCGCGTATGCACCGTGCGCTGTCTCAGTTCATGCTGGATCTGCACACCGAACAGCATGGCTACAGCGAAAACTACGTTCCGTATCTGGTTAACCATGACACGCTGTACGGTACAGGCCAACTGCCGAAATTCGCGGGCGATCTGTTCCACACGCGTCCGCTGGATGAAGAAGCGGACAGCAGCAACTATGCGCTGATCCCAACGGCGGAAGTGCCGCTGACCAACCTGGTACGTGACGAAATCATTGACGAAGATGCGTTGCCGATCAAAATGACCGCGCATACGCCGTGCTTCCGTTCTGAAGCCGGTTCTTACGGTCGTGACACTCGTGGTCTAATCCGTATGCACCAGTTCGATAAAGTTGAGATGGTGCAGATCGTTCGCCCGGAAGACTCGATGGATGCGCTGGAAGAGATGACCGGTCATGCCGAGAAAGTCCTGCAATTGTTGGGTCTGCCATACCGTAAGATCATCCTGTGCACAGGTGACATGGGCTTCGGCGCATGCAAAACTTACGATCTGGAAGTGTGGATCCCGGCGCAGAACACCTATCGCGAAATTTCTTCTTGCTCCAACGTGTGGGATTTCCAGGCTCGTCGCATGCAGGCGCGTTGCCGTAGCAAATCCGACAAAAAGACCCGTTTAGTGCATACGCTGAACGGTTCCGGTCTGGCGGTTGGGCGTACGCTGGTTGCGGTGATGGAAAACTATCAGCAGGCTGATGGCCGTATTCAGGTTCCTGAAGTGTTACGTCCGTACATGAATGGCCTGGAATTCATCGGCTAAGCTACCTTTCTCTGCTAAAAAAGCGCCTCAGGGCGCTTTTTTTATGCCCGTTTGACGTCGGACAATAACGACTACTCCCATAGGAGTAATACTGCCTTCGAATGAAAGTCAGTATTTATCTCTGTCTTTTAGCAAATTCAGTATTTAACAGCCTGTATATCGATATTAACGTTATATAAAAAACTATACAGCGAGTGTTTGTATTTTTTTATTGTGAGCAGCAGAGTGAGCCACTATGAAAACTAAAATCCCCGATGCCGTGCTGGCAGCTGAGGTTAGTCGCCGCGGTTTGGTGAAAACGACGGCAATAGGCGGACTGGCGGTGGCCAGTAGCGCGTTTACCCTGCCATTTACCCGTATTGCAAATGCCGCAGAAGCCCTTAATCCGTCACAGATTAATGAGAAGGTGATCTGGAGCGCATGTACGGTGAACTGCGGTAGCCGTTGCCCGCTGCGTATGCATGTGGTCGATGGTGAAATAAAGTATGTCGAAACCGACAACACCGGCGATGACAACTATGACGGTCTGCACCAGGTGCGCGCTTGTCTGCGTGGTCGCTCCATGCGTCGTCGCGTCTATAATCCCGATCGGCTGAAATACCCGATGAAACGCGTCGGCAAACGTGGAGAAGGCAAATTTGAGCGCATCAGTTGGGATGAAGCCTACGACATCATTGCCAGCAATATGCAGCGTCTTATTAAAGACTACGGCAACGAGTCTATCTACCTGAACTACGGCACCGGTACGCTGGGCGGCACCATGACGCGCTCGTGGCCGCCGGGTAAAACGCTGGTGGCACGGTTGATGAACTGCTGCGGCGGCTACCTTAACCACTACGGTGACTACTCTTCAGCGCAAATCGCTGCCGGGTTGAACTACACCTACGGCGGCTGGGCTGACGGTAACAGCCCGTCCGACATTGAAAACAGCAAGCTGGTGGTTCTGTTCGGGAATAACCCTGGTGAAACCCGTATGAGCGGGGGTGGGGTAACCTATTACCTTGAACAGGCGCGACAAAAATCCAATGCCCGCATGATCATTATCGATCCCCGCTACACGGATACCGGCGCTGGTCGTGAGGATGAATGGATCCCGATCCGTCCAGGAACCGATGCGGCGCTGGTTAATGGTCTGGCGTATGTCTTGATCACCGAAAACATGGTTGACCAACCGTTCCTCGATAAGTACTGCGTAGGTTACGACGAGAAAACCTTACCGGCCGATGCGCCGAAGAACGGTCACTACAAGGCGTATATTCTAGGGCAGGGCAAGGACGGTATTGCCAAGACTCCGGAGTGGGCGGCGCAGATTACTGGTATTCCCGCTGATCGAATCATCAAACTGGCGCGTGAAATCGGTAGCGCTAAACCGGCATACATCAGCCAGGGATGGGGACCGCAGCGTCACGCCAACGGTGAAATAGCGACCCGCGCCATTTCTATGCTGGCTATCCTGACCGGTAACGTAGGGATCAACGGCGGCAACAGCGGGGCGCGTGAGGGCTCATACAGTTTGCCGTTTGAACGTATGCCTACGCTGGAAAACCCTGTTGAAACCAGCATTTCGATGTTCATGTGGACGGACGCGATTGAGCGAGGCCCGGAGATGACGGCCCTGCGTGACGGGGTACGCGGTAAAGACAAGCTTGATGTTCCTGTTAAGATGATCTGGAACTATGCCGGTAACTGCCTGATTAACCAGCATTCTGATATCAACCGTACGCATGAAATCCTGCAGGATGAGAACAAATGCGAGATGATCGTCGTCATCGACTGCCATATGACTTCCTCGGCGAAATACGCGGACATTTTGCTGCCGGACTGCACCGCATCTGAGCAGATGGACTTCGCGCTGGATGCCTCCTGCGGCAACATGTCCTATGTGATTTTCACCGATCAGGCGATCAAGCCGCGATTCGAATGCAAGACTATTTACCAGATGACCAGCGAGCTGGCGAAGCGCCTTGGCGTCGAGCAGCAGTTTACAGAAGGTCGTACTCAGGAAGAGTGGATGCGCCATCTCTACGAGCAGTCGCGCAAAGCGATTCCTGAACTGCCAACGTTTGAAGAATTCCGTAAACAAGGGATCTTTAAACAGCGCGATCCGCAAGGGCATCACGTGGCGTATAAGGCATTCCGTGAAGATCCTAAAGCTAATCCGCTGACCACGCCGTCAGGTAAGATCGAAATTTATTCGCAGCAGCTTGCTGAGATCGCGGCAACCTGGGAGCTTCCTGAAGGTGATGTGATCGATCC
Source organism: Citrobacter sp. Ce006 (assembly GCF_030336535.1). Lineage (NCBI taxonomy): Bacteria > Pseudomonadati > Pseudomonadota > Gammaproteobacteria > Enterobacterales > Enterobacteriaceae > Citrobacter > Citrobacter sp. Ce006. The sequence goes on from NZ_JAOWDO010000072.1 coordinate 767,872, forward strand.
CCTGCCGATTTACACCCCAGGCTTTGAGAGCTTAAACGATCCGCTGGTGGAGAAATTCCCTCTGCAGTTGACCGGCTTCCACTATAAGTCTCGCGTCCACTCGACCTATGGCAACGTAGATGTTCTGAAAGCATCCTGCCGCCAGGAAATGTGGATCAACCCGATGGATGCGCAGCGACGCGGCATTAACAACGGCGACAAGGTGCGCATCTATAACGACCGCGGTGAAGTGCATATCGAGGCGAAGGTCACACCACGTATGATGCCCGGCGTGGTGGCATTGGGAGAAGGCGCCTGGTATAACCCGGATGCAAAACGCGTGGATCAGGGCGGGTGCATTAACGTTCTGACGACCCAGCGTCCGTCTCCTCTCGCGAAGGGGAACCCGTCACACACGAACCTTGTTCAGGTTGAAAAGGTGTAAGGAGTAGCCGATGACAACCCAGTATGGATTTTTTATTGATTCCAGTCGTTGCACCGGTTGCAAAACCTGCGAACTGGCCTGCAAAGATTTCAAAAATTTAACCCCTGAAGTCAGCTTCCGCCGCATTTATGAATACGCAGGCGGTGACTGGCAGGAGGACAACGGCGTCTGGCATCAGAACGTCTTTGCTTATTACCTCTCCATTGCCTGTAACCACTGTGAAGATCCGGCCTGTACCAAGGTATGTCCGAGCGGTGCGATGCACAAACGTGAAGATGGCTTTGTCGTAGTCGATGAAGATGTGTGCATTGGCTGTCGGTATTGCCACATGGCCTGTCCTTACGGCGCACCGCAGTACAACGCTGAAAAAGGGCACATGACTAAATGTGACGGCTGCCATGAGCGCGTCGCTGAAGGCAAAAAACCTATCTGCGTGGAGTCCTGCCCACTGCGTGCGCTGGATTTTGGTCCGATTGAAGAGTTGCGCAAAAAACACGGTACTTTGGCAGCGGTCGCGCCACTGCCGGGCGCGCACTTTACCAAACCGAGTATTGTCATCAAACCTAACGCCAATAGCCGCCCGACCGGGGATACCACAGGCTATCTGGCTAATCCGAAGGAGGTGTAAGATGGGAAGTGGATGGCATGAATGGCCGCTGATGATCTTCACGGTCTTCGGACAGTGTGTGGTTGGCGGCTTTATCGTTCTGGCGCTGGCGTTGATGAAAGGCGACTTACGCCCAGAATCGCAGCAGCGCGTGATTGCCTGCATGTTCGGGCTGTGGGTATTAATGGGCATTGGCTTTATTGCTTCCATGCTCCATCTGGGCTCGCCGATGCGCGCTTTTAACTCACTCAATCGCGTAGGATCTTCTGCATTAAGTAATGAGATTGCCAGTGGCTCAATTTTCTTTGCTGTTGGCGGTATCGGCTGGTTGCTGGCTACGTTGAAAAAAATGTCGCCCGCATTACGTAATCTGTGGTTAGTTGTCACCATGGTGCTGGGCGTGGTTTTTGTCTGGATGATGGTACGCGTGTATAACACCATCGATACTGTGCCGACCTGGTACAGCGTCTGGACGCCGCTGGGCTTCTTCCTGACGATGTTTATGGGCGGGCCGCTGCTGGGATATCTGTTACTCAGAATTGCTGGCGTGGATGGTTGGGCAATGCGCCTGCTGCCAGCTATCTCAGTGCTTGCTCTGGTCGTGAGCGCCATCATGTCTGTCATGCAGGGGGCTGAACTGGCGACGATCCACAGTTCGATTCAACAGGCTTCTGCGCTGGTTCCGGATTACGGATCGCTGATGGCGTGGCGGATTGTGGTACTGGCATTAGCGCTGTGCTGCTGGATTGTGCCGCAGGTGAAGGGCTACCAGCCTGCCGTTCCGCTGCTTTCCGTGGCGTTTATTTTGCTTCTGGTCGGTGAGCTGATTGGTCGTGGCGTGTTTTACGGTTTGCATATGACCGTTGGTATGGCGGTGGCGAGTTAATTTATAGTATCCAGGATTAACTCAAGTCTTATCAGGCCTGCACGATCTGTAGGCCTGATAAGTGAAGCGCCATTAACAATACATCAGGCCAGGGGTTTCGCCCTGGTTTTACTTCTGCTTGGTCAACGTGTCGTAGCTGGTCATCAGATTGCGATAATCCGGAATGTGATTCGAGAACAACGTCGCCAGACCTTCGACATCGTTACGCCAGTCGCGGTGCAGCTCACATGCGACGCCGAACCATGTCATCAATTGAGCACCGGCCTGCGACATCCGATCCCATGCTGAATGGCGGGTAATTTCATTAAATGTGCCTGAAGCATCGGTGACAACAAAGACGTCAAAACCTTCTTCAATCGCCGAGAGCGCAGGGAAGGCAACGCAAACTTCCGTCACGACACCGGCGATAATCAGCTGCTTTTTGCCGGTCGCTTTTACTGCTTTCACGAAATCTTCGTTATCCCACGCGTTAATGTTTCCGGGGCGAGCAATATAAGGCGCATCGGGAAATTGAGCTTTTAGTTCCGGCACCAGCGGCCCATTTGGTCCAGTCTCAAAACTGGTTGTCAGAATCGTCGGGAGTTTGAAGTATTTTGCTAAGTCACCGAGAGCAAGCACGTTGTTTTTAAATTTATCGGGATCGATATCCCGAACCAGAGAGAGCAGGCCAGCCTGATGGTCGACCAGCAGTACTGCCGCATTATCTTTATCAAGTCTTACGTAAGGTTTAGTCATGGTATTTCTCCTGTTCTGCATCGGTGGGGGAAATTTGATGAGTTTAAGTCTACGAAAAGAACGATATTTGGATTAGATAGATAAATAAGAACTCACTGTTCTATTTTGAAGACAATGCAGCTCTGTATCCCGCATAGAGTTTAGTAAGAAATAAAAGTAAGGGGAGTCCATGAAATTTTTCGACTGAACGCAACGCGAGATTTTTGTTTTAGATCAATAAAAACAAGCAGATGTGTTTTTGTGCTTTTTATCTATTCACATTAAGAATCAGTAATGCAAATCGATCGTCCAGAAAGCGCCTCAGCCCTCTGATTACGCCGATTGACAATGTTTTTGGCAGTGGCATGATGCGCATGAAATTTGAACTTCCTCACGGTTTTTATTCATGTCCACCTATACCCGTCCCGTCATGCTATTGCTATGCGGGCTGCTTCTGTTGACCCTGGCGATCGCCGTGTTAAACACGCTCGTCCCGCTTTGGCTCGCCCATGAAAATCTGCCCACATGGCAGGTAGGCGTGGTGAGCTCGTCCTATTTTACCGGTAATCTGGTAGGGACGTTGCTGACCGGGTATTTAATAAAACACCTTGGTTTTAATCGCAGCTATTACATCGCCTCGCTTATTTTTGCCGTAGGTTGTGTCGGGCTGGGGATTATGGTGGGATTCTGGAGCTGGATGACATGGCGCTTTATTGCCGGTGTTGGCTGCGCCATGATTTGGGTGGTAGTGGAAAGTGCGCTGATGTGCAGTGGGACTTCGCGTAATCGCGGACGTTTGCTTGCCGCTTATATGATGATCTATTACGTGGGGACGTTTTTAGGCCAGTTGCTGGTTAGTAAAGTATCAACTGAATTGATGAACGTTCTGCCGTGGGTGACGGGTACAATCCTGGCTGGCGTTTTACCACTGCTCTTTACGCGCATTGCCAATCAGCAGGGTGATGAACAGCAGTCTACGCCTATTGTCTCCATGCTGAAGCTGCGACAGGCGCGTCTGGGCGTTAACGGCTGTATTATTTCCGGGATTGTATTGGGGTCCTTGTATGGCCTGATGCCGCTGTATCTCAACCATCAGGGGGTGAGCAACGCCAGCATTGGTTTCTGGATGGCGGTTCTGGTTAGCGCCGGTATCCTGGGGCAATGGCCGATTGGCCGTCTGGCGGATAAGCTGGGACGCCTGCTGGTTTTACGCGTTCAGGTTTTCGTGGTAATCGTCGGGAGTATTGCCATGCTGAATCAGGCGGCGATGGCGCCCGCGTTGTTTATGTTGGGGGCGGCAGGTTTTACTCTCTACCCGGTAGCGATGGCCTGGGCCTGTGAAAAGGTGGAACACCATCAACTGGTCGCCATGAATCAGGCATTGTTATTAAGCTATACCGTGGGCAGCCTGCTTGGTCCCTCATTTACCGCGATGCTGATGCAGAATTATTCAGATAGCTTGCTGTTTATCATGATCGCCAGCGTATCGTTTATTTATTTACTGATGCTGTTGCGTAAGACGGGCCATACGCCCAATTCTATTGCGCATATTTGACCTGATTTAACAGAATACGAACAGGTTCCCATACATACTGTTTATGTATGCTTTATGGGAACCTGCATTATTTAATCACACGCTTTTGCCCTGAAAATAAAGTGTGCAGAAGATTATAGTTTTACACCCTGCCGTTTCCGCTCGCTCATTTTACCGCGCATAATCCCACGCCTGATTTTATCGTGACGCCGTTTGTGCTGGTAGGATTGGGGCTGATTTTCCCGCTTCTGGCGCGCAGGAAACAGTAATGCGTTAACTCACTTCAAGAATAGAGAGAAACTGCGCCAGGCTGGTGGTATGGGATAACTGGTGTAAGCGCTCCGCTTCATCCAGCCAGCACACCAACTGTTGGATCATTTCGATATGTTGAGTGCTGTTGGCTGCGGCAAGAACAATGATTAACCCCACATCCGGGTGTCCGGGAAACAGGACTGCTTCTTTCAGGCTCAATAGCGACAGATGTGTTTTACTGCCAATCACGCCTTCATCCGGTCGAGCATGAGGCAGGGCAAATTCTGGACTTAATATATACCATGGGCCATGTTTTTCTGTTTCATGGATGATTGCCTGAGTATAACTATGTGTAATTACGCCTTGCACTTCGAGAGGGTGACAGGCCAACTGCACGGCTTCCTGCCAGGTGCCGCATTGTTCGCGAAACTGCCAGGCTGAAAATAGCGTAGATAGCATCGTTTTATCCCCATTGTAGTTGGCAGACCGTGTAACGGTCTGCCAACCAGATTATTTGAGTGCTTCACAGATTGCAGAGGCTGAAATTCCGTATTTCTCTTTCAACTGCCGGCTGTTGCCCGATTCGGTGAATGTGTCCTGAGTACCAAGGCGACACAATCGTGAGTTGATTCCTTCTTCAGCCAGCACTTCAGCAATCTGGCCACCCAGTCCGCCGTTAATCGTATGATTTTCAATCGTGACGATACGTGGGCAATTGGCAATGAGGTGCAGGAAACGCTGACGATTGAACGGTTTTAGCGTTGCCACATGAATCAGTTTGCCCCTTTTCCCCTGCGCACTGAGCTGGGCGTAACCCGTACTCGCTTGTTCAAGAACTGTTCCTTCATAAACAATGGCGAAGTCGTTGCCTGAACTCTCCACGGCCTCGATATCGGATACTCGGGGGACGACTGATTTATCGCGTACGGGCATCGGTTCCCGGGCAACACGAATGTAGACAGGGCCGGGGATGTTTACTGCCTGCTCAAATGCAGCCTCAACTTCTTCGGCATCTGCCGGAGTCAGAATCGTGATTCCTGGCAATACACGAGTCAGGGCTAGATCTTCCAGCGCATGGTGCGAAGCGCCATCCGGGCCGTCATCCATACCTGGATGGCTACCGACCAGCTTAATGTTGGCCTTTGCGTAACAAGCCTGACGAAGCTGTGTCCATGCTGTACCAGTCACGAACATCGCGAAGTTAACGTAAAAAGGAATGTTACCTTCCAATGCCTGACCTGTGGCGAAACTCATCGCGGAGCCTTCGGCAATTCCCATTTCAAAGAATGCTTCAGGCCAGATCTTCTGAAACTGATCGGTGCGGGTGGAGCTCGCCAAATCGCTGTCGATAACGACAACTGGATAGCCTTTCTCCCTCAAAGCGAGCAGGGCATTACCAATCTCATCGCGTGGTGCTCTCATGACTGTAATTCCTCCATAGCTTGCTGGTATTGTTCCGCACTGGGTGTTTTAGAATGCCAGTCGCCGTTATTTTCCATATAGCTCACGCCGCTGCCTTTGGTGGTGCGGGCGATAATAGCTACCGGCTTGCCTTTCAGATAACGAGATAGCTGCAAAGTGTCGGCAACCTGGCACATGTTGTTACCATCCTGTAGCTCAAGTACGTGCCAGCCAAAATTACGGATTTTGTCGGCCAGTGGCTCGAGATTGATGACGTCATTGACCGGATCGTGTGAGGAAAAACCGTTGTAGTCGATGATGGCGACCAGATTGTCCATCCGCATATGAGCGGCCTGTTGCAGTGACTCCCATATTTGGCCTTCGTGCATCTCCCCATCGCCGATGATTGCGAAAACGCGGTTGGGATCCCCCGCGCGATTTTTGGCAGCAGCCATCCCCAGCGCAATTGACAGACCCTGGCCAAGCAGTCCAGTTGTTGCATCCACATCGGGAAGTGATTTCACGCTCGGATGTCCCTGCAGACGCGAGTTAATCTGACGAAAGGTGCTAAATTCGCTGCGGGATATTTTCCCCAATTGATACAGCATGGCGTACTGTGCCGCGACGGCGTGGCCTTTACTCATCACCACCCGGGCACGAGGTGTTTCATTCAGACGAACTTCTTCATGATAAATCCAGGTCAGAATATCAATAATGGAGAGTGCGCCGCCGGGATGACCAATACCGGATTCGTAAATAATGGTGACAATATCGCGGCGGGCAGATCGCGCATGAGATTTCAATTCATCAATATTCATGTTTACTCCTTATCAGGGCAGCATTTTGCCGATGTAATACACCACCAGACCAAGCGCGACGAAATCGGTTTCCGGGAAGCTGGTACCGGAAAGTCCTACCGATTCCATAATTGGGTAGATAAGTGCGGGACCAATGCCGATGAGAATGCCTGTAATAAAGCTTCCCACTACTGCGCCTTTCCAGCCTCCTGAAGCGTTGCCAAAGACGGCAGCCGTTGCCCCAATGAAGAAATAGGGGATCGCGACGGGGATGATTACCGTCTGACCAATCAGCGCAAGTATTCCCATCACCACCAGTCCGCCGACGAACGAAGAGATAAAACCAAGTACGGTAGCGGTTGGCGCGTAAGGGAATACAACCGGGCAGTCGAGCGCCGGTTTGGCATTAGGAATGAATTTTTCCGAGATCCCGAGAAATGCCGGAACGATCTCTGAAAGCAGTAAACGAACACCGGTAATAATGATGTAAAGCGAGGCGGTAAAGGTCAGTGACTGAAAAAGCGGGTAGACCAACCAGTGCATGCCACCTGCTACCGCGGTAACCGCTGTTTTCCCTGCTGCCAGTGCGGCGATGTAATAGAAAATACTGACCGAAATAGAGACTGAGACAATGTAATCTTTAAAAATCCCCAGCCATCCGGGGAGATTCAGTTTCTCCGTCGACTCTTTGGGATCGCCGACCTTCGAGCCAATCCAGCCTGAGGCCGCGTAAGCCAGTGTGACATAATGACCCATGGCGATTTCATCATTGCCGGTGATCTTACGCATCCACGGTTGGGCAATGGCCGGGTAGATGCAGGCAGCAAGGCCTAACAATACAGAACCAACCATAATCGTAACGCCATCGCTGTAACCGAGCGCTTTCAGCGTGACGGTGAGCAATGCCGAGAGATACAGATTATGTTGGCCGGTCAAAAAAATGTATTTAAACGGTGTAATACGGGCAAAAAGTAAGTTCCAGCCAAAGCCGATAACCATGATGAGTGATACGCACATGGCAAATTTGGTTTGGGCCAGGCCGGTTAGCGCCTCCGCCAACGGCATCACTCCTTTGAGTCCAAATCCATCGCTAAACAATGTCTGGAAATTACCCAGAGATGTCACTGCCAGCCCCGCGCCACCCGCAAAGACCAGAAATCCAACGATGGTTTTGAAGGTGCCGGATAATACTTTTTCAATCGGCTTGCGTTGAATGAGCAGACCGATTAATGCAATAAATCCAACTAAAAGTGGGGTTACACCCAAAATGTCGAATACAATAAACCTGAGGAGATCCATATTGCCTCCGGGAGAGGTTAGTTGCCCTGAATTACGCTGGTGAGCGCAGTTTCCATTTCTTCGCTATTCATCAAGTCGGTTATACCGATGGCTCTGAATCCAGCAGCTTCGATTTCATCGGTGAGGTCGCGCATGGTGATAACAAAATCAATCCCTTGCCAGGTGGCAAGACCGGACAATACGTCATGTTCGAGTTCAATATCCCAGCCATGCTTGTCGATGATTTTTTGCGCTTTGATTTTGAGCATTAAGGAACTGCCCATACCGGTACGACAGACAATGAGACCTTTCATTTATTTTTCTCCTGTTTTGTAAAAATAATTATTTTCATTGCTCTTGTTGTGAAAAAAATTATTATCTTAACGTGGGCAGAAAGATGTGACTGTGTTTGCATTTTGAGCAAAAAGGCGAAAAATGAGTCAGATTGACACTAACTTACTGATAAACATCAGAAATGAGGCTGGAGGGTTAAGCCCAATTCTGGAAAAAGTGGGCCGTTTTGTGACGGAGAACCCTGATTTTGTGATGAGACATACGATCACAGAGTTAGCGGATTCTATTGAAACCAGTGAAGGGAGTATTACCCGTTTTTGCCGCGCATTTGGTTTTAAAGGTTTTTCTGATTTCAGAACTGCGCTTGCGCTGGAGCAGGGAGCTGCGCGTCCTGAAGAGCAGGAAAATGATGAGGTCTCTGCCGTAGTGGCGAGCATTCGTGACAGCCATGCCATCATTAATACGCAAGAATTACAGGCTGCTGCGGCGTGGATCAACCAGGTTAATTCTGTCGCGATATACGCTGTTGGTACGGCGGTGCCCGTCGCGCTGTTCTTACAAATGAACCTGATTAAAATGGGTAAGGCGGCAAGTTTTGTCGATCGTTTTTACCTCACAACCTCATCCATGATGGTTGAACCGCAGAGCCAGGGAATCATTGTGGTGCACACTGAGCAGGCATCGGCTGATATGATGCAAGCGCTGGCGTTGGCGAAGCAGCATGGCGCGCGGATCCTTTCGCTGACCCGCGGCACCTTTGCGCCGCTTAGCCGTCTTTCGGACTGGAATCTACAGGCCGCCGTAGCCCTGAAGGGTGAGGGGGAGTATGGTTTCGCAGAAATCGCCGGTGCAATGATGGTGGCGGACAAATTACTCAATGCGCTGGAGGAGCAAGATGAGCGCTATGCGGAGTGCCGTAAAGCGCATCAGAAGAGCATTTTCTCAATTGAAAGCGTGGCGAATAAGCTCTCGGAATATTTTATGTCCTGAACCGTTTACTCAAGCGGTGCCAGATTTTTGGGGACGACATACTGTTTTCCATTATAAAGCAGGGTCCAGCTCGCCTTGCTGGACTTATCTTTTGAGGTACACTCAGCATCAGCCTGAAGATTGGCGTTGGATGCTACACTTTTCTCGCTTACACGAATATCAACGTATCCATTATGCGAGTCAGGCGTAAGTGAGAGGGTACGAGTAATATCGTTGAATGTTCCTTCACAGTTCCCGTCCCATTCCCCGGTACTGTTTTCAAGGACGATACCGTTTAATATCGTTCGTAGTTGGTCATTTTCAATAACAAACAGCGATAGCACATCTTCACTAAATGGATTTACACGGGAACTGCCGGTGCGGGCTATCCGCAAGCCAAATGCGGTTTGGTTAGTGGCGACTTTCCAGCGAGCGGTATCCAGTATCAGACCGGAAATTCGAATAGCGTCGTCATTCATCCTTTCGGGCAGGCGTAATCGTTGTTTAACGTCGAGGCTCGCGGAGTCCAGTACCAAAAGTTCCAGATCGCCAGTATGATCGTAATCGTTATCCTGTTGTGCCATCAGCGGAATCGCCGCCAATGTCAGTTCCGGGTGAGCGGGCCAGACGCGGCAAATTACGCTTTGCGCTGAGTTGCCCGTGATATCGATAACCTGATTGCTTTTGGTGAGCATCTGACCTTCCGCTGCTGGTTTTGCCTCCGGCCACGCATGCTGCACAATGGCGTTGATATCACAGGTGCTGGCGGCATTCGTACTCTGAGCAAGCAGCAAAAAAAATGCTGAAACAAGTACTCTCATCGTGAAATCCTTTAGTGGCCTGAGAGGTAGAAGCGGGCAGCAACCAGCTCACTGTCGGTTAAATCAATGATTATTGGTACATGACCAGGGCGGTATAACAAGGAATCAATGGGCAAGCCATCGTTACCTTTTTGCATATCTACCGTGATTTTCAGCCCATTATCAAGGGGAAAAACCAGGTAACGTTTTTCGGTATCAACAATCTGGAGCTTATATTTTTCAAGAGATTCCATGGTTTGCGCGACGTAGTAAGCGTGGTCGGCGCTGGTTTCATTACCGTCTTCTTCACTGACTGACGGATCTAATTGGAACCTGGCGGTTATCAAACTGGCTTGTGTAATTTCCTGTTTTTGCGCTGCGGGTAATTTATTGTTATCTAACTGATAGTCAGGTGTGTCAGCAACCCAACGATAATCAATTATCTTCCAGGGGGACTCTTTTGGAATCTTTAATGGGAGAGGGAAACACTCTGCTGCGTTGATGCAGATTTTGTTATCAGCGACTTTATAAATATTGCCCATTCGGGTATCGAACGGCGTTGAGCGTAGCGCATCGATATCACTTTGACTGTACGGATTGCATTCGGCACAGCGAGCAAAGGAGTTATCGTAGAAGAAAGCGACTGTTTCTTCGGTGGTGTCATCGTTATACAGATAACGAATCTTCGGTCCGGAATCTGACCGGACCGAAGCTGTATGGAATATAAAGAGCAGTGCGAATATTCCGTATCGCAAAAATCTATCCATGATTTACTTCCTTAATGCATAAACATTAATACATCACTTTATGTCCATATTGCTCGAGAATGCCTTTCACGCGCTCCATGGTCTCTTTCTTTGGTGGCTTGACGCCATCCAGTTTGTACTCTTCGCCCATTGCCACCCATTTGTGTTTGCCCAGCTCGTGATATGGCAGCAGCTCGATTTTTTCAACGTTGCCCATATCGCGGGTAAACTCACCCAGGCGGTGCGCAGAGTCGTCATCGTCAGACCAGCCAGGCACGACAACGTAGCGGATCCACACTTTGATGTCTTTATTGGACAGGTAACGCGCGAACTCCAGCGTACGATGGTTCGATACGCCGACCAGATTCTGATGGATTTCATCGTTCATCTGTTTGAGATCGAGCATGACCAGGTCGGTGACTTCCAGCAACTCATCGATAACCGGATCGTAGCGGCGAACAAAGCCGTTAGTATCCAGACAGGTATGAATACCTTCTTTTTTACAGGCCCGAAACCAGTCACGTACGAATTCAGCTTGCAGAATAGCTTCGCCGCCGGACGCCGTCACACCGCCACCGGATGCGTTCATAAAGTGGCGATAGGTCACGACTTCTTTCATTAACTCGTCGACGGTGACTTCTTTGCCGCCGTGCGTATCCCATGTGTCACGGTTATGGCAATACAGGCAGCGCATCAGGCAGCCCTGGAAGAAGGTAATAAAACGGATGCCCGGGCCATCAACAGTGCCACAGGATTCAAAGGAGTGAATGCGACCAATAACTGACATTGCGGTGTATCTCCAGGTGTGGCCCATCCGGGGCCTGTGTTAGTGCACAGTTATTAACTGTGTCGAGTCTGTTTTGGCTGCTATCCATACTTTTCGTCTTTCAAGCTGCATCTTTGTTAGCTACCTTCGCTCACCCCAGTCACGTACTTCTGTACGCTCCAGGGGATTCACTCCGTTGCCGCCTCAATGCAACTCGAAATCCATCGAGTATATAAGTATAGATAGCTGACAAAGCAGGCTATTAAAAAGGCCCCACTTACGTGGAGCCTTTATTGTACGCTTTTTAAAGTACGATTTCAGTCAAAACCAATTACATGGTCTGAGTGAAGGTACGAGTAATAACGTCCTGCTGCTGTTCTTTAGTCAGGGAGTTAAAACGTACAGCGTAGCCAGAAACACGAATGGTCAGCTGCGGATATTTTTCCGGATGTTCCATCGCATCCAGCAGCATTTCACGGTTCATGACGTTCACGTTCAGGTGCTGACCACCTTCGATGGACGCTTCATGGTGGAAGTAACCATCCATCAGACCAGCCAGGTTGGTCTTACGAACTTCGTCGTCTTTACCCAGTGCGTTCGGAACGATAGAGAAGGTGTAAGAGATACCATCTTTAGCGTAAGCAAACGGCAGTTTAGCAACGGAGGTCAGAGAGGCAACAGCACCTTTCTGGTCACGACCGTGCATTGGGTTAGCACCCGGTCCGAACGGCGCGCCAGCACGACGACCATCTGGGGTGTTACCGGTTTTCTTACCATAAACCACGTTAGAGGTGATGGTCAGAACAGACTGAGTCGGGATAGCGTTACGATAAGTAGTCAGTTTCTGAATTTTCTTCATGAAACGTTCTACCAGGTCAACCGCCATATCATCAACGCGAGGGTCGTTGTTACCAAACTGCGGGTATTCGCCTTCGATTTCGAAGTCTACAGCCAGACCGTCTTCATCACGAATCGGTTTAACTTTCGCATATTTGATTGCAGACAGGGAGTCAGCAGCAACGGACAGACCAGCGATACCACACGCCATGGTGCGGATAACGTCACGGTCATGCAGCGCCATCAGAGAGGCTTCGTAGCTGTACTTGTCGTGCATGTAGTGGATAACGTTCAGCGCGGTGACATACTGTTTAGCCAGCCAGTCCATGAAGTGATCCATGCGGTCCATAACTTCGTCGAAGTTCAGAACGTCGCCTTTGATCGGTTCAGATTTAGGACCAACCTGCATTTTCAGTTTTTCATCAACGCCGCCGTTGATTGCGTACAGCATGGTTTTCGCCAGGTTTGCACGCGCACCGAAGAACTGCATTTGTTTACCAACAACCATCGGGCTTACGCAGCAAGCGATAGCGTAATCGTCGTTGTTGAAGTCCGGACGCATCAGGTCATCGTTCTCGTACTGCAGAGAAGAGGTGTCGATGGACACTTTAGCGGCGAATTTCTTGAAGTTCAGAGGCAGTTTTTCAGACCACAGAACGGTGATGTTCGGCTCTGGAGAAGGACCCATGGTGTACAGGGTGTTCAGGAAGCGGAAGCTGTTTTTGGTAACCAGAGTACGGCCATCAACGCCCATACCACCGATAGATTCAGTTGCCCAAATCGGGTCACCGGAGAACAGTTCATCATATTCAGGAGTACGCAGGAAACGAACCATACGCAATTTCATGACCAGGTGGTCAATCATTTCCTGAGCGTCTTGCTCGGTGATTTTGCCTGCTTTGATATCACGTTCGATGTAAGCATCCAGGAAGGTGGATACGCGACCGAAGGACATTGCTGCGCCGTTCTGAGATTTAACAGCGGCCAGGTAGCCGAAGTAAGTCCACTGGATAGCTTCCTGAGCGTTGGTAGCCGGACCAGAGATATCGCAGCCATATTTAGCAGCCATTTCTTTGATCTGACCCAGTGCGCGGTGCTGTTCAGCAATTTCTTCACGCAGACGGATAGTTGCTTCCAGGTTTACGCCGTTTTCCAGATCGGACTGCAGAGAGACGAACTGAGCGTATTTGTCTTTCATCAGGTAGTCGATACCGTACAGCGCAACGCGACGGTAGTCACCGATGATACGGCCACGGCCATACGCATCTGGCAGACCAGTCAGAACACCGGATTTACGGCAGTTCAGAATGTCTTTGGTGTAAACATCGAATACGCCCTGGTTGTGGGTTTTACGGTATTCGGTGAAGATTTTTTTCAGCATCGGGTCCAGTTCGCGATTGTACGCTTTGCAGGAACCTTCAACCATTTTGATGCCGCCAAACGGAATGATTGCACGTTTCAGCGGAGCTTCAGTCTGCAGACCAACGATTTTCTCGAGCGCTTTGTTGATGTAGCCAGCGTCGTGAGAAGTGATGGTAGAAGCAACGGAGGTGTCAAAGTCAACAGGCGCGTGAGTGCGGTTTTCCTGTTTAACGCCTTCCATCACGCTGTCCCACAGTGCAGTGGTCGCATCAGTTGCGCCAGCCAGGAAGGACTCGTCACCCTCATACGGAGTGTAGTTTTTCTGAATGAAGTCACGGACGTTTACTTCATTCTGCCAGTCACCTTTGGTAAAACCTTCCCAGGCTGTGGCTAACTTTTCATTAAGCTCGGACATGTAACACCTACCTTCTTAAGTGGATTTTTTATTTACTGCGTGTAATGGGCATCATCAGATTAATGATGATCGTTACCACGCAGATAAATGACCCAGTATGTCAACCCGACCAACAAACCGCCGCCGATAATGTTACCGATCGTAACCGGAATCAGGTTATCGGTGATGAAGTTCATCACGGTCAGGTGAGAAAAATTCTCCGGAGAAGACCCAACAGCGGCCCAGAATTCCGGGGTGGCGAAATCGCGTATTACAATACCCATAGGGATCATAAACATGTTTGCGATACTGTGCTCAAAACCGCTGGCAACAAACATTGCGACCGGTAATACCATGATAAACGCTTTGTCCATCAGGCTGCGGCCCGAGTAGCTCATCCATACCGCCAGGCACACCATCAGGTTAGCCAGGATGCCAAGACTTACCGCCTCAACAAAAGTATGGTGCACTTTGTGGTCGGCTGTCTGCAGGACGTTGAGCCCCCACGCGCCGTTGGCGGTCATGTATTCGCCGGAAAGCCACATCAGTAGCACGAAGAGCAAGCAACCAACCAGGTTACCGACATAAACGTTAAGCCAGTTTTTAGCCAATTGGCCCCAGGTAATACGACCACTGGCTTTTGCTACGACAATCAATACGGTTGAGGTGAAGAGGTCTGCGCCGCAGACAACACAAAGAATCAGCCCCAGGGAAAAGCAGATACCACCTACTAATTTTGCCATGCCGAAAGGCATAGTTCCGGTACCGGTTGTGGCGGTGATATAGAAAACAAAGGCAATTGAAATGAATACACCGGCAGTAATTGCCAGATAGAACGTCTTAAGCGGATGTTTCGTTGCTTTATAGACGCCTGCTTCTTCGGCAACTTTGGCCATTGCAGCAGGAAGAATAAGATCAAAAGGGTTGTCAGCTTTCACACTAACTCTCTCTTTATTAAGTCGGCGACGAGATACTAACAAAGCATTATAGATGAGAATTTGATATAGATCATATCTCGCCTGGCTTATAGGCCCGTAAGACGCATGGTTTTTATGCGATTACGGAGTAACTTGTTGATTATCCATATAAAAATAAATTTTAAAAATTATAAAGTGAGTTGAATTTTTTCTTTTTGTCTCCTGTCAGACGGTTAATTAAAATGGAGTAATTGAGATAAAAAACCACATTAATAAGCTAATTTTTTTAATATCAACTACTAATATTTAACCTTGTTTTTACATTTATTTTTTGATTTGACCAAAATAAAAAACAGGGCGCATAAAGCGCCCCGTAATATAGCCCAGACAATACCTTTAGCCTACTCAGCGCAGGTTGATTGTCACTATTTTGACCAGTGTGCAGCTTTCGCGCGCTGCAGTTTTTCGTAGGCTTTCAGCAGAGACTGATGCGCCGGGAAAGCCTGCAGATCGCTATCAACGGGTTGCAGCCCGTAGAACGGCGCTTCGCCACTTAATGCCGCACTTGCCGCTTCAACCGCATCGGCTCCGTACATGCGAACGAATGCGTTCAGATATTGCAGCGGTTGGCGATCTTCTTCCTGAGATAGCAGTAGCAGCGTTTGCAGGCAGCGGTAGTAGTTGGCTCTTTCAGCGCTAAAGACAGATGCGTTGAATTCCATCGTCCATTCAGTCCAGATCAGCGCCTGTTCCAGGTCGCCACCGGCCAGCGCCAGCATCACTTTAAGCTCGCCAATGCGCAGGGTATACCAACCGTTATCCGCACCGGTCGCCAGACCAAGCAGTTCACGTACACGGGTGAAGTCGTCAAAGCCTTCTTCGTCCAACTGTTCGATCAGATTGAGATAGTCTTCTTTATCCCATTCACTGCCTGGCAGAGAGAGGATGGTGTCACGCAGATGGGCACCCATGGCGTTGTTGGCTAACCACAGATCTTCTGCCGGATAGATGTCAGACATTCCCGGAACAATAATACGGCAGGCGTAAACGCTCAGATGCTCATAGTCGGCGATATACACTTCTTTATCTTCAGCATTGAAGATAGCCATCAGGGTGGCGAACTCTTCTTCCGTAGTGCCGGAGAAATTCCAGTCAACGAACGGGTAGTCGGCATCCTGCTTGAACAGATCCCAGGAGATCAGGCCGCTGGAATCAATGAAGTGGGTTTCAAGGTTAGTGTGTTCCGCCACTTCTTCATCGTCGAACGTCGGCGGGGTGAAGACATCAAGATCTTTCAGACCACGGCCCTGCAACAGTTCAGTGACGGTACGCTCCAGCGCAACACCGAAATCCGGGTGCGCGCCGAAGGAAGCAAAGCAGGTACCGTTGGCCGGGTTGAACAAGACAACGCAAATCACCGGGTACTTGCCGCCCAGCGAGCCATCGTAGGCGAAAATTGGGAAACCTTCCGCTTCCAGTTTGGCAATGGACTCCACCACTGCTGGATAGCGCGCCATCACTTCAGCCGGGATTTCCGGCAGGCTGATGCTTTCCGCGATAATGCGGTTCTTCACATGACGTTCAAAGACTTCAGACAGGCCCTGAACACGCGCTTCGTTACGCGTATTACCCGCAGACATGCCGTTAGAAACATACAGGTTGCCGATAATGTTCATCGGAATATAGACAGTCTGGTTATCCGACTGGCGGGTAAACGGCAGACCGCAGACGCCACGTTCTTCATTACCAGACTGTAGATCGATAAGCATGCTGCCGGTCAATTCGTTATCTGGATCGTAAAACGCACGCAGACGTGTATCCAGCAGACCTTCTGGTACGTCGTCATTTTCAGTCAGCGGGAACCATTTTTCGTTCGGGTAATGTACGAACGGGCCGTTGGCGATAGTTTCACCCAGCCAGAAATCCGCAAAGAAATAGTTAGTCGACAGACGCTCAAAATATTCGCCCAGCGCGGAAGCCAGCGCCGCTTTTTTCGTCGCACCTTTACCGTTGGTGAAGCACAGCGCGCATTCTTTGTCGCGAATATGTACCGACCAGACGTTAGGAACGGGATTCAACCACGAGGCTTCTTCAATTTGAAAACCGAGGTCGAGCAATTTTTGCTGGAAGCGAGCGATGGAGTCTTCCAGAGCGGCATCTTTGCCGGGGATAAATGTTTGCGTCATGAAAATCACTTTTGTCGTACGGAAAGCGCGCAATGATACGGGTTTTCAATGAACGGCGCTATCGTCGCCGGAGTTCAGGCGTAAATAAAAGTATTAGCTATGCTTTCCTACAGCCAACCACGTTTAGAGCATAATAATGAAAGCTTTCGATTTACACCGTATGGCGCTTGATAAGGTGCCCATGGATTTTCTGGGAGAAGTCGCGCTACGCAGCCTCTATACCTTTATATTGGTTTTTCTGTTTTTAAAAATCACCGGACGTCGCGGCGTACGCCAGATGTCGCTTTTTGAAGTCTTGATAATCCTTACGCTGGGTTCTGCGGCGGGAGACGTGGCATTTTATGATGATGTTCCAATGTTGCCGGTGCTGGTGGTCTTTATTACTCTTGCCGTGCTGTATCGGCTGGTGATGTGGCTGATGGCGCATAGCGAAAAAATGGAGGATTTGCTGGAGGGGAAACCCGTCGTGATCATTGAGGACGGAGAGCTGGCATGGTCAAAGCTCAGTAGCGCCAATATGACGGAATTCGAATTCTTTATGGAACTGCGTTTGAACGGTGTGGAGCAACTGGGGCAGGTGAAACTGGCTATTCTGGAGACGAACGGGCAAATCAGCGTCTACTTCTTTGCCGATGAAGACGTAAAACCGGGGCTCAGTATTCTGCCTAAACGCTGTACGCAACGATTTAAAGTCATACCTGAAGCAGGGGACTATGCCTGCATACGTTGTAGCGAAGTGGTGCACATGAACGCCGGAGATCACCAATTATGTCCGCGCTGTGCAAATCCAGAATGGTCGAAGGCCAGTCGGGCAAAACGGGTCACCTGACAGCGAAAATCTCGGTTTTTACCCGTCAATCCGATAGATTCTGTTGTGTGACGGATGACACATTTTTACCCTGGTCAGTTTTACCCATTGCGGCGCGTGTCACTGAATGATAAAACCGATATCCGCAGGAATAACTTATACCAATGTCTGTCACCGGATTATCGTCAATGACAGGATGTTGATTGGACAACAACACAACGTGGTGAGGGGAAATGGCTCAGGTCTTCAATTTTAGCTCAGGTCCGGCAATGTTACCGGCAGAAGTTCTTAAACTGGCTCAACAGGATCTTCGCGACTGGAACGGTCTTGGCACGTCGGTGATGGAAATTAGCCATCGTGGCAAAGAATTCATCCAGGTCGCAGAAGAAGCGGAGCAGGATTTTCGCGATCTTCTCAGCATCCCCTCCAACTATAAAGTGTTATTCTGCCATGGCGGTGGTCGCGGACAATTCGCCGGTATCCCGTTAAATATTCTCGGTGATAAAACAACTGCGGATTACGTCGATGCCGGTTACTGGGCCGCCAGCGCAATTAAAGAAGCGAAAAAGTACTGCACGCCAAACGTTATCGATGCCAAAGTTACCGTTGACGGACTGCGCGCTGTTAAGCCAATGAGCGAATGGCAGCTTTCTGACAACGCGGCGTATCTGCACTATTGTCCGAATGAAACCATCGATGGTATTGCGATCGAAGAAACGCCGAATTTTGCCAGCAACGTGGTGGTCACGGCGGATCTGTCCTCTACCATTCTTTCCGCACCGCTTGACGTTAGCCGCTATGGCGTAATTTACGCCGGGGCGCAGAAAAACATCGGCCCGGCCGGGCTGACAATTGTTATCGTACGCGAAGATTTGCTGGGTAAAGCCCATGTGTCCTGCCCGTCAATCCTCGACTATACCGTGCTGAACGACAACGACTCCATGTTCAATACGCCGCCAACCTTTGCCTGGTATTTATCTGGCCTGGTCTTTAAATGGCTGAAAGAGCAGGGCGGTGTTAACGCGATGGATAAAATTAACCAGCAAAAAGCGGAACTGCTGTACGGCGTCATTGATAACAGTGATTTCTATCGTAACGATGTGGCGAAATCCAACCGTTCACGCATGAACGTCCCGTTCCAGTTGGCTGACAGCGCACTGGATAAACTCTTCCTGGAAGAGTCATTCGCTGCGGGTCTGCACGCGTTGAAAGGGCACCGTGTGGTCGGCGGTATGCGCGCGTCCATCTACAATGCAATGCCGCTTGAAGGTGTAAAAGCGCTGACCGATTTCATGGTCGATTTCGAGCGTCGCCGCGGTTAATCTGCTGTATTTTTCATCCCCACAGCCTGTCTGTGGGGTTTTTATGTCTGTTTTTGAGAGTCGAGTTTCATGGAATCCCTGACGTTACAACCCATTGCGCGGGTGGATGGCACCATCAATCTGCCTGGATCCAAAAGTGTTTCTAACCGCGCTTTGCTGCTGGCTGCATTAGCAAATGGCACCACTGTCCTGACCAACCTGCTGGACAGCGATGATGTCCGCCATATGCTTAATGCTCTGAATGCGTTAGGGATCAGCTATACCCTTTCTTCCGATCGCACGTGTTGCGAGATAATCGGTAACGGCGGTGCGCTGCACGCAGAAGGTGCAGTAGAGCTGTTCCTTGGCAATGCCGGAACCGCAATGCGCCCGCTGGCCGCAGCGTTATGTCTGGGCGCCAATGACATTGTGTTGACGGGCGAACCGCGCATGAAGGAGCGTCCAATTGGTCATCTGGTTGATGCGCTGCGCCAGGGCGGAGCGAATATTGAATACCTGGAGCAGGAAAACTATCCGCCTTTACGTTTGCGCGGTGGCTTCACCGGGGGACAGGTTGAGGTAGACGGTAGCGTATCCAGCCAATTCCTGACTGCGCTGTTGATGACTGCGCCGCTGGCGCCGCAGGATACGACGATCGCAATCAAAGGCGAACTGGTATCCAAACCTTACATTGATATCACACTGAACCTGATGAAAACGTTTGGTGTTGAAATTGAGAATCAGAACTACCAGCGCTTTGTCGTACAAGGGCAGCAGCAGTATCAGTCTCCGGGGGCATATCTGGTCGAAGGTGATGCTTCTTCCGCCTCCTATTTCCTCGCGGCGGGGGCCATTAAAGGCGGTACGGTAAAAGTAACCGGGATTGGCCGCAACAGTATGCAGGGCGATATTCGCTTCGCTGATGTACTGGAAAAAATGGGGGCGACTATTACCTGGGGCGATGACTTTATTGCCTGTACCCACGGTGAACTCAATGCGGTAGATATGGATATGAACCATATTCCTGATGCGGCGATGACTATTGCTACGGCTGCGCTGTTCGCAAAAGGGACGACCACACTGCGTAACATCTACAACTGGCGCGTCAAAGAGACCGACCGCCTGTTCGCGATGGCGACTGAGCTGCGTAAAGTGGGCGCGACCGTTGAAGAGGGCGAAGACTATATTCGCGTCACGCCGCCTGTGGCGTTACAGTTTGCAGATATCGCGACCTACAACGATCACCGCATGGCGATGTGTTTCTCGCTGGTGGCGCTCTCTGACACGCCGGTGACCATTCTGGATCCGAAATGTACGGCCAAAACCTTCCCGGATTATTTCGAACAGCTGGCGCGTATTAGTACTCCTGCCTGATTCTCCCGGAACGCCGGTCCTCCAGGACTGGCGTTCCGAGGTCCGTAACCGCACTGTTTTTATGCTTTCAACTAATGCTAATTTGTTGATGATTTAACTTATTTATTTGTTTTTACTATAAATATCAACGGAAGATTAGCATGAAGCATAAATCACTCTTTTTGGCGTTAGCAGTTTCCGCCACGTTGCTGGCTGGTTGTAAAAATGGTGTGAATGGCGACCTTGTTGCCAGTTCCGGTATGGCTGCTTATAAAGCAGCGACACTTTCTGATGCTGATGTCAAAGCCCTCTCTAACAGTTCATGTAAGCAGATGGATAGCGAAAATCAGCTGGCGGGCGCGAAAAGCAAGTACACTAAGCGCCTGAATAAAATTGCGAAAGCGTTGGGGAATAACATTGATGGAACGCCGGTTAACTATAAAGTTTATATGACCAGTGATATCAATGCCTGGGCAATGGCGAATGGATGCGTACGTGTTTATTCGGGCTTGATGGACCTGATGACCGACAATGAAATAGAAGGCGTGCTGGGTCATGAGCTGGGCCATGTTTCTTTAGGGCACTCGCGTAAAGCAATGCAGACCGCGTATGCCACTCTGGCTGCGCGTGATGCTATTTCTGCGACCAGCGGTGTCGCTTCTCAGCTTTCCCAGTCTCAGTTGGGCGATTTGGCAGAAGGCGTGATTAATTCAGCGTTCTCCCGTAGTCAGGAATCAGATGCGGATGACTTTTCCTATGACTTGCTGAAAAAACGCGGTATTGACCGTCAGGGCTTAGTGACTGCGTTTGATAAGTTTGCCACGATGGACGCAGGCCATGCCAAATCGCTGATGGATTCTCACCCAGCATCTGACGATCGCGCTCAGCATATGCGTGAACGCATCGCTGCAGATAAAAAGTAAATCAGTGTCATCTTCCGGGCTGGTTTCTCACCAGCCCGCTATAATTGCGCAATTCTTCCTCATATCGTTACAGACTAATCGGGTTTTTACACTCTGTGTTAACGATTATTTGCGTTGGCGCGTATAATGCGCGGCGTTCACGTTAACGTATGCCCGTTTAAGGAGAAAAAGATGACGGCAATTGCCCCGGTTATTACCATTGATGGCCCAAGCGGTGCAGGTAAAGGCACCTTGTGCAAGGCAATGGCGGAAGCATTGCAGTGGCATCTGTTAGATTCAGGCGCGATCTACCGCGTACTGGCGCTCGCAGCGTTGCATCACCATGTTGATGTCACATCTGAAGATGCCCTGGTACCGCTTGCCTCACACCTGGATGTGCGTTTTATCTCAACGGACGGCAACCTTGAAGTCATTCTGGAAGGTGAAGATGTCAGCGGCGAAATCCGCACCCAGGAAGTGGCGAATGCCGCCTCTCAGGTCGCTGCGTTTCCTCGCGTACGTGAAGCGCTGTTACGCCGTCAACGCGCGTTTCGTGAAGCGCCCGGTCTGATCGCCGACGGACGTGACATGGGGACCGTGGTGTTCCCGGATGCGCCGGTGAAAATTTTTCTGGACGCCTCCTCGCAAGAACGTGCGCATAGACGTATGCTACAGTTGCAGGAAAAGGGCTTTAGTGTTAACTTTGAACGCCTTTTGGCCGAGATCGAAGAACGCGATTATCGCGATCGTAACCGTGCTGTAGCGCCGCTGGTTCCCGCTGCTGATGCTTTAGTTTTGGATTCAACCCGATTAAGCATTGAGCAAGTGATTGAAAAAGCGTTACAATACGCGCGCCAAAAACTGGCACTCGCTTAAGTGCGACCGAATTTGCAGTACCCCCGTTGCAATGGATTGACAGCGGGTATGTTAAACAACCCCATCCGGCATGGAGCCAGGTGGACGTTAAATATGAAACCTGAAGATTAAACATGACTGAATCTTTTGCTCAACTGTTTGAAGAATCCTTAAAAGAAATCGAAACCCGTCCGGGTTCCATCGTTCGTGGTGTTGTTGTTGCTATCGACAAAGACGTAGTACTGGTTGACGCTGGTCTGAAATCTGAGTCCGCCATTCCGGCAGAGCAGTTCAAAAACGCCCAGGGCGAGCTGGAAATCCAGGTTGGTGACGAAGTTGACGTTGCTCTGGATGCAGTAGAAGACGGCTTCGGTGAAACCCTGCTGTCCCGTGAAAAAGCTAAACGTCACGAAGCTTGGATCACGCTGGAAAAAGCTTACGAAGAAGCTGCAACCGTTACTGGTGTTATCAATGGCAAAGTCAAGGGTGGCTTCACTGTTGAGCTGAATGGTATTCGCGCGTTCCTGCCGGGTTCCCTGGTAGACGTTCGTCCGGTCCGCGACACGCTGCACCTGGAAGGCAAAGAGCTTGAATTCAAAGTAATCAAGCTGGATCAGAAGCGTAACAACGTTGTTGTTTCCCGTCGTGCCGTTATCGAATCCGAAAACAGCGCAGAGCGCGATCAGCTGCTGGAAAACCTGCAGGAAGGCATGGAAGTTAAAGGTATCGTTAAGAACCTCACTGACTACGGTGCATTCGTTGATCTGGGTGGCGTTGACGGCCTGCTGCACATCACCGACATGGCATGGAAACGCGTTAAGCATCCGAGCGAAATCGTAAACGTTGGCGACGAAATCACTGTTAAAGTGCTGAAGTTCGACCGCGAGCGTACTCGTGTATCTCTGGGCCTGAAACAGCTGGGCGAAGATCCATGGGTAGCTATCGCTAAGCGTTATCCAGAAGGTACCAAACTGACTGGTCGCGTGACCAACCTGACCGACTACGGCTGCTTCGTTGAAATCGAAGAAGGCGTTGAAGGCCTGGTTCACGTTTCCGAAATGGATTGGACCAACAAAAACATCCACCCGTCCAAAGTTGTTAACGTTGGCGATGTAGTGGAAGTTATGGTTCTGGATATCGACGAAGAACGTCGTCGTATCTCCCTGGGTCTGAAGCAGTGCAAAAACAACCCATGGCAGCAGTTCGCGGAAACCCACAACAAGGGCGACCGTGTTGAAGGTAAAATCAAGTCTATCACTGACTTCGGTATCTTCATCGGCCTGGACGGCGGCATCGACGGCCTGGTTCACCTGTCTGACATCTCCTGGAACGTTGCAGGCGAAGAAGCAGTTCGTGAATACAAAAAAGGCGACGAAATCGCAGCAGTTGTTCTGCAGGTTGACGCAGAGCGTGAGCGTATCTCTCTGGGCGTTAAACAGCTCGCAGAAGATCCGTTCAACAACTGGGTTGCACTGAACAAGAAAGGCGCAATCGTAAACGGTAAAGTCACTGCAGTTGACGCTAAAGGCGCAACCGTAGAACTGGCTGACGGCGTTGAAGGTTACCTGCGCGCTTCTGAAGCTTCCCGCGACCGCGTTGAAGATGCAACTCTGGTTCTGAGCGTTGGCGACGACGTTGAAGCTAAATTCACCGGCGTTGATCGTAAGAACCGCGCAATCAGCCTGTCTGTTCGTGCTAAAGACGAAGCTGATGAGAAAGATGCAATCGCAACTGTTAACAAACAGGAAGATGCTAACTTCTCTAACAACGCAATGGCTGAAGCTTTCAAAGCAGCTAAAGGCGAGTAATATCGAGTGCTCCTAAATCCTTTGTGCTGTTAACAGCACAAAGGGTGACGAGTAGCTTGACAGATTACAGGATTCGTCCTGTAATCAATGACAAAGGGCGGCTAAGGCCGCCCTTAATCAATGCAGCAGCTAATTATGCCTTTAAGGAACCGGAGGAATCATGACCAAGTCAGAATTGATTGAAAGACTTGCAACCCAGCAACCTCATATTCCCGCGAAAGCGGTTGAAGATGCAGTGAAAGAAATGCTGGAACATATGGCCTCGACTCTTGCGCAGGGCGAGCGTATTGAAATCCGCGGTTTCGGCAGCTTCTCTTTGCATTACCGCGCACCGCGCACCGGACGTAATCCGAAGACCGGTGATAAAGTGGATCTGGAAGGAAAATACGTTCCGCACTTTAAACCAGGTAAAGAACTGCGCGATCGCGCCAATATTTACGGTTAAGTTTTTAGCGAGACTTAACGCCGAGAAAAGCACCCGCATGGGTGCTTTTTTCATTTCTGCCTGCCCATCCTGGAATCCTCCTCCCAGTTAATTTGTACGTTACATGCGCTGTTAAATACCAGCGGAACACACGCCGTATAACGCTAAATTGGCACCAGACAACCGGCGCATATTACCGCACACTTCCTGTTACAGGGAGGTGACTGATGAAAATAACAACGGTTGGTACGTGTGCATTATTCGGCATTCTCCCGCTTATGCTCTTACCTGGGCTACCTGACATGCTGTGCATCAGCGTCGTATTTTGCCTGTTATGCTTGCTCTGTCTTATTTCTCGCAGGCCTGTACGTTTCGCCGGTGTAACTCTGCTGTTTTTTCTTTGGGGCGTTCTCGCTGCGAAAGATGCGCTGTGGGCCGGTAATACGCTGCCTGCGACAAACCAGCAGGCTATCGTGCGGATAACTGCAACCGATAACATGACAACGCACTACGGCCAGATCACGCATCTGCAGGGGAAGCGGATATTTCCCGCCATCGGAATTATTCTGTATGGACAGTACTTACCCGACGACGTTTGCGCGGGTCAGACATGGGCGATGACGCTGAAGGTTCGGGCTGTACATGGCCAATTGAACGAGGGCGGGTTTGATAGCCAGCGTTACGCGTTGGCGCAGCACCTGCCGCTGACGGGAAGATTTTTGCAGGCTTCGGTTATCTCACCACAATGCAGTTTGCGTTCGCGGTATCTCTCCTCGCTGAAAACTGCGCTCGCCGATTATCCCTGGCAGCAAGTCATATTGGGTCTGGGAATGGGGGAGCGTTTATCGGTGTCACAAGAGGTGAAAACCATTATGCGTGATACCGGTACGACCCATTTGATGGCGATTTCCGGGCTGCATATTGCGTTTGCCGCACTTCTGGCTGCAGGGTTAGTTCGCGCGGGACAATTTTTTATGCCAGCCAGTTGGATTTGCTGGCAGGTTCCTTTAGTGGGTGGGGTAGTCTGTGCAACATTCTATGCCTGGCTAACGGGACTACAGCCCCCGGCATTACGGACGGTTGTTGCGCTACTGGTCTGGGGGGCGCTAAAACTCAGTGGCAGGCAGTGGAATGGATGGTCGGTTTGGGTCTGCTGTCTGGCAGCCATTCTGGTGGTGGATCCTGTCGCCGTTCTTTCACAGAGTCTGTGGTTGTCTGCTTTTGCCGTTGCGGCACTGCTGTTCTGGTATCAATGGGTTCCAATGCCAGATTGGCCGCTATCGCGCGTTGGACGTCAATTTCTGGCGCTTGCTCATTTGCAATTGGGTATTACGCTTCTGCTTCTGCCAGTACAAATCGCGATGTTTCATGGTTTCAGCCTGACCTCATTTCTGGCGAATTTATTCGCCGTACCTCTGGTCACCTTTATTTCCGTACCGTTGATATTAGCAGGCATGATCGTGCATTTAACCGGGCTGGCGATGATTGAATCGGGCTTGTGGTATTCAGCAGATCGCTCGCTGGCGCTGTTATTTTGGGGCTCAGGAGCCTGCCTGAAGGGTGGATCAATATTGATGCACGTTGGCAATGGCTTGCATTTTTACCCGCACTCCTGCTCATCGTATATCGATTGAACGTCTGGCGAACGCTACCGGTAGTTTGTGTCACAGTGCCCCTTTTATTGAGCAGCCCGTTCTGGCAAACGTCACGTACTGACGTGTGGCAAGTGCATATGCTGGATGTCGGGCAGGGGCTGGCGATGGTGATTGCGCGTAATGGGAAAGCGCTGCTTTACGATACTGGTCTGGCATGGCCTGAAGGCGATAGCGCGCAACAGCTGATTATTCCGTGGTTACGCTGGCACAATCTGGAGCCGCAAGGGGTAATTTTAAGCCATGAGCATATGGATCACCGGGGTGGGTTGCGCTCGCTGCAGCAAGCCTGGCCGTCGTTATGGATAAGAAGTCCGTTAGGTTGGGAAGGGCATCTTCCGTGCTTTCGTGGGGAACGCTGGCAGTGGCAAGGGTTAACCTTCACTGCGCACTGGCCGGTACGTGGAAGCACAGATGCGGGGAATAACCACTCCTGCGTGGTAAAGGTCGATGATGGGAATCAGAGTATTCTGCTGACCGGCGATATTGAGTCTCCCGCTGAACAAAAAATGCTAAGTCACTATTGGCAGCATCTGCAGTCTACGGTGGTGCAGGTTCCGCATCATGGCAGCAATACCTCATCATCACTGGCGCTGATTCAGCGGGTGGGCGGACAGGCCGCGTTAGCCTCTGCATCCCGTTATAATGCCTGGCGTCTACCGTCCTGGAAAGTGGAGCAACGTTATCGACAACAAAATTATCAATGGCTGGATACACCACATCAGGGGCAGATTACGCTGGATTTTTATCCAAAAAACTGGCGAGTACGTAGCTTGCGGGATCAGATTTTACCTCGTTGGTATCATCAGTGGTTTGGCGTGTCGGATGATAACGGGTAGAATATGCGGCTATTCTAACAAATGCTGGTTTTTTGAATGCATAACGATAAAGATCTCTCTACGTGGCAGACGTTTCGCCGACTATGGCCAACCATAGCGCCTTTTAAATCGGGTCTGATCGTGGCGGGTATAGCGTTAATACTTAACGCGGCCAGCGATACCTTCATGCTATCGCTCCTTAAGCCATTACTGGATGATGGTTTTGGTAAAACGGATCGCTCGGTGCTGCTGTGGATGCCGCTGGTGGTCATTGGACTAATGGTTCTCCGCGGCTTTACCAGCTATGTTTCTAGTTACTGCATCTCATGGGTGTCAGGCAAAGTGGTCATGACCATGCGTCGCCGCTTGTTTGGTCATATGATGGGTATGCCGGTCTCCTTTTTTGATAAGCAGTCTACAGGTACGCTGCTGTCACGTATTACCTATGATTCAGAGCAGGTAGCGTCCTCGTCTTCCGGCGCGCTGATCACCGTGGTACGTGAAGGGGCTTCAATTATTGGCCTGTTTATCATGATGTTTTATTACAGCTGGCAACTGTCGTTGATCCTGATTGTACTGGCGCCAATTGTTTCAGTGGCTATTCGTATAGTTTCTAAGCGCTTTCGTAGCATCAGTAAAAACATGCAAAACACCATGGGGCAGGTTACGACCAGTGCGGAGCAGATGCTAAAAGGGCACAAAGAAGTTCTGATTTTTGGTGGTCAGGAAGTCGAAACCAAGCGCTTCGATAAAGTCAGCAACAAGATGCGCTTGCAGGGCATGAAGATGGTTTCTGCCTCTTCTATCTCCGATCCTATCATCCAGCTGATCGCGTCTCTGGCGCTGGCCTTCGTGTTGTATGCAGCCAGCTTCCCAAGCGTGATGGAAAACCTGACAGCAGGGACAATTACGGTTGTCTTCTCGTCAATGATCGCGCTGATGCGTCCATTGAAATCGCTGACCAACGTCAACGCGCAGTTCCAGCGCGGTATGGCGGCATGCCAGACCTTATTTACGATTCTGGATAGCGAGCAGGAAAAAGACGAAGGTACACGCGTAATCGAACGTGCTACCGGTAATCTTGAGTTCCGCAACGTGACTTTCACCTATCCAGGACGTGAAGTGCCTGCGCTGCGCAACATCAACCTGAACATTCCAGCGGGCAAAACCGTTGCTTTGGTTGGGCGTTCGGGTTCAGGGAAATCCACCATCGCCAGCCTGATTACGCGCTTCTACGATATTGATGAAGGGCAGATCCTGATGGACGGACACGATCTGCGCGAATATACCCTGGCATCCCTGCGCGATCAGGTTGCATTGGTTTCGCAGAATGTGCACCTGTTTAACGATACGGTTGCCAACAACATCGCCTATGCGCGTACCGATTTGTACAGCCGCGAGCAGATCGAAAAAGCGGCGCAAATGGCCTACGCCATGGATTTCATCAACAAGATGGACAATGGCCTCGATACGGTGATTGGCGAAAACGGCGTCCTGCTTTCCGGTGGTCAGCGCCAGCGTATCGCTATCGCACGCGCCTTGTTGCGTGACAGTCCGATTCTGATCCTTGATGAAGCAACGTCGGCACTCGATACCGAATCTGAACGCGCGATTCAGGCTGCTCTGGATGAGTTACAGAAAAACCGTACTTCTCTGGTGATTGCCCACCGCCTTTCTACCATCGAACAGGCGGATGAAATCATCGTGGTGGAAGACGGTATTATTGTTGAGCGCGGAACCCATAGCGAGCTGATTGAGCAGCGTGGGGTGTATGCGCAATTACACAAAATGCAATTCGGTCAATGATCGCACGAATCTGGTCTGGTGAGTCGCCGCTGTGGCGACTGTTACTCCCACTCTCCTGGTTGTATGGCCTGGTGAGTGGCGGGATCCGTTTATGCTACAAGCTTGGGATTAAACGCGCATGGCGTGCGCCAGTGCCGGTTGTGGTGGTCGGAAACCTAACCGCCGGCGGCAATGGCAAAACACCGGTGGTGATTTGGCTGGTTGAACAACTACGGCAACGTGGGATCCGCGTGGGCGTGGTGTCGCGTGGTTATGGCGGGAAAGCGCCTGCTTATCCACTGTTGCTGACCGCTGATACTACTACCGCAGAAGCGGGCGATGAACCGGTGCTGATCGCCCAACGTACCGGCGTGCCGGTGGCGGTATCCCCGGTAAGATCGGATGCGGTAAAAGCCATTTTGGCCCAACATGACGTGCAGATTATTGTGACAGACGATGGTCTACAGCACTATCGTCTGGCGCGAGATGTTGAAATCGTGGTTATTGATGGCGAACGTCGGTTTGGCAATGGCTGGTGGCTTCCCGCTGGTCCTATGCGGGAGCGCGCAGGTCGGCTTAAATCGGTTGATGCGACTATCGTTAACGGTGGCGTTGCGCAGCCAGGGGAAATCCCTATGCGACTTGAACCGGGGCTGGCCGTTAATTTACGCACGGGTGAACGCCGCGATGTGGCGCAGTTGACCAATATTGTCGCCATGGCGGGCATTGGCCACCCACCGCGTTTTTTTGCCACGCTGCAAGCGTGTGGTGCCAGCATACAAAAAAGCATTGCGCTGGCAGACCATCAGTCTCTGACCTACAGTGACGTCAGTGCGTTTGTAGACGCCGGACAAACGCTGGTAATGACGGAAAAAGATGCGGTTAAGTGCCGGGCATTTGCCGATGAAAACTGGTGGTATTTACCTGTTGACGCTCATTTGTCAGGCGATCGGCCTGATGTGTTGTTGGATAACTTAATCTCGCTGACTCGCTAACTGATTCACGCTGCGGCAGCGAATCATTTATGAGGCCATAAATGTCGTTGCCGCGTCTTTCTTTGACGGATGCCCGTCATCTTCACCTTGCCGCTCAAGGGCTGCTTAAAAAAACACGCCGTCGGGCAACCCCAGCAGATATTCTTACCACCATTTCTCGCATGTCGTTACTGCAAATCGATACCATCAATATTGTGGCGCGCAGCCCTTACCTGGTGCTGTTTAGTCGTTTGGGCGATTATTCCCCCCAGTGGCTGGATGACGCATTGCAGCAGGGCGCATTGATGGAATACTGGGCGCACGAGGCCTGTTTTTTGCCGCGCAGCGACTTTATGCTGATACGCCACCGCATGCTGGCCCCGGAGAAAATGGGCTGGAAATATAAAGCGGAATGGATGAAAGAACATGCGCATGAAATTGAGCAACTGCTCCAGCACATCCAACATAACGGACCAGTACGCTCTGCCGATTTTGAGCATCCGCGCAAGGGGGCCAGCGGCTGGTGGGAATGGAAGCCGCATAAGCGTCATCTTGAAGGGCTGTTCACTGCCGGGAAAGTCATGGTGGTGGAAAGGCGTAATTTCCAGCGAGTGTATGATCTAACCCATCGCGTCATGCCGCACTGGGATGATGAACGCGACCTGCTTTCGCAGGAGGATGCTGAAAGCGCCATGCTGGATAACAGCGCCCGTAGCCTGGGGATTTTTCGCGAACAGTGGCTGGCAGACTACTACCGTCTCAAGCGCCCGGCGCTAAAAAACTGGTGTAACGTGCGCGCGCAGCAGCAACAAATTATTCCTGTCGACGTCGAAGGGCTGGGAACCCTGTGGCTGCACAGTCACTTTCAGCCGCTGCTGGAGCAGGCGCTGGCGGGTAAATTAACGGCGACCCATAGCGCAGTATTATCGCCCTTTGATCCGGTGGTTTGGGATCGTAAACGGGCAGAACAGCTATTCGATTTTAGCTACCGGCTGGAATGTTATACACCGGCGCCGAAACGTCAGTATGGTTATTTCGTCTTGCCGTTGCTGCATCGCGGGCAATTAGTTGGGCGGATGGATGCCAAAATGCACCGCAAAACGGGCGTGCTGGATGTGATTTCATTGTGGTTACAGGATGACGTCAAACCTGGGGTTACTCTGCAAAAAGGATTGTTTCAGGCGATTGATGATTTTGCCCGCTGGCAGCAGGCAACACGCGTGACGCTGGGACGCTATCCTGAAGGTTTATTTGCTGATGTACGCCATGGTTGGGAAATAGACCCAGCCCTTTAAGCGATTATGTTAATATTTACGGATTCACAATCCGGTCCATCTGGAGGAACTATGGATCATCGTCTGCTTGAAATCATTGCCTGCCCGGTATGCAATGGCAAACTCTGGTTTAACCAGGAAAAACAGGAACTGATTTGTAAACTGGATAACCTTGCTTTCCCACTGCGTGATGGTATTCCCGTTTTACTGGAAACCGAAGCCCGCGTTCTGACTGCTGATGAGAGTAAATCATGAGTTTTGTGGTCATTATTCCTGCGCGATATGCGTCCACACGTTTGCCGGGCAAGCCGCTGTTGGATATCAACGGCAAGCCGATGATCGTGCATGTTCTGGAGCGTGCGCGTGAATCTGGCGCTGAACGTATTATCGTTGCGACCGATCACGAAGATGTCGCTCGCGCGGTAGAAGCGGTGGGTGGCGAAGTATGCATGACTCGCGCCGATCACCAGTCCGGTACGGAGCGTCTGGCGGAAGTCGTCGAGAAATGTGGTTTTAGCGACGATACCGTTATTGTGAATGTACAGGGTGATGAGCCGATGATCCCGGCGGTCATTATTCGCCAGGTCGCAGAGAATCTGGCGCAGCGCCAGGTCGGTATGGCGACACTTGCGGCTCCGATTCACAGTGCGGAAGAGGCATTTAACCCGAATGCGGTAAAAGTCGTTCTGGACGCCGAAGGGTATGCGCTCTATTTTTCACGCGCGACCATCCCGTGGGATCGCGATCGTTTTGCCAGGAGCCTGG
The DNA here is from genome assembly GCF_030336535.1 of Citrobacter sp. Ce006. Lineage (NCBI taxonomy): Bacteria > Pseudomonadati > Pseudomonadota > Gammaproteobacteria > Enterobacterales > Enterobacteriaceae > Citrobacter > Citrobacter sp. Ce006. Next base: position 799,755 of record NZ_JAOWDO010000072.1, read on the forward strand.
AAACGGTGGGTGACACCTTCCTGCGCCATCTGGGTATTTACGGCTATCGCGCCGGTTTTATCCGCCGCTATGTTAACTGGCAGCCCAGCCCGCTTGAGCATATTGAAATGCTGGAGCAGCTACGTGTGCTGTGGTACGGCGAAAAAATTCACGTTGCCGTCGCCAAAGAAGTACCCGGTACCGGCGTAGACACTGCCGAAGATCTTGAGCGCGTTCGCGCCGAAATGCGTTAGTTTTTCTCACGACACTCCCCCTGGTAACGCGAATTTTTGGGAGGAGTGTCGTATCGTTACGCTTTCCCCCCACTTTTCTTTTCATCAATTGATCTCATCCGGGTGACATCTGTCTGCACGACGCTCATTATGAAAGCAGTAGCATTTATGAGGGCAATCTGAAATGGAACAGTTGCGTGCCGAACTCAGCCATCTGTTGGGTGAAAAACTCAGTCGTATAGAATGCGTGAATGAAAAAGCGGATACGGCCCTGTGGTCGCTGTATGACAGCCAGGGAAATCCGATGCCGCTGATGGCGAGGAGTTTCACCACGCCGGGTATGGCGCAGCAGCTGGCATGGAAAACCTCCATGCTGGCGCGCAGTGGTACGGTTCGAATGCCCGTCATTTATGGGGTCTTAACGCACGAGGAGCATCCCGGTCCTGATGTGTTGCTGCTTGAGCGTCTACGCGGCGTACCAGTGGAAGCGCCAGCCCGAACGCCTGAACGCTGGGAACATTTGAAAGATCAGATAGTAGAAGGTCTGCTGTCATGGCATCGGCAGGATAGCCGTGGCTGCGTGGGAATGGTGGATAACACGCAAGAGAATATCTGGCCATCCTGGTATCGTCAGCGCGTTGAGGTGCTGTGGACTACGCTAAATCAGTTCAACAATACCGGGCTGACGATGCAGGATAAGCGGATCCTGTTTCGCACCCGTGAGTGTTTGCCCGCCTTATTTGAAGGGTTCAATGATAACTGCGTGCTGATCCACGGTAATTTCAGTTTACGTAGCATGCTCAAAGACGCCCGCAGCGATCAGCTTCTGGCGATGGTGGGACCGGGGTTGATGCTGTGGGCGCCAAGAGAATATGAACTGTTTCGCCTGATGGATAATGCGCTGGCCGAAAGCCTGCTTTGGCAGTACCTGCAACGCGCGCCAGTGGCGGAGTCATTTATCTGGCGGCGCTGGTTGTACGTGTTATGGGATGAGGTCGCGCAACTGGTCAACACCGGACGTTTTAATCGCTCCAACTTTGACCTGGCGACAAAATCATTGCTGCCGTGGCTCGCCTGATGAACACGTGAACATCTTACGTGGCCTACAATTTTGCGCTGAACACGTAGGCCTGATAAGACGCGTCAGCGTCCCCATCAGGCAAAAATGCTATCAATGTTCCGATCCTTTTAGCCACTGCCAGATGCGTCCCAGGGTTTCATAACCCACACGATCGCTATGCATTAGCCAGACAGGTGAAGGAATTGCGCGCTCCCACGGATTAAGCGGTGAATCAATCGCTAACTGATTGGCCGGTGCTGGCAGCGGATGTAGCCCGGCCTGCTGGAAGAAAATCATGGCACGCGGCAAGTGTGAGGCAGAGGTTACCAGCAGGAACGGCGCGTGGCCGATGGCCTGCTTTACCGCTGCGGCTTCTTCTTCGGTATCTTTGGGTTGATCCAGGGTGATGATGTCATCGACTGGTACCCCCAGCGACTGCGCCACGTGGGCACCAACTTCTGCCGCACTTACGGTGTTGGTCTTTGCAACGCCTCCAGTGAAAATCATTTTCGACCCAGGATTGGCTCGCCACAAACGCAGCCCTTCATTCAGACGCGGAAGGCTGTTGTTGATCAGGTTAGAACTTGGCGCCCACTGAGGATTCCAGGTATACCCTCCGCCCAGCACTACAATGTATTCCACTTTTTGCGTATCCTGCCAGGTTGGATAACTGTCCTCAATTGGTTTCAGCAGACTGTCGGCGACGGGTTGTAAGCTAAGAAGTAACAGCGCCAGCCAACTCAGGCTAATACACACTTTCCCCGTTTTTTGAAAGCGGCTGAACCAGACCAGCGCCAGGCCGATGCCCATCACAAGCAGCATCAACGGAAGCGGCAGCATCATACCGCCAATCACTTTCTTCAGCGTAAAAAGCATTCTTTTTGGTTCCTTTTTTAACCATACAGCAGGGGATCTGCAGGGATATTACACCAGGAAGGTTCATTCTCGGCGTGGGTGTGACAAAATAGCGGTTTTACTTAGTCACCCTAAAGCCAGTATGTGGAGAGCCCGATGCGGGACCGCAATTTTGATGACATTGCAGAGAAGTTTTCCCGTAACATTTACGGCACCACCAAAGGTCAGCTTCGTCAGACGATCCTCTGGCAGGATCTGAACAAACTTCTTGCCGGCTACGCGGGTCAAACATTGCGTGTGCTTGATGCGGGTGGCGGAGAAGGGCAGACAGCTATTCTGATGGCGCAGCGGGGCCATCACGTTACCTTGTGCGATCTTTCTGCTGAGATGGTGGCGCGAGCGCAACGGGCGGCAGAAGAGCAAGGTGTGAGCGACAACATGCATTTTATACATTGTGCCGCTCAGGACATCCCACAGCATTTGGATTCTCAGGTTGATCTGATATTGTTTCATGCTGTGCTGGAATGGGTGGCCGACCCGCAAGCCGTCTTAAAAACACTGTGGTCGATGTTACGCCCGGGCGGTGCTTTATCGCTGATGTTCTACAATGCAAACGGTCTGTTGATGCGTAATGTGTTGGTCGGTAATTTCGGCTATGTACAGCAGGGAATGTATAAAAAGAAACGGCGCACGTTGTCTCCCGATTTTCCGCGAGACCCTCAGCAGGTCTATGGCTGGCTGGAGGAGATTGGCTGGGAGATAACCGGTAAAACGGGCGTGAGGGTGTTTCATGATTATCTGCGTGATAAACAAAAACAGCATGACTGTTTTGACGCTTTAACAGAAATAGAAACGCGCTATTGTCGCCAGGAGCCGTTTATCAGCCTTGGACGTTATATTCATGTCACCGCGCGCAAACCGCAGATGCAAGGATAATTTATGAGTGAATTTTCCCAGACAGTCCCCGAACTGGTTGCCTGGGCCAGAAAAAATGACTTCTCCATCTCTCTGCCGGTAGACAGACTTTCGTTCCTGCTGGCGGTTGCCACACTAAACGGTGAGCGACTCGACGGCGAGATGAGTGAAGGTGAACTGGTGGATGCGTTCCGCCATGTGAGTGATGCGTTTGAGCAAACCAGCGAAACCATCGGCGTACGCGCCAACAACGCGATCAACGATATGGTACGTCAACGTCTGCTGAACCGCTTTACCAGCGAGCAGGCGGAAGGCAACGCCATTTACCGTTTAACGCCATTGGGAATTGGCATCACGGATTACTATATTCGTCAGCGTGAATTCTCTACGCTGCGTCTTTCGATGCAGTTGTCGATTGTTGCAGGTGAACTGAAACGCGCGGCGGATGCGGCAGCGGAAGGCGGCGATGAGTTCCACTGGCATCGCAACGTCTATGCGCCATTGAAATACTCGGTGGCGGAGATTTTCGACAGTATTGATCTGACCCAGCGCATCATGGATGAACAGCAGCAGCAGGTAAAAGACGATATTGCGCAACTGCTGAATAAAGACTGGCGGGCGGCTATTTCCAGCTGTGAACTGCTGCTTTCTGAAACGTCTGGTACGCTGCGTGAACTGCAGGATACGCTGGAAGCGGCGGGGGATAAGCTGCAGGCTAACCTGTTACGCATCCAGGACGCTACGATGACGCATGACGATTTACATTTCGTCGATCGGCTGGTATTTGACTTACAAAGCAAGCTTGACCGTATTATCAGTTGGGGTCAGCAGTCTATTGATTTGTGGATCGGCTACGATCGTCACGTGCATAAGTTTATCCGTACCGCGATCGATATGGATAAAAACCGTGTCTTTGCCCAGCGTCTGCGTCAGTCCGTGCAGACCTATTTTGACGAACCGTGGGCGCTGACCTATGCCAACGCCGATCGTCTGCTGGATATGCGTGACGAGGAGATGGTGCTGCGTGACGAAGAGGTCACCGGTGAGCTTCCGGCAGATCTGGAATATGAAGAATTTAACGAGATCCGTGAACAGCTGGCGGCGATCATCGAAGAACAGTTGGCTATCTACAAATCCAGACAAACACCACTGGATCTCGGTTTGGTAGTGCGCGAGTATCTGGCGCAATACCCACGTGCGCGTCATTTCGACGTCGCGCGTATTGTTATCGATCAGGCGGTACGCCTTGGCGTAGCGCAAGCAGATTTCACCGGACTGCCAGCCAAATGGCAGCCGATTAATGATTACGGAGCCAAGGTACAGGCGCATGTCATTGACAAATATTGAACAAGTGATGCCGGTAAAGCTGGCGCAGGCGCTGGCGAATCCGTTATTTCCGGCGCTGGATAGCGCCTTACGTTCGGGCCGTCACATCGGTCTGGATGAACTGGATAATCATGCCTTCCTGATGGATTTTCAGGAATATTTTGAAGAGTTTTACAGCCGCTATAACGTGGAATTGATCCGTGCGCCGGAAGGGTTCTTCTACCTTCGCCCGCGTTCAACGACGCTCATTCCCCGTTCGGTCCTGTCTGAACTGGACATGATGGTTGGTAAAATTCTTTGCTATCTCTATCTCAGCCCGGAACGCCTGGCGAACGAAGGGATTTTTACTCAGCAAGAGCTGTATGACGAACTGCTAACGCTGGCTGATGAAGCGAAGCTGCTGAAGCTGGTGAACAACCGTTCAACCGGTTCAGACGTTGACCGTCAGAAGCTCCAGGAAAAGGTTCGTTCTTCGTTAAACCGCCTGCGCCGTTTAGGCATGGTGTGGTTTATGGGCCACGACAGCAGCAAATTCCGGATTACGGAATCCGTCTTCCGCTTTGGCGCGGACGTGCGCAGCGGTGACGATCCGCGCGAAGCGCAGCGTCGCTTAATTCGTGATGGCGAAGCGATGCCGGTCGAGAACCGCCTGCAGCTCAACGATGAGCCTGAAGAGAATCAGCCGGACAGTGGAGAAGAAGAATAATGATTGAACGCGGTAAATTTCGCTCACTTACGCTGATTAACTGGAATGGTTTTTTTGCCCGTACGTTCGACCTTGACGAACTGGTTACCACGCTGTCCGGTGGTAACGGTGCGGGTAAATCCACTACCATGGCGGCATTTGTTACGGCACTCATCCCGGACTTAACGCTGCTGCATTTCCGTAACACCACCGAAGCCGGGGCAACCAGCGGTTCACGTGATAAGGGCCTGCACGGTAAGCTAAAGGCGGGTGTCTGTTACTCAATGCTCGATGTCCTCAACTCGCGCCATCAGCGCGTGGTCGTGGGTGTGCGTCTGCAACAGGTTGCCGGTCGCGATCGCAAAGTGGATATCAAACCGTTTGCCATTCAGGGACTGCCGATGTCGGTGCAGCCAACCCAACTGGTGACAGAAACGCTGAATGAACGCCAGGCGCGCGTGCTGTCCCTCTCTGAGCTGAAAGAGAAGCTTGATGAGATGGAAGGCGTGCAGTTTAAGCAGTTCAACTCAATAACTGATTATCACTCGCTGATGTTCGATCTGGGCATCATTGCCCGCCGCCTGCGCTCCGCGTCTGACCGTAGTAAATTCTATCGTCTGATTGAAGCCTCGCTGTACGGCGGGATCTCCAGCGCCATTACCCGTTCACTGCGTGACTACCTGCTACCAGAAAATAGCGGCGTACGTAAAGCGTTCCAGGATATGGAAGCCGCGCTGCGTGAAAACCGTATGACGCTGGAAGCGATTCGTGTAACCCAGTCTGACCGCGACCTGTTTAAGCATTTGATCAGCGAAGCGACCAACTATGTGGCCGCGGATTATATGCGCCACGCCAACGAACGTCGTATTCATCTCGATAAAGCGCTGGAATACCGTCGTGAGCTGCATACTTCACGCAAACAGCTGGCGGCAGAGCAGTATAAGCACGTGGATATGGCGCGCGAGCTGGGTGAGCACAACGGGGCGGAAGGCGATCTGGAAGCTGATTACCAGGCCGCGAGCGATCACCTTAATCTGGTGCAAACCGCGCTGCGTCAGCAGGAAAAAATTGAACGCTATGAAGCGGATCTTGAAGAACTGCAGATCCGGCTTGAAGAACAAAATGAGGTGGTTGCGGAAGCCGTTGACCGCCAGGATGAAAACGAAGCCCGCGCAGAAGCCGCTGAACTGGAAGTGGATGAGCTGAAAAGCCAGCTTGCTGATTACCAGCAGGCGCTGGACGTCCAGCAAACGCGAGCCATCCAGTATACTCAGGCGATCCAGGCGCTGAATCGGGCGAAAGAGCTTTGCCACTTACCGGATCTGACCGCCGACAGCGCTGCCGAATGGCTGGAAACTTTCCAGGCCAAAGAGCAGGAAGCTACTGAAAAACTGCTGACGCTGGAACAAAAAATGAGCGTGGCGCAAACCGCGCACAGTCAGTTCGAACAGGCTTATCAGCTGGTGGCGGCTATCAATGGCCCACTGGCGCGTGGTGAGGCCTGGAGTGTGGCGCGTGAACTGCTACGGGAAGGTGTTGAACAGCGCCATCTGGCGGAACAGGTTCAGCCGTTGCGTATGCGACTCAGCGAGCTGGAGCAGCGTCTGCGCGAACAACAAGACGCCGAGCGTCTACTGGCTGAATTCTGCAAACGTCAGGGTAAACAGTTCGATATCGATGAGCTGGAAGCCCTGCATCAGGAGCTGGAAGCGCGTATCGCCGCCTTGTCGGACAGCGTTTCTTCTGCCAGCGAACAGCGTATGACGTTGCGCCAGGAGCAAGAGCAACTTCAGTCTCGTATCCAGCATCTGATGAAACGCGCGCCTGTCTGGCTGGCCGCGCAAAATAGCCTGAACCAGCTTAGCGAGCAGTGCGGCGAAGAGTTTACCTCAAGCCAGGACGTAACCGAGTATCTGCAACAACTGCTGGAGCGCGAGCGTGAAGCCATTGTTGAGCGTGATGAAGTCGGCGCGCGCAAAACTGCGGTTGATGAAGAGATTGAACGTTTAAGTCAGCCCGGTGGGGCGGAAGATCAGCGCCTGAACGCGCTCGCGGAACGCTTCGGCGGCGTGCTGCTGTCAGAAATCTATGACGACGTTAGCCTTGAAGATGCGCCGTACTTCTCAGCGCTGTACGGACCTTCGCGTCATGCTATCGTGGTGCCGGATCTGTCTCTGATTACCGAACAGCTTGAAGGGCTGACGGATTGCCCGGAAGATCTCTATTTCATTGAAGGGGATCCGCAGTCGTTTGATGACAGCGTGTTCAGCGTCGATGAGCTGGAAAAAGCGGTAGTGGTGAAAACCGCCGAGCGTCAGTGGCGTTATTCCCGCTTCCCGACGGTGCCGATTTTTGGTCGTGCAGCGCGCGAAAGCCGTATCGAAACCCTGCATGCCGAGCGTGAAGGGCTGTCTGAACGTTTCGCCACGCTCTCCTTTGACGTCCAGAAAACCCAGCGTCTGCATCAGGCGTTTAGTCGCTTTATTGGCAGCCATCTGTCGGTGGCGTTTGAAGACGATCCTGAAGCGGAAATTCGCCAACTGAATGGCCGTCGCGTTGAACTGGAACGTGCGCTAACCAATCATGAAAATGATAACCAGCAAAGCCGTATGCAGTTTGAACAGGCGAAAGAGGGAGTATCAGCGCTTAACCGCCTGCTGCCGCGTTTGAATCTGCTGGCGGATGACACGCTGGCCGATCGCGTGGACGAAATTCGCGAGCGTCTGGATGAAGCCCAGGAAGCGGCGCGTTTTGTGCAGCAGCACGGCAATCAGTTAGCCAAACTGGAACCTATCGTTTCTGTTCTGCAAAATGACCCTGAGCAGTTTGAACAGCTGAAGGAAGACTACGCGTATTCCCAGCAAATGCAGCGCGATGCGCGTCAGCAGGCTTTTGCCCTGACCGAAGTGGTGCAGCGTCGGGCGCATTTCAGCTATTCCGACTCTGCCGAAATGCTTAGCGGCAACAGCGATCTGAACGAAAAACTGCGTGAGCGCCTGGAACAGGCGGAAGCGGAACGTACTCGCGCCCGTGAAGCGCTACGCAGCCACGCCGCACAGTTAAGCCAGTACAACCAGGTCATGGCGTCGCTGAAAAGCTCCTATGACACCAAAAAAGAGCTGCTTAACGATTTACAACGTGAACTGCAGGATATCGGTGTTCGTGCGGACAGTGGTGCCGAAGAGCGCGCGCGTATTCGTCGTGATGAACTACATGCGCAGCTCAGCAATAACCGTGCACGCCGTAACCAACTGGAAAAAGCTCTGACCTTCTGCGAAGCGGAGATGGACAACCTGACCCGCAGGCTGCGCAAGCTGGAACGTGATTATTTTGAGATGCGCGAGCAGGTGGTTACCGCAAAAGCTGGATGGTGTGCGGTGATGCGGATGGTGAAAGATAACGGCGTTGAACGCCGCCTGCACCGTCGTGAGCTGGCGTACCTTTCCGGTGATGAACTGCGTTCGATGTCGGATAAGGCGCTCGGTGCGCTGCGTCTGGCGGTTGCGGATAACGAACACCTGCGCGATGTGCTGCGCATGTCTGAAGATCCAAAACGCCCAGAGCGTAAAATTCAGTTCTTTGTCGCGGTTTACCAGCATCTGCGTGAACGTATTCGCCAGGATATTATCCGTACCGACGATCCGGTTGAAGCCATCGAACAGATGGAGATTGAGCTGAGCCGTCTGACGGAAGAATTGACTTCCCGCGAACAGAAGCTGGCGATCAGCTCTCGCAGCGTGGCAAATATCATCCGTAAGACCATTCAGCGCGAACAGAACCGTATTCGCATGCTAAACCAGGGACTGCAAAGCGTGTCGTTTGGCCAGGTAAACAGCGTTCGTCTGAACGTCAACGTACGTGAGACGCATGCTACCTTGCTGGACGTACTTTCCGAACAGCATGAACAGCACCAGGATCTGTTTAACAGTAATCGCCTGACCTTCTCTGAAGCGCTGGCGAAGCTGTATCAGCGTCTGAATCCGCAAATTGATATGGGGCAACGTACGCCGCAAACCATTGGTGAAGAGCTGCTGGATTACCGTAACTATCTGGAAATGGAAGTTGAGGTTAACCGTGGCTCTGACGGCTGGCTGCGAGCTGAATCTGGCGCGCTGTCAACGGGTGAAGCGATCGGGACCGGGATGTCTATTCTGGTGATGGTTGTACAAAGCTGGGAAGACGAAGGGCGTAGATTACGCGGGAAAGATATTTCTCCTTGCCGTCTGCTGTTCCTTGATGAAGCTGCGCGACTCGATGCGCGCTCTATCGCGACCCTGTTTGAACTGTGCGAGCGTCTGCAAATGCAGCTGATTATCGCCGCGCCGGAAAACATCAGCCCAGAGAAAGGCACTACCTATAAACTGGTGCGTAAAGTCTTCCAGAACACCGAACACGTTCACGTGGTGGGTCTGCGCGGGTTTGCGCCTCAGTTACCTGAGCCGCTCCCTGGCACCGAAGATGCTTCCTCGCAGGCAAGCTAAACAAAAAGGCGGCTAAATGGCCGCCTTCTTTTTTTCCGAAAATTCTCAATACCTGGTGTAATTTCTTTAGACTTCTTTACATTAGGTTAGGCAAAAACTTTTTCATGTTTATATACTAAAGGTAAGCCTAACGCGTCACAGGCTTGCTCGTCATACTTCAGCTTGTATTGGCGTTTTACAGGTCCGACCCCGTTAAAATAAAAGGGGAATACACACGGCCTGGCTACTCAAAGTATGATAAAGAAAACAGGGGGCAAGGGATGTTGCTTAATAAAATGTGTGGTCGTCGGCTGTCGGCAATCAGTTTGTGCCTGGCCGTAACATTCGCTCCACTGTTCAATGCGCAGGCCGATGAGCCTGAAATGATCCCTGGCGATAGCTCAGCGACCGTCAGTGAACAGCCAACAGCGTTATCACAGCCGCAGGTTCAATCTTCCGCGACGGCTATCATGGCGGGTATTCAACCGCTGCCTGAGGGTGTGTCAGTTGATAACGCCCGCGCTGAACTACAATCTCAACTTCCAGCGGGCTATACGCCGGTGTATATGAGCCAGTTGGAACTGCTGTATGCCGCACGCGAAATGAAACCGATGTGGGAAAATCGTGATGCGGTAAAAGCCTTTCAGCAACAGTTAGCCGAGGTGGCGATTGCCGGTTTTCAGCCGCAGTTTACTACCTGGGTCGCACTTCTGACTGATCCGGCAGTTACGGGCCAGGCGCGGGACATCGTCCTCTCTGATGCGATGATGGGCTATCTGCACTTTATCGCCAACATCCCCGTCAAAGGTAATCGCTGGCTCTATAGTAATAAGCCCTATGCGCTGACGACCCCGCCAATTTCCGTGATCAATCAGTGGCAGGTGGCGCTGGATAATGGTCAACTGACTTCGTTTATTGCCAACCTGGCGCCTCAGCATCCACAGTATGCGGCAATGCATGAATCGCTGCTCAAGCTGGTGGGCGATACGCGCCCCTGGCCGCAGTTAACCAGTACCGCAACGCTGCGCCCGGGAGAGTGGAGTAACGACATCCCTGCGCTGCGTGAAATTTTACGCCGCACCGGGATGCTGGAATCCGTTGTCAGTCCGGCTGCCAAAGAAGGTCGTAGCGCTTACGATCGTGAACTTGTTGACGCGGTAAAGCGTTTTCAGACGTGGCAGGGGCTTGGAGCCGATGGTGCGATTGGCCCTGCGACGCGTGACTGGCTGAACGTGACGCCGGCTCAGCGTGCGGGGGTGCTGGCATTAAATATTCAGCGCTTGCGCCTGCTGCCTGGTGAGTTGTCTACCGGTATCATGGTGAACATTCCTGCCTACTCGCTGGTTTATTATCAGAACGGCAATCAGGTGCTGGCCTCGCGCGTGATCGTCGGGCGTCCCGATCGTAAAACGCCAATGATGAGCAGCGCGCTGAATAACGTAGTCGTTAACCCGCCGTGGAACGTGCCGCCAACGCTGGCCCGAAAAGATATCCTGCCTAAGGTCTGGAATGATCCGGGGTATCTTGAGCGTCACGGTTATACCGTGATGCGCGGCTGGAACAGCAAAGAGACGATAGATCCGTGGCAGGTAGACTGGGCTACCATCACTGCCTCCAATCTGCCGTTCCGCTTCCAGCAGGCTCCGGGAGCGCGTAACTCGCTCGGACGCTATAAATTCAACATGCCGAGTTCGGACGCTATTTATCTGCACGACACGCCGAACCACAATCTGTTCCAGAAGGATACGCGGGCATTAAGCTCCGGCTGCGTGCGGGTGAATAAGGCCTCTGAGCTGGCAAATATGCTGCTACAGGATGCGGGCTGGAATGATACGCGCATCTCGGATGCCCTGAAGCAAGGGGATACGCGGTACGTGAATATTCGCCAGAATATCCCGGTCAACCTCTACTATCTGACCGCATTTGTTGGCCCGGATGGTCGTACGCAGTATCGTACAGATATTTACAATTACGATCTGACAGCGCGATCCAGTGCACAAATTGTGTCAAAAGCCGAACAATTAATCAGATAAATGAAGCAGTTCGAGGAAAATGATTGTCGTAAGTTATGTTGGAAACGGGGCGAAATGGCTGCAAGCCCCGTATTTCCTGGGGTTGGGAGCCTTGACGTGGACTACTTAGCCAGATAAGGTTTCCTGCGTGCGCTAGAGCATACATACGATAACATTGACCTTGTAGACCTTAATACCATGGACAAATTTGACGCTAATCGCCGCAAACTGCTGGCGCTTGGTGGCATTGCCCTCGGCGCTGCCATCCTGCCTACGCCTGCGTTTGCCACACTCTCTACCCCACGTCCGCGTATATTGACTCTGAATAACCTGCATACTGGTGAGTCAATAAAAGCAGAGTTTTTTGATGGCAGGGGCTATATTCAGGACGAATTAGCAAAACTTAACCACTTTTTCCGTGATTTTCGGGCCAATAAAGTGAAATCCATTGACCCGGGACTGTTTGATCAACTCTTCCGTCTGCAGGGCCTGCTGGGCACGCGTAAACCCGTACAGCTTATCTCAGGCTATCGCTCTATCGATACCAATAACGAACTCCGTGCGCGCAGCCGCGGTGTGGCAAAGAAAAGCTACCACACTAAAGGCCAGGCCATGGATTTCCATATCGAAGGCATCGCATTAAGCAATATTCGCAAAGCTGCGTTATCTATGCGCGCAGGTGGTGTAGGATACTACCCCAGCAGTAACTTTGTGCATATCGACACCGGGCCTGCACGGCACTGGTGATCCATAAGCTTAATGAAACAGGAGCTGTATGAACTATCGTATTATTCCGGTCACTGCATTCGCCCAGAACTGCTCGTTGATCTGGTGTGAGCAGACTCGTCTGGCCGCGCTGGTCGATCCTGGCGGAGATGCCGAGAAAATCAAACAGGAAGTGGATGCCAGCGGTCTGACGCTTATGCAGATCCTGCTTACCCATGGTCATCTTGATCACGTAGGCGCGGCGGCTGAACTGGCACAGCATTATGGTGTACCAGTTATTGGCCCGGAAAAAGAAGATGAGTTCTGGCTACAAGGACTCCCTGCTCAGAGTCGCATGTTTGGCCTGGGCGATTGTGAGCCGCTGACGCCGGATCGCTGGTTGAATGAAGGCGACCGGGTAAGCGTGGGCAATGTAACGTTACAGGTGCTGCATTGTCCGGGTCATACGCCAGGACATGTGGTCTTCTTTGATGAACAATCAAAGTTACTGATTTCAGGTGATGTGATTTTCAAAGGTGGCGTAGGGCGCAGCGATTTTCCTCGCGGGGATCACAGCCAATTGATTGATTCGATTAAACGTAAACTGTTGCCGTTGGGTGATGACGTGACGTTTATTCCGGGTCACGGCCCTCTTTCTACGCTGGGTAACGAACGGCTACATAACCCGTTCCTGCAGGATGAAATGCCCGTCTGGTAACACACAGATTAATAAAAAGGCCGCTATTGCGGCCTTTTTTGTGCGCGATAGATTACAGTACTGCGACAATCGCTTCGCACAGCGGCGCCATATTGTCTGGCGTCATCCCTGCCACGTTTACGCGTCCGGAAGCGACGGCATAGACACCAAACTCTTCACGCAGGCGCAGAACCTGCTCTTTGGTCAGGCCGCTGAATGAGAACATGCCATTCTGTTTGATGATAAAGCTGAAGTCGCGGTTTGCACCTTTCTCCTGCAGCGTATTCACGAACAGTAAACGCATGCGCTGAATGCGTTGGCGCATATCAGTCAGCTCTTGTTCCCAGATGGCGCGCAGTGCGTCGTTGCTCAGAATCGTGGCGACTACGGATGCGCCGTGTGCTGGTGGGTTGGAATAGTTAGCACGAATGGCGGATTTCATCTGGCTAAATGCGCAGTCGACGGTTTCAGCATCGGCAGCCACCAGCGTACAAGCACCTACGCGCTCATTGTACAGACCAAAATTCTTGGAATAGGAGCTTGCGACGATCAGCTCTTTGTGCAGCGCTGCGAATGCGCGCAGACCTTCTGCATCTTCTTCCAGACCGCGGGCAAAGCCCTGGTATGCGAAGTCAAACAGCGGCAACCAACCTTTTTCGACAGAAAGCTGAGCCAGCGTTTGCCACTGCTCCAGCGTAGGATCGATACCGGTTGGGTTATGGCAGCAGCCGTGGAATAACACCACGTCGCCAGCCTGCGCTTCGCTGAGGCTTGCCAGCAGCGCATCAAAATCTAATGAGTGATTCGCCGCATCGTAATAGTTGTATTCACGAACCTCCAGACCGGCAGAGTTAAAGACACTCTTATGGTTTGGCCAGCTAGGATTGCTCACCCATACGCGTTTAGCTGAGGTGTTTTTAGCCAGGAAATCAGCTGCCACACGCAATGCGCCAGTGCCGCCAGGGGTCTGAGCTGTACGTGCGCGTTTGTCGTTGATAAGCGAACTCTCTTTACCAAACAGTAATTCCTGAGTGCAGCGACCAAACTCTGGAATACCGTCGATGCCAAGGTAATTTTTGGTGGTTTCATTTTCCAGTATATATTGCTCGGCTTTTTTAACGCTGGTCAGTACCGGCGTTTTGCCTGTCTCATCTTTATATACACCGATCCCCAGGTTTATTTTTCCAGGGCGGTCATCGGCACGAAACAAATCAGCCAGACCCAAAATGGGGTCGGCAGGAGCGGCAGTAATGTTCTCAAACATGACGAGGTTCCATAGTGATAACAGAAGGGAAGTCCGCTATCAGGTTAACGGTAGATTTACAAAATGCCAACCGTTACTGACGAAAAGCTGAGGTGTTTTTTTAAGACGCAAGAATCCGCTAGCAGAGATAAAAAAACAGGACCGAAGTCCTGTTTTTTAGGCATTTAACAAAGAGGTCTGCTATTAGAACTGGTAAACGATACCCACTGCAACGGTGTCGTCAGAGCCTACGCCCAGTTTGTTGTCAGAATCGATCTGGTTGATGATGTAATCAACATAGGTGGACATGTTTTTGTTGAAGTAGTAAGTCGCACCCACTTCGAAGTAGTTCACCAGATCTACGTCGCCGATTCCTTCGATGTCCTTACCTTTAGATTTGGTATAGGCGAGGGACGGACGCAGGCCGAAGTCGAACTGGTACTGAGCAACCAACAGCACGTCTTCAGTTTTGTTAGCATAACCGTTAGAGATACGGGTTGCGTTACGGGTTTCGCTGTAGTTCGCTGCCAGGTAAATGTTGTTCGCATCGTACTTAACACCGGTCGCCCACTGCTCAGCTTTCGCGCCGCGGCCATAGGCCAGCTGCTCTTGCGCGTTGGTACGGTCAGCTGCACCGTAAGCACCGACGATACCGAAACCATCCATTTCGTAGCTTACGGAACCGCCAACGCCGTCGCCGTTAGAACGGGTTGGGCTGCTAGAGCGTTCGTTTTTACCCAGGTACTGTACAGCGAAGTTCAGGCCTTCAACCAGACCGAAGAAGTTAGAGTTACGGTAGGTTGCGAGACCGCCGTTACGCTGGGAGAAGAACTGGTCAGAAGCAGCGGTATCACCACCGAATTCTGGCAGCATATCGGTGTAACCCAGAGCATCGTATACAACGCCGTAGTTACGACCGTAATCGAAGGAGCCTGCGTCACCAAATTTCAAACCAGCAAACGCCAGACGGGTTTTGTTGCCTTTCTGGGCATCGTCACCGCCTTCTGCGTTATTGCCGCTGAACTGGTATTCCCACTGGCCGTAACCGGTCAGTTGGTCGTTAATCTGAGTTTCCCCTTTGAAACCAAGACGGGCATAGGTCTGATCGCCGTTAGGCGCGTAGGCGTTATCACCGTTGTGCTTGGAAAAATAGTGCAGACCCACAGCTTTACCGTAGATGTCTACTTTGTTGCCATCTTTGTTATAAACTTCTGCAGCGTTAGCTGCCCCGGCTACCAGCAGAGCAGGGATAACCACTGCCAGAATATTGCGCTTCATCATTATTTATTACCCTCATCGGTTTTTATATGACACCTGCCACTGCCGCCAATAAATTCCGTCAATAAAAATTTACGGAACTATTGATGAGAGTTTGGTGTCTTTATGTGTCTGACAGGCATCTTTCCATTCAAACTAACGTTTCGCTACCGTCAAAGTGCTACAAAGATAAAGATTTAGTTTCAAAAAGAAAAAATGTGTAACTAAATGTTATTTTTGTGCAACTTTGTGAACAACTTCAAACTTCAGATGTCTCTGCGCTAAAAATCACCGCTTCTATTTCTATTTATATGATTTTCTTATGTTTAATTTAGATAACCCCCATTTTTCTCTGATCTGACAGGAAGTTTCTGTTTTACAGATGGCTATTTTTGGACGTCCGGAGCGCCGTGCAAATGGTTAGAAAATGTACTATTTTGTCAGAAAATGCTAATCCACAATAAAAATACTGATTATTTTTTGTTCAAATGTGTTGCGGTGAAATATTACGTAACAGGAAGGGAGAAGAGGAAGGGTTGTGTTTAACGCGGGAGGGGGATCCCAAAATGTGATGTGGCTATAAAAAAGGCCAGCAATGCTGGCCTTTGTTTCTAAATGCAGGTTTAGAACGTAGCGTTACGCGGGGTGCGCGGGAACGGAATAACATCACGGACGTTCTGTACGCCGGTAACGTAAGCGATCAGACGCTCGAAGCCCAAACCGAAGCCGGAATGTGGCACGGTACCGTAGCGACGCAGGTCGCGATACCACCAGTAATCTTCTTTGTTCAGACCCATCTCCAGCATACGGGCATCCAGTACGTCCAGACGCTCTTCACGCTGAGAACCACCGATGATTTCACCGATTCCCGGAGCCAGTACGTCCATTGCTGCAACGGTTTTACCGTCTTCGTTAAGGCGCATATAAAACGCTTTGATATCTTTCGGGTAGTTTTTAACCACCACCGGCGCTTTAAAATGCTCTTCAGCAAGGTAACGTTCGTGTTCAGAAGACAAGTCCACACCCCAGTAAACTGGGTTTTCAAACTGTTTGCCGCATTTTTCCAGGATGCTAACCGCGTCGGTGTAATCCACCTGAGCGAAGTCTGCGTCAATGAAACGTTCCAGGCGCGAAATCGCGTCTTTGTCGACACGTTCAGCGAAGAATTTCATGTCATCTGCACGCTCTGCCAGTACGGCTTTAAACGCGTACTTCAGCATCGCTTCAGCCAGAGCTGCAACATCGTTCAGGTCGGCGAAAGCCACTTCTGGCTCCAGCATCCAGAACTCTGCCAGGTGACGGCTGGTGTTAGAGTTTTCTGCACGGAACGTCGGACCAAAGGTATAAATTTTGGACAGGGCGCAGGCATAGGTTTCGCCGTTCAACTGACCAGAAACGGTCAGGAAGGCTTCTTTACCAAAGAAGTCTTTATCGAAGTCGACTTTGCCCTGATCGTTACGCGGCAGGTTTTCCAGATCCAGCGTAGACACTCGGAACATTTCACCGGCACCTTCCGTATCGGAAGCGGTGATCAACGGAGTCGATACCCAAAAGAAACCCTGCTCGTGGAAGAAACGATGCAGAGCTTGCGCCAGCGTATGGCGTACACGCGCGACTGCACCAATCATGTTGGTACGCGGACGCATGTGCGCCACTTCACGCAGATACTCAATGCTGTGACGCTTAGCTGCCATTGGGTAGGTGTCAGGATCTTCAACCCAGCCCGTTACTTCAACCTCAGTGGCCTGAATTTCAAAGCTCTGTCCTTGTCCAGGTGATGCAACGACTTTACCCGTTACGATAACTGAACAACCCGTCGTCAGGCGCAGTACGTCCTGATTGTAATTGGGCAGAGAATTATTGATGACGGCCTGTACAGGATCAAAGCAGGAACCGTCATAAACGGCGAGGAAGGAGATGCCAGCTTTTGAATCTCGGCGGGTACGCACCCATCCGCGCACGGTGACTTCGCTGTCAACGGCTACGCGGCCCTGGAGTACGTCGGCTACAGGCACAACGCTCATAATATTCTCTCTGTTAATAGTCGGATATATAAACACATGTCCACCCGTAATGGGGGGATACCTATGTTACCTGGCATCTGCAATCAGACAAGCAGAATTCGTAGCTGGAGTGAAAGATTTCGGAAATAAACGCGAATAAGGGAGCCAAAATGGCTCCCTGGAAGGCTTAACTGGCTTTTTTGATATGCGGGAGATCGAAGGCTTTGCGCAGTGCGCGAACAAACGCTTTATCATGGCAGATGGTTTTACCCGGGCTGTCAGATAACTTCGCTACTGGTTTGCCGTTACACTCCACCAGTTTGATAACGATATTGAGCGGCTTAACCTGGGGAATATCGCAGGTTAGTCGTGTCCCAATGCCAAAACTCAACTGCACGCGAGAAGAGAAGTGGCGGTATAGCTCAATCGCTTTTTTCAGATCGAGATTATCTGAAAACACCAGCGTTTTGCTCAGCGGATCAATACCCAGTTTTTCATAATGGGCGATGGCTTTTTCACCCCATTCCACCGGGTCGCCAGAGTCATGGCGTAAACCCTGATAGCGGGTAGCGAACTCAACGCCAAAGTCGCGTAAAAACGCGTCCATGGTGATGCAGTCGGTCAATGCAATGCCGAGTTGGTCAGGATATTCATTTAACCATGCGGCCAGCGCAACGCGCTGGCTGGTGGCAAGCTCAGGGCTGATTTGCTGATGAGCCTGGAACCACTCATGCGCCTGCGTACCCATTTGGGTTAATGACAGGCGGCGGGCCAGATCGTAGTTACTGGTGCCGACAAACCAGGACTCTTGCTGCAGGCGTTTAACGATAGCTTGCTGCACTTCACGCGAAAAACGACGGCGCGTACCGAAATCCATCAGATGGAAGCGAGACATATCGACATCTTTCGTTAAAGCAGAGAATTCTACTAGTTTGCTTTCCAGCTCATCGAGTGCCTGCGGGACGCCTGATTCAGGTGAACGGTAACGGTGTACCAGCTCACTAATCACCGCCAACAGCGGGACTTCCCACATGATCACTTCACGCCACGGACCGGTTAAGCGGATGTTTAGCTTACCGTTATCATTAGTGACGCAAACCTGTTCCGGGTTATAGCGGAAATCACGTAACCAGGTGAGGTAATCAGCTTTAAAGAAAGGCAGGCCGGAGAGCCACTGGTACTCGTCCTCCTGCAGTCGCAGGTGTTGCATAGCATTCACCTGCTCACGAATAGAATCGGCATAAATACCGAGCAGGTCATCGCCACGGCAACGAAATTCAGCCGCTACTTGTACATCATAGTAGTGGTGAAAAACGGCTTGCTGCATATGCAACTTATAAGCGTCTGTATCCAGCAGCGAGTGCAGAACAGGAGAAGCGAATTGTGTCATAGGTGCGCAGTAGCATCCTCTCACGGGAGCGTTTAGTACAATAAACAACTAAGAAAACCGCTGGAGTATACCCTGTTTAGCGATTTATTGAACCCCGATCACACCATAAGCTGTCTTTCTGGTCGAGGGCATTTCGTGCCGCGTGTTATAAAAATGTAGCAAAAAGGGTGTTTGTGCCTGAAAAGATGAACATTCTGCGTAGCGCGATTTACGCAACAGGAATAGACTGAAGCCGAGACTCTACCAAAGATGCTAAAGGTTTTTTATGACACAACAGCCACAAGCCAAATACCGTCACGACTATCGTGCGCCGGATTACCAGATTACTGATATTGACTTGACCTTTGACCTGGATGCTGAAAAAACCGTGGTCACCGCAGTGAGCCAGGCTGTCCGTCATGGCGCGCCTGATGCGCCTCTGCGCCTGAATGGCGAAGATCTGACTCTGGTGTCGATCCACGTGAACGACGAGCCGTGGACAGAGTATAAAGAAGAAGAGGGCGCTCTGGTCATCAATCAACTGCCGGAACGTTTTACGCTGCGTATCGTGAATGAAATTAGCCCAGCGGCCAATACCGCGCTGGAAGGACTGTACAAGTCCGGCGACGCGCTGTGCACCCAGTGTGAAGCGGAAGGTTTCCGTCATATTACCTGGTATCTCGACAGGCCTGATGTCCTGGCGCGTTTTACCACCAAAATTATCGCCGATAAAACCCAATATCCGTTCCTGCTCTCCAACGGTAACCGCGTGGCGCAGGGGGAACTGGAAAATGGTCGTCACTGGGTACAGTGGCAGGATCCGTTCCCGAAACCGTGCTATCTGTTTGCGCTGGTAGCCGGCGATTTCGACGTTCTTCGCGACACCTTTACTACCCGTTCCGGGCGTGAAGTAGCGCTGGAACTGTACGTCGATCGCGGCAACCTTGACCGCGCGCCGTGGGCGATGACCTCGCTGAAAAACTCCATGAAATGGGATGAAGAGCGCTTTGGCCTCGAGTATGACCTTGATATCTATATGATTGTCGCCGTGGATTTCTTCAACATGGGCGCGATGGAGAATAAAGGTCTGAACATCTTTAACTCCAAATATGTGCTGGCACGTACCGATACCGCCACCGACAAAGACTACCTCGATATTGAGCGCGTCATCGGTCATGAGTATTTCCACAACTGGACTGGCAACCGCGTGACCTGTCGCGACTGGTTCCAGTTGAGCCTGAAAGAAGGGTTAACCGTGTTCCGCGATCAGGAGTTCAGTTCCGATCTCGGCTCACGTGCGGTAAACCGGATCAGCAATGTGCGTACCATGCGTGGCCTGCAGTTTGCCGAGGATGCCAGCCCAATGGCGCATCCTATCCGTCCGGATATGGTCATCGAAATGAACAACTTCTATACCCTGACCGTGTACGAAAAGGGCGCTGAAGTGATTCGTATGATCCACACCTTGCTGGGTGAGGCTAACTTCCAGAAAGGGATGCAACTGTACTTTGAGCGTCACGACGGCAGTGCTGCCACCTGTGATGATTTCGTGCAGGCGATGGAAGATGCGTCCAACGTCGATCTCTCGCATTTCCGCCGCTGGTACAGTCAGTCCGGTACGCCGATTCTGACCGTGCGTGATGACTACAATCCGTCAACTGAGCAGTACACGCTGACTATCAGCCAGCGCACGCCGGCCACGCCGGATCAGGCCGAAAAACAGCCGCTGCATATTCCTTTCGCCCTTGAGTTGTATGACAACGAAGGGAAAGTGATCCCGTTACAAAAAGGCGGGCATCCGGTGAATTCCGTACTCAACGTCACTCAGGCAGAGCAGACGTTTGTCTTTGATAACGTCTACTTCCAGCCGGTTCCGGCGCTGCTGTGCGAATTCTCCGCGCCGGTCAAACTGGAATACAAATGGAGCGATCAGCAACTGACCTTCCTGATGCGTCATGCGCGTAACGATTTCTCTCGTTGGGACGCGGCGCAAAGCCTGCTGGCGACCTATATTAAGCTTAACGTTGCCCGGCATCAGCAGGGCCAGCCGCTGTCGCTGCCGGTACACGTGGCCGATGCATTCCGCGCAATTCTGCTGGATGAGAAAATCGATCCGGCGCTGGCGGCAGAGATCCTGACGCTGCCTTCAGTAAACGAAATTGCAGAACTGTTTGATATCATCGATCCGGTGGCGATAACCGAAGTACGCGAAGCGTTAACCCGCACGCTGGCAGCCGAGCTGGCGGATGAATTCCTCGCCATCTATAACGCTAATCATCTTGATGAGTACCGCGTTGAGCATGCCGATATTGGCAAGCGTACGCTGCGTAACGCCTGCCTACGTTTCCTGGCCTTTGGCGAAACCCATCTGGCTGACACGCTGGTAAGCAAGCAGTACCGCGAAGCCAACAACATGACCGATGCGCTGGCGGCGCTGTCGGCGGCAGTGGCGGCACAACTGCCTTGTCGCGACGCGCTAATGCAGGAGTATGACGATAAGTGGCACCATGACGGCCTGGTGATGGACAAATGGTTTATCCTGCAATCCACAAGCCCGGCGAGTAACGTGCTGGAAACGGTTCGTGGCCTGCTGAAGCATCGCTCTTTCAGTATGAGTAACCCGAACCGAATCCGTTCTCTGATCGGTGCCTTTGCGGGTAGCAACCCGGCGGCATTCCATGCGGAAGATGGTAGCGGCTATCAGTTCCTGGTCGACATGCTGACTGAACTCAATAGCCGTAACCCTCAGGTGGCATCACGTCTGATTGAGCCGCTGATTCGCTTAAAACGTTATGATGCAAAACGTCAGGCGAAGATGCGTGCGGCGCTGGAACAGCTGAAAGGTCTGGAGAATCTCTCCGGCGATCTGTATGAGAAGATTGACAAAGCGTTAGCCTGAAACGTTGACCTGTAGTTTAGTAGGCCGGATAAGGCGGTAACGCCGCCATCCGGCAAAAGGCCCGGTAAGCGCTACCGGGCCTTGTTTTCTGAGTGTTTATCCATGTCGACGGATCGGTTGTTCCGTCTCGCCGCGTTTCATGACCCGGTTCAACACTTCCGCTTCCAGCTCGGCTAACCGCACCGATCCCAAACGGCGGGGGCGCTGAATATCCACCGTCAGATCCAGCCCGATTTTTCCATCCTCAATCAGCAATACGCGATCGGCCATTGCCACCGCTTCGCTGACATCATGAGTGACCAACAGTACGGTAAAGCCGTGCTCTTGCCATAAAGAAACAATCAGATCCTGCATTTCAAGGCGGGTTAGGGCATCCAGAGCGCCGAGGGGTTCGTCCAGCAGCAGCAAACCGGGGCGATGAATTAATGCCCGCGCCAGGGCCACACGCTGTTTTTGTCCACCGGACAGCGCAGCCGGCCATTCGCGAGCACGACTCTCCAACCCAACTGCGGCCAGCGCATCTCGGGCCGCATCGCGCCACTGACCTTTCAGACCCAGGCCCACATTATCGATAACCGTCTTCCATGGCAGCAGGCGCGCATCCTGAAACATCATTCGCGTATCATCCTGAATATCCGCCAACGGGGTGGTTCCGGCAAGTAATGCGCCTGAGGAGGGGGACTCCAGTCCAGCCAGCAGACGCAGCAACGTGCTTTTACCACCGCCGCTGCGACCAACCACGGCAACGAATTGTCCGGCCGGAATGTGCAAATTTAACTGATTGAGCACTGTATTGGCGGCGTATTGTTTCGTCACGGCGCTCAGCAGCAGCGGCGTGCCCTGGTTCAAGCGAGCGGTATTCATACGGTAGCCTCCTTCACATGATAAGCCGGGTTCCAGCGCAGCCAGATTCGCTCCAGCAATTGGGCGCTGACGTCGGCCAATTTGCCGAGCAGGGCGTAGAGAATAATGGCCACCACGACCACATCGGTTTGCAGAAATTCGCGGGCGTTCATCGCCAGGTAACCGATACCGGCATTGGCTGAAATGGTTTCTGCGACGATAAGCGTCAGCCACATCAGTCCGAGAGCAAAACGTACGCCGACCATAATTGAGGGCAGGGCTCCTGGGAGGATCACATGAAGGAACAGTGAAAAGCCGGACAACCCATAGCTGCGTGCCATTTCTACCAGCCCACGATCGATATTACGGATCCCATGCCAGGTGTTAATGTAAATCGGGAACAGCGTGCCCAGGGCGACGAGAAAGATCTTGGCGGATTCATCAATACCGAACCACAAAATTACCAGCGGGATCAGCGCCAGATGCGGTACGTTACGTAGCATCTGCACCGAAGTATCCAGCAGACGTTCTCCCCAACGCGAAAGACCGCTGATCAGTCCCAGCGTCAGGCCAATCGATCCACCGATGGAGAATCCGATCAGCGCGCGCCATGAGCTGATTGCCAGATGCTGCCAAAGCTCGCCGCTGGCGGAAAGCGTCCAGAAGGCTTCGACAACGCCCTCCGGTGAGGGCAGGATGCGGGTGGACAGCCAGCCCATTGATGATGCGAGCTGCCAGAGCGCCACCATACCTACCGGTAAAAACCAGGGCGCGAGGCGCAATAACCACCTGTTTTTCGGCGTTGTCATTCGCAGCTCCTTAGCTTTGCGCGACTTTGCGCGGGATAAATTCGTTTGCCACCGCTTCGCCTTGTTGTTGCAGGCGTTGTGGCTGTGGAATTTCTGGTATAGCGACATCCAGGTGAGGGAACAGCAGCTCGCCAACCTTGTATGCCTCTTCCAGATGCGGATACCCGGACAACACAAAGCTGTCGATTCCCAGTGCGGCATACTCGTTGATACGCGCCGCGACGGTAGGACCATCTCCGACCAGCGCGGTACCCGCGCCACCGCGAACCAGTCCAACACCTGCCCACAGATTCGGGCTAATTTCCAGTTTGTCGCGTTTACCGTTGTGCAGTGCCGCCATTCGCTGCTGACCAACTGAATCCGTTCTTGAGAAGGCGGCCTGGGCTTTGGCAATGGTGTCGTCATCCAGATGGGCTATCAGACGATCCGCTGCCTGCCATGCCTCTTGCGTTGTCTCCCGTACGATCACATGCAGACGAATACCAAAGCGGATCTTGCGCCCGAGCGCCCCCGCTTTGGCTCGCACCTGTTCAATCTTCGCTTTCACCTGCTCAGGGGGCTCGCCCCAGGTCAGATAGAGATCAACCTGCTCGGCAGCAAGGTCTTGTGCGACATCAGACGAGCCGCCGAAATAAAGCGGTGGCCGGGGTTGTTGTACGGGAGGGAAAAACAGCTTCGCGCCGCGAACATGAATATGTTTGCCGTTGAAATCCACCGTTTCACCTTGCAGCAGTCGCCGCCAGACCTGAGTAAATTCAGCAGAGGCTTCATAGCGCTCGGTGTGATCGAGGAACACACCGTCACCAGCCAGTTCCTGTGGATCGCTACCGGTCACCAGGTTAAATAACGCCCGGCCGTTTGAAAGTCTGTCGAGCGTAGCAGCCTGACGCGCGGCGACCGTCGGCGAGGTTACGCTTGGACGCAACGCGACCAGGAACTTTAATCGCTGGGTAACCGGGATCATCGAGGCGGCGACCAGCCAGGCATCTTCGCAGGAGCGACCGGTTGGGATGAGAACACCGGTAAATCCCAGGCGATCGGCCGTTTGTGCAATTTGTTGCAGATATCCGTAATCGACCGGGCGCGAACCTTCTTCTGTCCCCAGATAATGGCCGTCACCGTGGGTGGGTAAAAACCAGAACATGTTCAGACTCATAATTTGTCTCCTGCCTGTTGAGTGGGTTGCCAGATACGCTGGCGAATATCGATTTTTTTCGGCAGCAACCGGTTGTCATAAAACAGATCGGCGGTTTGTTGTTGCAGAGCGGCAACAGAAGCGCTGACGGGCGTGATAGTGGTTGGCGGGCGGTGATCCAGATAAGACGCAATGACCGGCTCGGGCAGGCCCATGGTTTTAGCCAGCAGGGAAATGCTTTGTTGGCGCTGGCTGAGGGTTAACGCATCGGCCTGGCTAAAGGTATCCAGCACGCCAAGTACAAAAGCACCATTTTTCTCGGCATAAGGACGTGCTGCGAGATAAAACGAACCGGTCTGTTTGAGGTCTGAACCGTCTTTTAGCACGCGTACATCGCCTTGCAGTAATGCGGCGGAATAGTAGGGATCCCAGATAGCCCACGCATCCACGTTTCCTTGCTGGAAGGCCGCTCGCGCATCTGCAGGAGTCAGATAAGTCGGCTGAATATCGGTAAATTTCAACCCGGCTTGTTGCAGCGCACGGAGCAGTAAATTGTGGGCGCTGGAACCTTTCTGAAAGGCGACTTTATGTCCTTTAAGCTGCTCGACGCTCTGGATCGGGCTATTTTTCGGCACCAGAATTACTTCGGCTTTTGGTTTAGGCGGTTCAACGCCCACGTAAACCAGATCGGCTCCGGCGGCCTGGGCGAAAATCGGCGGAATGTCACCGGTACTGCCGAGATCGATACTGCCGATATTGAGTGCTTCCAGCATTTGCGGCCCAGCCGGGAATTCAACCCACGAGATTTTGGTCTGCGGGTAGCGTTTCTCCAGTAGCTGATGGCTTTTAGCCAGCACCATACTGACGCTTCCTTTTTGATAACCAATGCGCAGGGCATCGGGGGCCGATTCTGCGGCATGCCCCAGAGTTGACAGTGACAACAGCCCGGTCAGCGCCAGCCAGGACGTGTGACGCTTGAGAAGATCAAGCATGGGCGGCACCTCGCAGGGTGTTCAGTTGAGGGAGTTGGATATCGCGACGATGCAACGCCAGCCAGAAGGTGTCGATCGCACTGTCCAGACGCTGCTGCAGGTTGGGCGTAAACTGCGGTTTATGTTGATAATCGATGACCTGCGAATCATCGGCAAACACGCCGTGCAGGATCTCCTGAGCTTTTAACGCGCTCAGGACCGGTTTCAGGGCGTAATCGACGGCCAGTAAATGCGCTACGCTGCCGCCTGTCGCCAGCGGCAAAACCACTTTTCCTTCCAGCGCCCGCTCGGGGAGCAAATCGAGCAGCGTTTTCAGTGCGCCAGAGTAAGCGGCTTTATAGACCGGGGTTGCGACAATCAGCCCGTCAGCATCCTGCAGTTGTTCGATAAATGTCTTCAGCGCCGGACTGTCGAAACGGGCATAGATCAGGTCTTCCGGGGTAAAGTTGTGCAGATTCCAGTGAAAGATTTCGACATCCTGATCGTTTAGTTTTTCTCGGGCATATTCCAGTAACGCACTGGAGCGAGAAGGAAAGCGAGGGCTCCCCGCCAGAGTGATGACGCGCATAATTTCATTCTCCCCTTATAACCAATTGTTTGCTTTTAATTAACATTGATAACAATTTATGCAGTTTGGCAGAGAGGCTTTGTTTATCGAAATGATTTATACGGGATAGAAAAGTTGGAAATTGAATAAAAAGGCAGGGGCGAGGAAAACGATTGCTATTTATTGCCGCAGGTCAATTCCCTTTTTGCTCGCGATCGCACATAATACGCCCCCGGTTTGCACACCGGGAATCCAGGAGAGTTCATGTACTACCCCTTCGTTCGTAAAGCCCTTTTTCAGCTCGATCCAGAGCGCGCCCATGAATTGACATTCCAGCAATTACGTCGCATTACCGGCACGCCGCTCGAAGCGCTTGTCCGCCAGAAAGTACCCGCAAAACCGGTTACCTGTATGGGGCTGACGTTTAAAAATCCACTCGGGCTTGCTGCCGGACTGGATAAAGACGGGGAGTGCATTGACGCACTCGGCGCGATGGGATTTGGCTCCATTGAGATTGGTACCGTGACGCCGCGGCCTCAGCCGGGTAACGATAAACCGCGTCTGTTCCGTCTGGTCGATGCGGAAGGTTTGATCAACCGCATGGGGTTTAATAACCTGGGGGTTGATAACCTGGTTGAGAACGTTAAAAAATCGCATTTTGACGGTATTCTGGGGATTAATATTGGTAAGAATAAAGATACTCCGGTAGAGAATGGCAAAGATGACTATCTGATTTGTATGGAAAAAGTCTATGCTTACGCCGGTTATATCGCGATTAATATCTCTTCACCAAATACACCGGGATTACGTACACTGCAATACGGCGAGGCGCTGGACGATCTCCTGACGGCAATTAAAAATAAGCAAAATGATCTGCAAGCGATCCACCATAAATATGTTCCGGTGGCGGTAAAGATCGCGCCGGATCTTTCTCTGGAAGAACTGATCCAGGTTGCTGACAGTTTAGTTCGTCATAATATTGATGGCGTAATTGCAACTAACACTACTCTCGATCGTTCTCTCGTTCAGGGAATGAAAAATTGCGATCAAATGGGGGGCCTGAGCGGTCGACCATTGCAATTAAAAAGTACAGAAATTATTCGCCAGCTGTTTCAGGAATTAAAAGGTCAACTGCCGATTATTGGTGTTGGCGGTATCGACTCGGTGATTGCCGCGCGTGAGAAAATAGCTGCCGGTGCAACCCTCGTTCAGATTTATTCAGGCTTTATTTTTAAAGGCCCGCCGTTGATTAAAGAAATCGTCGCCAATATCTGAATGCTACCTTAATCACAATCCAGGGCTTTATTTCTGGCCCTGGTTGTTTTATATTCCTTTACTGTTGCTTATTTAAACATTCTGAGCTTTTATTATTAGGGCAATAAACGAAGCGGCAAAAGGATACTGTCGTAACGGCGATGATTAAGGAAAGGAGAGAAACTGATGCGAATTAAACCCGACGATAACTGGCGCTGGTATTATGATGAAGAGCACGATCGTATGATGCTCGATTTAGCCAATGGCATGTTATTCCGTTCGCGTTTTGCTCGTAAAATGCTCACTCCTGATGCATTTTCTCCGTCGGGTTTTTGTGTCGATGACGCCGCGCTTTATTTTTCCTTTGAAGAAAAATGTCGCTACCTTGATTTAGCCAAAGAGCAAAAAGCGGAACTGGTGCTTAATGCGCTGGTGGCGATTCGTTACCTTAAACCGCAAATGCCAAAAAGCTGGCACTTTGTCGCACACGGTATTAACTGGTCGCCGGTCGTGGGTGACGCTGCCTGTGTTGATTTAAGCGATACCGATGAACAGGTTAACCTGTTAGTGGTTGAGCCGGGGGAAAACGCCGCGCTTTGTCTGCTTGCACAACCTGGTGTGGTTATTGCCGGGCGCACAATGCAACTTGGCGACGCGATTAAAATAATGAATGACAGACTGAAACCGCAGGTTATTGCCGACAGTTTCAGCCTTGAACAGGCGGTTTAACTCTCCAGCCTGATTGTCGTTTTGGGAACGCAACTGCAGCACAGAATCGTCCCGTCATCACCAATCGCTGATTTTTTCAGTGGACTAACTTCGCCTTCCAGCAGTCGAATTCGACAGCATCCGCAAATTCCAGCCCGGCATGAATAGGGAACCCGGATACCTTGGTTTTCAAGCTGTTCAAGCAATACCTGCTGATTATTTCCGCGAAAAGTCTGTCCCTGCCAGTCAATAAGCACGGTGGCGTCAGGCTGTTGTTGCTGTACAGTATCGTCTGATTCAGCCGCGCCATACGCTCTCGCAGGACCAGTAGCCAAAATTTCTACTTCATCGCCGACGCGAATAACACCACTGTTGCGCGCGATAAGATTTTGGCCGAAATCAACGTCGCCGTTATCCACCGCAGTTCGGAAGGTTTGCAGCGTGGCGAGCGGCTCACCGGACGGATGTTTCAGGCCTTTTTCTGGGCTAACTGTCGTGAAAATGCAGCGGCTACAGGGTTTTGCCACATCAAAAATGACGTCGCCAATGCGAATCACTTTCCAGGTATCTTCTTCCCAGGCGTCAGCCCCCGAAACTACCAGATTGGGGCGAAACTGTTCCATTTTGACACTTGCCGGACATCGCTGTTGCAGATCGCGCAGAGATGCTTCGTTGGCCAGCAGGTAGGGATAGCCATCGGCGAAGGACAAAGGAATATCCGCGTGACGCTTCACCCGACGCGTCAGTTGCTGACCGACCCAGCGTAGTTGTACGTCACGGGAGAAAAAGCCGCTAAGCCACTGGTTGATAGCCGCAGGCGCAATACGCGCGGTAAAATGGTTTCCCCACACTTCTGTCGGCGCATCCTGGGTCGCGAAGTCGGCAAATCGCACGAGCGCGCTGCTGCCGTCTGGAGCCGTAAGATGCAGTCCATCGTGGAAAGGGGAAGGCGTAAAGCGGACCATTTGTGGGAACTGTCGGGCGGTAATGAACGTCCCGTCAGTCTCGGTAATCATAAATATACGATCAAAGGCAAGACCGCTAACGTCTGCCAGGGCGTGCGTGAGTCCAATTCCACGCATTGATTTAACCGGATGAATAAAAAGTCGGGTCAACGTTACCACTGCACAGCCCCTTGAACGAAAATAAGCCTTCAACTTTATGACATACAGCCCATATTAGCTATAATGCGCAGCAATTTTCCAGGAGTAAAAGTGACATTATGAATTCTCTGTTTGCCAGTACGGCCCGTGGGCTGGAAGAGCTGTTAAAAACTGAACTTGAAAACCTCGGCGCGCTGGAGTGTCAGGTCGTTCAGGGTGGGGTCCATTTTAAGGGCGACACGCGGCTTGTTTACCAGAGCCTGATGTGGAGCCGCCTGGCCTCGCGCATTATCCTGCCGATGGGAGAGTGCAAGGTCTACAGCGATCTTGATCTGTACCTCGGCGTTCAGGCAATCGACTGGACAGAGATATTTAATCCCGGTGCTACCTTTGCCGTTCATTTTAGCGGCCTGAACGAAACCATTCGTAACAGCCAGTACGGCGCGCTGAAGGTCAAGGATGCGATTGTCGATGCCTTTACCCGTAAAAATCTGCCGCGTCCGAATGTGGATCGTGAATCTCCGGATCTGCGCATCAACGTCTGGTTGAACAAAGATACCGCCAACATTGCGCTCGATTTGAGCGGTGATGGTTTGCATCAGCGCGGTTATCGCGATCGCGCGGGTCAGGCGCCGATTAAAGAGACGCTGGCCGCCGCTATTGTTATGCGTTCTGGCTGGCAGCCGGGCACACCGTTACTCGACCCGATGTGCGGCTCCGGCACGCTGCTGATTGAAGCGGCGATGTGGGCAACCGATCGCGCACCGGGCCTGCACCGTGGGTACTGGGGCTTCAGCGGTTGGGCGCAGCACGACGAAGCTGTCTGGCAAGAAGTTAAAGCCGAAGCGCAGGTGCGTGCGCGTAAGGGACTGGCTGACTATACCTCGCATTTCTACGGCTCTGACAGCGATGCGCGCGTGATTGAAAAAGCGCGTAGTAACGCTCGCCGCGCCGGGATTGCCGATCTGATGACGTTTGATGTGAAAGATGTCGCCAAATTGAGTAATCCGCTGCCAAAAGGACCGTACGGGACGGTTATCAGTAACCCGCCATACGGCGAACGTCTGGATAGCGAACCGGCGCTGATTGCCCTGCACAGCCTGCTGGGCCGTACGATGAAAAAACAGTTTGGCGGCTGGAATTTGTCGCTGTTCAGCGCTTCTCCGGATCTGCTCAGCAGTTTGCAATTACGTGCCGACAAGCAGTTCAAAGCGAAAAACGGCCCGCTGGATTGTGTCCAGAAGAACTATCACGTTGCAGAGACCACCGCGGACAGCAAGCCTGCCACGGTAGCGGAAGATTATGCCAACCGCCTGCGCAAGAATATTAAGAAGCTGGAAAAATGGGCGCGTCAGGAAGGGATTGAATGCTATCGCCTGTATGACGCTGACCTGCCGGAATACAACGTTGCAGTGGACCGTTACGGTGAGTGGGTCGTGGTTCAGGAATATGCCCCACCGAAGACGGTTGATGCGCAAAAAGCGCGTCAACGCCTGTTCGACATCATTGCCGCAACGCTGTCGGTACTGGAAATCGCGCCAAATAAACTGGTGCTAAAAACCCGTGAACGTCAGAAAGGGAAAAATCAGTATCAGAAGATGAATGAGAAGGGTGAATTCATTGAGGTAAGCGAGTACAACGCGCGCCTGTGGGTTAACCTGACAGACTATCTTGATACGGGCTTATTTCTCGATCACCGTATTGCGCGCCGCATGCTGGGACAGATGAGTAAAGGTAAGGATTTCCTTAACCTGTTCTCCTACACCGGCAGCGCCAGCGTACATGCCGGACTGGGTGGTGCGCGTAGCACCACGACGGTTGATATGTCGCGTACCTACCTGGAATGGGCGGAACGCAACCTGCGTCTGAATGGCCTGAGCGGTCGCGCTCACCGTTTAATTCAGGCCGATTGCCTGGGCTGGCTGCGCGATGCCAATGAACAGTTTGATCTGATTTTCATTGACCCGCCGACGTTCTCTAACTCAAAACGTATGGAAGACTCGTTTGATGTGCAGCGCGACCATCTGGCGCTGATGAAAGATCTGAAACGTCTGCTGCGTAAAGACGGCACGATAATGTTCTCTAACAACAAACGTGGGTTCCGTATGGATCTCGACGGTCTGGCTGAACTGGGATTGAAAGCACAAGAAATTACCCAAAAAACGCTTTCCCAGGACTTTGCCCGTAACCGACAGATCCACAATTGCTGGCTGATTACCGCAGCCTGAAAGGATAAATAGATGTCATTGATCAGTATGCATGGTGCATGGCTGTCGTTCAGCGATGCCCCGCTTCTTGATAATGCAGAACTGCATATCGAAGATAACGAACGCGTCTGTCTGGTAGGCCGTAATGGCGCAGGCAAGTCGACGTTGATGAAGATCCTGAACCGTGAACAGGGTCTTGACGACGGACGTATTATTTATGAGCAGGACCTGGTTGTAGCGCGTCTGCAACAGGATCCGCCGCGTAATGTCGAGGGCAGCGTCTATGACTTCGTTGCCGAAGGTATTGAGGAACAGGCCGAGTATCTGAAGCGTTATCACGATATTTCGCGTCTGGTGATGACCGACCCGAGTGACAGAAACCTGAATGAGATGGCGCGGGTTCAGGAAATGCTCGATCACCACAATCTGTGGCAGCTCGAAAGTCGCATTAATGAAGTGCTGGCGCAACTGGGCCTGGATCCTAACGCCGCGCTTTCTTCGCTTTCGGGCGGCTGGCTGCGTAAGGCGGCGCTGGGCCGCGCGTTAGTGAGCAACCCGCGCGTATTGCTGCTGGATGAACCCACGAACCACCTGGATATTGAAACCATCGACTGGCTGGAAGGGTTCCTGAAAACGTTCAATGGGACGATTATTTTTATTTCCCATGACCGTTCATTTATTCGCAATATGGCGACACGCATTGTCGATCTCGACCGTGGCAAGCTGGTGACCTATCCGGGGAATTACGATCAATATCTGCTGGATAAAGAGGAAGCTCTGCGGGTAGAAGATCTCCAAAACGCGGAATTTGATCGCAAGCTGGCGCAGGAGGAAGTCTGGATCCGTCAGGGCATCAAGGCGCGTCGTACCCGTAACGAAGGCCGAGTGCGTGCGCTGAAAGCCATGCGTCGCGAGCGTGGCGAACGTCGCGAAGTGATGGGCACGGCGAAGATGCAGGTCGAAGAGGCGAGCCGTTCTGGCAAGATTGTCTTCGAAATGGAAAATGTTGATTACCAGGTTGACGGAAAGCAACTGGTGAAAGATTTCTCCGCGCAGGTGCAGCGTAGCGACAAGATTGCGCTAATCGGACCTAACGGCTGCGGCAAAACGACGCTGCTGAAGCTGATGCTAGGTCAGCTTCAGGCTGACAGCGGACGCATTCATGTCGGAACCAAG
Organism: Citrobacter sp. Ce006; assembly: GCF_030336535.1. Classification (NCBI taxonomy): domain Bacteria; kingdom Pseudomonadati; phylum Pseudomonadota; class Gammaproteobacteria; order Enterobacterales; family Enterobacteriaceae; genus Citrobacter; species Citrobacter sp. Ce006. Next base: position 832,227 of record NZ_JAOWDO010000072.1, read on the forward strand.
CTGGAAGTCGCTTATTTCGATCAGCACCGCGCCGAGTTGGATCCGGACAAAACCGTGATGGACAACCTGGCTGAAGGTAAGCAAGAGGTGATGGTTAACGGCAAACCTCGCCACGTGCTGGGTTACCTGCAGGACTTCCTGTTCCATCCGAAACGCGCGATGACACCAGTGCGTGCGCTCTCTGGTGGGGAACGAAATCGCCTGCTGCTGGCGCGTCTTTTTCTGAAACCCAGTAATCTTTTGATTCTCGATGAACCAACCAACGATCTGGACGTCGAAACGCTGGAACTGCTTGAAGAGCTGATTGATAGCTACCAGGGCACCGTGCTGTTGGTGAGCCACGACCGTCAGTTTGTGGATAATACCGTTACTGAATGCTGGATCTTCGAAGGCGGCGGCAAAATTGGTCGTTATGTCGGCGGTTACCATGACGCGCGTAGCCAGCAATCTCAGTATGTGGCGTTTAAACAACCGATCGCTAAAAAAACAGAGGAAGCTGTTGCTCCTAAAGCAGAAATTGTCAAACGTGGCACGAGCAAACTAAGCTATAAACTGCAGCGCGAACTGGAGCAGCTCCCCGCGCTGCTTGAAGAACTGGAAGCTAAACTGGAAGCATTACAAGCTCAGGTCGCTGACGCCGCTTTTTTCAGTCAGCCGCACGAGCAAACGCAACAGGTATTAGCTAACCTGAACGAAGCAGAACAAGAACTTGAGCAAGCCTTTGAGCGCTGGGAGTATCTTGAGTCTTTGAAGAGTGGCGCATAATTTAAAGGAGCACATATGTGCGAACATCACCATGCCGCGAAGCATATTCTGTGCTCGCAGTGTGACATGCTGGTGGCGTTACCTCGCCTTGAGCATGGTCAGAAAGCGGCATGTCCACGATGTGGCACTACATTAACGGTTGAGTGGGACGCGCCACGGCAGCGTCCTACCGCCTATGTGTTAGCAGCATTGTTCATGCTGCTTTTATCAAACCTCTTTCCCTTTGTGAATATGAATGTCGCAGGGGTGAGCAGCGAAGTCACGTTGCTGGAGATCCCAAGCGTTCTCTTTTCGGAAGACTACGCCAGTCTGGGCACCTTCTTTTTATTATTTGTGCAATTGGTTCCCGCGTTTTGTCTGCTGACTATTCTGCTGCTGGTGAATCGGGTGCAGATGCCCGGCAGACTTAAAGCGGGTCTTGCGCGCGTTCTGTTCCAGTTAAAAAGCTGGGGGATGGCGGAAATCTTCCTCGCTGGCGTGCTGGTCAGCTTCGTTAAGCTGATGGCCTACGGCGATATCGGCGTGGGCAGCAGCTTTATTCCGTGGTGCTTCTTTTGCGTTCTGCAACTGCGCGCATTCCAGTGCGTTGACCGCCGCTGGCTGTGGGATGATATTGCGCCAATGCCGGTGATTAAGCAGGTCTTGAAACCTGGCGTACCCGGTATTCGACAGGGGCTGCGTTCCTGCTCCTGCTGCACTGCTATTCTTCCCGCTGACGAACGGGTATGCCCGCGCTGTCAGACGAAAGGTTATGTGCGGCGTAAAAACAGTCTGCAATGGACGTTGGCATTACTGTTTACGTCGATAATGCTTTATCTTCCGGCCAATATTCTGCCAATCATGATTACCGATCTGCTCGGGTCAAAGCTACCGTCAACAATACTCGAGGGCGTGGTTTTAATCTGGAGCGAAGGCTCTTATCCGGTGGCTGCGGTTATTTTTATCGCCAGTATTATGGTGCCGACGTTGAAAATGATCGCCATTGCCTGGCTATGCTGGGACGCCAAAGGGCATGGCAAACGCGACAGTGAACGTATGCACCTGATTTATGAAGTTGTGGAATTTGTCGGTCGCTGGTCAATGATTGACGTTTTTGTGATTGCGGTACTCTCTGCGCTGGTGCGCATGGGAGGGTTAATGAATATTTATCCTGCGATGGGTGCTTTGATGTTTGCTTTAGTCGTCATTATGACAATGTTTTCTGCGATGACATTTGATCCGCGTCTGTCGTGGGATCGTGAACCAGAACCAGGCCATGAGGAGTCCTGACAGCATGGAATCTAAAAGTGGGGAAGCCAAAGTGCAAAAGGTAAAAAACTGGTCGCCCGTGTGGATATTTCCTATCGTCACTGCACTTATTGGCGCCTGGGTTCTGTTTTATCACTACAGCCATCAGGGGCCACAAGTGACGCTGATTACCACCAATGCCGAAGGTATTGAAGGGGGTAAAACGACGATTAAGAGCCGCAGCGTTGATGTCGGTATCGTCGAGAGCGCAACCCTGACGGATGATTTGACCCATGTGGAGATTAAAGCGCGTCTTAACTCCGGTATGGAAAAACTGCTGCATAAAGATTCGGTCTTTTGGGTGGTGAAGCCGCAGGTTGGACGTGAAGGTATCAGTGGGCTCGGCACGCTATTGTCCGGGGCTTATATTGAACTGCAGCCTGGCAATAAAGGAAGCAAGCTGGAAAATTACCAACTGCTGGATTCACCGCCGCTTGCGCCGCCAGATGCGAAAGGGATCCGTGTGATTCTGGACAGCAAAAAAGCCGGTCAGTTGAGCCCTGGTGATCCCGTCCTGTTCCGTGGCTATCGTGTGGGTTCGGTTGAAACCAGCACATTTGATGCGCAAAAGCGTACGATCAGCTACCAGCTTTTCATCAATGCGCCTAACGACCGTCTGGTGACCAGCAATGTACGTTTCTGGAAAGACAGCGGGATCGCCGTGGATCTTACTTCGGCAGGTATGCGTGTGGAAATGGGATCGCTCTCCACGCTGTTTGGCGGTGGCGTAAGTTTTGATGTGCCGGAAGGCTTAGAGCAGGGCGAACCGGTCGCGCAACAGTCCGCGTTTAATCTTTATGACGATCAAAAAAGTATTCAGGACTCCCTGTATACCGATCATATTGATTACCTGATGTTCTTTAAAGATTCGATTCGTGGCCTGCAGCCTGGCGCGCCGCTGGAATTCAGAGGCATCCGTTTGGGTACGGTAAGTAAAGTACCTTTCTTCTCACCGAATATGCGCCAGGTATTCAACAATGATTACCGTATTCCGGTGCTGGTTCGTATTGAACCAGAACGTCTGAAGGCGCAACTGGGAGAGGACACTGATGTTGGCGCTCATCTGGAGCAACTGCTTAAACGCGGATTACGGGCATCGCTGAAAACCGGGAACCTGGTGACCGGCGCGCTGTATGTTGATCTCGACTTCTACCCGAAAGAACCGCCAATTACCGGCGTGCGCGAATTTAATGGCTATCAAATCATTCCGACCGTGAGCGGCGGTCTGGCGCAGATCCAGCAACGTCTGATGGAAGCGCTGGATAAGATTAACAATCTGCCGTTGAATCCGATGATTGAGCAGGCGACCAATACGTTGTCCGAAAGTCAGCGCACGATGAAGCATCTGCAGACCACACTGGACAACATGAATAAGATCACGTCCAGCCAGTCGATGCAGGATCTGCCAGCGGATATGCAGAACACGCTGCGTGAACTGAATCGTAGCATGCAGGGCTTCCAGCCGGGGTCCGCCGCCTACAACAAGATGGTAGCGGATATGCAGCGTCTGGATCAGGTGCTGCGTGAACTGCAGCCGGTACTGAAAACGCTGAACGATAAGAGCAACGCGCTGGTATTTGAAGCGAAGGACAAAAAAGATCCAGAGCCGAAGAGGGCGAAACAATGAAAAAGTGGCTAGTGGTGATGATGGCGGTCTGGCTGACGTCATGCAGCTCCAGCGGAGAAAATAAAAGCTATTACCAGCTTCCTATCACGCAAGGGGGCGTACAAAGCTCTGCCAACCAGGGTAATCGTCTGCTGTGGGTTGAGCAGATTGCTGTCCCGGACTATCTGGCGGGCAATGGGGTGGTTTACCAGACCAGCGATGTGCAATATGTGATAGCGAATAATAATCTCTGGGCCAGTCCATTAGATCAGCAACTGCGTAATACGCTGGTGGCGAACCTCAGTATGCAGTTGCCTGGTTGGGTGGTCGCTTCGCAGCCGCTGGGAAGCACTCAGGACACGCTGAACGTTACCGTAACCGGGTTCCACGGTCGGTACGATGGTAAGGTTATCGTCAGCGGTGAATGGCTACTGAATCACCAGGGACAGTTAATCAAACGTCCATTCCACATCGAAGCTGTGCAGACCAAAGACGGCTACGATGAGATGGTGAAGGTTCTTGCCAACGCCTGGAGTCAGGAAGCGACGGCTATTGCTCAAGAGCTGAAACGCATCCCTTAAGCTTAAATAATTGTAAATTATGCCGCCCCTGGTTCTTTGCCAGGGGCGGTTTTTTTTATTTTTTTAGCCGTGGAGATAGCTGTTCTGACTGATTATTTTTGTACAAATGATTTTGCGGGTAGCTCACAAATATGACACTGGCGTGAATTTTGCGCATTGACGAGCCTGATGTTTAGGGGTATTCGTTTTAGTGTGATTGCACACTTAGTAATCACTGTTTTCTTTTCCACCAGACCCAAAGATGAGGGAAACGAGGCATGAAGAGACAAAAACGAGATCGCCTGGAACGGGCACATCAACGTGGATATCAGGCCGGCATTGCCGGACGCTCAAAAGAAATGTGTCCCTATCAGACGCTGAATCAGAGGTCATACTGGCTGGGAGGCTGGCGAGAAGCCATGGGGGATAGGGTTTTAATGGCCTGATTCTGTCTCTTTAGATAAAAGAAACCTCCGCAGAGCGGAGGTTTCGCCTTTTACAGACCTGATTAGTATCTTAGGCCGACGCCAGGCGTCTTGTCAGGCCTATAGCCAGTCTGCAAATTAGAACGCGGAAGTGTCCTGGAACAGACCCACTTTCAGATCGTTAGCGGTGTAGATCAGACGACCATCAACCAGCACTTCACCATCAGCCAGGCCCATGATCAGTCGACGGTTGACGATGCGTTTGAAGTGAATGCGGTAAGTGACTTTCTTCGCGGTCGGCAGAACCTGGCCGGTGAATTTAACTTCGCCTACGCCCAGCGCGCGGCCTTTACCTTCGCCGCCCAGCCAGCCGAGATAGAATCCAACCAGCTGCCACATGGCATCCAGACCCAGGCAGCCTGGCATCACAGGATCGCCGATAAAGTGGCATCCGAAGAACCACAGGTCCGGGTTGATATCCAGTTCAGCTTCAACATAACCTTTGTCAAAGTTGCCGCCGGTTTCGGTCATTTTGATGACACGGTCCATCATCAGCATGCTTGGTGCAGGCAGTTGTGGCCCTTTTGCGCCAAACAGCTCACCGCGACCAGAGGCAAGAAGGTCTTCTTTTGTATAGGATTCGCGTTTATCTACCATGTTCTCTGTAAGCCTTATTTTATTGAAGCACGCAGGATAGCTAACACGTGTACGCTGAACAAGTCCGATCAGTTCGGAATAATCCAGTTCAGCCAGCGTAGCGGCCAGGGAAAACGGTGACGACCTTCCTGTTGCGTTGCCGTAGCAATACGCTCCTGGATAGTTTGCATCAGCGTTGTCTGGCCTTCGCCATCCCACACCAGATTTAATAACAGTGGCAGCGCATCGGTTACGTCGTCCACCGCCCAGATAGTGAATTTTTCTTCTTCTATGGCCTGTAGCAGCGCGGGCTGCAGGCTAAGGTGTCTGACGTTCGCTGAAGGAATGATAACGCCCTGCGTGCCTGTTAGCTCACGCTGTTGGCAGATGGTGAAGAAACCTTCAATTTTCTCGTTCAGACCGCCAACAGGTTGCGCCCGACCAAACTGATCGACAGAACCGGTAATGGCGATGCTTTGATTAACAGGAACGTCGGCGAGGGCGCTAATTAATGCGCACAGTTCGGCCATGGACGCACTGTCGCCGTCTACTTCACTGTAGGATTGCTCAAAGGTCAGCGAGGCGGAGAAGGGGATTTGCTGCTCAAGCTGGAGTTCCGACATCAGGAACGCCTGCATAATCATCATCCCCTTCGCGTGAATATTTCCGCCGAGCTCGGCTTTGCGCTCAATATCCGTAAATTCGCCATCGCCAATGTGAACCACACAACTGATGCGTGAAGGTTCTCCAAATGCGCGTGGGTGGCCAGGAAATTCAATCACCGACAGGGCGTTGATTTGGCCGATACGCTCACCTTCCGTCTCGATCAGGATCTGTTCCTGCAAGATCTCATCCTGCATACGTTCGGCGAGGAAACCTTCCCGCCATTCGCGCTGGGCCAGCATCAGGCTGAACTGCTCAGCATTGCAGGTTTCGCTCTCGCATAACGGTGCCACTTCTTTGAACTGTCGGGTTATCCACAGCGGGTTAAGCGGCAATGTATCCTGTTCACCGGTATAGCGAACGGCTTCACGGATTAGTACTTGCCAGGCATCAGGGGCCGGGTAGGGTAAATTATTGCGCGTCGCGGTATGCGTTACCCACTGACACCACTGCGTCATGGTTTCGGCATCCACAATCTGCAGATTATCTTCAAACTCGCTATAAATAGCCTGCTCAGCCAGCTCAGGTTCCATGTCCTGGAAATCTGCCAGTGATTCACGCTCACCGACTAATACCACTTTCAGTTTAAGGGGCATAGATGGAACGGAGACGGGCAGTGGGCGAGACTCATCAAAAGCTACCCAGTCAAAACGCTCGTGGCTGACAATGGCTTTCAGGCGCATCCACAGCAATGGTTGGGCCAGCAGGGTGCGCAATGAAATAACCAGCACACCACCGTTGGCCTGGTGCACAAGACCTGGCTGCAGGGTAACTTCGCCGTTGAACTGGCGCAGACAGCCAAACAGTTGTTCGGCTTCAACCCAGTCAGCGCTGACTACCTGAGTTAACGTGGCAAAATTGTCTTCTGCTCTCTCAGCCGCACGATAGCGGATAGTGTGACCGGAGATATCATAATGCCCCCCGGTGAGGCTTCCTGCATCTGAATGCAGAGGCCGTGCAGCCTTTGCGATAAGGTCGATATACTCAAGCTCTTCCGGCGCTTTTACCAGCATAAACGAGGACGTCGTCCAGTGCTGTAGAAGCTGCTCTAGCGCAAATTGTAAACGTGGCTGAGTCTCACTAAGTAAGGTATCGGTGTCGTCAGTGACGTGCGGCTGTGCAAATACTTCCTGATAACTATCGGTATCAGGAACCAGATCACGCCATGCAAGTTTCGTAATGGTCAAAGTTGATGTTTTTTAGTCTGTTGTAAAAAACGAGATTATACCGTAACCATCATCACTGCACACGTGGAAAGCGCCGTGAAACGGATGTGATGGCACGCGACAGTTCACAGGCTGGATATTCTTTTCTTCAGATGCCGAAAAAGCTGATATTCTGATAAGAGTTACACGGTAACATTGAGATCGCAATGAAATATCAACAACTTGAAAACCTTGAAAGCGGCTGGAAATGGAAGTATCTGGTGAAGAAGCATCGTGAGGGGGAATTAATCACCCGTTACGTAGAGGCCAGCGCTGCCGAAGAAGCCGTTGATTTGTTGCTAACCCTCGAAAATGAACCGGTTCGGGTTAACTCCTGGATTGAAGAACACATGAACTCTGCGCTGCTAAATCGTATGAAACAAACCATACGAGCGCGGCGTAAGCGGCACTTTAACGCTGAGCATCAGCATACGCGAAAGAAATCAATCGATCTGGAATTTATGGTCTGGCAGCGCTTAGCAGGACTTGCGCAGCGGCGTGGAAAAACGCTTTCTGAAACCATTGTGCAACTGATTGAAGATGCGGAGCATAAAGAGAAGTACGCGAACAAAATGTCGACATTGAAGCAGGATTTACAGGCGCTGCTGGGAAAAGAATAACGACAGAATGGCGATATGTTTGTTTACAGTGATGCTTTGACTGATAAAAGGTGAAAAAAAACCCCGCAAAGCGGGGTTTTTTATAAGACGATAACTTAAGCCTGAGGCTGAGTTACAACGTCTTTGATACCTTTAACTTCGATCTCAACACGACGATCCGGAGCCAGGCAGTCGATCAGTGCAGCGCGAGCTTTCACGTTGTCACAGGTGTTGCCAGTAACCGGGTTGGATTCGCCCATGCCACGTGCAGAGATTTTGTCAGAAGGAATACCTTTAGAGATCAGGTAATCAACAACGGACTGAGCACGTTTCTCGGACAGACCCTGGTTGTAAGCGTCAGAACCGATGCGGTCAGTGAAGCCCAGAACAACTACGGAACCGTCTTTCGGATCCAGGTTGCTCAGCTGGCTGTACATCTGATCCAGAGCCTGCTGGCCTTCTGGTTTCAGAGTAGCTTTGTTGAAGTTGAACAGAACGTCAGACTTCAGAGTGAAGTGCTTGGTCTGTACTTCTGGAGCCGGAGCCGGAGCAACAACTACTGGAGCTGCTTCTTCCTGCTGACCGAAACGGTAAGAAACACCAACGCTCAACAGACCGTTATCCGGACGACCACCAACGGTGTTCGCGTCACCGATGTTGTTGGTCCACTGGTATTCCAGACGGGTAGCGATTTCAGGAGTAATTGCATACTCTACGCCACCAGCGAATACTGGGGATACACCAGTGTCGTGGTCTTTGAAGCCTTCGTTGTTTTTAGCGTCTGCACGCCAAACCATACCACCCAGACGGGTATAAACGTCCAGATCGTCAGTGATTGGGTAACCCAGTTTAGCGGTCAGCTGAACGCCCTGAGCTTTGAAAGCGCCGTTATTGTGGGTAGCATCAGTAGCGCCTTTGTACGGCATACGACCTAACCAGTCGTAACCCATTTCGAAACCAACATACGGGTTAACCTGGTAACCACCGAACGCACCAGCACCAAGTTGACTTTCGTGGGTAGGACCGGAGTTGTTGATCTGGTTGTTGCCAATATCATGGTACTGAGACCAGCCCAGTTTAGCACCAGTGTACCAGGTGTTATCTTTCGGAGCGGCCTGCGCCACGGTAGCGAAACCAGCCAGTGCCACTGCAATTGCGATAGCTGTCTTTTTCATTTTTTGCGCCTCGTTATCATCCAAAATTCGCCATGAATATCTCCGAAGAGAGATAACACGGTTAAATCCTTCACCCGGGGACCAGTTCAATAGTTACTCTACCGATATCTGCGGCTTACGCCGAGCACCCCTGGCGATGTAAAGTCTACAACGTAGTTGAAAACTTACAAGTGTGAAGTCCGTCAGGCATATGAAAAAAAAAGGCTTGTATACACAATATTTAACATTTATAGATGAATAAATGTACTGAGGATTTCCTGAAAACCGCTTCAGACAGGCCTTCAGCCGGAAAACACGTTATAGCTCAACGGCAATTTAAAACATGAAAAAAAATTCCAGGATAAATCCTAATTTTACTCAATGATACAAATTCGAGTGAATTTTTAGCCCGGAATGCTGTCTCCCCGCAAGTGTCTGAGCGCGAACAGGACGCATGATAAACCCCATCGCATTACCTTCATCTGCCGCTTTTACCAGCTCGGCATGTTCATCTTCGGTTAATTCTTCCGTCAGCCAGCCGATGACAACGCTGTAGTTACCTGTGCGCAGCGCTCGAACCATCGATTCCAGCGTATTGCAGGGGGAGAGCTGGCTGATTTGCATGACTTTGGTCAATGGAAGCCCAGCCGACTGTACCCACTCACGGCTTAATTTTTGCTGAGGGGTCAGCCACAGCTGCCAGCGTGATTGCTGCCCTAACTGTTGCAGCAGGGGCAGCAGCAGAAGCTGCGTCATCATGGGCTGGTCTTCGCGATAGACCACTTCACTGATAAGCCCAGCGGTAGCATTCTCTGATGAAACGCGCGCAATACTGCTTGATGCGGAAGAGAACGACGAAGAACGATTTGCATAGCCTGAAGTGTACATAATCAATCCAGCCCTGTGAGTTACTGTATGGATATACAGTAACCCTGCCATCAATAAAGATCAACCTTATTTTCGGAAACAGGTTCGCAATTTTTAGTCGTCGTCACGGGAAACATTAAATTCATCTTGCCCCATACGCATAAGTTGCCTATTTTCGTCATTAACGGATCAGTTACTGCAAATTATTTGCTTACGTTATGATTTAAAAGGATTTTTATGAAAGAGCTTTCTTATGCAAGGATCTATAAATCACAAGAATATCTGGCTTCTCTGGGAACAATTCACTATCGCTCACTGTTTGGTGGCTACAGTCTGACGGTTGGCGATACGGTCTTTGCCATGGTCGCCAGCGGTGAGTTATATCTGCGCGCCTGTGAGCAGAGCGCACAGTACTGTGTGAAAAATTCTCCTGTCTGGCTGACATTTATTAAGCGCGGACGTCCGGTTGTGCTCAATTATTACCAGGTGAACGATGCCCTGTGGCAAAACCAGCAGCAGTTGGTATCGCTATCACGATATTCACTGGATGCAGCCGTTAAGGAAAAACAGAGCCGCTTTGCACAACATCGTCTGCGGGAATTACCGAATATGACGTTTCATCTGGAGACCTTGCTAAACGAAGCAGGTATTAAGGACGAGGGGACATTGCGATCGCTGGGAGCCCAGATGTGCTGGTTGAAACTGCGGCAGAATAACCCGGCGTTGACGGTAAAAATTCTCTATGCCCTTGAAGGGGCGGTCGGCGGAGTGCATGAAGCCGCGCTCCCGGCGACGCGTCGCCAGGAGCTGGTTGAGTGGGTGAGTTCTCTTACGCCGGAACCGGGGTATTAGATGGCAGCACGGCAATTTGTTGCTGTAAACGCCGAATTTCAGGGAGCAGGGCAATCAGTAACCCAACTTGCTGTACGACCAGTGGCTCCTTACTGTCCGGACGTGGCTCGAGATGCTGAATTCGCTGCTTCAGACCGTCCAACGCCTGGTATACGCGCTGTTCGTCGGCAGGTTGATGGTGAAGCGCATCATCTACATAACAGACGGCATCATCCAGCAACGCCAGAACGTCCGGATTAGTTAACTGCTCACGGTGTGCGCCCAAAGCGGAAATGTAGCTGGTAAACGTATGGTTAAGACACAGCAAGCGAAACGCCGTTTCGCGCGTCTGGGCCGTGACATCCGGTTCACTCGACATATTCGACACCACCGAAGCAAGTTCCGCATCACGATTGTGCGCGTCACGACGGGCGATACGGTATGCCAGACGATTGTCACGCCCCTGATGGTATTGCTCGAGAATAGCATCAAGATAACGACAGTTAGCGTCGGTAGCCCGTTCAATCACCCGCGGAAGATTACGAAAACGCCAGTCTGGCCAGATAAAACTAACAGCAGCCCACGCGATGGCACAGCCGATCAGCGTATCTATCACGCGCGGAAGCGCAACCTCGAAACCTTCACCGAGCAGGTTAAAGCACAGCAGTACCAGCAGCGTAATAAACATGGTGGCATGCGCGTACTGAACGTTACGAAAGGCAAAAAACAACACGCCAGTGATCACCAGGAGTATCAGTTGCCCTTCGAGAGAAGGTACAAACCACAGGATCGGTAAACCAATGGCGATCCCGACTAATGTGCCGATAATCCTGAGTGCCAGGCGATGCCGGGTGGCGTTGTAGTTTGGCTGGCAGACAAACAGGCTGGTTAACAGGATCCAGTACCCGTGGTTCATGCCGGTTATCTGGATAATGGCATAGCCGACGCAAAGTACCAGCGACATGCGGACAGCATGGCGAAACAGGGCCGACTCAGGCGTGAAATTACGGCTCAGCCGTAACCAGATATCGCTGAATCCATGCGGACTGTCATCGGCAAGCTGGTTTTCAGACTCATTACGAGAAAGGACCTGGGCCTGTTCGGACTCAATGGTTGCCAACTGGGCATCGATGGCCCGTAGGTTTGACAGCAAAAATCCCAACGTGTTGAGCAGGTCGGCAGGCTCACCACTCGCGCGCATGCGCTCAAGCGCAGCATCTATATGGGTGAAGACGCGCTCAAAGTGTGGATCGTGCTGATAAGGCGTACGTAATAAAATACAACGAGACAGTTGTGCACACGCCTGTCCCTGCATCGACATCAGGCGCTGGAAGCGAAACATCACGTCGCTGTGGCGGAAATGGTCGCGCAGCGTTTGATACTGAATATGCGAGGAACTTGCGCGTTCGTGAATATCCTGCGCCACAAAATAGTAATGTAGCGTGCGACGTGTTCCGCGCTGTCCGCGATCGCCACGCAGGCGAGTCAGCAAAGATACCTTCGTCTGGTTTAACGTCGCCATCAGTTGCCCATTCGCAAGGGCCAAATCATACAACGGCGCCTGGCTTTCATCTTCTATATCGGGATCAAACAGACGCGATTTCAGTTCCAGGTAGTGCGCTAACTGTTCGTAGCTACGCGCCAGATTGTCCTGCAAGGGGCGGATGGGAAACAGAAGATGGCCGGTCAGGGTTAACAGGTTGTACCAAATGGCGCCAGCCAGCAGCAGGATCGGCTGCTGATACCACTGATCGTAAAGCGAGGTGCCCAGCATCGTGTAAATGGCAATCAGCAACGCGCCAAAGGCGATGGTTGCATAGCGCTGGCCTAAACCCCCGAGCAGTATAAAGCCGCTGGTGGAAAGCGTTAACCCAATCGCAAACAGCCATGGCCATGGGAAGAGCAGTTCGACCGAGGCCGAGGCAATGAAAAAGCACACCAGCGTGATGATTAAATTGCGCAGGCGGCCTGCAAGACGATCGTCCAGGTCGGTAAGCGCGGCAGCGACCATGCCCAGCGTGAGCGGAATGGTCAGCTTAACGTCGCCCAGCCACCAGGGCAGCGCCGTTGTGCCGCAAAGTGCGATAAAAATTCGCACGTAGTAAAGCCAGGTGCTGTTCCAGGTATAGCGTTTGAGCAGAGGACTTAACATAAAGGCCATCGGTCCTGATTATTCGAAGCGACGACGCGCATTAGCTTCACGCGCTGCGCGAGCTACTTCTACGGATACCACCCGGCGACCAACTGGCCACAGTGCAATCGCCGCGATTTTGAAATTCGCAATGCCTACCGGGATACCAATAATCGTAATGCACTGGGCAATACCGGAGACTATGTGCATCAGGCACAACCACCAGCCGAAAAAAATCAGCCAGAAAATATTGAGCACCGTGCCGCCAGTATTCAACAGGACGTTTTTGCCCGCTGGATTAAGCTCATCGACATGAATCGCTTCGTTGCCATAAGGAAACAGCGAGAGCCGGGTTATTTCCCAGCAGGAGCGGGTCAGGGGGAGAGTAAAAATAAGCACGATACTGACCAGCGTAGCCAGTAGCCAGGCTAAGGTGGTGGCGAATCCACCGAGCACAAAATTTAAAATATTCAGAACAGTACGCATAAACCCTCGGTTAACTCTGGTTTTCTGTGAATTCGGCAATTGTAACGTTTTTTTGGGCTGGAGCACGTTTTCTCTGGCGGTTACACTGATAAGCAAATCTCTTCGTGTGGATCCGCTTGAGTCTTATGGAACTGAAAGCAACTTCTCTTGGAAAACGTCTGGCACAACACCCTTACGATCGGGCCGTTATTCTTAATGCCGGGATTAAGGTTTCCGGCGATCGTCACGAGTATCTTATTCCCTTCAATCAGTTACTGGCTATCCATTGTAAACGCGGTCTGGTATGGGGCGAGCTGGAGTTTGTACTCCCGGACGATAAAGTGGTACGTCTTCACGGTACGGAATGGGCGGAAACCCAGCGCTTTCATCACCATTTGAATTCGCTCTGGCAGCAGTGGAGCCAGGAAATGAGCGACGTCGCTGCGGGAGTTTTACACCAACAACTCGAGGCGATTGCGGCGCGTACCAGTGAAAATAAATGGCTGACGCGCGAGCAGACGTCAGGACTACAGCAGCAGATCCGTCGTGCTTTTGCCGCACTGCCGCTCCCGCTCAATCGGTTGGAAGAATTTGAAAATTGCCGTGAAGCGTTACGCCAATGCCAGGCATGGTTGAAGGACATTGAAGCTTGTCGCTTACAGCACAACCAGGCGTACACCGATGCCATGCTGGAAGAGCATGGCGAATTTTTCCAGCAAATTGAATCCTCGCCGTTGAATCCGGCCCAGGCGCGGGCGGTGGTGAATGGTGAACAATCATTATTGGTTCTTGCGGGTGCCGGAAGCGGAAAAACATCCGTCCTGGTCGCCCGTGCGGGCTGGTTACTTGCGCGAGGGGAAGCGGCAGCTGAACAAATCCTGCTGTTAGCGTTCGGACGTAAAGCGGCCCAGGAGATGGACGATCGCATCCGTGAACGTCTGCATACGGAAGAGATAACCGCACGGACGTTTCATTCACTGGCGCTACACATCATTTCGCAGGGGAGCAAAAAAGTCCCGACGGTCAGCAAGCTGGAAAATGATGCCTCTGCTCGCAGCAAACTTTTTATAACGACATGGCGTCAACAGTGTAGTGAGAAAAAGGCGCAGGCCAAGGGCTGGCGGCAATGGTTAGAAGAAGAGATGCAGTGGTCTGTACCTGAAGGTAACTTCTGGGATGACGAAAAATTGCAACGCCGGCTGGCTTCCCGGCTGGATCGCTGGGTCAGCCTGATGCGTATGCATGGCGGAGCGCAGGCGGAGATGATCGCCAATGCTTCGGAGGAGATCCGCGATCTGTTCAGTAAACGCATAAAACTGATGTCACCACTGCTCAAGGCCTGGAAGGGTGCACTGAAAGATGAGAATGCCGTCGATTTTTCCGGATTGATCCATCAGGCAATTGTCATTCTGGAAAAAGGCCGATTTATCAGTCCGTGGAAGCACATTCTGGTTGATGAATTTCAGGATATTTCTCCTCAGCGTGCCGCTTTGTTAGCCGCACTGCGCAAACAAAACTCACAGACTACGCTGTTCGCCGTAGGGGATGACTGGCAGGCAATTTATCGATTCAGCGGGGCTCAGCTTTCGTTGACCACCGCATTCCAGCAAAACTTCGGCGAGGGTGATCGTTGTAATCTGGATACCACTTACCGTTTTAATAGCCGTATTGGCGAAGTTGCAAACCAGTTTATCCAGCAAAATCCCCATCAGCTTACGAAACCGCTCAACAGTCTGGTGACTGGCGATAAAAAAGCCGTCACGTTGCTCGATGAAAACCAACTGGATCTGCTGCTGGATAAGCTGTCGGGATTTGTAAAGGCAGACGAGAGAATTCTGGTGCTGGCGCGATACCATCATCTCAAACCTGCCAGTCTGGAGAAAGCAGCCACTCGTTGGCCCAAGCTACAGCTGGAATTTATGACTATCCATGCCAGTAAAGGACAGCAGGCGGATTATGTTATTGTTGTGGGGCTTCATGAAGGGAATGACGGTTTTCCAGCCCCGGCCCGCGAGTCGATTATGGAAGAGGCATTGCTCCCGGCGGTGGAAGATTTCCCGGATGCCGAAGAGAGACGCTTGCTGTATGTGGCGCTAACGCGCGCGCGTCATCGGGTATGGCTACTGTTTAACAAAGACGCGCCATCATGCTTTGTTGATGAGCTTAAGCAATTAGACGTTCCGGTGACCCGGAAACCCTGAAAAGCAGGCGGTAATTACCGCCTGCTTAGCGTTTATTTGAGGCGTTCTGCCAGATAACGGGCGTAATCCGGGATCAGGATGTCCGTTGCATCGTTGAAGTTTGGCGACTGGATAATAAAATCAGCAGTCGACACGTTGGTGGCAACGGGAATGTTCCATACCGTCGCCAGACGCAGCAGGGCTTTGACATCAGGATCGTGGGGTACGGCGTTAAGCGGGTCCCAGAAGAAGATCAGCACATCAATTTTCCCTTCTGAAATCAGCGCACCTACCTGCTGGTCACCGCCCATCGGGCCGCTCAGCATGGCGTTGACGTCCATTCCTGTCGCGCGTTGGATCAAGTTTCCTGTTGTTCCTGTGGCGTACAGAACGTGCTTTTCCAGCAACGGCTGGTGGCGTTCTACCCAGCTCATCAGCATCTTTTTACAGTGATCGTGTGCAACCAACGCAATGTGTTTACGCGCTGGCAATGTGCGAGTCGTTAATTCCATAGTACAGCTCCCAAGTTAACCTGGTTACAGAGTACTGGAAGCTCTTGACGCTGCAAGAGAAAGACCAAAAAAATGCGTATGCGAACATAAATGTCATGAAGGCGGCTGTTTCTGAGCCCATTGCAAAAAGTTACTTCGCGTTTGTGCGTCGGCCTGCTGGAACCAATATTTTAAACGCTGCTCGGTCAGCGTTTGCGACTGGGGCGGCACGCGATCCAGTTCAGATACCCCGGAAAGTAGCGAACTGTCATCGGCCATCATCGTAGCAAACTGCGGTAATGAAGCATGTTTAGCCGCTTTGTTATAGCGTTCAGTCTCCATTTCATAATCCACGATTTTTGCCGTGGAGGTGATAGACAAAATATCCAGCTTGACGGGGATAGGCATGGCATCCCCATCCAGCAGTTCCACGCGTGGAGCGTCATCGAAATGCGTTGCGTCCCGCTCATTGTTCAGCCGCGGAAGGTGGAAATTAACCTGGCTGACGAGTTGGGTATCAAAGCTGATGACCAGCGGAGGCGAAATGTACAGACGTTCTTCGTGACTCGATAAACGAATGGTTTTTTCTACACGAAATACAAGCTGGTGCCGACCATTTTCCAGCTCAATACTTTCGGCACCACGCAGTAATGAGCTGGAGACTTTTTTTCCGTCCAGCACCAGAAGGTCAATATCATTAGACAGGCGTAAAGAGGTAGCAAAAACGGTTACCGGCAAACACAGGGCAATTAAGGCTGTCACAATGCCGGCTTTCATAGGTTTCTCCTGTCCAGAAAATATCTGCAAACATGTATCTAAATTTTTCGATAATCATGTTTACTAACATATAGACATATTTTTGAGTTTAGCTCTCATGCGCCAGTATGGGATGAATGGTTGCAGGGGCAGGTTTGTCGTACACTTTGCTAAACAGCCTGGAGGAAAATGATGAAAGAGACCGATATTGCTGGCATTTTGACATCTACTCGTACGATTGCACTGGTTGGCGCAAGCGATAAACCCGATCGCCCAAGCTATCGCGTGATGAAATATTTACTCGATCAGGGCTATCACGTTATTCCCGTTTCACCGAAGGTTGCCGGGAAAACGCTGCTGGGGCAGCAGGGCTATGCAACGCTGGCGGATGTGCCAGAGAAAGTGGATATGGTCGATGTCTTCCGTAATTCTGAAGCGGCCTGGGGCGTTGCTCAGGAGGCTATCGCCATTGGTGCTAAGACGCTGTGGATGCAGCTTGGCGTCATTAACGAGCAGGCGGCCGTGCTGGCGCGTGATGCGGGGCTGGCGGTAGTGATGGACCGCTGCCCGGCGATCGAGATCCCGCGACTGGGGCTGGCGAAGTAGGATTGGGCTGTAGCCGTATGAAATGCACAGGCCCGATAAGCAAAGCGCCATCGGGCCTGTGTTAGGATCAATTACGCAGGCGCGGAGCCTGAAGCTGTTTACGGATTGTTCGCGCCAGTTCATCCATCGACGGTTGCTCCGGATGTTCTTCCTGCAGTTCGCTACTCAACTGTGCTTCGGCCAGATACGTATGCACTGGCAGACCATTATCGTCTTCCATCACCACGTGATACCAGGGAGCGGCGCGAAGTTCGTCGTTAACCGCCAACTCATCGGCTGACGGCTCATCAAGCGAATATTCCGGGTCGATATCCACGACCACTCCGAGGTAACCTAACAGGGAATGGCGGACCTGCTGGCCGATACCGAATTTGCTG
Source organism: Citrobacter sp. Ce006 (assembly GCF_030336535.1). Lineage (NCBI taxonomy): Bacteria > Pseudomonadati > Pseudomonadota > Gammaproteobacteria > Enterobacterales > Enterobacteriaceae > Citrobacter > Citrobacter sp. Ce006. Next base: position 849,831 of record NZ_JAOWDO010000072.1, read on the forward strand.
GCAATCATAGTCACCTCCCGGGAAATAGATACCCTCTATGTAAGGGTAATATTCCACTTTTCAAGTTACATGATGCGACAGGCAAACCCTTTCAGATACAGCCCTTCCGGGTAGGTAGCGATCACCGGATGATCGGCGGCCTGACGGAACTGCTCTATAAATTGTACATCACGACCAGCATCTATTGCGGCATCGGCGATGATTTTCTGAAATAAATCGGTGGTCATCAGTCCAGAGCAGGAAAATGTCAGCAGTACGCCGCCAGGGTTGAGCAACTGAATTGCCAGCATATTGATGTCTTTATAACCGCGGCAAGCGCCCATCAACTGGCTTTTGTTTTCGACAAATTTCGGCGGATCCATCACGATGACATCAAATTTCTCACCGCGATCGCGATAGGCGCGCAGCAGTTTGAACACATCATCACGCACAAATTCGGCTTTACTCAGATCCAGCTTATTCAGTTCAACGTTCTGGCGGGCAATATCGAGCGCTTCCTGAGAGGTGTCCACGCTGACCACCTGACGGCATCCGCCCATTAATGCTGAGACCGCAAAACCGCCGGTATAAGAGAAACAGTTCAGCACACGCTGGTTCTCCACATAACGGCGCGTGGCCAGGCGGCTGTCGCGTTGATCGAGGTAATAGCCGGTTTTGTGACCATGCTGAATATCAACCAGCAGCTTCATTCCGTGCTCTTCGATAGGCAGCAGGGCAGGAGGCAGTTCGCCCGTTACTGGCCCTTGGGTCAGCTCCATACCTTCTTTTTTACGCACGGCCACATCGCTACGGTCATAAATGGCACAGTCAGGGAAAACAATTTGCAGGGCGCTAATTAGTGCGGCGCGTTGATATTCAGCACCGGCGCTGAGCAACTGCAACACCAGGAAGTTGCCGAAGCGGTCAATAGTGACACCCGGCAGACCATCGGATTCTCCGGCGATCAGACGATAGCTGTCCAGACCGTCTTTTTTCGCCAGCCAGTCACGCCATGTCTGAGCCTGCTGCAGACGACGGGTAAAGAAATCAATATTGATGGATTCAGACTTGTCGAAGGTCCAGACGCGTGCACGGATCTGTGACGCCGGTGAGAAGGCACCGCGTGCCAGCCATTTACCCTGGTGGTCAACAATATCAACGGTTTCGCCAAGGTTGGCTTTACCTTCCATACGGGCGACAGCACCGGAAAATACCCACGGATGGCGGCGAAGTAATGATTTTTCGCGCCCCTTGGCTAACACTAAACGAGGATAATGTGGAATTGTAGATTCAGTCATGCGGAGCAACCTCTCACAAACAGTGACGCGGGCTGGAGTAAAGTACCAACCTGAAACCATTAAAATAAAATGGCGCGTAGAGTAGCACAGATGGTGAGGTCAATCATCAGCGTATGGCGTTGAGCGTTTCGGCACAAAACGCTATCACAGAGGCACAGTTTCTTTTATGCCCACCGTTTACATTGCTATTTCTTAATCAGAAAAAGGAAATACAATGAAAGCTGTCTACTCTTTGGCTACCGCCGCCATTGTCGCGTTGAGTTTTAATGCCTCTGCCGCCTCGACGTTTCGCCTCAACAGCACCGACATACCCGCTAACCTGCAGTTAACGCAAAAACAGGTGTTTAAGGGATTTGGCTGCAGTGGCGACAATATCTCCCCGCAACTGAGCTGGCAAAATCCCCCAACTGATGCCAAAAGTTTTGCCATTACGCTGTTTGATCCTGATGCGCCAACGGGAAGCGGCTGGTGGCACTGGACCGTCGTAAATATTCCTGCTCAGATCCACACTCTTCCTGGCGGGGCCAGCATGGATAAGTTACCCGCAGGAGCAGTTCAGGGACGCAATGATTTCGGTTATGCTGGATTCGGTGGTGCCTGTCCACCGCCGGGCGATAAACCTCATCGCTATCAGTTTACCGTGTGGGCGTTAAATACAGACGCGTTGCCGATTGACAGTAACGCCAGCGGTGCCCTGGTCGGTTTTATGCTGAACAGCCACGTGATTGCCAAAGCTGAATTAACCGCCACTTACGCAAGAAAATAAAGAGGATAATCTGGTGCAGGATGTACATTTTCGCCATAACAACCTTACCACCGCTGAGGTGCGTTCCGGCCATCTGCACCGCTTGCATCGGGTTAAACTGTTTTCTGCTGCTATTTGCCATATTACGCAGGGAAGTAAGGTCATTATTCAGGATGAAAATCGTCTGGTTGCAGGACCGGGTGAGCTGATTATCATCCCGGCGAATACGCCTCTGGAGATTATTAATCAGCCGGAACAGGGAGCATTTCGCTCGGATTTGCTGTTGCTATCGACGAGCATCATTACCGCGTTTAAAAATAACTGGGTCGAGGATTTCCCTCCGGCAAAATTGACGTCGCTATGTACGCCAATGAGCAACGGACTGGCATTTATGTGGGAAAGCCTGCTGGATGCAGTACGCCAGGACTTACCTGCAAAATTGCAGGAGCATCAGGCGATGGGATTATTGCTGGCGCTACTGCATGATGGTGTGGCAGGGCCTCTGCTTATCGAGCGACGGTTTAATCTTACTGAACAGGTGCGACAACTTATTATGTTATCCCCTGCTAAGCTATGGACAGCCCAGGAGATTGCCGGTCACCTGTCTATCGGTACCTCGACGTTACGCAGACGATTACAGATGGAATCGCAGAGTTACCGGCAGATAGTCGAGGAGGTGCGCATGTCCTGTGCGCTCTCTCAACTACAGTCGACCACGCTGCCGATTGGCGAAATTGCGTTACGCTGTGGCTATCTGTCAGGTTCACGATTTACTGCAAGATTTCGCCAGCATTACGGATGTCTGCCGAAACAGGTGCGATGAGGCCTCGGTACCTGTTCCTTCATTTACGTTGATAAGGAGAACCGCAATGTCGAAAGTTTGCATCATCGCCTGGGTCTATGGCCGGGTTCAGGGGGTAGGATTTCGCTACACCACCCAGCATGAAGCGCAACGGCTGGGGTTGACCGGTTACGCGAAGAATATGGATGACGGCAGCGTAGAGGTTGTCGCCTGCGGTGAAAGCGACCGGGTGGAACAACTGATGAAGTGGTTGAAAGCTGGGGGACCGAGCAGCGCCAGGGTTGATCGGGTTCTCAGTGAACCGCACCGCCCTGGCGACGAGCTAAAGGGATTTAGTATCCGCTATTAAATACATTTCACCGGTTTCGGCAGGCCGGCAATTTTAGTCGCCTGCTTAGCCGGACCTTTCGGAAACAGGCGGTAGAGATAACGACTGTTGCCTTTCTCTTCGCCAAACTTGTTGGCCATCGCCTTTACCAGCATGCGGATAGCAGGGGAGGTATTAAACTCGAGATAAAACTCGCGTACGAAACGCACCACTTCCCAGTGCTCGGGGGAGAGGACGATACCTTCGTTTTCGGCGATTTTCTCCGCCAGCGGCTCGTTCCACAGCGTGGTATCTTTCAGATAGCCTTCGCTATCGGTTTCAATTTCATGGCCTGCAAAAATGAACATAGTGCTCTGTCGATAAAGTAAAATCCGCCCCTAGTTTAGCAAATAAGGGGCGGCGTGAGAAACCTCGACCTATAGAAGAAGCTGTAGCAGATTGTTGGCATTAAGCTTTTTCAGTGCGTTGCATTTATACGTGGATACCTGTTTTTCGCTAATCTGCGTCATATGCGCAACATGCTTTACCGATTGACCGTTAACCAGCCTGTCGAGAACATTGAACTCCATGCCAGTCAGGCAGCAATTCAGACTGCGTACCCGACGGGGCTCTTTAGCAAACAGATACGCTGCATCCACGACGGCAATTCGGTCATCAATGATATATAAGGTCAGCGTAGAAAAACGCTTACGTAAATGCGTGGCCAGTGCCCACCCTTTTTCATTGCACACCAGATAAACTGTCCCCTCCCAGCGCCTGGCCTCCAGTTGAAGAAGAATGTCGACCAGCGCCAGATGTGTCCTCGCGACGGAAAAACGGCAGCGCACAACGAGGGTGTCACAGGCCAACAGAGAACGGCGCCACTTTAACGCGCCGTTCTCCACCTGAGTTTGAGCGTTACGGCGCAGAAGGGCGTAGCGCAACCCTTCCGCATAAAAACGATTATTATCAAGAATGACGTAATTCACTGCGGCCTCTTTATAACGTACTGGGTGTGTAGATAATGCGTAGCGTGCCGGTGTAATCCCCGGCATTTTTACTGCTGGCAGCAAACGCTGGGGTTTTCAGGACTATCGGGGCCGGTACGCACAGTACGCTCTCACGCCCACCGGGCAGGACGACCTGACGCAGATGCTGCGGATCGTTGGTGCCCTGCCAGACCAGCGTTTTTCCGTTAGCGACGGTTTCGGTTACGCCGGTGACGGGATTGGTGACGTAGACCTGATAGTCGAGACGATCCCGCGTACCGATCTGACTTCCGCCGCGTCGCCGGATCGAAAATGCGCCTTCTGTACGATCTGTTGAAGAGAGTCCATCGTCCTCAAACCGTAAATAGGTGCGAGTACTGGTACTGTTCTTGCCGTCGTACAGACACATATCCAGCGTGTTTTCCCCCTGGATTTCACTGCCACCCGGCCGCCCAGGGAAGTTGGTCAAGTTGAGGTTAACGATAGGCGTTGAGTGCGGAAATGCCGGCAGATAAATCTGCTGATTACCCGGATCGACCACCTCAATGCGTATTGTGGCCTGCCAGTTAGCGATGCTGAGATAGCCAGGACATCCGACATTGACGTCATTGAAGTTCCCGCCGCAATCAGCGCTCCCCCATTGGCGCAAGTTTTGCTTCAGTGTGGCGGTCCAGATACCAGGCAGAGCGAGCCTTTCCAGTTCGCTTTTCACGATATAGAAATCAAAGTAGGGTTCTCTGTTCCAGGCTGTAACATCGGCAGACCCTCCTGAGACAAAACTGGCAAAGGTAAAGACTTTATTATTGATAAACATGTAGTGGTCGCCATAGACCTTAATGTCCACCGTTTTGCTGGTAAGGGCATGTTTGAAACGTAAATTGATAGCATAAGGCGCAGCCGGGTTCGCTGAGAACCAGACCGGTGCGTTCATGCAGGCGCCATTGGTTGTGTCGGTACGAGACAGACAAGTCAGGGTATTGCGCCCCCACTTTTGCGGATCGGCGGCATCGTAGCCGCCGGTTTCATGAAGCCAGATATCGAAACGTGCAGGCGGTGCCATGCGATCGAAGCTGATCCCAACGCTGGAGTTTCGTCCCGCAGGGGCGCCAGCCTGGGTCTGGCCAGCCCACAGGCTGAAGAAAAGCATAATAATAAAGCACTTGTTCACATCATTTCCCTATTGTGAAATTGTCTGCATTCATGGCCGTTGGACTCGTTGCTACCGATCGTCCGGCGAGCATCAACTGGGCCTGCTGCCGGACCGCATCCGGCAGGGCAGAGAAGGTTAATTCCTGGCAAGGGATCGACCCGACGTAACGCACGACGTCGCGCATACTTTTTACGTTCAGCTCGCACTGATAAAACTGCTGCTGACGTACCAGGTAGAGGTTATGCAGCAGAGCGTCGCTCTGAGCGCTAAACCCACCGTTGCCTAAGTCGCTCCAGCCATTAACGTTCAGTGGCACACCGCCGATAAACGGCGAATGTTGTTCGTCAGTTAACTGGCCGAGCCATGTGTAGCTTGCCGTGGTTTGCACGTCCCGACGGAGCAGTTTGCCCGGCACCATAAACAGCGTTCTGCTGCCTGAGCCTTGTGTTATTTCACTGCTGACACCCCTTGAGACATCCAGAGATTCGTTAATCGTCAACGTAGTCTGCTGATAACCCGGCACTGCGAAGAGCGCGCGGCTATTGCCTGGAATGTCTGCACTGCCGCCGTTATCCAGTGACACGGTGACGTTCGGATCCTGGGAATCTCCAAGTGTGGCAACGTTAACTGCGATGGCTGAGGCAGGACGTCCGTCACTCCAACGGCCTAGCCACAGGCCGGAGCGCGACAGTGCAAGCGTTGAACTGTAATTGCCGCTGCTGCTCAGAGTATGGCGCCTATCCTGACGATCCCAGGTATCGCTGACTGTCAGGCTCCCGTTGCCATATCGTCCACCCTGGCGCGTATAAGCAGAGGAATTGAGCGAATCGCTGTTAATGCCTGACGCGCTCAGTCCATACTCATTTTCACCACGTGCATCGGCATACCAGTTGTGCGCCACGTTGTAGCTCAACTGGTTTTTTTCATGCTGTTGGTGCTGCCATGTCGCGCCCAGAGAGGTATAACTTGTCGCATCGCCCTGACGGTTATGCGCCATTGACAGGCTCACGCTCAGGTAACCGCCTTTATCCTTGCCTTCGCGGGAGTCATCGTTACGCATGAAAAGGTTAATGCTGCTGTTGATGTTCAGGCCGCGCGTGCTGAAGGTCGTACTCAAGCCACTCTGCCAGGCCCGCGTTCGTGAGCGTGTCATATAAACTGGCTCCCACGGCAAGCCAACATCGTGGCGATCGTCGCTTTCCGGGAGTTCCCGACGTGAAACGTACCGGCCTTCGTTGCGGTTATCCGAATACCCCAGACTGGCATACCAGGCGCTAACAGGGACCGAAAACATTACCGACATGCTTCGGTAACAGCCATTCACGGCGTCATATCCTGCGCTTTGGGTATTGCAGTTTTCCGCTGATAACGCGTTGCGATAGAAGCTCAGCGAAAAACCGTCGTTATAGCTAATTTGCTGAATATTGCCGCGTTGTCCTTCGCTGCCGTACAGATAGCTAAAGCGGGTGCTTAGCACGCCATCGATTGGACCCGTATTAAAACCCCGACTCCAGTCGACAGCATTTTCCAGAAAATGCTGGTTTTTCTTAATCGTTACGCCGCTGGTCAGTGCCAGGGTTGGGGTAACAGGCAGGCGGACTCCCGCCTGCGCGACCGCGCTGCGTTGATCGTTTTGATCGTTATTGTCGGTTTCGCCCGCCTGCAGGAACCACTCGACGCGGTCGAACGGTGTAATGCCGGTTCGGATAAACGGTACCTGCTCGGTGCGCGTCAGTCGGTTATTTTCATAGACGGACAGCGTCACGGTATAGCTTCCGTCCGGGAACGATCGCGTGTCCAGGGTCTGAGCCCCGGCATTCAAATAAAAACTGGCCAGCAACTGATTGCCCCGGCGGGCGTCAATACGCGCGTCGTGGGAAAGCAGCACGGTGATGGGGGTACCCTTTGACTGCTGAACCGGATTAATCCATGCTCTTGTCGAGCCTGTACGCAGGCCGCGAATTTTGCCCAGCGGTAGTTGGCTGAGGTTAATATTCCCGCCGGCATTACTGAACAGATCGCGGGTATCCATCTCGCCTAACTGAATATAGTACTGACGCCAGATATCCTGGCGAAACCAGGCATTATTGACGGTTATCTCTTGCTGCTGCTGGCGCTTTGAACGCTGCCCCAGCCAGATCCAGTCGAGGTTAAAGTAACCGTCCTGCGTCATGGCCAGTGCGCCATTGCCCTGAACGGTGGCTGACTGATAATCCCTGTCAGCAACAAAATTGATATTCTGTTGATGGATCAACGCATTCTCGCTGCCCTGTGTGGGCTGATACCACTGGTTGTCTGTGGTCTGTTTAGGCAGAAATTTCTTGTCCAAAAACAGGCTAATGCGCGCGTTATTCTCGTCATAGATAATGGCCGTGCGATGGGTATCAATGTAATCACATCCCGTTGCGGAACCATTGCTGCTGCACGCCAGGTTGCCGTTACGAGCAAGTGGAACGGCCAGCGCAGCAGACACGGTGGCAACAAGGGTAGGATCGTCATTAAACTGACGTTTGATGGTCGCTACCAGGGTTTCTGGCGCGACAAAACTTACCGTTTCAAGCGTGATATCCGTTTCAAAAAGGCCAAGCGATTCGCCATAGAGGTTTACCTCTGTCCACAGACGCTGCGTTTTTGCCAGATCTTCAAAACCTGCCGGCACGGCCATCTCGGCGCAGGCGAGTTGGATGGATGCAGGTAATAAAGCAACTAAAAGGAGAGTATTTGTGTGAAACGCCATGACCGAGCCTCGACATCATCCTGACATCAGAGGGCGAGCACCCTCTGATGTTATTCCTTAGATACTGCGGTGTTACGCCCCGCCTTCCGTGGTCGTCGCCTGAGTCAGCATCAGACTGACAACACCGCTGTATTGACCGGTTTTCAGAATGCCTTTGGTGGTCTGAGAAATGGTCAGTGGCAGTACCGCTGAACCGTTTTCAATGCTGCCCGGGAACAGTTCAGTTCCGGTAAACTCGGCATCGGCGGTGGTCAGGGTTTTATCACCCAGCTTCACGGTCATCGGGACGGACTGATCGCCTTCCGTATTGCTCAGTTGCGCTGCGCTTACCAAACGCACTTTCACGTTGTTGGTGGCCGAGTTTGACCAGACTTTGGTATTTACACGATAACTTTCCAGCCCGCGGCCCGGCAGGTACTGCATATCGATGCTGGCTGGCAGCGGCGTATTGTCGGCCTGAGTCAGATCGAGCTGTGAATCGACGCTGGCGTTGACGGTAATATCTTTTTGGACCGCCAGAACGCTAACGGACGTGGTCATCGCGGCAGCAATCATCAGAGGCTTAATTAATTTACGCATTGATATCTCCATTTTATAAATGAGCACCTGGGCTCTTTAAACAAACCACACGTGGTTTTTTACAGTGATGCCGTGTTATTGCACGACGGGTAAATCAGCTTCTTCAGTGTTTTTATTCATCCAGTTGAAGTAGCGAAATTTATATTTCTGACCGTGGTTCATTGTGAGCATTTTTAATTTCCGTTCAGTGTCCGGATAAATCGTTGCATCTTCTTTTATCCATTTACATGATGAATTTGCATCACAAATACCAATCTCTCTGAGCGGCACACGAAGCGTGCCGCTGTTTTTTAACGTCCCCCGGCGAGGGTCGACCGACAGTGAAACTACGCTTTCTTCTGGCGCAATATGGACCAGTGCGCCCCAAATCACATTGACGCCCAATGTCGCCATCGCCGCAGGTGTTTCTGCTTTGCCCGGAATAATACTGTCAGGTTGTTTTACTCCTTCAAAATACATGCGCCAGGTGGTCTCTTTTTTCGGCGGAATAAGCGATACCAGACGAACAACGCGCATTGCGCCTGCAGCAAGAGCAAATTTTTCTGGCGTAACCACCACGCCACCTTCTTTCCACGAAGCGACGTCGATTTCTTTTTCCTGAAGCGTTCCGGGATTAAGAATTTTCTTTTGCCTCACCCGAATGAACTGAATATCATCCGTTTTGGAAGCCACCTTAATTTGCGCCGCACCGGATCTGTCTACATTCAGTTCCATGGGATATACGCTCATATTGGCCATTGTCATTTCTGAGAAAAATGGCAATGACAGCGCGGCGACATAAAAGGCGGTTGTCATGCTCACTCTTTTTTTCTGTTTCACAATCAGTCTGCCTGCTCTGAGTTTAAAGGCGGCGCGTTAACACCAGGACACCGTCTGCTTTCGTATGGCTTCAGGGCAGGGAAACTTTAACCAGAACAGCGGTTTGTGAAAATTTGTATTAGTTAACTCTTTATATACAGTTTTTTATCCTGCTTTTCTGGCTTTAAGGTTGTATAGTTAAGCGAAAATACCGTGACCAGGGATGTAATGAAAATTCCTTCTGATGAAAAAACAAGCAGTTCAGGGGGCGGTTTTCATGTCGATGTACCAGGGAATAAAAAGCATGCGGTAACAGCCGAGAATAAAAGATGTTTTTTATATGCAATAATTCGTTGTTATTTGATCCTGAAGCACATGTAATAAGTCTTGTTGGACAACCCGAGTCTGTATTAACACTTTCGGCGCCAGCCGTTCGTCTTTTGCAGGAATTTATTAAACACAGAGGACGCGACCTGAGCCGGGAGGAATTGATCGCTCGCGTGTGGGAAGAGTTTGGCTTTACGCCATCGGGGAATAATCTCAATAAGGCGGTAAGCGAACTGCGTAAAAGCTTCCAGTCTCTGGGAGAGGGGCACGAATTTATCGTCACTGTCCCGCGTTATGGCTTCCGTTTTGATGCCGATGTAATTTTTCAGCCTGGAGAGAACATTCAGGCTGCTGATCCGCAACCCCCTTTCGGGCAACAAGCCGTACTGCCCTGGCGCATGTTCCTGAAAAGGTGGTTGATTATAGCGGCATTGATCGTTGCGGCGTTGGGGGCGAGCATCTATTTTAGCCGCCCGCTGGAGATAACCGTTCCGGCGAAATTAAAGCCGGTCGAGGAAAAAATCGCGCGTTGCAGTATCTGGATTATCAACGATCATGGACGACCGTTAGTGCTATCGAAATTAGCGGAGCGACTGGAGGCCAATAACGTGGCTTGCGAGCGCGAGGAGTACGATATTTATTATTTCAGTGCCCGTTTTTCGCTTGCCGCGGCTGATGAAGTATTCATTGGCGCTTGTCCGGTCAGTGAAACCAGCCTGTGTAAAACCATTCGCTACAAAAACGGGGCGGAAGAATGAAAATCAAACTTTTGTTTGGGCTGGGTGGTGCATTAATTGGAGGAGCGGTTGCGCTCTTTATCTACACGGGCGGAGCCTATAAACGCGATGCGTTGGCCTGCAGCACTGAGTTTAATTTTACGCGCTATGAAGGAAAGGTGAACGAAGTGAAGGTCAATGCCGTTGCTCAGTTCTATTTTCATCGTAATGGTACCGGCCTGACCACGTACAAAGGTGCTGCAAAGGCTGAAGGTCGGAGCCTTATCGTTGACAGGGACGTAGATTTTACGTGGGAGCGACGGGAAGATGATAAGGTTATTGTCTTGAGCTACGCCAAAACCTGGCGTCGACACAATGACAACACCCCCGATGCTCAATGGGGCAGCTTTGCCTCGCCGGGCTCCCGCTATTATCTCACCATCTCTGAGCTATCGCCCTCGGTGTGGCTGATTCAGGACCGGCGTTATCCTACTTATATCTGCAAGGGTGAATAAGGTATAAAAAAAAGAGAATGCCACTGGCATTCTCTTTTTTCGTATCAGTGATGCTGCTTAATCGCGGCTCGCAAAGCCCAGAATGCTCAGCAGGCTGACGAAGATGTTGTACAGCGAAACGTACAGGCTGACGGTGGCACGGATGTAGTTGGTTTCACCGCCACGGATGATATTGCTGGTTTCAAACAGGATTGCGCCTGAAGAAATCAGAATAAATACCGCGCTGATCGCCAAATGTAACGCCGGCAGTTGCAGGAAAATATTTGCAACCATACCAATCAGCACCACCACGATACCTGCCATCAGCATACCGCCGAGGAAGGACATATCCTTACGTGTGGTCAGTACATAAGCCGAGCAACTGAAGAAGACCAGCGCCGTACCACCCAAAGCCATGGCGATAACATCACCCATGCCCGCAGACAGGTATGTGTTCAGTATCGGTCCCAGAATGTAGCCCAGGAAACCGGTGAAAGCGAAAGCTGACAGAATACCAACCGGTTTATCAGCCGTTTTATAAGTCAGGAACATAAGACCATACATACCCACCAGCGTCAGGATAAGTCCCGGAGAAGGCAACATCAGTACGGTACTGGCAGTCGCAGTGATCGCCGAAAACGCCAGCGTCAGGCTGAGCAGGAAATAGGTATTGCGCAGCACCTTATGCGTGCTGAGTAGCGATGTACGATCGCGCGAAGAACTAATAATACGATCCATGAGTCACTCTCTTATGACAGATGTAATTAATGATGGAGGATAATGAAATCAAGGGGAATGACACAGCGGTTTTACCCATCTTTACGCATTTTAACCCGCCGGGCTTAAGCATATTATTTCAACAAAAGCTCCCGAATCAGATGTTAGCACTGTATGTGCAAAAATGTCAGATCCACATCTGCCAGGTAACTGAAAAATATTGCGTTATTCCCGAATCTCTCTGACAGTGACAACGGTGTCTACCTAAAACAGAGCAATAAGGTAAAGGGAATGATTCAACATAAATCGAAGATATTGACGTTTACGCTGTTAGCTGTCTGTTTGATGTCTATTAACGGCGCGGCGAGAGCGGCTAATGTTCCCGCAGGAACACTACTTGCAGAAAAACAGGAACTGGTCAGAAATAACGGCAGCGAGCCAGCGTCGCTGGATCCGCATAAAGTTGAAAGCAACGTTGAGTTTAATTTAATCAGCGATATGTTCGACGGACTGGTGGCAGTTAAGTCCGATGGGTCTATTGAACCCCGTCTTGCCGCGTCCTGGGAGAACAAAGACAATACCGTCTGGACCTTTCATTTGCGCCCGGGCATAACCTGGTCAGATGGTTCTGCTATTACCGCGCAGGATGTTGTCTGGAGCTGGCAGCGCCTGGTCTCGCCGCAAACGGCTTCACCTTATTCTTCGTATTTGGGCAATATGCATGTTGCAAACGCCCTCGATATTGCTCAAGGGAAAAAAGATCCCGCCACGCTGGGGGTAAAAGCCCTCGATGACAACACGCTGGAGATTATCCTGACGCAGCCGACGGCGGCGTTTCTGGCGATGCTGGCGCACCCGTCGCTGGTCCCGCTGGATAAAGTGCTAATAGGCCGCTTTGGCGATAAGTGGACCCGACCAGAACATTTTGTCAGTAGCGGACCGTACAAATTATCGCAGTGGGTGGTCAATGAGCGCATTGTTGCCGAGCGTAACCCACATTATTGGGACGATCGGCACACGATTATTAATAAGGTCACCTATTTGCCCATCAGTTCCGAGTCCGCTGACGTTAACCGCTATAAGGCTGGTGAAATCGACATTGTGTATAGCGTACCGGTCAATCAGTTCGCGCAGTTGAAGAAGACGATGGGCGATGAACTCCATGTTTCACCTCAGCTTTCGACTTATTACTATCAGTTCAATACGACCCGAGCGCCATTTAATGACCCGCGCGTGCGTCGGGCGCTAAATATGGCGTTAGATAAAGACATCATTGCACAAAAGGTGATGGGGCAGGGGCAACGCGCGGCGTGGGTTATCAGCCAGCCGGAAATAGGGGGAGTTCAACTGCATGCGCCGGAATATGCGTCGTGGCCGCTCGAAAAACGTATTGCCGAAGCGAAGAAACTGCTGGCTGAAGCCGGTTTTGGCCCTGAACATCCGCTTAACGTAAATCTGCTCTACAACACCTTCGAAACGCACCAGCGTATTGCCATTGCCGCATCGTCAATGTGGAAGAAAAATCTTGGCGTAGAGGCGAAACTGCAAAATCAGGAATGGAAAACCATGCTGGATACTATGCATACCGGTAATTTTGACGTCGTGCGCTATGCGTGGATAGCCGATTATGATGATGCCTCAAGCTTCCTCAATATTTTCCGTACCGGTGATAGTGAAAATACAACGAAGTACAGTAATCCCACCTTTGACGAAGCGATGCGAAATGCAGCGAAAGCAACTTCGCTCCAGGAGCGAGGCAAATACTACCAGCAGGCTGAAGACCTTTTAGGCGAGGATGTGCCAGCGATTCCGGTTTACCACTATGTCCGTACGCATCTCGTGAAGCCGTGGGTGGGGGGATTTGCGCCGGATAACCGGGGAAACTACTACACCAAAGATATGTTCATCAAAAAACATTGAGTGCTGCAGTCCTGCATTTGTGCTGAATAAACGGTCAATTTGTTGTTATTTCAGTCGATTAATAACATTTTGGCTGTTTTTCAGGCAAACGAACACATTGGTGCTTTACAGGTCCGTTCGGGATGTTTATAGTGCGCCTCATTGGAAGCGTGGCCGAGCGGTTGAAGGCACCGGTCTTGAAAACCGGCGACCCGAAAGGGTTCTAGAGTTCGAATCTCTACGCTTCCGCCAAACATGAAACCCAAGTCGTTATGCGACTTGGGTTTTTTCTTTTTTATTGGTTTCCAGTATGCCATTGCCGTCTGGTTCGCACTGCCGATCATGACCCGCCATATACCGCGATCGAGGTTGCGGGTGATGACTTTCATAGCAGTTTCAGTTTTTTCCAGTAACCAGCCGCCGCAGCGAAAATCCTGCTTCATAGCCCAGTCCAGAGCCGTTTTGCCACCGATACTTCGGTGATATCGTTAAGCTGGCGTATCTGTGTCTCAATCTGTGTCAGTGCAGCATTACGCCCTGTCACAATGGGCTCAACGCTGGTGGAGTAAATGACATCAGTATGATCGGTTAAGATTTCGGCGTCAGTAGGGGCTTGTTCAATATGGGGCAGCAGTACTGTAGAGTCGGTCGTATCTTCGTCGTTGTTGAATATACCAATTCAGTTGTAATAGGGATGCGGTTGCTGCATCCCTTTATAAACTATTAGAAGAAATCAATACGCGTATTGATTCCGATGGTGCGCCCCATATTGACCTGCGCGACGGCGCTGCTGCCGTTCATGTAACCATAGGTACGGTAACGACGGTCGAACAGATTATCGACATAGACGGAAATGTTCAGCCGTTCAGTCGCCTGCCAGCCCAGGCTGCTGTCCAGGGTGGCATAGGTGCCCTGCCGCAACTGGTTATCGCCATCGAAATAATGCGGCCCGACCAGATTAACCGCCAGTCGGGGCATCAGTGCGCCATAGCGCGTATCAATTACGCCGTTCACACTGCTACCTGCGCCATAACGTGGTACGAACGGTACCCGGTTGCCGTGATACAACTCACTGTCATTGGTGAATTCGGAACGGATCACGTTGCCATTGATATCCCACGACCAGCCTGGCGCAAACCGCCATTTCGCTTCAAGCTCAACGCCGGTAGCGTCGGCTTTCCCCGCATTGCTTAATGTCTGCATCCCAACCGGGCCAGAGTAGAGCTGCATGTCTTTGGTGTGGGTATAAAACGTCGCGGCTTGCAGCGTGACGTCAGCGGTTTCGTAGCGAGTGCCAAGTTCATAGTTGATGGATTTTTCTGCGACGAACGGTTTGGCATCAAGACCGGCAGTAGGCACGATGTTGTACCCGGAAGGTTTATATCCCTGGGCTACACGGGTATACACTCTCCAGTCGTCGGTCAGCATATAGCCTGCGGATAGCTGTCCGAGCACCTGATCGTCATTGCTCTTGCCCTGGTCGCCAAACGGGTTGCCGAGCATGCTGCCGTGATATTGTGTACTGGCCTTATCATGCGAGAAGCGCACGCCACCGCCGATATCAAATCGCTCGGTCAAATGCCAGGTCAGGTCACTGTATGCGGCCAGGGTTTCAGCGGTGGTATAGCCGGTACTGCTTAAATAAGGCATTGTCGGCATATCGTAGGCTGAATTTAACTTCTCGCGGGTGTTCTGCCGGTACAGCCCAAACACCATATCAACGGTACGCGCATCGCCCAGGGTAGCGGCGCGTAGCTCCTGTACATCCTGATTCCAGCGCTGAGGCATATTGACGATTAACGAACCGGAAGGGAAGGTGCGCGAATAATGCTGCTGCTGCCAGGCGCTGATCAGATTGAAAACCCACTCATCGGTGGTGTATTTTCCACTCAGGGTCTGGCTGTCAGTGCAGCGCCGCATGTACGGGTCTGGTGAACCATCGCTAAGTGAGAGCTTACGGCCCTTAATATCATTCCATCCCACATAGGCGTCCTGGGTAGCGCGGGTACATTCGCGTGAGGTGGCAAAGCCCATTTCCCAGGGCTGGTCGTCTGGGGCGAGACGCAGTTTCACATTCCCTATGCTGGCGCGGGTGCCGCCTAAGTCATCGCTTCCCGTCGCGGGGTTAATCATGTCGCCGTCATCAACCTGGCGTAACAGGGTGACGCTGCCGTACAGCAGGCCATCCTGAATAGGGCCACTCAGATTGAACTTACTTCGATAACTGTCGCGGCTGCTGACGCCGCCTTCAATATAGCCGCGCGGCGTGCTGTCCGGCTGCTGGGTGACGATGTTGATGATTCCGCCCTGAGCGCTTTTGCCATATAACGTTCCCTGTGGGCCACGCAGCAACTCCACGCTTTGTACATCGGTAAGCGCCTGGATGGTGTTGGTGGAAAGCTGAGGAACGCCATCGACATACAGGGTGACGGCGGGGTTATAGAAGTCCTGCGCCGAAGAGATGCCGCGTAGCGAGATCGTCGAAAAAAGCATGTTGCCGCTGTTTTCTATATTAAGCCCAGGCAAAACTCTGGGGAGTTTGTCGCTGGCGGTAACGCCGGCGTCGCTTAACTGCGGCGCGCTGACAACGGTAGACGAGACATTGTTGGCTGATGCCGAGCGGGAAGATTGTTTACTGGCGGTAACCACCAGCGTGCTTTCGTCTTGCTGTGAAGTCTGGGCATTAGCAATGGCGGGGAGCAATAATCCCCCCAAGGCCAGAGGATAAAGCCGTGTCATTTTCATTGTTGTGAGTCCCTGTAAGACGGCGAAACGCCAAAAATACCGACAATAGTGAATTGAAAATGATAACTATTTCTAATAGAGGTGCTACCCGAAACGGGTTTATTTATGCCCGTTTCGGGTTGGTGACTGGTGGAAAGAGCAGAGGCCCGGATGGGGTATCCAGGCCTCCGTCAGGGAGCAATTTATGGGGCGGGACTCTGGTTAAATCAAGCGTTTAAAGGTCGAGGGGGTTACGCCGAACTGTTTCTGGAAGGCGGCAGAGAAATGGCTGGCGTTGGCATAGCCCAGATCGGCCGCCACCGTCATGACTGAGGTATTGCCGTTAGCCAGTCGTTTTCTGGCTTCCTGCATTCGTTCAGCCTGAAACAGGCCATAGACGCTGTTGTTGAACAGAACGCGGAAGCCTCGCTTAATTTTGAGAACGCTCAGACCGGATTCTCTGGCCAGTTCCGCGACGCCCGGTGCTTGCGTTAGATCAGCCAGCAGCAGATCCTTCGCCCGCAGTAGTTTCTGGCGTTCCATCGGGTTGAAGTGGCAGGAGAGGCAACTGGCGTCTTCACGATGTTCATCCAGCACCAGACTGAGCATGACCAGACTTTGCCCCTGCAACCATAGCGTCGACGGCTTTTGTTCATGGCTGAAGCCGTCGTGCATGCGCATCAGCGCGTGACGCAAGGCCTGAGCCGTTAAGTGGGTTTCAGCATTACAACGCTGCTGCTGGCAACAGCAGTGGGAATCGATATTATTCTTAATGGGCGCGCTAATATCCGGTACCCACTGCGCGAGAGTTTCAGGACTGAAGGAGAGGGTAATGCTCTCGAATCGGCCACAATAGGAGGCGCTGCCGCGGCAGTCTGGCGTATGGGTAATGTAATGGCGATTGCGCGTAAGCTCCCATTCGGTGCGGCGCCTGAGTCCCAGAATCGCAAATCGCGATGTGCCTTCCAGGATGCACGAGAAGTTAATCCTGCCAAGATCATCGTGTAGCTGCAACGTCTCAGGCCGCGCAAAATGGCCCCTCCAGAGCAAAATATCCATACCTTCCTGCAACGAATAGCGCAGCAGTTCACACTGAGCGGGAATATTGCCATCGTTTGCAGGTTTCCCGACCACCAACTGGTGAATAGAGATTTCAGATTGCGTTTGCGGTGACTCCGTCATGACCGGGTTATCTCCCTGTGGCTTAGACCAATGCGGGTAAAAAAAGAACTGAATGGGGTAGATGAGTTATTGATAATGGTTATTATTCACATTAATTATCAGAACGCCACCATGAATTGCCGTTTTTGGTGTCTGTAAAAATTCATCAGGAAATTCAGTTACTCCCATGTCATCTCAATCATCCAATACTGAATCACCGTCCCGATTTCCTCTCTGGCAGGTGATTACCCCGGTTCGCAGGAAGGTTATTTTAGCTATGGCGCTGGCAGGACTGGCGGCATTAACCAGCCTGGGGGCTCTTCTTTTTCTGGCGTGGAGTTTGCGCGATATTCGTGCGACGCCAGACGATCTTCCGGTCTGGACGCTGGGCGGCTTGATCGGCTGCGTGGTCTTAACTTTTGTTCTGCGCCTACTGGCGTTTAACACTTCTCATTATGCGGCTTTTCATCTGGAGAATATTCTGCGCAGCAGGCTAGCCCGTAAAGCATTGCAGCTTCCGCCTGGTGTGTTACAGCAAATGGGTAGCGGGGCAGTGGCGAAAGTGATGCTGGATGACGTGAAGTCGTTACATATCTTTGTCGCCGACAGTACGCCGCTCTATGCCCGCGCGATCATCATGCCGCTGGCGACAATCGTTATCTTGTTCTGGCTGGACTGGCGGCTTGCAATCGCGACGTTGGGGGTACTGGCATTTGGCTTAATTGTTCTCGTGCTGACCCGCCAGCGTTCGGAAGATATGGCTCAGCGTTATCATAAGGCGCGTGAGCAAGTCAGCGCGGCGGTTATTGAGTTCGTACAGGCCATGCCCGTAGTGAGAATGTTTGATAGCGGCAGCACCAGTTTTTTGCGTTATCAACGCGCTCTTGAAGAGTGGGCCGATGTGCTCAAAACCTGGTATCGCAAAGCCGGTTTTTCAGCGCGTTTCTCATTCTCAATTCTGAATCCTCTCCCGACCCTGTTTGTCCTGATTTGGTCGGGGTACGGCCTGTTGCATTATGGCAGTCTCGATTTTATCGCGTGGGTAGCCGTTTTACTGCTGGGCAGCGGAATGGCCGAAGCTGTGATGCCAATGATGATGCTCAATAATCTAGTCGCACAAACACGTTTAAGCATTCAACGTATTTATCAGGTTCTCGCGATGCCGGAGTTATCGCTGTCGCTGTTTGACCAGCAACCGAAAGAGGCGAGCATTACCTTCGATCAGGTGAGCTTTCATTATCCGCAAGCGCGTACTGGCGCCGCGTTGCAGAAGGTAAGCTTTCATGTGCCCGCCGGGAAAATTGTGGCGCTGGTTGGGCCAAGCGGTGCCGGAAAAAGCACAGTGGCGCGCTTGCTGCTGCGTTACGCCGATCCAGACAAAGGCCATATCCGTATTGGCGGTGTGGATCTGCGCGATATGCAGACGGACACCTTAATGAAGCAACTCTCGTTTGTGTTTCAGGACAACTTCCTTTTTGCCGACACGATAGCCAATAACATTCGTCTGGGTGCACCGGATACGCCGCTGGAGGCGGTAATCGCCGCGGCCAGAGTGGCGCAGGCCCATGATTTTATTAGCGCGCTGCCAGAAAGTTACAACACGCGAGTTGGGGAACGCGGCGTATTTCTCTCAGGTGGCCAGCGGCAGCGCATCACCATCGCCCGGGCGCTTTTACAAGATCGCCCCATTCTGGTACTCGATGAGGCGACGGCGTTTGCTGACCCGGAAAACGAGGCGGCGCTTATCAAGGCGCTCGCGGCAGCCATGCGCGGCAGGACGGTCATCATGGTCGCGCATCGACTCTCAATGGTGACTCAGGCCGATGTGATATTGCTGTTTTCCGACGGACAGCTCAGGGAAATGGGGAGCCATACGCAACTGTTGGCGCAGGGGGGGCTGTATCAACGGCTCTGGCAACACTATCAGCAGGCGCAGCATTGGCTGCCGGGTGGAACACAGGAAGAGGTGGCGGAAAATGAAAGACAATAATCCTGCGGATAACCTCGCCTGGCGCGTCATCTGGCGCCAGCTTATCTCCAGCGTTGGCAGCCAGGCCAGGATGCTGCGACGCTGTATGCTAGCCTTGTTGCTGGCGGCATTTATGCAGGGGATCGCCTTTGCCTGTCTTTATCCGATCATTGATGCGCTGTTACGGGGAGACGCGCCGCAACTTCTCAACTGGGCTGTGGCCTTCAGCGTTGCTGCATTTGTGACGCTGGCGCTACGCTGGTATGGCCTGGGCTTTGAATACCGTGGTCATCTGGCGCAGGCCACCCATGAGTTACGCCTGCGAATAGGGGAGCAGTTACGTCGCGTGCCGCTGGAAAAGCTCCAGCGCGGCAGGGCGGGCGAAATGAACGCCTTACTGCTGGGCAGCGTGGATGAAAACCTCAATTATGTTATTGCGATAGCCAATATTTTGCTGCTCACCAGCGTCACGCCGCTGACGGCGTCACTGGCGACTTTGTGGATAGACTGGCGGCTGGGGCTGGTGATGTTGCTAATTTTCCCTCTGCTGGTGCCGTTTTATTACTGGCGCCGCCCGGCGATGCGGCGACAAATGCAGACGCTGGGGGAAGCGCACCAGCAGCTGAGCGGAGATATCGTTGAGTTTGCTCAGGGGATGATGGTATTGCGTACCTGCGGCAGCGATGCTGAAAAAAGCCGGGCGCTGCTGGCGCATTTCAATGCGTTGGAAAACTTACAGACCCGCACCCATCGTCAGGGCGCAGGCGCGACGATGCTGATCGCCAGCGTCGTGGAGTTGGGCCTGCAGGTGGTGGTGTTATCCGGGATCGTCTGGGTGGGGACGGGTACTTTGAACCTCGCCTTTCTGATTGCCGCCGTCGCGATGATTATGCGCTTTTCAGAACCGATGGCGATGTTTATCAGCTACACCTCAGTTGTGGAACTGATCGCCAGCGCCCTGCAACGGATTGAGCAGTTTATGGCGGTAGCGCCGCTTCCCGTTGCAGAGCAAAGCGAGATGCCGGAACGTTACGATATCCGCTTTGACAACGTCAGCTATCGCTACGAAGAAGGCGACGGCCACGCGCTTAATCATGTTTCTTTGACGTTCCCGGCAGCCAGTATGAGCGCGCTGGTGGGTGCCTCCGGCGCAGGCAAAACCACAGTCACTAAATTGTTAATGCGCTATGCCGATCCACAGCAAGGGCAGATTTCTATTGGCGGCGTCGATATTCGTCGCCTGACTCCGGAACAGCTCAATAGTCTGATTTCTGTTGTTTTCCAGGATGTCTGGCTGTTCGATGACACACTGCTGGCGAATATCCGTATCGCGCGCCCGCAGGCGACGCAACAGGAGGTGGAAGAGGCCGCCCGCGCGGCACAGTGCCTTGAGTTTATTTCCCGTCTTCCGCAAGGCTGGCTGACACCAATGGGGGAGATGGGCGGTCAGCTTTCGGGCGGCGAACGCCAGCGAATTTCTATTGCCAGGGCGTTATTGAAAAACGCGCCGGTCGTCATTCTCGATGAACCGACCGCAGCGCTGGATATTGAAAGTGAGCTGGCGGTGCAAAAAGCGATCGATAATTTGGTTCACAACCGGACGGTGATTATCATTGCTCACCGTTTATCCACCATCGCCGGGGCCGGAAACATTCTGGTGATGAAAGAAGGGCAGGTGGTTGAGCAGGGTACCCATGCGCAATTGCTCTCTCAACATGGACGTTATCAGGCAATGTGGCAGGCGCAATTGGCCGCGCGCGCGTGGCGCGACGTAGGGGTTTCCGCGCCTGGAGTATGGGAACATGAGTGATGTTCAGTCGAATGTGAAACCACTGACGTTGACGGCCGGACGGGTGATTTTTGCTATTGCCGGCGTCTATGTGACACAAAGCCTGGTATCGGCGCTGTCTATGCAGTCATTACCCGCGCTGGTGCGAGCTGCAGGCGGTTCGCTGGCGCTGGCCGGTGCGACAACCCTGTTCATGCTGCCCTGGGCGCTGAAGTTTATTTGGGCGCCGTGGATCGAACGCTGGCGGCTTCCGCCCGGCAGCCAGGAACGCCGTTCCCGCATGTTAATTCTGCGGGGTCAGGTTGTGTTAGCGGCGATCCTGACGATTGCCGCAGCGATTGGCTGGTTCGGGCGAGAAGGGGGATTTCCCGATACGCAAATCGTCGCGTTATTTGTTCTGTTTATGGTGGCAGGCACGGTTGCCTCCACCATTGATATCGCCAGCGACGGCTTTTGCGTCGATCAACTTACCCGTGCGGGTTACGGCTGGGGAAACAGCGTGCAGGTCGGCGGTAGCTATCTGGGAATGATGTGCGGAGGCGGGGTGTTCCTGATGCTGTCGGCATCATCCGGCTGGCCTGTCGCCATGCTAATGATGGCGGTGTTGATTATGGCGCTGTCATTCCCGTTGTGGCGTATTAAAGAGCCGAAGCGAACAGCGACTATCCCGCATGTTCCGGCCTTAGGTTATGCGCTAAGCAGGGAACAGACGCGCCTGGGCTTACTGCTGGTATTAATGCTGAATTCAGGCATGCGATTTGTGCTGCCCCTTCTGGCTCCGCTGTTGTTGGATCATGGGTTAAGCATGTCAGCGTTGGGCGCGCTGTTCAGCGGCGGCAATATTGCAGCGGGAATAGCAGGAACGCTGGCCGGCGGATTACTGATGAAATACACCTCACCCGGCAGAGCGCTGTTGACGGCTTATGGCGTCCAGGGGATCGCGCTGCTGGCGGTGGTGATGACGCTCCTGATAACGCCGGGTCATCTGCTGCTGTCGATTCTCCAGTGTCTGGTTATTGTCCAGTCCATTTCGCTGGCCTGCGCGCTGGTCTGTCTTTACGCCACGCTGATGTCGCTTTCATCGCCTTTGCAGGCCGGGGTCGACTTCACCCTCTTTCAATGTACTGACGCGGCAATCGCCATTCTGGCGGGCGTTATCGGCGGCGTTGTTGCTCAACATTTTGGCTATGTTGTCTGCTTCCTGTTTGCCGGGGGATTAACGTTGCTGGCGGCGTGGGGTGCTTATATCCGGCTGCATTCGGCAAAAGAATTGATGACAAGCGCAATTGATTGATCCGGGAATAACACAGAGAGTTAAGGGTTAAAAATCAGTGAATTTTTACACCTGACGTTACCAGAGGAACAATGGCTGCCGACGAATTTCTGGTGTCTTACGCCAGTTTGCAGAAGAAGAGTGTTATGTCTATGAGAGTCAGCCTTGTGGGTATTTAGGCAAAGGCTGCCAGGCTCGGTTGCACATAAATGCCGACGGAACGCAGCTATTTTTCGGGTTCCACATTGTTCTGAGGGTAGGTGTCGATCGGCGAGGACAACCCCGCCGCGTTTCCACAACCACTGTCTGAATCCGGAAACAGCCAGTTTATTCAGCCCACAACCACGCACCTTAAAGCGTTTTCGGCGATGTTATTGATTTCCATCTAGCCAGTACTGCAGTATGCGTACATAACATTAATGTTGAAGATGATTAATCTGCCCGGATAGCTTTAGTCAGCGCTCTGGACTTTTGGCCTGCCTTGTAGGCGATCCCTAATTTCCTCATGAATATAATCCAGCAAAGCATATCTTTTCCTGTATTCTGAGCGTTTTTTACTGGGAAGCGCATTAAATGACTTACGCTCGACATTCACCGGTAACTGATACCAGTTACTATATGGACGGCCAGCAATCGATTCCCAAAAATCACTGTATGTGGCAACAAAGGACTTACGTTTCTTATACCGGTATCTCAGTTGCCTGAAAACATGACTTTGTTCGCTGACTGCTAAAACATCAGAAATATCACAGCAACTCATTAATGAGCACAGAGCCTCATAAACGATCCGCTTAGGAAATAGTCCATAGCAGGCCTTAGTTGCATCCCTAATAACGTCAGGTCCAATATTTTTTGGAGCACCCTGTAAACCACCAATAAACGCACAATGCCCTTTTGGTGTTGGGATAATAGAGAATGACAAACGAGCGACCGGGATCGTGTTATAATAGAGCGACAACATCAGTTCTCCCTCGCGATCAAAACCGCCAGAAGAGCAATAAATATTAAGCTCCTCACCATTTTTTCCATTAAACTGAGTCAATAATACATCACTGTCCGGAAATAAAAAATCCTGATATTTTACTGGCAGGTTTTGGATAAAACGGTAATGTCCAATGATATTTTTACGTCGAGTCTTGGTTAGTCCACCTTTATGTAAATAAGGGCGATGAATTTTGGCCGGCAACGTAGGTTGTATTTCCAGGATCTTATTCGCTTCACTAAGTGAACATAACTCATAAAAATAAAGAATACTGGAGGCAGGATTGATTATGCACCGTAAAAGATACATGAATCGAAATTTCTTGTTCTTCCATTTGCCATGCAGAGAACCACGAGCCAGTACGATGTTTGTCAGAAATTTTAAAAATGATACATTTTTCATAAATATCGCGTGTTAATCTGTTATTTAGTGTTAAAGTTTATTCGCTCGTAAATCATAACCCTTGATTGGCACATTCAGAATGAATAATAGCTTCATTTCTGGGCGCAACACTTTTCCATTTGGACAGGAGAGAGTTATAAAACCCAAATCTCTGACGGAAATGGACAGGCATTAACTAATTTTTAATTATACAGGGTGAAACCTATATATTTATTAAACAAAGTGCTTTTACAGGCATTGCTATATTCTATGAGATGATGAGTGTATTCTTAAGATAGAGATGGGGACATTAAACTTCAGTTTAAACAAGGTATTACAGCCTCTACCGTAAGCTGCTTAACAGAACCGTATAGATATTTATTTTTCATTTAGATCAACTACTTAGTTTGGAATGTTTGGCGATCCATGATGGAAAGTCGCTGAAAGGCGAGGATGTGGTCGGTGTGATGGAGGGGGGGTGGGTGCTGGGCAAGCGCCTGCCGGTATGTATTCATTCTCAAATGACATGGCTCCGGCTAAATTCATCCAAAGTCTCTGGAAAGACAAAGATCTCTGATTTAGCACTGCAATGATTTAGGTCAGGGTCAATTTGGCCAAGATCTCAAAAAATGCTTGGAACTAAAACGGGTCTATTAACAGAATCAACAAGTCAACTAAGATTAGCTTAACTGACTTGTTACTCGTCCCATCCTTTTTTAAAATGGTTCTAGCTATCCATACTCTCCGGATACGGATAGCCAGCACTATTTAAAATTTCGGTAAGAGTGAATGCTTCACCAATGTTAGGCCACTCAATACTGTTTTTTGTTATTCTATAGTTTTTTAAATCTTTTATATTTGCCTGCTTAAGCAATGGGAACCAAATGAAAGGGACCGATATAATGAGTCCATTTTGTAACTCAAGACAAATATGATGGGCGGAATACCGTATTTTTTTAACTTGTAACATAAGAGACCTTAAGGTAAGTTAATGTATGGAACACGCTTCATTGAATTGTTGTCAGATAATTTGATTATTTTCCATAAATATCTTTCGATAGTATCCAGTATTGGTAACGTCGATTCCCTTGGGCGGTGATACGTATCGAATGAAGATTAACATGCCATCCTCCGTCACTGTCAGGTGATTCATCAAAGATAACAGTACCAGTAAGAAAACCTTCATCGATTAAAAGAGCCATATACGCATAGGTTTCTTTTGTACTACCAATCGATTTAACTAATTGATTCCACTCGTGATGATTTATTCTTGAGGGAAGTGCTGTTTTGAAAGCATTTAAAACATGCATTTGTTTATTTTCATCTATAATCATTATGGCTACTCCTGTTGATTATTAATGTAATTACTTATTGAGTCTTAGATGGATTTTACCAAAACCAATAAAAATCAAAACAATAAAAAATAAATGCTGCAATTAATATCACCCAGCATAATGCTAACATGATATTTTGTGTTTTTTTATTTCTCTCTAGCGGTTGCATATTTCTTGCCTTTTCATTGATAAGTGTACTTACACCTTGTAGTATCTAACCTTCCTAAATACCCTTAGTAAAAATGAACTGCAAAAGTTGTATTTTCCTTGCACGAACAGCACCTGCACAAGAGTTAAGATAGTAATCGAACGTTCTTCTAAATATAGGGGGGTAATCATCTTCCAAAAGATGCCATGAAGAGTTAAAACGTTGCTCCCATGCTATTAAAGTCTTGTCATAATCTGTACCGAAATTGTGTAAGTCTTCTGTAACAAACCAAGTTTCACTCGCACTCGATATTTGAGAAATTGACGATAAACTGTCATGTTGGAAAATATACTTGTTTATCCATGGATCTACATTATGGTCAGTTTTGTTCGAACAGATAGTATGGAGTAAAAATAAGCCACTTTTTTTTAAAAGCTGATTAATAATATTAAAATAAGTCAGATGGTTTTTAGCTCCAACATGTTCAAACATACCTATCGAGACAATGCGATCAAAGGTTTGTGTAAGTGTTGGGAGATCTTGATAATCAATTAACTTAAAATCTATATCTAATGAGCTACAACGGATACTGGCCATTCTTATTTGCTCGGCTGAGACAGTTACTCCCGTTACTCTAACTCCATAATTTTCAGCCGCATACGCAGCAAGCCCCCCCCAGCCACAACCGATATCTAATAACGTCATTCCTTTTTTAAGCTGCAATTTTTCACAAATAAGTTTTAACTTATTCTGTTGCGCTGTATGTAAATTTTCCGCATTACGCCAATAACCACAAGAGTATTGCATATAAGGATCGAGTATTAAACAGAACAGGCGATTACCAAGATCATAATGATCTGTACCTGCTATCCAGGCCCACTTATTTGATTGCATGTTGAGCAATTTTTCTCCAGCAAGCCTGACCATGTTCTTCATGTTCCTTTTTATTATCCCGTCCAGGTCAGCGCGGAGAGTTTTGGTAACCATTTCATCCAGCTTTTCACAATCCCACCAGCCATCCATATAGCTTTCACCGAGGCCAAGAGCGCCTTGCTGTAAAACTCGCTTGAAAAAACGGTTATCATGTACCTGAATGTCGAATGGTCGAGAACCATTAATTTTGATATCAGCTTCATAAAACAGTCGCTGAGCCAGATCATACCATTGATCATGTTGGCCTTTTCGTACTGTGTTCAATGGATATTTATTCCTGGAATAATAATTATTATTATTCATGAACTAACTCTCTTGTAACTTTTTTTTACAGCTGTAAATAAAAGAAGTCGACCTCCACGTTAACATCTCAATTTCTCGCGGAGTCTTACCATTTTTAAGATGTTGAAGGATTGTTTCACGGTCTTCGTTGATGTTTTTACGACAGTTATACTGGTTTCTTTCTGCATCTTTCAGTCGACTACTAAGGAGTGTGGTCAGTTTTCTTTGTTTCATTATAGCAGTTGACTTCATATCCCCATCACTAATTGACTGAATTTCTCGCCAGACCGATATCGCACGGCGTAACAATCCCATGGATTCAAGTTCATTGGCTTTATTCATCAGTTCCAACGTTTTCTTCATAGTAGGAAGATACCTTTTTATATTCTGTCATTTGTAATACAAATCTGCTTGATGTTTATTTGAAAATATAATGAATTATACGAATAATGATCATTGATGAATGGAATGAGTTTTTTAAGTAGTTGTTTTATAATCGATTATCGTTGTTTTTTATATGGTGTGATTGCTATGATTTATCAATTTTGAAGACGGCAAATATGTTTCAATATATTAATCTGAACTACGCCTGAGAAAATTTTTATTACTTGTTGTTCGTATATGTTTTGTTTAGTTTTTCAATGCTAATTTTGGATTGTGAATCACTGCGTTAATGTAATAACTAACGTTATATTTTCCAGGTTGTATTGTTCATGCCAGCAGTGGATTGCTTTTTTTTACGATAACCAATCGCAACCTGTAAGGTTTGCCTTTGCTATGTCACAAGTATATGCTTCTTCATAGATATATAGACATCAAGATAATTATTTTTTAAATATAGGTTTGTTAAAATGAAATCAAAAGAAATTCTGGCTGGAATAATGATGGCCTCAACGATGCTGATGTCAGGTTGTTCAACTTATGATTCGGTGCAGGTGAAACCGAAAAAGCTTGAGAATAATTACTCTTATTACCTTCTCAATCCCCCTCTGTACGAAGGTGATGTTGTACAGTACAAATTAAAAGATGGTAGCCATGATACTGTTACTGTTCAGACAACCACACCGCGGGCGCTGCTTACAAGTACCGGGCAGGCGGTTTCCTTTGATGATATGGTTTCGCTTGATAAAAAAGACATATCGAAAGGAAAAACAGCAGCAGCAATAGGGGCTGGCGCTGGAGTAACCGCAGTTGTCATCGTTGCTGTATTTGCTGTAGCACTCGGTGCGGGCTTTGCAGCTATAGCTGCCGGAGGTTAAAACTATTCAAGTCACGTCGTGACTCAGCCGCTCCCATTTAACAATATGTTATGTAACCTATGGCCTGAGCTCACATTGCTATCGAATTCATGAAGCCTAA
Source organism: Citrobacter sp. Ce006 (assembly GCF_030336535.1). Lineage (NCBI taxonomy): Bacteria > Pseudomonadati > Pseudomonadota > Gammaproteobacteria > Enterobacterales > Enterobacteriaceae > Citrobacter > Citrobacter sp. Ce006. The sequence continues at coordinate 877,703 of NZ_JAOWDO010000072.1, forward strand.
GCACACAGTTGGTTGTCAGCAGGCAATTTTGTGTAGCGAGATCCGTCTGAGCATCGACAGAGTGACCCATCAAGTCATGCAGGGCATCTGAGGCGAACTGATATCCCATCCGGGTAATGAATTTAGCGACAATAAATACGACCAGTAAATCCATAAAGTGCAGCCCCAGCAAATTCCCGGTGATACCGAACGCCACCACTACGGATGATGCAGAATCGGATCGCGCGTGCCAGGCATTCGCAATAAGTAGTGAAGAGTTATGCCTCGGCCGGTCGCAAGCATATATCTAAAGAGAGTCTCCTTAATCGCTAGAGCCAGTAAAGCAATCCATAATGCGATCGTTTTACTTCCTGATGAGACTGTCCGTGAAAGAGCTTATTACCGGCAGACCACAGCATCCCTGGACCAACAAAAAACAGAATGTCCCCGATAATAAATTTCGCACCATTCTCGAAACGCAGATTTCCGTAATGGTGGTCATCATCAGAGTCTCGCTGGATTTATTATTTTCTACCATGATAACAAAGTCAGAAATAAGTCTAAAAATGAGTGAAGGCCATCAGAAATCAACCCTTGAGAACCAAGGGGCATGCCAGCAACGAATTGAACAATTTAAAGAAAAAGCTCTAATCATTACACTTGTACGATAGTGAGGTAGCAGAGGCTCTGGTCAGTGTTTTGGGTTGAACAGAATGACTGAGGCAGGCATGTCAGAAAACATGCTTATTGCCTGAAAATGGACTTTCTTTTGCTAGCAGGCTTGAACTGAACCCGATGTATTCAACAAAGCCCATTGTTATTAAAAGGAATGAATATGCATAACAACTGTAATGATTAGCTCGTCCATGAGGTAATCATTATCCCCCTTAAATTACGCGCTGGCGGCAATCAGCCCATTGAGAGTGTCGCTTATCTTCTCAACCATCGTAGAAATACTTTCCTTGGTTCTCTGATTGCGCTCGATGTTAATGCTGAAAATATCTGTTATTGTGCTGGGATGCCCGCCAAGAAGACATACCCGGTCTGAAAGCATTACCGCTTCTTCAACGCTGTGGGTTACCAGGAGCATCGAGCGTGTTTTAATAACCCTATTTTCCCACATTTCGATGAGATCCTGGCGTAGCTTGTTGCCGGTGAATATATCCAACGCGGAGAAAGGTTCATCCATCAGTAAAAGATCCGGCTCAACCGCCAGTGCCCGGGCAAACCCGACACGCTGGCGCATCCCCCCCGAGAGCTCCCGTGGATAAGATTTTTCATAGCCGATGAGGCCAATCAAATCCAACATGTCCATCGTCCTTTTACCGACTTCATCAGACGAAAGTCCCAGTGCTTGCAGCCCAAGAGCCACACTATCGAACACATTTAACCATGGGAATAGCGCAAATGATTGAAAGACCATACTGGTATTTTTTCCCGGCCCATTAACTGGCTGATCGCAGCACACGATGGAACCAAAATCAGGTTCGACAAGACCGGCCACCATTCGCAGCAGCGTGGATTTACCCGAACCAGAACGCCCAAGTAATGCAACAATCTCATTCTCCTTAACCTCAAGATTAATATGTTCTAGCACAACAACTTTTTGTTCCCGGTCTTTTTTGAAAGATTTAGAGATGTTTTTAACTTCTAATACAGCTTTTGAATGCTTCATAACATGTCCTGATGGCTGATTATTAATCATTAGTCGAATTTGAAACGGTTTTCTGCATAGCGATACATGGGTTGCCAGATGAAAATAATGCACAGTAGAACCATGAAACACATTGCCAGGCATCCCAGTGCTTCTTGCTGATTTAGGCCGGCATCGCTGGCGAGAGAGATAAAGGCACCGAGCCCATGAGTTTGTAATGTAATTTTTCCCCAGTTCAGTACTTCAGCGGCAATTGCGGTATTCCATGCCCCCCCAGCTGCTGAAATAACTCCAGTGACGATATATGGGAAAATTGCCGGAAGTGTGAATTTACTCCACCACAGCCATCCACGAAGATGACAAACTTTACTCGCTTCAACCATTTGGCTGGGGATCATCGATGTGCCCGCGATGACGTTAAAAAGCACATACCATTGTGTACCCAGCATAATCATCGGGATGGTCCAGCTCCCCAGGTCCTGGTGCCATACCACAATCATAAAAGCAATCAACGGGTAAAAGACGTTGGCAGGAACCGCGGCTAAAACCTGGATAATCGGCTGGAAAAAACGTACCAGTTTAGGCCGTAGACCGATCCAGACGCCAAGCGGCGTAAAAATAATGACGCTGAGCACCATGGCCGCAATGACCCTCGCAGCAGTCAACCCCATCCAGCCGGGAAGTGAAGCCAGATATTCCTTAGGAATGAATAACCACAGCTGGTGGCCGTAATAAATGCATCCAACAACGATAGCCAGATACCATAGATTTGACCAAAGCCAGTTCATTTGTCCCAGGAAAGCAAACAAGCGATGAAGTCGTAACCCGTACCATGCTTTTGGTAATACAAATAACCAGAATAGGGAGAACCGTTTGCAGGCGAGCCCCAGTCCTCGCCCTGTCATTGAATTGCTCAGGCATTGATAGAACCATGAACTTGGTACCTTTCTGTCACTTACATCCTCGTACTTAAACTGATGGGCATAGCGGACCAGCGGACGGAACAGTAATTGGTCAAAGATGATGATATTAACGATTAGCGCCAATACTCCCCGGACGACGCCAGAAGGACTACCTTCCTGAAGCGCAATACCAATATAAGAGCCAACACCCGGTAAATTTGTACTGCCTCCTCCTGCTGTCAGCATCTCTGAGGCAATTAACGCAAACCAGGCGGCAGACTGCGATACCATCGTATTCCACAGTAACCCCGGGAACGAATAGATGAATCCCAGGCGCCAGAATTTCTGCCAAGGGTTATAGCGGAATACTTCCGTCGCTTCTGCCAGCTCGTTGGGTACCACTCTGAGTGTCTGGTACAGCGTCAGCATCATATTCCATGCTTGTGCGGTAAAGACTGCGAATATCGCTAAACCTTCAAGCCCCATAACGCTGTGCGGATAAAGACCGAGGAAAAAGGCGGTGGTGAAAGTCAGGAATCCAACTAACGGGACAGATTCCATAAAGTTGACTAAGGGCAAAATGACGCGTCTCATAGGCGCAAATTTTGCTGCCAGCACCGCAAAGACGATTGAAAATAGCATTGAATAAAATAGCCCGATTACCAGGCGCATGGTGGTGCGAAGCGTGTAATAAGGAAGAACATGATAATCGAGGCTTAGTGCGGGTAAGTCGTGCCCATTGAATGCGCTATGCATCCCCCGCCAACCGTAGATAAAGAGGACAATACTTGCCACAAGAATAAAACAGACAACCATATCGTTAAGCACAGAAGTCGTCTTGCTTCTATGTTTTGTCAAAGCATGCATAATAAGAATCTCCGCTCATTATTCACGCTCAGGGGATGACCTTCACTGAACATGAGTGAATAATGCAGGATGAAATTTATAAACCCAAAATGGCCATAGAGGCGCGTCAGCTTAACTCAAGCCTCTATGGTACATTACGAATTAAGGCAGTAACGTGTTGATATAATCCTCAACTGCACGCTGTCTTTTATTTGCAAGTTTTTGCAGGAACCCACTGACGAAAGACTTTCCGTTAGCGAGCTTTTTATTGATGGCGAGTGGTGATGAATTCCGGACGGGCAGACAGGCATCCGCCAGAGTTGAAAAATGAATGGTGCTATTAGCATCAACATAAAAAATATAACGTTTGGTTGTGAGCAACATGCTACACCTCACCTAAGTGCATTAAATGAAAGGCCATTAACCGACAGTTTCAAGGCAACTGTCATGACCACCTCCATTGCATACACCTGATTTCAATGCAGATAGTCAGCCTGTGCTTAGCCCTCTCGATGGAGGTTCATCAGAAATGTTATGCGTCATAACGCTTCTCCTCTTGAAGATACGGGGTTAATTTAGTTATGGCGGGATGATTTTCGATAAGAACATCACGCTAATTAGTAGTTATTTTGAGGCGCAATCACATGTTAGGTGAAATTACTGCCCACCGGGACCGGCAAGCAGCGACAGGAACATTTTCGCTAGCTTGCCTTGTTATTTAATTTAGGGTAACTGTCCAACGAATAACTCCTGTTTGAAAGATGCCTTATTATAGCTATGTGGCTTGAACGGTAAATTAAAAAATCACTTCTGGTTATGAATTGTTTAGCTATGACAAGGTAAGAGTTAATGTTTCAAAATAATACGGATTGAATCGCTATGGATAATCCAGACACTCCCTGCCGTTAATGGACTGACCCCACCATCACAGCCGGGTAAACGAGGATACAACAAACCCATACATTGTCGAAAATATCGTTACATCGATGATCTGCAACAGTCATGATTCGTTTCATTGTGATTAGAGGGGCCATCATTAATGATTTTTAGACTATTGATGAGTCTATCTGGTTCTGTTGACTTAAAAACTGAAGTTCAGGAAAAACTGTGATGCCGGTTTTTCAGATAGCCAGCAGGAATATGCACCGGTCTAATAAACTCAGACCGTGTTGATTGCGCGTTACGAATAATCCTTAGTCAGCAAATGATTAGAATTGTATATTGATTTTGATCAATTTTACGGCGATTTAGTTCAATGTAAATATCGATCGATTACGCCTTTCTTGATAGTTATCGACTATCAATAGTAATTAATTGATCGTTTTTGTTGGTCAATATGTCTGCGCATACTATCCTTGGCTTGTTTTCTGCACAAATTTGGTTCTTTTTTTGTTCAATTGGGCCGGGGGCTTTATGTAGGAACTTGAGCTCCGTGAACCGACGCAGAAACAGCGGCCGATGATGCGTGCTCTTATCGAACAGGGTAGGAGCATCTACCGCCTCAGGTTAAGTTGGCTGAATAAGCTGGGTCTGCGAATACGGATACGACTCGATGGAACGCTGATCCCGGCATTTCCTTGAGGATGGTGAACCTGCATGTTGGATAATTCATTCTCTTAATTAAACGAGGTTTTTACATGATATTAAAACTGATTCCGATTGCTTCGCTAGTTTTTCTGGCGGCCTGTTCATCCTCTGGCGCGGCTCATTCCCCGGACAATAAGGCAGTCAGTAAAAATATGACTCCGTCAGTAAAGTACGCCAGCGGAAGAAACTCCCTGACTCCGGTTTATGCTATTACTTCCAGCAACAACAGTTGTGTGGATAACTTTAATTTTCTTCGGCGGACCGGAAGTGAGCAGTATCAAAAATATTCACAGGACTATATAAAAATTGGCAACGGGTATACGTTTCTGAACACCAATAAAAATATTATGGGGGACGATGCGAAAGCAGTATATACCATGAAGCTTGATATGAAGCTGGATACCTTATGTAACCGCGTCAATTATGCTGGATATCAGGTTGTTAAAGCAAAAATAAAAGAACTATACGGAATTTAAGCTATTTCCTTGGCTGTCTTTCCGGAAATAAATGGTGCCGGGTGCATACTACGTGAGGCACTAATGCCGGGTTGTGGAGATAATCATAAAAATACTGAAAGGGTAAGGGAGGCTCGTGATGGAAATGGCACTGACTCTTTTTCTTACGCTGTTATGCATCCTGTTTTATATTGGATGCCTGACCGGTTTTTTTTTGTAATCTGCAGAATGATATTATATATCTCCTGTCCGTTTTTTAATCTGTGTTTATTATTCTAATGATGGAATAGTCCATGTCCCCTGACATCAGACGTAATGCTTTTATTGCATGGCTGCTTATTATTATACAGTTTATTACACCCGTACTGACGCTGCTTCCGGCACCGGCTCGTGCGGATGTGGATATGTCTGCAGATATGCAGGGGACAATTCATGGACTGAACTCACTTATATTCGGAGAACCGGCGGGGCATCACGACTCCCCGCCAGTAGTTTCTGGCGAAGGGCAAACTGTAGCGCCTGTGGTCCCACTCTCTGCCGGCCCGCAAGGTCAGCGGGCAGTCCCCGATGCCAGACTGATTCCGGAGCCCAGGGTATCACCCGGTCTGCCAGATCTGACCCGGCCGGTAGTGGGGCAGGGGAGGCCGCTGAAGGTTCCGTCAGAAAACATGTTGGAGAGGCATGTTGCGGAACGGTCGTCTGAACCTGAAGGGACGCTGGCCTCCGGTGCCATGCAGATGGGGTCCATGTTCTCCAGCGAGAACAGAACGGATGCTGCCATTAATTATGCCCGGGGAGTTGGCGAAGGACTGATTAACCAGAGAGTAAACGACTGGCTCAATCAGTTCGGTAACGCTAAGGTCTCGCTGGGGAGCGACGGGCAGTTTTCCGGTGATATGCTCATTCCTCTTCACGACACCGACCAGAATCTTATTTTTACCCAACTGGGCGTTCGCCGGGGCCAGGAGAGAAATACAGTTAACCTCGGTGCCGGCTACCGGACGTATATGGACGACTGGATGCTGGGTGAAAACGTTTTCTATGACTATGACTATACGGGTAAAAACCGGCGTCTTGGTGGCGGTGCAGAGCTGTGGCGCGATTACCTGAAGCTGGGGGTTAACGGTTATATTCGGCTGACGAACTGGCACCAGTCAGTACTTTCAGAGATGGAGGACTACGATGAGCGTCCGGCAAACGGTTTCGACATACGTGCTGAGGGATATCTGCCCGCCTGGCCCTATCTCGGCGGTAGCCTGAAATACGAGCAGTATTTCGGCAGGGGCGTCTCCGTCAGTGACAGCACCAGTCCTGACACCCTGAAGGACAATCCTGCCGTGCTGACTGCGGGCCTGAGTTACACCCCTTTCCCCCTGATGACCCTTTCTGCCAGCCGCTCGGTTGGTGACTCAAATGATACCCGAATGGCCCTGGATATTAACTATCGGCTGGGAGTGCCGTGGTATCAGCAGGTCAGCCCCGATAACGTGGATTTAATGCGCAGTCTGGCCGGCAACAAATACGATTTTGTTGACCGCAATTACAACATTGTTATGCAGTACCGTAAGCAGGAGTTGCTGCGCATAGGGCTGCCGGAGCGGCGTAGGGCACAGGCGATGGAAACCATCACCATTCCGCTGACGATCTCAAAGGTCAAGTACGGCCTGAAGGGGGTTGACTGGTCGGTTTCTCCGGAGCTGGTGGCCCGCGGTGGACGCTACAGAATACTGACTCCCACGGAAATTGAGGTGATGCTGCCGGCCTATATATTCAGCGGTGATCAGAAAACGCCGCAGACGTATCAGATCAGCGCGATGGCGACGGACAACCATGACAACCAGTCCAATACGGCAACGATGCAGATTGACGTTGTGCCATCCGATAACGGGGTGACTATCAAGTCGGACAAGAATAATGCGAAGGCGGACGGTCAGGGTACGGACAGCGTGCTGGTGCAGGTGACGGACAAAAAGGCGGGTCAGGTGGTGGCGCTGACGGCGGACAACGGGGCGGTCATCGCGAAGACGGTGACCACGGACGAGAAAGGCCGGGCGACGGCGCCGCTGACCAGTATGGTGGCAGGCACCAGCACGGTGACGGCGACGATGCTTAACGGTAACTACGATACAACTGGGGTTCACTTCGTAGCAGACAGCGCGACGGCGCAGGTGAAGTCGGTTCTGCTGCAGGGAGATGAGGTCAGCAGGGTTGCCGACGGCAGCAGCAGCTTCCGCTACGCGGTGACGGTGACGGACGTGAACGGCAACCCGGTGGCGGACCAGACGGTGACGGCGCAGGCGGACAAGCCTGACCATGTGACGGTGGCGGCGGACGGCGCCACCAACACCGCTGGTCAGACAACGGTGACGCTGACGAGCACCACGACGGCGGTGTCGGACATTCAGGTGAGCGTGAGGGCAGGCAGCACCGGCACGATGGTGGACGCGGATAAAAAGGTCAGCTTCGTGGCGGATGTTTCAATAAAAGACATTGCAGTCAATGGTTATATCTTTGGAAAGGATGAAGGCTTCCCAACGACAGGTTTTAAAGGGGCGATGTTCACCATTGAGCTGAAAAACGGTAACGCTTCAGACTTTAACTGGAAAGCCGATGCTCCTTGGGTGACAGTAAAGGATGGAGTGGTTTCATTTAACGATACAGGAACCGGAAGTAAAGTTACTATTACCGGCACACCAATTAGTGGTGAGGGTAAAATTATCAGTTGGGATTTTACGCTGAAAAATTGGTTCATCAATAATGGTACAACTACCGGGACCGACATGGATGAAGCTAGTTTTTGCGGTTCGAATTTTTCTAAAGTGCCGACAATACAACAACTTAATGGGAGTGAAAGAAGTGATGGTAAGCGTGGAACTCTCGGTGGGCTTTGGAGTGAGTGGGGTAATCTGACTGCTTTCAACGGATCAGGTTTTGTGTCGACGAATCCAATCACAGATTATACTGGTTACTGGACATCTCAATATGCCGCTGCCACATACATTGTCAGTCTAAGTAATGGAAAACTCGGTACTATTATTGGTAACTTTAGTGAATATATGGTGTGTCGAAAGTCGATGTAGTGATAGAAACCTGTAAGTTATTCTGTGTAACTGCCACTACGCCGAAGGTGATCGTGTAAGTATTCTGCATAATCGTGCCATTCATCTTTAGAGATCCTCCGGCATAATCAAATTAGTTTTAGCGGAAGCGGGCTACGTTTCCGCTAAATATGGACTCCAGGCTATTTAATAGCTTGGTTTATTTTGTTTAGCTCGGTTTATATTTTGTCTTCCTTTACTTGTCTTAGTCGCGCAAGGCAACAGCGTGGCTGCCCGGTTGAATGCTGGTGAACTGAGTAATCGCCCCACCTCGCGAGACCTACATTAGCGAACGCCTCTTCATTCGTCGTAATAGCCATAGCAAGCCCAACATAATAGCCAGATAGCCCATAACGTAATTTCCCTGTTGCTTTCGTTCAGAGAGCGCCGGGTCGGCAGCCCATGCCAGAAAGGCGGTAACATCCCTGGCGTATTGCTCCTCAGTTTCAGCTTTTTTCGATGCCGGGCTCCATTGGATCTCTCCACTCGTCAGTGGTTTTGGCATGTTAATCACGCCGCCTGGAAAATAACGATTAGCCTTCAGTTCAGGATCGGCAGGCAGATAGCCGGTTAGCAGTGCGTAAACGTAATCTGCCCCCTGGTCCGTGTAGGGCAGAAAAGCATCTAACAAAAATTGTGGGAAACCGCGATCGTATGAGCGGGCACGGACGATATAGCTCAGGTCAACGGGTTCAGCGCCATTGTTAAGGTATCGTGCTTCACGTTCATTAAGATATGGCGATATAAAGCTGTCATTTAGCGTACCGTCCCGCTCACCAATCTGGCCGTCATCCTGAATCTCAGGAAACTGATAGCCGCTGGCGATACTTCTTGCTTCTTCAGCCGTGAGTTCTGGACCGCCGGGTCTGGTCAGCGTCCGAAAGGTTAGGTGTTTCATGCCGTGACAAGCGCGACACTTCTCTTCATAAACCTGCAGGCCACGTCTAAGCTGCTCTTTATCATATTGGCCAGTAATGCCGCTAAAGCTCCATTCCTGGCGTTCAGGCCTGGCTTCCTGCGCATATGAGGAACTCAGCCCCAACAGAGAAAAGGACAAGACGCTGAATTTCAATAGTTGTTTCATCATCAGTCCTGTTTTTCAAGAAAACGACGGCAAGGTAAGACGATTAAAAACCAGGCAAACCAAATCAGCGTCGAAAGCTGGGATGCGGCACGGATCCAGCCCTCATCATTACGAAAACCGTCAAGAAGATCCGGGCCAACCAGCGCTTTCGACCCTAACCAGCCTAAAAAGCAGGCATTAATAACCCATAGCCAGAATCCGCACTTAACCAGTTTGCTGTAATGGCGAAAACGAGCCCGGGAAGTATCAAGCCAGGGTAGAAAATAGAAAATCAGTATTGAGCCGCACATCGCGGCTAGCCCCACGAATTCATTCGGGAAGCAGCGCAAGATGGAGAAAAAGGGAAGGAAATACCATTCTGGCGCAACAATCGCGGGTGTAATCGTTGGGTCAGCAGCAATAAAGTTGTCGGCGCTGCTCAGATAGTGCGGCGCGAAGAATAAAAACCAGGCGAAAACCATCAAAAAAAGAGTGATTTTTATAGCATCGAGATCGGTGATTTTGTAATCGAACAACAGGCTCCTGGACTCTTTCTCGCTAAACCTCTTTTTCATCGCCTGGGCAAAAGCCGACTGTACTGTACGTATATGGAAAACCGTGGCGACGACAATCACGAAGGGAAGAATAAAGTGGATAACAAAAAAGCGGCCCAGCATCGGTGTCCCCGGAGTATGGCTGCCGACTAAATATGCGTAAATTGAATCACCCACCAGCGGGATGGCCTGGGCAAATCGGGTAATCACCGTTGCCGCCCAGTAGCTTTTTTGCCCCCAGATCAGGCTATAACCAAGAAACGCGGTCATCATCAGCAGGATATACAGCGTGACGCTAACCATCCACATTGTCGTCCAGGGCTTACGGTAAACGTTGTAGTACATGCCACGAAAAATATGCATGTAGCAGGCAAAGAAAAAGAGCGACGCGCCAAAAGCATGCATGTTACGTAACAGCTCTCCATGGCGAACCGCGCGCATAATATGAATAATGGAGTCAAATGCCAGCTCAGCCGTCGGTACGTAAAACATCGCCAGCACGATACCCGTAAAGATCTGCACGCCGAGCATAACCAGCAGGATAGCGCCGATCGCAAATACCCAGAGTCCGGCAATTGAGCGAGGGAAAGGAATACGCCAGCGAAGCGAATAGACGCTTTCATTCTTCATTTCAGACTTCCTTCGCGCCGATACGCACGACCTGACCATCGGAATGAATAACGTAGTCTGGGATTGCCAGGTTGGTCGTTGCGGGCCCGCGCGTCACGCGCCCGGAGGTATCAAACTCTGAGCCGTGGCACGGGCAAATCCAACCCAGCCCACCCGGTCGGGCGTTAGGTACACACCCGGCATGTGGGCAATAACCTTGAACCACCAGCCATTGAGGATGGGCTGCAGAGACCCTGGCGCTGTCTGGCTGTGGGTCGATAAGCGTATCCAGGTCGGCACTTCTGGCAGTAATAATTTCATCCGGGGTGCGATGGTGAATAAGAATCAGCTTTCCCTGCCATACACGTCTGACGGTTTGTCCAGCAGCAACCGCTGCAAGAGAGACATCAATCGGTTCATTTTCCCCAAGCGTTTTTTCATCCGGGCCCAAGGCCGAAACCAGCGGCCAGACAGCAGCAGCGACGCCTGCCGCACCGACAAATTTTGTCAGTTTACACAGGCATTCCCGACGCTGTTCCTGGATTTCGCCATCTGGACGTTTATTATCTGCCACCTCGTATACCTCCTTAAGTGTCGCGGATTAATGTTTGTCGATACGCGCGTAAATTTCCTGAAAGCGCTTGTCAGCAATACCCGGCGCTTTGAACGCACGGTAGCTTTCTGGTAACGAGGCATCTCCAACCTTAATCAGCATCACCATGCCCTGAGCGTAATGCGGTGTACATTTGATGCCGTAGAACCCGGCATTGTCATAAGTAACTTCGATCTCTTCATCTATTTTGCCCATAAATCCAGGATAGCCAGCCGGAGACAACTCAGCGATTGAGGCCGCGTTGTGGCTTTTATGTTTACGGATAAACTTCACTGTATCCCCAGGCTGGATCTCCAGATAATCCGGCTCATAGACCATTGGCCCCGCAGACCCACGATTCTTCATCAACACTTCGTGAGTTTGTGCGAAGGCTGAAGAGGCGAAAGCGAGTAAACACAAAATTTGCAGACTCTGTTTGAGGTATTTCATTGATTCTTCCTTAAAATTCATCAGGCCGTTGATAACGAATAAAACAGTTTGCACCACTTGCATCCCTTTCAATGATGGCGTCGATTCCAAACCAGGTGTGGAGGTTTTCGCGGGTAAAAACAGCGCATGGTTTCCCTTGCATCGCCATATGTCCGGACGTCATTACGATGATGCGATCGCAGAACATCGCGGCATGATTGAGGTCGTGCAGAGCAGCAATCACCGTGAGCTTTTCACGTTTCACGAGACTTAGCAGGCCAATCTGATGTTGAATGTCGAGATGGTTGGTGGGTTCATCCATCAGCAACAACTGTGGCTGCTGTGCCAGCGCCCGGGCGATATGCAGGCGCTGTTTTTCTCCACCAGAAAAGGTATGCCAGCAGCGGTGCTGTAATTCACTGAGATCAACCTTTTCCAGCATAGTCTGCACGATAACGTCATCTTTGGCGGACCAGGGGGAGAGCAGGCTAAGCCAGGGGGTCCGCCCCAGAGAAACGGCTTGTAAAGCAGTAAGACGCTCGCTGGTTTCAGCCTGTTGTTCGACCAGCGCCACCTGTTGAGCAAGATGACGCCGCGAATAATGCTGGAGCGCTTTTTGCTGCAGAGTGATTCGTCCTGAAGTCGGCTTCAGCAAACCAGCCAGGAGTGAAATCAGTGACGTTTTGCCCGAGCCATTGGGGCCGATGATGCCGACAAACTCGCCAGGCGTTACGCTGAGTGAAATATCATCAACAATCGTCTTACCTTTTACCTTCCAGCGCAGATTACAGGCTTCAATAACGGCTTGTGCAGAGGTAATAAAAGGGTTTACGAGGTTCACCGTCATTTGTTCTGGTTTCCTCTAATCAGAATGATTGAAAACGCAGGGGCGCCAACCAGAGCGGTGATCACGCCTATTGGTAGAACCTGGCCGGGGAGTAACGTGCGGGAAATAACATCAGCGATAATGAGGAAGATCGCGCCGGTAAGCGCACTCACTGGCAGCAGTCGATGATGCTGGTTGCCGACCAGTAGACGAGCGGCATGCGGGATAACCAGACCGACAAAGCCGATCGCACCAACAATGGAGACCATAATTGCCGTCATGCCGGTGACGGCGGCAATCAGTACTGCACGGGTACGTTTTACCGGAATACCCAACGATGCCGCAGACTCAGCGCCAAAGGAGAACGCGTCGAGATGGCGGGCATAACAGAAGCACAGCACGATACCGACCAGAGCGGTTGGAATGGCTAAGACAACATCGGGCCAGCGTACACCGCTCAAATTGCCTAACAACCAGAACATAATACCGCGCGCTTGCTCGGCGTTTGCTGAGCGGGTAATGATAAGCGACGTAATCGCATTGAAAAGCTGTGAGCTGGCGATCCCGGCAAGGATGATCTGGGTTGTTACACCTCCGCCTTGTCTACCGCCAGCAGCCATTGCTAATAGCGCAACGAACATAAATGCCGTCAGCGCACCAATAAAAGCTCCCAATGACATACTGATGACCCCAGCCCCAAGCCCGGTGAGAGCAATCAGCACCGCTCCGGTGGATGCTCCGGCAGAAATCCCCAATAGATAAGGTTCAGCGAGCGCATTGCGTAGCAACGACTGCAGCACTACGCCGGAAACAGCCAGGCAGGCACCGCAGCTGGCGGAGACCAGCGCTCGGGTCAGGCGATAGTTCCAGACGATCCCTGCATCCAGCGCATCGACAGGGTAGTGTGAATCAAAAAGATGATTTGCCAGCGTGCTGAGTACGTGCTGCCAGGGAATCAGCGTTTCGCCGATGGAAATACCCGCCAGCAGTACGCAGCACATCAGCGCACTGACCCAAACGGCATGTCCACCTATTCTCATCGCAAGTTGACCAACGGCACGACGCATCCTGCGTGAATCACTCATGATTATCTGCGTTCCTGAGTAACGGAGATGCGCTATACCGTCCGAGGATATAGCGCAAAACGTAGATTAATGAGCAGCCTGCGGATGCGCTAAGCCATATTCAACAAGGGCATCCGCCAGTTTTTCCACCCCATCAATAGTTCTGATCCCGGCATTCATTGTCTGTACGTCAATGACCGGCAGATGGTTTTCCTTGACGGCAGGAACCAGTTTGGTGACAGGGTCGGACTTGAGGTATTCCATCTTGACCTTCCAGTCATCTGCCGGGAAACGCCGACGGCTCATCTCTCCGAGCACAATGACCGAAGGATTAGCTTTAGCGATGGTTTCCCAGCCCACTGTTGGCCATTCTTCGGCAGAATCAATCACATTCTTCACACCCAGCGTTTGGGCTATCCACGCAGCTGGGCCAAACTTCCCGGCAACGTAAGGATCGAGCTGCAAATCGGCGCTTGAGAACCAGAACACCGCGGAAACATTCTTATCCATTCCGGTAATTTTATTTTTCGCTGCGGCTTCACGTGCTTTAAGGCTGGCAATCAACGCTTCGCCTTTATCCTGAACATCGAAGATTTTCGCCAAATCGGCGACTTCCTGATACACCATGGCAATATCAAACATACCCTTACGGACACCATCACCACCATCTTCGTTATCTTTCGCACAGTCAGCCGGCGCGGTATAAACGGGAACCTTCAGTTCACTAAACTGTTCATAAGAGGCAACCGTGCCTGCTGGGCCGATTTGCCATTCAAACTGGCTGGCGACCAGATCCGGTTTTTTAGCCACAATCCCTTCAAAGCTGGGAATATTTTGCGCAATAACGGCAACTTTTTCATTTGCTGTTTTATAAGTATCCAGTACCGGGCCAAACCACAGTGAAGTGCCCACGACGCGATCGGCCAGCCCTAATGAATAAAGAATCTCGGTACTATTCTGCCCCACTGTTGCCACGCGCGTTGGTGCCTGGTTGAAGGTAATATCGCGGCCACAGTTTTTAATCGTCAGAGGATATTCGGTTTTTGCCGCGGCAGAAAAACCGGAAGTAAGCAGCAGAGCAGTCGTGCCCAAAATAGCCAGAAGCGTTTTTTTAGAGGAGTAAAAGGTAGAATTAGCGTGCATTATCATCGTCCCGTTGATGCCAGAATCTGAAGATCTGGTCATGGCTCATTTCATTCCATATATCGGGAGGAGACATGAAGATAGATGACATTCAATCGTGAAATTTAAGAATGAAGATATGCAAAAAATGCAAATAAGCGTTACTTAGCCGAAATCTTATTCATAAATACACTACTGCATTCGTCAAATAATTCATCCCATGGACCATCCCGTCCACTCAATGGTATACACCTTTGACAGCAGGTCTCCTGACTCACGGTAACCAGAATATCAGCCTTCCCATAAAGATAAACTTTACAGTGACCTGTGGCTTATTAACCACACAAGGATATTCTGCATCCGCCTACAGTTGCGGGGGCAGTTATGGAATTGAATTAAATAATTCTTACCATATTCCTATTCATATACAAAAATGTAATGAAATGCTGTCGAAAGCGACTCTAACGGCAATTGTTAACAAGGTCAACCATAGGGGGTAAGAGGCAAAAGAGAGTGGGCAACTAAAAATAATCAATAAATACAAATGGTTGTGTGTTTGTTTCTTTGCGTGATGCTGTAAATGAAAATAACAACGGGAAGCTAAATGATAATTGGTTGATGTTGATCAAATTACGAACATAATTCAATCTCCGCGTATGAAACATATTGATCACCATCAAAAATGCTGCGTATTAGCAGTTGAATCTTTTTTTTGTGAACTCTCCATGTGTACCAACTGCCATTCATCCTGCATATCCATAATCACGTTAAAATTGTTACGCAACCAGAAATGATAACCGCCGGGTAAAAAATGATGTGTGTGAAGATACAAAACTTTGTATTGATGTTGCTGACAAAATACCTCAGCTAAGGAAAACAATTGACTGCCGATACCCTGTCTGCGATAGCGTTCATCCACGTAGCAACGACAAATTTCCGCTGTTTCAGACAAGTTATAGCGTCCGCGCAGTTCAGCAATCCGATCATTATATTGACATACCGCCAGTGTAGCGATTAATTCTTGTTTTTCGCTCCATGCGCAAAGTAATGAATTCCTCTCCTGTAACAGATACTGTCGTTCGAGATCAAAGAGATCTTCTTCGTCAGAAGGCATGGATCTACCAGCATTGAAGAACAGATTAAGATGTTCAATAAGGAACGACTGAACAGCAGGAATATCGGCGTGAGTCATCTCACTAAACCTAAATGGGATCATGGCATGCATAACTCAATCTTAGAATGGAAGACGATAATAACAATAAGACTACTTTAAAAACAATATTGAGCGACCTGAGACAGACATGCAATTGTCAATGTTGCTATTCTGCACACAGATTATAAATGGGAAATATTGAGTTCAGGCAGGAATACTTTCTACCATTATGCACAATGAAGACGCCGCCATGGCGTACGCTTAAATTTTCAGCGTCTCAATGACCATTCGCAGGGCAGGGGAGACGTTGCGATGAGGATAATAAAGAAATAATCCTTCCATTCGCAGGCTGTAACGCTGCAACACCCTGATAAGATTACCGTGTTCTAAATCATCCGCGACCAGTTCGACAGGGACATAGGCCAGCCCAAGACCCAGCCGGGCGGCTTCTGCTTCCATATAGCTGTCGGATAATGCCCATTGCCCTTCAGGTTGATGGGTGATTTTTTTATCATTCTGAATGAGTTCCCACTGATATACGCTGCCATCGGCAAACTGATAGGCGATGCAGGGATGCGCCTTTAAATCCGCCGGGGTTTGTGGAAAACCGAAGCGGTGAAAATGTTCAGGCGTACCCACAACGGCCATCTCCATATCCGGCGTAATGCGCACCGCGACCATGCCCTGGCCGACTTCAGGCCCCAGACGAACGCCGGCATCGAATCTTTCCTCGATGATATCGACGAACCGGCTCTCATTCATCAGTTCTAGCCTGATATCAGGGTAGCGCTGTTTAAATACCGCCAGCTTAGGCAGCAGGCATTTATCAATGGCGTGCTGGCTGGCATTGATACGCACCGTGCCGGAGGGCGTCTCTCGATAATGCGCCAGCGTGGCAAGCCCACGATCTAACGTATCAAATCCAGATGCCGTCTTCTGATAGAGCTGCTCGCCTGCTTGCGTCAGCGACAGTTTACGCGTGGTACGCACCAGCAGCTGGACGCCCAGCCTTTCTTCAAGCTCACGAACAGAACGACTGACCCCTGATTGAGCGAGCCCCAGCCGCTGAGCAGCCGCGGTGAAACTGCCTTCCCGAACAACCTGCATAAACAAGTACAGCTCGTTGTAGTTCTCCCTTTTCGCCATTGAATAATCCCTCTGAATGACAGCAGTCTTAATATTAATTTATAACATTATGGTATTAATCTTAGCACTAATCGCCCTCTAATTCTGGCAGTGCGTCAGCCTGCCCAGTATGGATGCTCATAAAATCCGCACGCCACGTGGCGCTGTATTCCATTTACTTAGTCTCCGCAGAGTTGCGGTTGGCATGCTGGCTTGTGGCCTGTTCTTTATGGGCCAGTTTGCGTTATTTACCTATGTACGCCCGTTCCTGGAGTCGGTGACGCGGGTTGACTCTTCAGGTTTGTCGTTGATTTTACTGGTTATCGGCGTGGCCGGTTTTATTGGCACGCTGGCTGTCTCGACGTTTCTTAACCGAAAATTCTATCCCACGCTGATGACCATACCCGGACTGATGGCCGTTATTGCCATCAGTCTGATGCTTACCGGGCATCACGTCTGGACGGTTTCTCTGCTGTTAGGCCTCTGGGGCATGCTGGCAACCGCCGCGCCAACCGGGTGGTGGGCATGGATTGCGCGTACGCTGCCCGACAACGCCGAAGCCGGAGGCGGGCTAATGGTCGCGGTGATTCAGCTCTCAATCGCCCTTGGGTCAACGGCAGGAGGCATCGTGTTTGACCACCTCGGCTGGCAGAGCGCGTTTGCCATGAGCAGCGTACTGCTCTTTTGCGCCGGAATACTGACCTTTTTCACCGCACGCCAGAAGGCCGGTGTGCTTTAGTCCGGTGAAGGTCCGCGCTCCAGAAACGTGGAAAGTGCGATATCGCCGCAGACGGATCGTACGCCTTCAAGGCTCTGAAAATATGGGCGCTTTTTATGCGGCATAACGCTTTCCCTGCGCTATTTAAAAATATAATTCGTAGAATTCTCATATATCAAACATCTGGCTCTTAATGGAAACCTCTTACATTTTATTCTGAAAGCGAATTTTCAGTGCATGTCTATATTAAAATTTTAACTAAAATTCTACAGAACATATATTAACAACTATGTGCTAACAATAAAATATCCTTGCAAGCGAATTTATAATGTTAACTATTTCATGTTGTTATAGTTGATTAAGGTTAGGGTTTAGAGTATCTTTAATCTAATCTTACATTCTTAAGTAAAAGCAGATAATGACAATATGAAAGCCAGACTCTATAATTTTTCAGAAGATGCAAATGATACTTTTGTTTTTAGATGGACCAGAAAACATTATGAGTTTTGCATGGATAACAATATCTTTTTAAATCACAGGGGGAAGAAAGTTTATAAAGAAAGGAATTTGCTACTATTATCTAAAGGTGACAAAATTAGAATTGAAGCTGATGTTATTGCTGAGCAATATTCAACAATGCCAGTAAAAAGTTTTTCCAGCGTAGGCGCATTCTCATTTCCAACCTGTCAATTGCCGGGTAATGTACGAATCGGCAGATTTTGTAGCATTGCATCAAATGTAAAAATCATGGGTGGGAACCATCCAATGAATCGTTTTACTACTCATATGCTTACTTATAATGGCGAGTTTGATAAATATGCTGCCAGCGAGTTTGGACAAAACTGGACGTTGAAACCATTTATCACTAAACCTAAGGATTTAACGATTGGCAATGATGTCTGGATTGGTAATGATGTTGTTTTAAAGGGGGGGGTTTCAATTGGCGATGGCGCTGTTGTTGCTGCAAATTCTGTGGTTACTAAAGATGTGCCTCCATATGCTATTGTCGCAGGGGTTCCAGCAAAAATTATCAAATACAGATTTGAGTCAGGTATTATCGAAGAGTTGTTAAAAATAAAATGGTGGAACTATAATTACACCGATTTGCCTGATAACAGCAAGTGCGACGATATCATAAATTTCGTCACTGAAATGAATAAGTTGATATCAAATGGTAGTATTCAACAAAAGATATATAAAAAATTCAATCTTACCGAAATATTCACAACTCTTTAGTTTACTATGCGATTGTTGGCGTTGAGCGTCTTACCATTGACAGCATACGCAGCAACGATCGGACCAGGCAGCCCGGCACCGGGTGTGCTATGCGACAAAACTCTCTGTGCCGACGAGCACGGGCTGTCGCTGGCGTTAATCACAAAGTATCCTGGGAAGAGGCAAGGGGGCAGGCAGGCTGCTGCCGGAGAGTTTGACTCCACTGCCTTTACCTTTCGTGGCGACTCGTTTGGCGACATCACCGATCGCCTGTGTCGGAACGATCGCTATTTCGCACCAGATGGTAAGCGTAGCGGCAAAGTGAATACGCGTTACACCGTACTGTTGTTCGGGCAGAAGGATAACTTCTGACAGCCCCGGCGTTTTCCCTGTCTGCGCGGCGGGGATGCCGTTTTCCTCTTACCTGCACCACTAACTCTCAAAATTGAGAGGCCGATCCTCTGAGCAGGACTTTTGTCCTCAATCCTCTGCAAACGTCTGGTTACAATCCCTGCATATCTTCAATACCCATAATTCAGGAATTGTTATGACTGCACATATTAATGCCAAAGCGGGTGATTTTGCGCCAACCGTAATTATGCCGGGCGATCCGCTCCGCGCTAAGTTTATTGCCGAAAATTATCTTATTGATTACCGCGAAGTCACCAATGTACGCAATATGTTAGGCTATACCGGTTTATATTTTGGGCAACCTGTTTCGGTGATGGGGCATGGAATGGGCATTCCTTCAATGACGCTTTATGCCCATGAGCTGGTACATGATTTTGGTGTGCAGAGAATTATTCGTGTTGGTAGCCTGGGGGCAACACAACATCATGTCAAAATGCGAGATATTATTCTTGCCGTCGCCGCTGGAACCGATTCTGTCACGAATTTAAAACGTAGCGCGGGCTACGCAATGGCGGCATCTGCTCATTTTCCATTATTGCAGCAGGCGTGGACATTGGCACAGAAGTCTGGCATCGATATTAAAGTCGGCAATGTCTTCAGTGGTGATCTTTATTACGATCCTGACGAAAATTTAATACCGGCACTGGAAAAGTTTGGTGTGCTGGGTGTGGATATGGAAGTGGCAGGGTTATACGCTTTAGCGCATCAGTTTAATATTGAAGCGTTGGCTATATTAACCGTATCCGATCATTGCCTGACAGGAGAAGAAACGACGGCAGAAGAACGGCAGTTAACGTTTAAAAATATGATAGAGCTGGCGCTGAATACAGCTATTACGGCTTAGCATCAGCATTTAGATGAACCAATCAGAGATGGCATTATATGAAGAATAAAATAGCACTTACGCTGATTAGTTTTCTGGCAAATTTTATTATGGCGGGGTTTGCCAGTCAGTTTGGCATGCTGATTGAACCGATTGCACTACGCTACAGTGCCGATGTGAATACCGTTGCTTCGATATTTTCGTTGCTTAACGGTGGAGCATTAGCCGGAACCGTCGCCGCCTTTTTCTTGATTGAGAAAATCGGTGTTAAGCGTATGACGTTCATTATCTATTCGATAGTGTTCCTCTGCGCGCTGGCAATGCACTTAAGCCCAGGATTATGGCCGGTGATGGTCGCCATGACCCTGGTGGGTTTCTGCGGCGGGATTGGTCTGTGCGTAGCGGGAACGATCGTGGTATCAGTTTGGCAGGATCGCATTCAAAGTACGATGCTGGTGGTGCAGGACGCCACCTTTAACGTTGCGGGCGTAGTTTTTCCGCTGATCACTACCTTCGCCCTGACGCACAATATGTCGTGGAGTTATAGCTATCTGAGCGTAGGTATGGTGGCTCTACTCACGCTGGGCGTTGTGGCTCTCACCCGTTTTTCCGCCTGTGAAACGGCTCCTGCAGCGGATAGCGCGGACGTGGCGAAATCGGAGTGGAACCCAGGGATTATCAGCGGCGGTATAGGTCTGTTTTTAGGCATGCTGGCGCTGTATACCTTCCTGACCTGGGCACCATTGTTTGTGAAGAACAAATTTGGTATTCCCTTTGAAGAAGCAGGAAATATTATTACGCAATATTGGGGGGCTGCGCTGGTCGGCGCGTTAGTCTCAACCGTTATTGTTTCCCGAGTGAAAATACATTATTTCCTGCTAAGTATTATTCTGCTGGCTTGCGTAATTACAACCATTATTGTCACGAAGGAAAAAATCTCCGGGCTTGATTATCTGGCCTACAGTTACGGATTTGTCTGCGCAGCATTGTATAACTCCTTTATTGCCTACGGTGTTTCTTTCGTGAAGCGCGCGAGTAGCCAGAACGTATCTTATATTTTAATTAGCGGCAGTGCCGGGGCGATGTTTAGTCCGGCGATCAGTGCGCTAATGGAAAAAACTATGGGATTACAGAAAATTATGTACGCAATACCGGTGTTGTATTTAATCATCTTTATCATGTTGATGGGTACATTGAAACTTAAACGTAATTAAACACAGTAATAACGCTTACCTTTTTAATTAGATAGCCAGTCGTCACGCCATTTATTTGGTGGGGCGACACTCAACCTTGCTCAAAGGAATTGAAAATGCTGAAGAAAAATAAATCAATGATGAAAAAAACAGTTCTGGGTGCGGTAATTGCGATGTGCTGTACGCAAGCGCTTGCGGCTGATTATACCGATGGCAACATCCGCAAAAATGATTTTAACTGGATGCAGATGAACTTAATGCAAAGTGTGGATGCGAAAGTGCCTTATGGCATTCATAATGACACCTATCTGGAACTGGAGTTTGGCGCGCGTTCCGGAATTATCGATCTGTACGGTTATGTGGATTTCTTTGATATTTTGGATCGCGAGCAGGACGATCGTCATGGTGGTGATAACTTTTTTGCCAAGATATCTCCGCGTTTTTCCCTGGACGCCATTTTTAATAAAGATTTATCCGTTGGTCCGTTTAATGAATTCTATATCGCAACGGTAAATAACATTGGTGACCGGGAATTATTTGAGCATTACGTCGGTCTGGGCACGGATGTTAAGGTGCCGTGGTTTGGTCTGGTGGGAATGAACATCTATGCGCACTATGTTCGTGAAAACTACGGTGCGGATAACGAAGGCAAGTGGGATGGCTACATGTTCTCGACCAACTGGTCGACGCCGTTCTATACCTTTTCCAACGGCAGTTACTTGAACTATCAGGGTTACTTTGACTACCAGTTCGCCGCTAATAAGATTGCTAATCAACCGTTATACAGCAATAACGCGATTGAATGGTATAACGGCATCTACTGGCATTCAGAGCATTATGCGGTAGGTTATGGCTTGAAGTACTTCCGCAACATGGCACTGATGGAAAACCACGGCGGAGCAGGGCGTACCACCGGGCTAGGCCACTATTTCAACCTCACCTACAAGTTCTGATTGCACCGAAATGACACACCAATGCTCTGTTTGCGAGAGTTGGTGTGTCAGTCAATGATGTCGTTGCCGAGAAATTTACGCAGCCCATCCAGATCCTTAATTTCCAGTCCTTGCTTCGTACGCGTTACCAGCCCGGCATCCGTCAGCGCTTTAACTGCCCGCCGATAAACCCGGTCAGTGGTGCCGAATCGCTCAGCTTCCTGGTATTTTTTATCAAAACCATCCATTGGCTGCTTGTTCTGATGCTGGCGATACAGGTCATACGCCACGTTATGAACGATAGGGTAGAGCATCCGGTGCAGGAAGATTTCTAGCATATCCTGATAATCAACGGCCATTGCGCTGGCGAAAAATATCGCCAGCCTGGGATGCTGGTTCAGCGCTTCTTCCAGACGATCACAGGTGCACACTGCCACGGTAAGCGGTTCTTCAGCTACGATGTCAAGCTGGCAGCGATACCCGGTAAAAAACTCCATTTCACCAAACAATTGCTCATCACATTCCATTGCGCCCAACTGAAAACGGCGACCATTCTCCGCGCTATACCGTAGAGAAATTCGCCCTGATTGCACCATAATCAGTCGATCGACTACCTGTCCCTGACGGTATAGATACTCATCTTCCTGGATAATCTGCGTTTCAGAGAGTAGCTCCTGAAATATCTTCTCAATTAAGGCATCATCCTGTTGCCAGATATTGTGAAAACGACCTTTAGTGAGGGGCTTAAGCTGCATGGCTCAACGTCTTATTGTTTGAGAAAATTCCTATCGCTGACTGTATGCCATCTGCTGAGCAATGTCATTAAGAGCGGGTTGGAGATAATAAAAGGACCAGCACGCTGCTGGCCCTGACACACTAAGGATGGCTGATAAAGCGAGACAGCCGCTGGCGCAGCAGGCGGTTTTCCTGTCGTAACTGTGCATTCTCTTCCAGCAACGTTAGCGCAACGGCAATTCCCGGCCAGTCAAGTTCCAGCTCCTGACGCAGGCGCACCGCGCGACGCATTACGGTCAGCGCATGGTCGTCAAACGTCTTGTCTTCATGAGGCTCAATTACCCCTAAGCCGACAATCTCATGGAGCTCCTCTTCTGATACACCGGTGTACAGACAAAATTCGGTAATGGTAAAGGTGACGGTGACATTAGCCATTATGCTTTCCCCCACTCTTTGCGCGGATCAAAGGTCTTATGTGCATCCGCCAGCTGTTGCCACAGGGCGGCGCTGGCATCGTCAGGTTTCGGCGGCATGACTATTTTGATCACCGCATACAAATCGCCGGTATGTTTTTTACTTACCAGACCCTTGCCCTTAATGCGTAGTCGCTGTCCGGCCTGGCTTCCCGCGGGAATGGTCAGCAGGATGCTCTCTTTTAGCGTCGGAACGGTGACTTTCGCCCCTAACGCGGCTTCCCATGGTGCCAGGGGAACGACCACTTCCAGATCCTGATTAACGATATCGAACAGTGGATGCGGCGCAATATGAATCACCAGCCACAAATCACCGTTCGGCCCACCGTTTTCGCCGGGGGTGCCCTGGCCTTTCAGACGGATACGCTGACCGTTACCGACGCCAGCCGGAATTTTCACATTCAGTGTTTTGGGAATTTCACGTTCAACCATGCCGAATGCATTGTAGACCGGCAGGTTGTAACTGATCGTGCGGCTATGCTCAGTAAGCGTTTCTTCGAGGAATACGGCAACTTCAATTTCGATGTCGTGCCCGCGGCTGGCAGGGCGCTGGCGCGACTGGTGCGCACGCTGACCAAAAATGGAAGAGAAGATATCGTCGAAATCTTCGGCGCTGTAGCTTTGATTCTCTCCTTGCTGGAATTGACGGCTGAACTGTGGATCGTTGCGGTGCTGCCACAGCTGGTCGTACTCGGCGCGTCGCTGCTCATCACTCAGTACCTCCCAGGCTTCAGCAACCTCTTTAAACCGGGCCTCCGCGTCAGTCTCTTTACTGACATCAGGATGGTATTTACGGGCGAGTCGACGATAGGCGGTCTTGATTGTCTTGAGATCGTCTGTCGGTTTCACGCCCATAATGGCGTAATAATCCTTTAATTCCATAGCGTTCTCTCGTGTAAATCAACACTTGCAGAAGGTGAACCGTGACAACAGGTATCACCGCTTAGTTTAGGGTAATCCTGATAACGGCGAATGCCAACCGTGAAGGAGGGATATTGCTATAAACGATGCGGATGCGCACCACCAACAGCGCTTTTGACGTTATGGCGTCTGTTGTGTGGTGCGAAAAGTGAGATTAGCTTAACATCAGGATTTGGTTATCAGGAAGCGGACCGTATCAGCATAGTTTTGCACGAACGCGTTAAGATCATCAGATTTCAGTCCTTTCGGATTGATCATATATTTACCGTTGATAAAAATGGCGGGTACGCCGGTTAAATCTACCGCTTTAGCCATTTCTTGCTGTTTGGCAGTCAATGATTTCACAGCAAAACTATTCCATGCGGCATCATAATCACTGGCGCTGACGCCTGCGCTGATAAATACATTACGAATATCGTCCGCTGTTTTAATGGTTTGTTTTTTCTGAACAGCATCAAAAAGCATCGGTTTAACTTTATCTTGTACGTTCAACAGCATGGCGACGGACCAGGCGTGCGTCATGTCCTGCCCCAGAGGGCCTAAAAAGTCGACGTGGTATTCCGTGAGTTTGACATCAGCAGGCAAGACTTTTTTTACGTTATCAGTGATTTCAAAAACTTCATCGTACTGATAACAGGAAGGGCAATAGAATGAGAAAAACTTCAGCGCCGCCGGGGCTGAAACGACGGGTTTTTCCAGCGAGATATACTCTTTGCCGTCGGTAAATGATGCTGCCTGAGCGCTAACTGTAAAAAGTAACCCAATCAGGGGTAATAAATATTTTTTCATTTCCATATACTCTAAATAACATTTAATAAACAAATTAACTGCTAATGAATACGCCATGCACTGCGTCAGTCTATAATACGATAATCCCATTAAAATGCGCTGACACTTACTTTCATTTACGCAGTAATACGTGTCGGGACGTTATTTATGTAGTGTCACAGAAATATCTTTTGGCACTCTTCGTAAATAGCGAATGATAACTTCCGTGATATTTTCTCGTTTATTTCGGCAATGTTATATTGTAATAACCAAACATAAAAATATGATTAATTCTCATTTCGTTTATAAAGGTGAGCTGCAAGACGATGCGCTATGTTCTGCCAACGTCCTCTACAATTTTCTTTCTCTTGTCGCGCGTGAACGAATAGGGCAAGTGTCAGACAAAACGGTGCGACGGGACCCATTCGCTCGGTTTATGTCAGGGAGCCCAACCTCAATCTGATTAAAATCGCGGTATACCCAGCAGATAGCAGGACATAACTTTACAGCGGAAAGGTTGCCAAAACCTGGCGAGTGGTTAAGATAACTCGCATCAATTAGCGAGGGTGTAATGGCGAAACGTCAACGGATGGGATGGTGGTTCCTCTGTCTGGCATGTGTTGTGGTGCTGGTTTGTACCGCACAACGCATGGCGGGCCTGCACGCGTTGCAAATGGACACCGTTGCCACAAGCGTTGTTGTCAGCGCACAAGCGCAGACCGACGAGACTTCACCCGTTACCCCTTGTGAACTGAGCGCAAAGTCATTACTGGCCGCGCCTCCTGTACTGTTTGAAGGCGCTATTCTGGTTCTGTGTCTGCTGCTGTCGCTGTTGGCGCCAGTGCGGGCGTTTCGTTTGCCTTTTTTCCCTCCGCGAGCCATCTCGCCGCCCACTCTCAGGGTACATCTGCGATTTTGCGTCTTCCGTGAATGACAGAACAGCCGTTGCTGACTGTTAAATAATTATTCACGGAGAAAAACTATGATGACTGTTTTCAGACAGGCGCTGCTCTGTCTGTTATTGCTATGGCTGCCCGTATCCTGGGCGGTTCAACCCGGCTGGCTACGTTCACCCGATAACGATCACGCCAGCGTGCGGCTACGCGCAGATACGTCCGCAGGCGGTGAAACGCGTCTGTTACTGGATGTCAAACTGGAGGACGGCTGGAAAACCTACTGGCGTTCGCCGGGCGAGGGCGGCGTCGCGCCTGCTATCGCCTGGAAAGACGAAATGCCAACGGTCGACTGGTTTTGGCCAACCCCTGCGCGCTTTGAGGTCGCCAATATCACTACCCAGGGTTATCACGATAAGGTGACGTTCCCGATGGTTGTGCGCGGTAGATCGCCGGCCACGCTTAGTGGCGTTTTGACGCTATCCACCTGTAGCAACGTTTGCCTGTTGACGGATTTTCCTTTTTCCGTGACGCCCACAGCTCAGGATCCGACTTTTGCCCATGACTATGCTCAGGCGATGGGGCAGATCCCGCTTGCCAGCGGTCTGACCGATACTCTGCACGCCGGAGCAAGGGCCGGAGAATTGGTCGTCGAGGCTCATCGCGCGGGAGGCTGGAATGCACCAGGGCTATATCTGGACGCCGTTGATGATGCGGATTTTGGCATGCCGCAAATTCACGTTGCAGGAGAGACGTTACGCGCCACGGTACCTGTTCATGATGGTTGGGGGGAAGGCGCGCCGGATTTACGCGGGAAGTCGGTCACGCTGGTGCTGGCAGATAACGGCGTTGCCCAGGAAAGTCGTCTTGTGATTGGCGAAGCCCCGGTTATTGAAAACGCCTCGCTCCCGTTGTGGCAGGTGGTGCTAATGGCGCTGTTGGGCGGCTTAATCCTCAATCTGATGCCCTGTGTGTTACCGGTTCTGGGTATGAAGCTGGGCTCTATTTTGCTGGTCGAGGAAAAAAAACGTCACCAGATCCGCCGTCAGTTCCTCGCATCGGTAGCCGGAATTCTGGTCTCGTTTATGGCCCTGGCGCTATTGATGACGGTGCTGCGTTTAACTAATCAGGCACTTGGCTGGGGGATTCAGTTTCAGAATCCGTGGTTTATTGGCGTCATGGTGTTGGTGATGCTGAC
The DNA here is from genome assembly GCF_030336535.1 of Citrobacter sp. Ce006. Classification (NCBI taxonomy): domain Bacteria; kingdom Pseudomonadati; phylum Pseudomonadota; class Gammaproteobacteria; order Enterobacterales; family Enterobacteriaceae; genus Citrobacter; species Citrobacter sp. Ce006. Next base: position 905,041 of record NZ_JAOWDO010000072.1, read on the forward strand.
GTTCAGCGCCAGCTTGTTCGGGTGGTTCGAATTCCGTCTGCCGTCGGCGATGACCACCACGCTGGCGACTCACGGCGGCAATGGTTTGTCGGGACATTTCTGGCAAGGCGCATTTGCGACTTTGCTTGCTACGCCGTGCAGCGCCCCGTTTCTGGGCACGGCGGTGGCGGTGGCATTGACCGCTTCGCTGCCGACATTGTGGGGGCTATTTTTCGCCCTTGGGCTGGGGATGAGCTTGCCGTGGCTGCTGGTGGCTCTGCGTCCCGGTCTGGCGCTGCGTTTGCCGCGTCCAGGACGCTGGATGAATATTTTGCGGCGTCTTCTCGGCATGATGATGCTGGGGTCGGCTATCTGGCTTGCGACGTTGCTGCTCCCACATATAGGGCTTGGTGGACAAGGTAGCGCGAAAGAAAGCGTGAACTGGCAACCGCTCAGCGAGCAGGCGATTGAGGATGCGCTGGCGCAACATAAGCGTGTATTCATTGACGTCACTGCTGACTGGTGCATCACCTGTAAAGTAAATAAATACAACGTATTGCATAAAGATGACGTCCAGGCCGCTTTGCAACAGCCGGACGTGGTGGCGTTACGCGGCGACTGGACGCTGCCATCTGAAGCTATCACCGAATTTCTGAAAAAACGCGGCCAGGTTGCTGTGCCGTATAACCAAATTTATGGCCCCGGTCTGCCGGAAGGTCAGGCGTTGCCCACGTTGTTAACCCGCGATGCGGTACTGCAAATGTTGAACGATGCCAAAGGAGTCACCCCATGAAGATGATGATTGTTCTGCTGTTAACCCTGTTTTCAGCCGTCAGCGTAGCGAAAGAGCCTGCACCGTTTACCCCGGAACAGGAAAAGCAAATTGAAGCATTAATTCAGGAAGCCCTGTTTAACGATCCCAATAGCCCGCGGATTGGCGCCAGGCAGGCGAAACTGACCCTGATAAACTTCACTGATTACAACTGTCCATACTGTAAACAGTTAGATCCCATGCTGGAAAAAATAGTGCAGAAATATCCTGATGTGGCGGTGGTGATTAAACCGCTGCCGTTTAAAGGGGAAAGTTCGGAACTGGCGGCGCGGACCGTGCTGACCACCTGGCATCAGCATCCGCAGCAGTTTCTGGCGCTACATGAAAAACTGATGCAGAAGAAGGGGTATCATACCGACGTCAGTATTAAACAGGCGCAGGAAAAATCGGGGGCCAGTCCGGTTACGCTGGACGCCCAAAGTGCTGAAACGCTGAGCACTAACCTGCAACTGGCGCGACTGGTGGGAGTGCAGGGAACCCCCGCAACGATTATTGGTGATGAACTTATTCCTGGTGCGGTGCCGTGGGAAACCCTTGAGGAAGTGGTAAAAGAAAAACTGGCGGCGGCCAATGCTCAGTAAATTGCGCCGCTGGCTGCGCGAAGGACTGATCTTACTGGCGCTGTTAGCGGGGGTGATGCTGCTGATGGATGCCTGGCGCGCGCCGCAGCTACCTGCCTCTTTTGACAGCACGCCTTTACAAACGCTGGATGGTGAAACCGTCACGCTGGCGGCACTTAGCAAAGACGAGCCGGTGCTGCTTTATTTCTGGGCGAGCTGGTGCGGCGTATGCCGCTTCACGACGCCGGAAGTCGCCAGGCTGCGCTCGGAAGGGAAAAACGTGATGACCATTGCGCTACGCTCCGGGAGTGAAGCGGAAGTCTCGCACTGGCTGTCGCGTAAAGGCGTGGACTTTCCGGTCATCAATGATGCTAACGGGGCCATCTCTCGTAGTTGGGCGATCAGCGTTACGCCCACGTTGGTGGTGATGTCCCAGGGCCGGGTGGTATCAACAACCAGCGGCTGGACCAGCTACTGGGGCATGAAACTTCGGCTGTGGTGGGCAACAACGTTCTGATATTTATGCCGGGGGAACCCGGCATTTTCTTACGATAAAAATGTAATAAAAACAGGTTGTTCTGATATTAATTCCCTAAAACATATACTAATGGCTATATATTTTTGATTTTTTCTGTAGTTGCAAATCTACAAAGGTAATGGCATATCTGATGGTGTTTTAAATATCTTATTTCTTACAGGGATTATAGAATAATGGGCAAGGGTAAAATTATTGTTGCATCAATGATGGTGTTTTGTGTCCTTATTTTTATTGCTGCTATTGCCTTTTTTATGATGTATCAGGGGGAACTAACTGAACCAACCAGTGAAGAGAAACATGCTGCTATTCTGCATGCCGCGGGTCTGCTGAAATCAGACGTGCAGGATGAAAAAACAATAAAAAATTTATTTCAACGTTATATTTTGTCGCGTAAGGTAAATCTGGATTCTGGTGAATGGGTGGCAGACGATGCCGTGACGCAGGAATGTAAAAAGCTCGCTCCGGAACATGATCCCGCGAAGATTTATCAGCGCTGTGCAATTGCAGATGTTTATCTGGTCAAGAATAAAAACAATAAAATTCAACAAATTATACTACCCATTTTCGGTAAGGGCGCGAAGTCGATGATGCATGCCTTTCTGGTCCTTGACCCAGACGGACGTACGGTTAAAAACCTGTATTACTACCAACAGCGGGAAACTCCATTTTTGGGTGCCAGAGTGGAAGATGAGAGCTGGCGTAAGCAGTGGCTGGGTAAAAAAGTGGTTGATAATAACGGGAAGCCAGTGCTGAGAATAACTCAGGAAAAATCGGGAAATATCGATGAATATACGGTAGATGGTATTTCTGGTGCAACTCTGACATCGATGGGGGTAGAGAACAGTATCAACTACTGGACAGGTGAGCAGGGCTATGGCCGTTTTCTGCAACGGATTACTCGTGATCCTGATATAATAGCGCCCTAATTATTTTTTGTATTAAATAATATTTGTCCTCATGCTCGCTGTCGACTTGATTTGCGTCAGCGAGTATTGGGCGAGTTCTATTCCTTAGAGTCTATAAATACTCCTGTCTTAACGTCTGCATCAATAAATCCAGACTGTCTCAATTCTGTATTCATCACATTTTCATGAAATAAATTTACATAACTTGTCACCTGTTGACATTTTTATGATCCAGGTCATGTACAGCACAATCAAAAATCGGTAATGATAATAATTATCATTTGTATTTTACGGGATGCGTGCCGTGCGTAAGTTCAGTTTTTTCCTGCTGACCACTTTCTGTAGCTTGTTTGTAAGCCTTCACGTATGGGCTGCTACAAACTATGCGCCGTTTATTGAGGATATTGAGCAACGTCTTGATAAAACGGCAGAACTTTACTCTCAACAGCAAACAGATGAGGCGCGACGCACGGTGCAAATGGCCTACTTTGAGGTATTTGAAAACCTTGAAGGTCCTATTCGAATCAACATTTCCGCCAGCAAAAGTTATGAGATGGAAAGCGCTTTTGGTGAGATCCGACGCATGATTGGCGAAAAAAAATCTTTCTCAGACGTGCAGGCCAAAATTGACTGGCTTAAAGCTTCGTTGCGTGAAGTTGAACCCGTGTTAGATGGCGGGCATCGTCTGGTTGCCGAAGAGCAGCACAATGCGTTTTCCAGAACGGATATCGCCGTACACTGGCAAGAGAGTTTTCGCATTATCGACGATTTGCTGGCCCAGGCGGTAAATAACTATCAGGCTGGGAATTTAAGCGTAGCCAGCCAGAACGTCCAGCAAGCGCACTATCAGGGTTTCAAAAACTCAGAGATGGAAATGTCGGTCAGACAGAATCGATCGGCAAAAGACGCAGCTGCGATCAATCAGCAATTTTCTGCGCTGATTGCGCTCACCGCGCAGCCGGATCGCCTGAATGATGTTTCATATCAGGTCACTACTTTGTTACAGGATATTGAGGATCTTCTGCCAGGTCTGCCCACTACCCGTGACGAACAGCAGGTTACAGCGGAACAAAATACGGGAAGTGCTCCAGTGGCTGAGGATGACAAAGCTCGCGCAGACTGGACTGCCGTGTCTTTATGTATCCATCAAAGTATTCAGGACGCGATTGCCCGCTATCAGCAGGGCGATGCGAAGAATGCCATTCTGGATGTTCAAGATAGTTATTTTGACCGCTTTGAAGCCAGCGGTATGGAAAACAAGATTGGTTCTCGCGATTCGGCGTTTAAGACCTCGCTGGAGGCTTACTTTACGCGTCTGGTTAGTCTGATGAAAGCTGGTCAGCCAGTGGAAAGACTCAACGCCGAAGCCAGCGCGCTGGATCAGGACTTACAAAAAGCGGTGGCGATGTTGGGGGAAGGAGAAGAGACCCAGTGGAGTCTGCTGCTCTATAGCCTGATGATCATTGTCCGCGAAGGTCTGGAGGCACTGCTTATCGTGGCGGCCATCGTAGCTTATATGGTGAAAAACAATCACCAGGATAAGTTGCCGCTGATTCGCCAGTCGGTGGTTGTCGCACTAATCGCAAGCGTCATTACCGCTGCGATATTCCAGCTCCTGTTCACTAATTCCGGTGCCAGTCGTGAATTGCTGGAAGGCGTAACGATGCTGATTGCCGTCGTTATGCTGTTCTTTATGAGCTACTGGTTACTGTCAAAAGTCGAGGCACGCCATTGGAAAGCCTGGCTGGAAGGAAAGCTGTCTCACTCACTTTCCCGCGGTTCACTGGTTGGACTCTGGCTGACAAGCTTCCTGGCTGTTTACCGTGAAGGGGCGGAAACAGTGCTGTTTTACTATGCCCTGGTCGGGGACGCGAATGATATTTCTGGCCATATGGCGATTGCAGCAGGTTTTGCTATCGGCTGTGTTGTCCTGCTGGCCGCCTGGCTCCTCATGCGCTACTCGGTCGTACGTCTGCCGTTGAAGCCATTCTTTATGTTTACCGGCAGTTTTATGTACCTGATGGCTTTTGTATTTGCGGGCAAAGGGGTTCTGGAACTGGTGGAAGGCAAACTGTTCCAGCCAACGTTGATTAACGGCATGCCTGAAATCAGCTGGTTGGGAATTTATCCCTACGTGGAAACGTTATTACCGCAGATTGTATTACTGCTTGCGGCGCTGGTGGCGCTGTGGGTGATGCGGCGGAAAAGCTCTGTTCCAGGGGAAACGATAAAAAATAATCTATAGCTGTTATTTAAGACGAGAGGATATGTCTGATGACCATGAAGAAAACCCTGATTGCCAGTGCAGTGATGGCGGGTATTTTCACTGCTCCGGCCGCGTTTGCCTTTAAGGAGTATCCGGCGGGCGAGCCTGTCACCATGAATGAGATGGAACTGGCCGCTGTGTATCTGCAGCCAATCGATATGGAACCGCGCGGCATGGGGTTACCGGCAGCAAAAGCCGATATTCACCTTGAGGCGGATATTCATGCAGTAGAAGGCAGTAAAAATGGTTTTGGCGCAGGCGAGTGGATCCCTTATCTGACCATCAGTTACACCTTAATTAACAGTGATACAGGTGAAAAACAAGAAGGTACTTTCATGCCGATGGTCGCCAGCGATGGTCCTCATTACGGCGCTAACATCAAGATGATGGGTGTGGGTAACTATAAAGTGACCTACCACATCGAGCCGCCGTCAAAAGCGGGAATGCATCGTCATACAGACAGTGAAACAGGCGTTGGCCGCTGGTGGAAACCATTTGATGTGAGCTATGAATTTAAATACGTCGGCCTGAACTAAGCGCTTTTCCCATCAGGCTGCTTTATTTGCCATGTTGGGCCGGGCAGTGCTCCCAATCCTATGTACGAGGTGTACCTATGATTTGTTTTGCGCTGCCCACATCCCACCTGACTGCAAACTATTCCCTCTGATGGGCAGGCTCTAAATTATCGATATATCTGGATAGTTACATCATTCAATCCGCCGTACAGAGTCGATGTTATGAGTTATTTTTTTGTCACGACACTACAGGTTTTTTTCTGCGTTGCGTTGCTCTCCGGGGTTCTCTGGAGTCGCAACGATCCCCCTTCTTTGCGCCCACTTGTCTGGACCTTACTCACAGGCTTAATCGTTGGTGTGTTGGTGGGGCTCACCCTCCGTGGTTCGCAGCCAGTGCAATTACTGCTGGTCGGTACAGAAGTGATGATTACGCTGTTGTTTGTGTTGAGCTTCTGGTGGGTATCAAACCGCATTCGCTACCTGTGGCAGGGGATTCTGGTGTTTGGCGCTGCCCGACACTGGGCGCTGGATCCTAATCTCGGCGGATTAACCAGCACCCATGTACTCAATACCGATCTGCTGTTGAATTTGACGGCAATGCTATTGGCATTTGCGATTCTCTGCCTGGCGGGAGTGCTTTGCGCCATGCTATTGCGTCGGATTCGTGGGCTTTACTGGCCGTTAACCCTGATTCTGATGGTAATGATTTGGCTGCCCTTAAGCGGCAATCTGTTGCTGTTATTTATGAAACTGCAGGTACTGCCGCTGGCGAAATCGCTATTGAGCTTCGTGGCCAAAGTGACAAACAACGCGGCGATGTATAACTGGTTGGGGGCCGCTCTGTTACTTGTTCTGGCGCTGTGTTGGATACCGGCGCTGCTTCGCGCTATCCGACAGACGCGTGAAGCCGATGAGCCGATAGCACATCGACTGGCGTTGGCGCATCGTCGAAATGCGTTTCGTCTTTGGCTGGTGACGTTAGGGTGTGCGGGGGTCGTGATCGCCGGACAGCTTTGGTGGGAAAAAGTCGCCTCTCAGCCTCCGCAATTGTCAGAGGCAATTCCGGTACAACTTGCCAGTGATGGCATGGTTCATCTGCCAATAGAACAACTCCGTGATGGCAAATTGCACCGCTTTGTCTGGGTAGCAGATGATGGTAAAGCTGTACGTTTTTTCGTGATTAACCGTTATCCCGACAAGTTGCGTTTGGGTGTGGTTTTTGATGCCTGTTTGCTGTGTGGCGATCAGGGCTACGTGATGGAAGGGAATCAGGTTATTTGCGTGGCCTGCGGGGTACACATTTTCATTCCTTCGATTGGTAAACCTGGTGGTTGCAATCCGGTGCCGATTGAAAACTGGCGTAATGATGAGAAAGAGCTGGTGATCCCGGGTAAAGAACTGGCTGCTGGCGTGAATTATTTCTCGACGGTAATGACCATCAAGGTGACCGACCCGGTTGACGGCTCCACGTTGACAAATACCTCTGCTGACTACAAATACAGCTATGGCGGCAAAACCTGGTTCTTCTCATCTGAGGCAAATTACGACCGCTTCCGTAAAACACCGGAACAGTTCGTTCCTGCCGAATTGAGGGAGGAGTAACAATGTTGTGGCGAATGTTACGACAATCCTGGGGGCGCAATCTCCGGCGCAAGGGGCTGGCTATTGTAACCGTCTTTCTTGCTTCCAGCCTGATCTCCGCACTGCTGGCGGTGTCGATTGATATTGGCGATAAAATGTCCAGAGAGCTGAAGTCTTATGGTGCCAATATTTTGATTGAACCAGCCGGGCAGGCGGCACTGCCTGCGCTTTTCAGTGAAAACAGTAATCCACTCTCAGAACAGGATTTCCTGGATGAAGTGGAACTACCAAACATAAAGGATATTTTCTGGCGTAACAACATTGTCGGCTTTGCTCCTATGCTCGGCGGTGATATCGACATCGACGGCAAAAAAATACGTATTCTTGGCACCTTCTTCAGTCAGCCGGTGGATATTCCAGATGAAGAAGGGTTTGAAACGGGGCAGAAAACGGTAAGCCCGTTCTGGCAGGTTACTGGCCAATGGCCACAGGAGCCTGTTGGTGATGTCCCTCAAACATTGGTTGGCCATGCGTTGGCACGACAAACGGGCTGGAAGCCAGGCGATCAACTGGTAATTCGTACCAGTAAAACAGCGTTGAACGTGACCGTCAGCGGAATCCTCTCTAGCGGCGGGGATGAGGATAACCAACTGGTTATGCCGTTGCGCACGGCGCAAGCGCTGCTTGGTTTACCCGGTAAAGTGCAGGCTATTCGTGTCTCGGCGCTGACGGTACCGGAAAATGAGCTGTCGCGCCGGGCGCGTGAAAATCTTGACGCATTGAATGCTGAAGAATACGACCTTTGGTACTGCACGGCCTATGTCTCGTCCATTGCACATCAACTGGAGGAGGCTATTTCTGGTGCAGAAGTCCGTCCAGTGTGGCAGGTTGCTGCATCCGAAGGGGTCGTTATCGATAAAATTCAGTTGCTGATGGCGGTCGTGACCGTCGCAGCACTGGCGGCTTCGGCGATGGGAATTGCGTCCCTGATGACCAGCACCATTATGGAACGCGCTAAAGAGATCGGCCTGATGAAGGCGCTTGGCGCGCATCAATGGCAAATCATGCTGCTGTTCTATCTTGAAGCCGCTTCCAGTGGACTGGCCGGAGGAGCATTGGGATGTATAGCGGGTTGGGGAATGGCGAAAGCGATTGGCTTGATGCTATTTGCTGCACCACTGAATTTTGCCTGGATTGTGGTGCCATGTGTACTGGTGATTGCGGTCCTGATTGCCCTGATTGGCACCTGGTTCCCGGCTCGGCGTATTGCCCGCTTGTATCCTGTGGAGGTGCTGTATGGCCGCTAAACGGACAATGCTCTGGTTACTGGTATGGCGGGCGCTGCGTCTGCGCTTTCAGCGGGTTAGCGTGGTATTTGCCGCATTGATGGTGGGGGCGACCATTGTGACCGCGCTGTCAGCGGTGTGGTTCGACATCAATACCAAAATGAGTGAGGAATTACGAACTTTTGGCGCAAATTTCTATATCGGGCCAAGCCATGGTTCCAGTATGCCGCAGCAAGAGCTGCAGACCATTTTAGATCAGGCGCCACAAGGCCTGGTTCATGGAGCCAGCCCATGGCTATACGGTATGGCGCGCACCGAGCTGGAAAAGGTGGTGATTGTCGGCGTGTGGTTTGAATCCTTACAAAAGCTGGTGCCGTACTGGCAGGTTCAAGGGAGTTGGATTGGTGTCAGTTTCGACGATCGCAATGCGATGATAGGCGTCAAACTGGCAGAGCGTCTTAATGTCCAGCCGGGCGATAGCATTATTCTGGTGGATCACAATCAGCGTAAAAACTTACAGATTAAAGGCATTGTTGAAGCCGGTGATGCGACAGATAACATGTTGATTGTGAGTCTTGATGTGGCGCAGGCGTGGCTGCATCAGCCCGATAAAATCAGCCATGGACTCATGAGTGTCAGTAATGATGTCGGCCAGGTGGAAAACTTTGCCAGCCGTTTACAGGTTCAATACCCGGACCTGGAAATACGCCCAATCCGGAAAGTCTCTGCTTCAGAAGGACAGGTGCTGGATAAGATAAAAGGCTTAATGGGGCTGGTTTCGCTCGTGATCCTTGCACTGTCATCTTTGTGTGTGAATACCACGTTGATGGCCATTGTTGGTGAGCGAGCCCGGGAGTTTGCGCTGCAAAAAGCGTTGGGAGCCAGCAACGGCGATATTGTCCGGCAAATCCTTCTGGAAACCTGCATTATCGCGCTGGCAGCAGTGGTTTGTGGGTGGTTATTAGGGTACGTGTTAGCCCAATTGCTTGGGCTGACCGTATTTAATGCCGCTATTTCACTACGCTGGCCAGTGCTGCCGGTCACCCTGACATTATCTTTACTGGTCGCCATTCTGGCGGCGATTGTCCCGGTCCGTCGTGCGGTCAGCGTCGAACCCGCAAAAGTGTTGAAAGGAGAGTAACGCCATGTCCGTTATGCAGACCCCGTCAATGGCAATAGAAACCCGCCATTTATATAAACGGTTCGGCGATGTTACCGCCTTAGATAATATCAACCTGCAAATAGTGCAGGGCGAGTTTGTCGCTATTATGGGCGCCTCAGGTTCAGGGAAAACGACACTGATGAATATTCTGACTTGCCTGGATACTGCAACAGAAGGTCAGGTATTTTTAGATGGGATAGATGCTGCCGCACTGGATGAAGAGGGGCGCCGCCGTTTTCGCGCAGAAAAAATAGGGCTGGTGTTCCAGCAGTTTCATCTGATCCCGTTTTTAACCGCGCTGGAGAATATCATGTTGGCACAGCACTACCACAGTGTTGTGGATGAAGCTGCTGCCAGAAAGGTTCTGGAACAGGTGGGGCTTGGACACCGGGTAACGCACCTGCCGAGTCAACTTTCCGGAGGGGAACAGCAACGGGTGTGCATTGCCCGGGCTCTGGTCAATGAACCGCCGGTAATTTTTGCCGATGAACCCACGGGTAACCTTGATGAAGAGAATGAACAGCGGGTGCTCGATCTACTCACAGATCTGCATCGTCAGGGGCGTACGATTGTGATGGTGACACATAACCCGGCGCTTGGGTTGTTTGCCGATCGTATTATCCGTCTGCAACATGGCAAATATCTGGGTGAGGAGGCTAATCAACATGCGCTGGATTAACATATTAACTCTCGCCACTTTGGTTTTGATTAGTGGATGTAAGGAAGAGAAGTTGGCGGTTGGGCAGCAAGCCCCGGCGCTGGCAACATTCGACTTGCAGGGCGGAGAGGCCGGGCTTGAACGCTGGCGTGGAAAGGCTGTTTATCTAAACTTTTGGTCGGCGAGTTGCGGTGGCTGTCTTGCCGAAATGGACGCGCTGGAAGCGCTAAGTAAAAAGTGGGGTGATAAGGTTGTGGTGGTGGCTGTGAATACCGATCCGGCGACGGTTAAAATAGATGGCTTACTGGCGAAACATCAGGTTTCTTACCCGGTACTTCGCGATCAGCTTAAGATTTCCCAGGAGCGATATCAGGTTATCGGTACGCCAACCTCTGTGTTGATTGACAGGGAAGGTCGCGTGCTGGAATTACACCAGGGGATGCGGAAATCATCTGAGTTAGATGCGACGTTTGCGCGCATGGCCGCCCGATGAACGCGATACAGAGAGAAACGCTATATGGCATTCCGGTGGAATAAAGAAAGTCTGGCCGTCCTGCATGAAAATGCAGGTGTTCTTACGACGGAGCAGATTGCACTGATGCTTCGCACCAATATTACGGTTGTGCGCAATATGGCGTATCGACTGAAACTCAGCCTGCGGGTATCCGCCTACAATCAAAAACGTATTGAGCAAGTACAAACTCTCTATACGTCTTCTGAACCATTAAATCTGAAAGAGATTGCAGCAAAAACCGGACTGACATTCAGTACGGTGCAGTACATTGTATATGTGAAATTAAAAAGTAAACCGTATACCAAACGGGAATACGTTTCCTTTGAAACTGACGATGCGGTTCATTATCGGATACAACGGGAGTTCATTGATACTGAACGTTCCCTTCTGCACAACATTCCAGATAATACACGCTTTCATCAATTGTACCTGACAGACGGAACTTTATATTCTGCACGTAATATTCGCAGCGAAGTGATTATCTCCGATTAATCGGATGGCATATTTCGTTACCCGACGAAGCAAGTATTCATATTAGCGTTTAACCTGGCTTATCTTTTTTTGTGGGAAAATAAAGAATGGCCAATGTATACGCGTATGAATCCGCTCTGGTGATGATGATTACCGCCACGTTTGTCCTCGCCGGGATGGTGAAAGGCGTTACGGGTATGGGATTGCCCACCGTGGCTATGGGGATCCTGGGGTCGCTTATTTCGCCGGTTGCCGCGGCAGCCATGCTGCTGTTGCCTTCACTGATTAGCAATCTTTTTCAGTTTGGCGGTGGCGGAAATACGCGTCAATTACTCAGACGACTATGGCCAATGCTGTTGACGGTGGTGGTAGCGACACTGCTTGCCAGCGCGTGGATTACCGGTGGCGACACCACCCGTACCCAGTTTGCGCTCGGCGTGGCGTTGGTGGCTTACGCTATCTGGACGCTGGCTGGAAAGAAAATCGCGGTGGCTCCGCAGCATGAAAAATCGTTTTCCCTCGTCATTGGATTTGTGACCGGCTTATTGACTGGCGGAACCGGCGTGTTTGTAATGCCCGCCGTACCCTGGATCCAGTCATTGGGGTTTGAGAAAGATGAACTGGTACAGGCGCTCGGGATCTCTTTTACGTTTTCGACCCTGGCATTGGCGCTTGGTTTGTGGTGGCACAATGCGCTGCCCGTACAGTCGCTAAGCTTATCGGCGTTGGCCATTGTTCCTGCGCTGATTGGTCAGTGGTTAGGAACCCATGTGCGACGGGTTATTTCTCCTGTTGTGTTTAAACGCTGTTTTCTGTTTTGTCTGGTTGGGTTGGGTATGGAGATGATGTTGCGTGCGGCGTGACCGGTGCGGTGACTTTGGGGCGCTATCATGGCATCGTTACTTCAGGCATTCAGGGGCAAAGAGGTCGCTATGGCATCAGAGATGTTAAGTGAAGAAGAGGGCGCTCTGGAGTCGCGAATGGCGCTCACTGCGGCCGCTATGGCCGATAAATCGCGCTCGCGTATGCTGTGCGCCTTGATGGATGGCCGCGCCTGGACCGCAACCGAACTTAGCGCTGTGGCGGATGTATCAGCGTCGACTGCCAGCGCGCATCTGGCGCGTCTGTGCGAACAACGCTTTGTTGTGGCGCTTGCGCAGGGCAGGCATCGTTATTTTCGCCTTGCAGGTTCCGATATTGCTGAACTGCTGGAGCGTTTGATGGGGGTGGCGTGGGCGACATCAACGCCCCGCAAAATCACGACGCCGCCAGGCTTACGGCATGCACGAACCTGCTACGATCATCTCGCCGGGGAGGTGGCGGTGAGGCTGTTCGACACGCTGGTTTCCCGTCAGTGGTTAACGCCGGATGGTGAAACGCTAACGCCGCTTGGGCAGGAAAAGCTGGCCCAGATGGGGATTGTCCTGGCGACGGGTTCATCCCGGCGGAAGCTAACCTGCGGTTGTCTGGACTGGAGCGAACGACGTTTCCATCCCGGCGGCGAGCTTGGCGCATCGCTGCTACGCTGGATGACTGACCAGCGTTGGATAAAAACGGAACTCAATAGCCGACGCGTCACCTTCACTCCGCTTGGCATTCGCAAACTCGAAAGCGAGTTCGGTGTTAAAGCGACACGGTAGATGGTTCGTTTTGCGAAAGCGTTCCCGGAAATATGTCATATTTCTGTCACACTCTGTTGTGATTGATAACAACAAGAGGTCGTAGGGATGAATAAATCGTTAATCGCCACAGCCGTGGCAGGCGCTGTATTATTGTCAGCCGCCGCGCAGGCGCAGACCGCGCCGGAAGGCTATCAGCTTATGCAAGTATTGATGATGAGTCGGCATAACTTACGCGCACCTTTAGCCAACAATGGCAGCGTCCTTGAGCAGTCGACCCCAAAACAATGGCCAGAATGGGATGTCCCCGGAGGACAACTCACCACCAAAGGCGGTGTGCTGGAAATCTATATGGGCCACTACATGCGAGAGTGGCTGGCAGAACAGGGGATGGTGAAATCGGGAGAATGTCCGGCACCGGATACGGTTTATACCTATGCTAACAGCCTGCAGCGTACGGTTGCTACGGCGCAGTTTTTTGTCACAGGTGCTTTCCCGGGGTGCGATGTTCCGGTCCATCATCAGGACAAAATGGGCACCATGGATCCCACATTTAACCCAGTGATCACTGATGATTCCGCCGCTTTCAGCCAGCAGGCCGTGCAGGCAATGGAGAAAGAGCGCAGCAAAATGCAGCTCAACGACAGCTATCAGTTGCTGGAGCAAATGACTGACTACAAAGACTCACCGTCCTGCAAAGAAAAACAGCAGTGTTCCCTGACCGATGCCAAAGATACATTTAGCGCGAAATACCAACAAGAGCCTGGGGTTTCGGGGCCGCTGAAGGTAGGGAACTCTCTGGTTGATGCCTTCACGCTGCAATATTACGAAGGCTTCCCGATGGACCAGGTTGCCTGGGGGGAGATTAAATCCGATCAGCAGTGGAAGGTTCTGTCGAAGCTGAAAAACGGCTATCAGGACAGCCTGTTCACCTCCCCGGAAGTGGCGCAGAACGTGGCTAAACCGCTGGTGAAATATATTGATAATGCGCTGGTTACTGAACGCGCGAAAGCGCCGAAAATAACGGTGCTGGTGGGGCATGACTCCAACATCGCATCGCTGCTCACCGCGCTGGATTTCAAACCATACCAGCTTCATGACCAGAACGAGCGTACGCCGATTGGCGGAAAGATTGTCTTCCAGCGCTGGCATGACAGCAACGCAAATCGTGATCTGATGAAAATCGAGTACGTGTATCAGAGCTCGCAGCAGTTGCGTAATGCAGACGTTCTGACGCTGAAATCCCCGGCGCAGCGCGTAACGCTGGAGCTGAAAGGGTGTCCGATAGATGCGGATGGTTTTTGCCCGATAGATAAGTTCGACAGCGTGCTGAATGAGGCGGCAAAGTAAAAGAAAAACTCCCCCGTGTTCGCGGGGGAGTCTGAGCGCTAAACGTTTTTACGTTCGATAGTCTGTTCACCCCAAAAGAGCGAATCTTTGTCTGTTTTCTCAAAGGCTTTGATGAGTACCTCGTCGCTACCTTCTTCCCAAATTTTTTCCGCCAGCTTCTCGTCATAATGCGCGACTTCAAAAATGGCTTCGGCTATTTCCGGCGATGTATTGCGCAGACTTGCCCATTCGCCGACGCGATGGGCTTTCGCTTCTTGAGTTGGCATTCGAATCCTCCTGTTGAAGATTAGCCGTTGAGTTTTACTGCCAGACCAGCGACATATTCACCCTGATAGCGGGCGATAGATAACTCTTCCTGACTTGGCTGGCGAGAGCCGTCGCCTCCGGCGATAGTGGTTGCGCCGTAAGGTGTACCGCCGCGAACTTGAGAGACATCAAACAGCTCTTGCGCTGCGTAACCGATAGGCACGATTACCATCCCATGGTGGGCAAGCGTAGTCCAGGTTGATGTAATGGTTTGTTCCTGACCGCCGCCGGTCCCTGTCGAGCTGAATACGCTGGCGAGCTTGCCGTACAAGCCGCCTGACGCCCACAGCCCGCCAGTCTGATCGAGGAAGGTGCGCATCTGACCGGACATATTGCCAAAGCGTGTAGGGGTACCAAAAATAATAGCGTCGTAATCAGCCAGTTCTTGCGGGGTTGCGACTGGTGCGTTTTGTGTTTTGCCACCAGCCTTAAGGAAAATCTCAGGCTGCATGGTCTCTGGTACGCGCTTAATAATCACTTCCGCGCCATCTACCTTATTTGCGCCTTCTGCGACTGCATGGGCCATAGTTTCAATGTGTCCGTACATGGAATAATAAAGCACCAGAACTTTTGCCATTTTACACTACTCCTCGAGTTAACCGTGTCCGTAGCGACTCGCTACCTACCTTTAAAGATATGACGTACTGTCAGGAGTGCAAATTTCACAATCACTTCTTTGATTTATAACAATTTTTATAACAACCTCTCTTGTCGCAAAATGATACATATTTAACCGGGTAAAATTTGGTAGTCATAAGAAAGACTTATTGATTTCTTAGTGTGACTATTTCTTGAACATCATCAATCCTGTTGCAGGATATTACAGTTAGCGGCCGCCCAGGCCACGCTTCACTATGCTTAATCCCACGCAGTTATTTTCAGGGCATAGCCCATAACGCTGCGTGAGGTATCACTCCCCAGTACCTATGCAATATGATGTCTAATCAATGACGGAGGTCAGTAATGGCAAACCATCGGGGCGGTTCCGGTAATTTTGCGGAAGACCGCGAAAGAGCATCAGAAGCAGGTCGAAAAGGTGGCCAGCACAGCGGGGGCAACTTTAAGAATGACCCGCAACGCGCTTCAGAGGCAGGTAAAAAAGGGGGCAAAAATAGCCACGGCAACAACAAGTCGTAATTGTCGGGCTATCTGTCAGATATGACGTGACGGCTGAAGGTCAGAGCCAGACGTTACGTAGCCACCTACCGCCGCCGGTTTGTTCCGGCGGTTTTTTTTGTCTGCAAGGTTGAACTGTAACAAAACGCAACGCAGACTAATGACATTCAGTTACTCGGGTGTCTCATGTCATTACTATCTCGTTATTCCTTCTCTGTTAAACCTCAGGAAGCGATCCTCATTGTGATCACCATGTTCTGGGGTGGCACGTTTCTGGCGGTGCAATATGCCGTTACCCTGAGCGGGCCTTTTTTCTTTGTTGGTGTCCGTTTTGCCACCGCCGCGCTGGCGGTCGCGCTTTTGTCTTTACGCACATTGCATAAGCTGACGTGGCTGGAAGTTAAAGCAGGCGTTGCGATCGGTATCGCAATTGCGCTGGGCTATAGTTTGCAAACCTGGGGGCTACAGTTTATTCCCAGTAGCAAATCGGCTTTTATTACCGCGATGTACGTGCCGTTGGTACCGCTTTTACAATGGCTGTGTCTGGGACGTATGCCCGGACTGATGCCGTGTGTCGGCATTGTGCTGGCCTTTATCGGGTTGATTTTTCTCGCCGGACCGGGAGGCAATTTGCTGGCTTTAGGCGAAGGCGAGTGGATAACACTTGCTGGCGCGGTGGCGATTGCGGCAGAAATTATCCTGATTAGCGCGTGGGCGGGAAAAGTGGATGTACGTCGGGTAACGGTAGTGCAACTGGCGACCGCTTCGGTAGTGGCGTTTATTGCGATGGGCCCGGCCAAAGAGACCGTACCGCCAATGTCTACCGGATTGCTGGTTGTGGCGCTGGGGCTCGGAATTTTCAGCGCGATTATTCAGGTCACCATGAACTGGGCGCAGCGCAGCGTTTCGCCGACGCGAGCGACGGTTATTTATACCGGTGAGCCGGTGTGGGCCGGGATTTTTGGTCGTCTGGCGGGTGAACGCTTACCTTTACTTGCCTTGCTTGGCGCGGCATTCATTATTGTTGGTGTGCTGGTCAGTGAACTGAAGTTCAAAAAGAAAAAAGCGCAGCCGCAAGAGGCGCCGCCGGAGTCGCTTTAATTTAACCATTCACCGCGTGATTTGGTATGCTGACGCCCTCACAAGAAGGAGAGGGCGCATGGTCCAACGCGCAGAGAAAAAAACAGGTAAGCGCTCGCAGGCCGTCAGTGCAAAACGCCAGGCCATATTAACCGCGGCATTAAATATCTTCTCCCAATATGGGATCCACGGCACGCGTCTTGAACAGGTTGCTGAGCAGGCGGGCGTATCAAAAACCAATCTGCTTTATTACTACCCGTCAAAAGAGGTGCTTTATATCGCTGTTTTACGGCAAATCCTCGACATCTGGCTGGCTCCGTTGAAGGCTTTTCGCGAAGACTTTGCGCCGCTGGTGGCCATTAAAGAATACATTCGCCTTAAGCTGGAAGTATCGCGCGATTACCCGCAGGCCTCACGGCTGTTTTGTATGGAGATGCTGGCTGGGGCGCCTTTATTGATGGCTGAACTGGAGGGGGATCTTAAAACGCTGATTGACGAGAAATCCGCGCTGATTGCCGGTTGGATAAAAAGCGGAAAACTGGCTCCGGTCGATCCGCATCATCTGATTTTTATGATTTGGGCTTCAACCCAACACTACGCCGACTTTGCCCCGCAGGTAGAGGCGGTGACGGGCGCAACGCTACGTGATGAAGCCTTTTTTAACCAAACGGTGGAGAACGTACAGCGGATGATTATTGAAGGGATCCGCGTACGTTAACTGGCTGGCGGCAACGGGCAGCTTAAATCACCCTCTTCGCACTGTAACAGTGAGGCGAGAAACGCTTCGCGCTCGTTGGTTTTATCGGTCAGGCACTGGCTGGATATCATCGCCTGGGCGCTACCGCCTTCGGTGCCAGAACTGATTAACGCGCAGTCTGCATCACGCAGGGTTATCCATGAGGTTTGCGCTTTTTTCAGTAAATCTCGCTGGGTTGGGGCGGCGCGCTTCAGCGCATTCTGATACGTTTCATTAAGTTTAGCGTCGGCCACCTTATATTGCTCTGCTGCACAGGTGTTCATCTCAATCTGCGTGTTCGCGTTGGCGCAGTCATCCGCCAGCGCCTGGCCGCTCAGCAGCAGCGCTGCACATGTCAGTACGATTCGTTTCATGCTTCCCTCTGACTTCATAAAAAAAGGCCCCGTTACCGGAGCCTTAATTAACCACAACCTTAGCCGATTGTCATCAGGCTGGCGTTACCCCCAGCCGCGGCGGTATTGACACTCAGGGAGCGTTCAATGTACAGCCTCTCCAGCAGAATATTGCTTTCGCCGCGGGCAAAGCCCTGGACCGACACGATCGCCCCTTCGCGGGCCGCCACTGCTTCGCACAGTGCGCGAAGCTGATCGGAATCGCCGTGGAAAATAACCGCATCAAACGGCTGGGTAGTGATGTTGTCCGCTTTGGCAAACTGAATGCGCCCGGAAACCGCGGCTGGCAAACGTTTTGCCAGGTCACGATGGAACGCATCATCTGGCCACAGGATTAAGCTCCCTACGGAAGCCACCGCAGCAAGCTGTACCAGCGCGTCCTGTTCATCATCAGCGATACACAGCACGCGTTCGCGCGGCAACAGTGTCCAGGTATTGCGTTCACCGGTTGGCCCTGGCAGCAGACGTTGGGTTCCGGCCTGCGACAGTTCGCCATACTGCTGGCAGAGAGCACGCAGCGATGGACGGTCGGTTGCCCATTCGCTGAGCGCTTCCAGCGGCTGAACAAGTGCAGCCTTAAGCTGCGCATCGACCGGATAGTCCGCATCCTGACGGGCAAGCGTAATGCCTAACGCATTTTCCGGACGGTTTGCCAGCAGGCGGTACAGATACAGCGGTCCACCCGCTTTTGGTCCGGTTCCTGACAAGCCTTCGCCACCGAATGGCTGCACCCCGACGACGGCGCCAACCATATTGCGGTTAACATACAGGTTCCCCACGTGTGCCGAGCCTGTGACCTGGGCGATGGTTTCATCGATTCGGGTGTGTACGCCCAGCGTCAGGCCGTAGCCGGAGGCATTGATTTGTTCAATCAGGTTGCCCAGATTGTTACGGGTGTAACGCACAACGTGCAGTACCGGACCGAACACCTCTTTTTGTAATTCGTCGAAGCTTTCCAGCTCGATAAGCGTCGGCGCGATAAAGGTACCGGTTTGCCATTCACGCGCATCGTCGCTGTTTTCGCGCGCGGCCTGGAACACCGGGCGTCCTTTGGCGCGCATGGCCTGAATATGGCGCTCAATATTGGCTTTGGCTTCTTCATCGATAACCGGCCCAATATCGGTGGTCAGGCGACCCGGGTTGCCCATACGGCATTCCGCCATCGCACCGCGCAGCATTTTCAGCGTATGATCGGCTATATCATCCTGCAGACACAGGACGCGTAGTGCGGAACAGCGCTGCCCGGCGCTGTCAAAAGCAGAAGCCAGAACGTCGACCACGACCTGTTCCGTCAATGCGGAAGAGTCGACAATCATGGCGTTCATCCCACCGGTTTCGGCGATAAGCGGGATTGGACGCCCCTGCGCATCAAGGCGGGTCGCAATATTGCGTTGCAACAGCGTGGCGACTTCCGTTGAGCCGGTAAACATGACGCCGCGTACGCGCTCATCGGAAGTGAGCTGTGACCCGACGGTTTCACCCTGACCTGGCAGCAGTTGTACCACGCCCGGCGGTACACCCGCTTCGAGTAAAATAGCGATACCCTGGGCGGCAATCAGCGGAGTTTGTTCCGCAGGTTTTGCCAGCACGCTATTACCTGCCGCCAACGCGGCGGCAATCTGCCCGGTGAAAATAGCCAGCGGGAAGTTCCATGGGCTGATACAGACCACCGGCCCTAACGGACGATGGGTTTCATTATCGAAGTCATCGCGGACCTGACCAGCATAATAGTGCAGGAAGTCGACCGCTTCGCGCACTTCCGCAATGGCGTTGCTGAAGGTTTTACCGGCTTCGCGCACCAGGATGCCAATCAACTGCTGCATCTGACCTTCCATCACAACGGCGGCGCGATGCAAAATAGCGGCGCGCTCTTGTGGCGGGGTGGCGAACCAGATCGGCGCGTTATTTACCGCGTTCTGCAGCGCCTGTTCCACTTCGCTGTGAGTTGCTTCTCGCACGTAACCGACAATGTCTTTCGGCTCAGCCGGGTTAACCACTGGCGTCATTTCACCGTCAGCAACCGGATGTTCGAGCATCGGTTTAGCGTGCCATTTTTGCAGCGCGCTGTTGAGCAGGGCAGAAGACAGCGAGGCCAGACGATGTTCGTTCGCTAAATCCAGCCCGCCTGAGTTTTCGCGACCTTTACCATACAGGTCACGCGGCAGGGCAATTTTCGGATGCGGCAGCCCGGCCTGGCCTTCCTGCTGCGCCAGTTTTTCAACGGCTTCGACCGGATCGGCCACCAGTTCATCCAGCGGCAGGGTAGTGTCTGCAATGCGGTTGACGAACGAGGTGTTGGCGCCGTTTTCCAGCAGACGACGCACCAGGTATGCCAGCAGCGTTTCGTGCGTGCCGACCGGTGCATAAATGCGGCATGGACGGTTCAGTTTGCCATCGGCAACTTTGCCGGTGACCTGCTCATACAGCGGTTCGCCCATGCCGTGCAGACACTGGAACTCATACTGACCCGGATAGTAGTTCTGACCGGCTAACTGATAAATTGCCGCCAGCGTATGGGCGTTGTGGGTGGCGAACTGCGGGTAGATCAGATTCGGTACCGCAAGCAGTTTTTTCGCACAGGCCAGATAGGAAACATCGGTGTACACCTTACGGGTGTAGACAGGATACCCTTCCAGACCGTCCATTTGCGCACGTTTGATTTCGCTGTCCCAGTAGGCGCCCTTAACCAGACGGATCATCAGGCGACGGCGGCTGCGCGTGGCGAGGTCAATCAGGTAGTCGATAACATACGGGCAGCGCTTCTGATAAGCCTGGATAACAAAGCCGATACCGTTCCAGCCCGCCAGTTCAGGTTCAAAGCACAATTTTTCCAGCAGATCGAGGGAGATCTCCAGTCGGTCGGCCTCTTCGGCGTCAATGTTGATGCCGATGTCGTACTGGCGCGCCAGCAGTGTAAGCGACTTCAGACGAGGATAGAGTTCATCCATTACGCGATCGTACTGCGCACGACTGTAACGCGGATGCAGCGCCGACAGCTTGATAGAAATGCCAGGCCCTTCATAGATACCGCGGCCATTAGAGGCTTTACCAATGGCGTGGATCGCCTGCTGGTACGAAACCATATAAGCCTGGGCATCGGCGGCGGTCAGAGCCGCTTCGCCCAGCATGTCGTAAGAGTAGCGGAAACCTTTTTCTTCCAGTTTACGCGCGTTAGCCAGCGCTTCGGCGATAGTCTCTCCGGTGACGAACTGCTCGCCCATCAGGCGCATTGCCATGTCGACGCCTTTACGCACCAGTGGTTCACCGCTCTTGCCGATAATACGGTTGAGTGAGCGTGAGAGGCTGGCTTCGTTATGCGTAGAAACCAGACGACCGGTAAACAACAGCCCCCAGGTCGCCGCGTTGACGAACAGGGAGGGGCTGCGTCCAATGTGCGACTGCCAGTTGCCGTTGCTAATTTTGTCGCGGATTAACGCATCGCGGGTTGCCTTATCGGGAATACGCAGCAGGGCTTCCGCCAGACACATCAGCGCGACGCCTTCCTGTGAAGAAAGGGAGAATTCCTGCAATAAACCTTGTACCATCCCGGCGCGGCCGCTGGCGGTCTTCTGGTTACGCAGTTTGTCGGCCAGATCGTACGCCAGTTTATGCGCTTGCTCGGCGATGGGTTGCGGCAGACGTGCCTGCTCCATCAGCATCGGCACCGCGTCGGTTTCGGCGCGGCGGTACGCGGCGGTAATTGCCGCGCGCGAAACTGACTGCGGCAGGATCTGTTCGGCAAATTCCAGGAAAGGCTGATGCGCTTCATTCTGCGGGGTGGTTGACTCCTCACCCTCATTCGCGGCACCCGCCAGCAGGGCTGGCAGCTCAGGAAGCGCGTCGTCATTTTCCAGTCTTTCGAGATAATTAAAGAT
Source organism: Citrobacter sp. Ce006 (assembly GCF_030336535.1). Taxonomy (NCBI): domain Bacteria; kingdom Pseudomonadati; phylum Pseudomonadota; class Gammaproteobacteria; order Enterobacterales; family Enterobacteriaceae; genus Citrobacter; species Citrobacter sp. Ce006. The sequence continues at coordinate 926,803 of NZ_JAOWDO010000072.1, forward strand.
GGCTTGTTTGATCAGCCAATGTGGCGTGCGATCGATTCGTGATGCTGCTGTTTTAATACGCTCGCGAGTGGCGTCATCCAGCTTAACCCCCATCGTGGTGGTTCCCATGCCGTTTACTCCTGTTGTACTTAAATACGGGGCTGATAGTTACCGAGAAATATCTACCATGTTGCAACTTTGTGCAACCATGTTAAATGTGACTTGGTTTGCAAGCTTGGAAATGAATGAAATGTTAATAAATATGAGCGTTATGAAAGAGGCTGTAATAATTGCCGAATCTTTTTCTCTGCGGTAGTTAACACTTTTAAAAGGTGCAACCGTAAAAAGTGTGAGAGAGTGCAACCTACAGAAAAATGCTATCTACTCTGGATCAAATTTGATGTAAATGATGTGTTAAATCGATTGTGAATAACCATCGCTTCCGGCAGGATACGGTCGCCCTGGTAAACATAGATATCTTTGCCACGTTCCGGCAGAGTAATAAAACGGCAAGCCACGGCATTGCTGATACATAATTTTGGAGAGTTTTGATGGCTATTAGCACACCGATGTTAGTGACATTCTGTGTCTATATTTTCGGCATGATATTGATAGGGTTTATTGCATGGCGTTCAACCAAAAACTTTGACGATTACATTCTTGGTGGACGCAGTCTGGGTCCATTCGTGACCGCGTTATCCGCCGGGGCATCTGACATGAGCGGCTGGTTGCTGATGGGTTTGCCTGGCGCGATTTTCCTGTCGGGCATTTCAGAAAGCTGGATCGCCATCGGCCTTATTTTGGGCGCATGGATCAACTGGAAGTTGGTGGCCGGACGTTTACGCGTACATACCGAATACAATAACAATGCGCTGACGTTACCGGATTACTTTACCGGTCGCTTTGAAGATAAAAGCCGAATTCTGCGTATTATCTCCGCGTTGGTTATTCTGCTGTTTTTCACCATCTATTGTGCTTCAGGGATTGTGGCAGGGGCGCGTCTGTTTGAAAGCACCTTTGGCATGAGCTACGAAACAGCGCTGTGGGCGGGCGCGGCCGCGACGATCATTTATACCTTTATTGGTGGTTTCCTGGCGGTAAGCTGGACGGATACCGTCCAGGCCAGCCTGATGATCTTTGCTCTCATCCTGACGCCGGTAATGGTCATTATTGGCGTGGGTGGATTTGAAGATTCGCTGGAAGTGATTAAACAAAAGAGCATCGAGAACGTGGACATGTTCAAAGGGCTGAATTTTGTTGCCATCATTTCCCTGATGGGCTGGGGTCTGGGTTACTTTGGCCAGCCGCATATTCTGGCGCGCTTTATGGCGGCAGATTCCCACCATAGCATCGTTCATGCTCGCCGTATCAGTATGACCTGGATGATCCTGTGTCTGGCAGGTGCCGTGGCCGTAGGCTTCTTTGGTATTGCTTACTTTAACAACAACCCACAGCTTGCCGGTGCCGTTAACCAGAACGCCGAGCGTGTGTTTATTGAACTGGCGCAAATACTGTTTAACCCATGGATTGCCGGTATTCTGCTGTCTGCGATCCTCGCTGCGGTTATGTCGACTCTGAGCTGCCAGTTGCTGGTGTGCTCCAGCGCAATCACCGAAGATTTGTACAAAGCGTTCCTGCGTAAAAATGCCAGCCAGAAAGAGCTGGTATGGATTGGCCGCATCATGGTGCTGGTCGTGGCGTTGGTGTCCATCGCGCTGGCGGCGAATCCGGAGAACCGCGTACTTGGTCTGGTAAGCTATGCCTGGGCCGGCTTCGGCGCGGCGTTTGGTCCGGTAGTCCTGTTCTCCGTAATGTGGTCGCGTATGACCCGCAACGGCGCGCTGGCGGGGATGATCATTGGTGCGGTGACGGTAATCCTCTGGAAGCAGTTTGCCTGGTTGGGTCTGTATGAAATCATCCCGGGCTTTGTTTTCGGCAGCATCGGTATTGTGGTCTTCAGCCTGCTGGGTAAAGCGCCATCAACGGCTATGCAGCAACGTTTTGCCGAGGCTGATGCGCATTATCACTCAGCTCCGCCATCGCGTTTACAGGCAGAATAATCTACCTTTGTCCTCAGGCTCGCTGTGTGCGCAATACCGTTCGGTTAAGCATGTATGGAGAACGTTTTACCCTGAATTAGTTTCCGTTCACCTTATGTGCATTGCTTCTCTGATATCGCTATACCTGTGAACGTGCAAGGGAGGCTCACCGCCGCCTCCCTTGCATCCCAGGCTCCCGGCGGGAAAATCGTCGCTGCGCGAGCTATTCGTCTTATGCCGTCTGCCTGTCGGGTCGGGGCCGAGCCTGCGTCCCTGCAGGCCGTCCCCTCTGTCCGCATCCCTGCGGACAGACCCGGTCAGCCGTCAACGCCTCATCGATTTTCAGCCGGACCGGGGTCATCGCTTCAACGCTCTGACTTTCAGCTAAATCTTTTTTGCTGTTCAAATATATTCAAATAAAAGTGCAGGAGGTCTGGTGTGGCTGGTCCGGCTGAAAATTGCCGACGTGTTTCCGTAAGGCCGGGAGAGCCAGCATGGATGCTGGCTCAGGGCGCGCTTTGCAGGGATAATGAGATGGACGCTCCAGATTTTGCGGCATCAAAGTACCAGACTGGATCGTTGCAATACGTCCTGAAAATGAGGAGCGTCCACATGAAAGTATCAACTCTTGGTATCGACCTGGCAAAGAACGTTTTCCAGCTTCATGGTGTCGATCACGAAGGTCATACTGTTTTGCGTAAGAAGCTGACCCGGGCTAAGTTCGTTCAGTTTGTCATTCAACTGGAACCTTGCCTGATGGGCATGGAAGCCTGTTCATCCAGCCATCATTTTGCACGGTTATTCAGTCGCCACGGCCATGAGGTAAAACTCATTCCTCCGCAATATGTGAAGCCCTATGTCAAAACGAACAAGACGGATGCAGCAGATGCTGAAGCTATCTGCGAAGCGGTAACCCGCCCGAATATGCGTTTTGTACAGATAAAAACCGAAGAGCAGCAGGCCGTTTTAGCGTTACACACTGAACGGGGAATACTTATCCGTGAGCGGATCGCCTGTTCCAATAGTTTAAGAGCCACACTTGCTGAGTTTGGTATTACGATTGCAGCCGGACAAAGCCATTTAACCCGTGAGCTGCCAGCCATTCTGGAAGACGGCGAAAATGGTTTATCTCCCTTTGTCAGAACCAGCATCTACAGACAGGCTCACCATATCCGGGAACTTGAGGAGCAGGTTAAACAGGTAGAAGAATCTCTGGCCTCCTGGTACAGAACGCAGGAAGCCTGCAAGAGAATGGCCAAAATCCCGGGGGTTGGCATGCTAACGGCCACTTATGTGGTGGCAGCAGTGGGTAATGCCCGACAATTCAGCACCGCAAAGCAGTTTGCTTCATGGCTGGGGCTGACACCAAAGGAGCATTCCAGCGGCGGGAAACAGCAACTGGGAGGGATCAGCAAACGTGGCGATGGCTATTTCCGATACCTCCTGGTTCACGGCGCACGCGCACTTACCGCCTGGGTCAACCGGAAAGGCTCAGTTGAGGAGAACACCTGGCTTCAGGGATTGCTTGAGCGAAAGCACTACAATGTAGCTGTTGTCGCCATGGCGGCAAAAACATCAAGAATTATGTGGTCAATGTTGACACGTAACACGGAATATCAGCCTCGCCAGCCCGCCTGACACAAGGTCAGACAGTCTGACGAGGTGCTGAAAAAGAGTTAACGTCCTGGTAGGTGCAGGTGACTTCAGAAGATGGCAAAACAGGTAAGACCGCAGGCAGGATACACCGAGAGGTAGCAAGGGCAAGTCAGCCCGCAGAGGATGATTGGTACCTGCCTGGCGGATTTCATCATGGTTCGGGATAAATAAATCCCATCAGAAACCGGATATATGGCTGCATCTACCCGTTTTATCACTTAACTGAAAAATAAATTGCATCCCGGGAGCGTCCATATATGCTACCTCGCGCCCG
>NZ_JAOWDO010000073.1:0-33288 GCF_030336535.1 Citrobacter sp. Ce006
TGGTGCCCGGACTCGGAATCGAACCAAGGACACGGGGATTTTCAATCCCCTGCTCTACCGACTGAGCTATCCGGGCAACGGGGCGCATTAAACCGTAATCCGGACACCCCGTCAACCAAATTTCTCGCTTTTTCGGTTGGTTGCTTAACTATGCAGCGATTTCGCTGTTTTCTCGAGGGTTTCGCTCAAAATTACAGCCCACCGTTATCGCCTTCGCGAAGAATCCATTCACTTTTAATGGATGCTACATGGCGTGTGCCGGTAACTGAATACTCTCCGACAATATCCTGATCTTTTGGCGAAACGAGAGTGATGAACTCTCCTCTACCAAAATAACTCTCGACAGAACCGATAAGGCACTCCCCATTTACCCAGACAGGAATAGCTGCGACAGGTTCAGACGTATAGTTCCCTGCAATCCCTGAACTGTAATTGTCCGCGTCTTCCTGCAACGTACCAGCAGGGATTGGGCAGATTGGGGAAACGCCGTCGCTTGCCTGTTGGTTTTGTAAAAGCATGCTTTGCATTTTATTCAGTTCGGTAATGAGCTTTGTTTTGTCTTTGGTATTCAATTTCGGGAGTAGGGGTTGTCCTTCTTCCCGTGGTTCGATTGAATTCATATCGTATTCATAGCGATAGTGGACGGCTACGACGGGAGCCTTCTCGTCTGGGTTAAATGGACGCAGCAGATAAAGCTTCTCTTCATTATATAAGCCGTTGTACCAGAGAGCATAAACCTTACCGTTGATGCGAACCCATTGGCTCCACTGGTTGGCGCCGCGCCCATTCTCCGAAAATAGCGCCCCGGGTACGCCAAAGTCATCGTCATCCTGTTTGCCATTAACGACGACGAAGGCATTATCACCGCGTTTGAGTACGCCGGTGTAGCTGAATAATCCTGTGCCGCCAACGTAGCTGTTGATGATGAGATCGCGTTTACCGTCGTCATCCAGATCAATGAGCGTAAAGTTCACGCCTCCATTTTCTGAATCGACACTAAACGTTGTGCGAGAAAATGCCTGCCACTCATCATCGCTAATCTCAGGGGAGGGTTTCGCGGTTGGTTCTGTTGAGTCTTCAGCGTAAGAGATCCTGAAATCAGTGATTTGACCGGTTAATGGAAACTGACTGGCGATTTTGCTCAGTTCCAAGCCCGGATCGCTTTTTTGCATGCTCTCTACAGCGCTATGTAGCGTTTTTAGGGCCGTGTTATCCGTATCTACATCAGACTGAGAACGTACGATGCTGACGAACGTAGGGAGCGTCCAGACACCGCCAACAGAAAGGTTTCCTTGTCCGCCGCTGCGGTATTCGTCGCGCAAGATGAAGTTGTTACCCTCCCAGACCCAGAGCTGAATGGGATCGCTGAAACGGGCTATCTCACCGTTCTCATATTCACTGGCATCACTCGTGATTAGTTTAGGCGAAGCCGTTAGTTCAGTATTGGTTAGCCAGAGGATGGTGCGTGAGCTATCAAAGCATTCGGTTTGAATGAGTACATGTTGTTTATCCACCGGGATGCGGTAATAAATGCGTTCCTGACCCTCTTCCAGTTCGCGGCAATTCATCTCGGGAGTGACCCTGATTTTGGGTTCTATTTTTTGTCGCTGCGCGGTCGTTAACGGTTCCACGTCCGGCGTGCGGATGACGGGGTGGGTGATGATAAGTGGGGCAGGCTCAGCGTTAAGCACATCATTACTGTTTTTATCTCCTGGATGCAGCACAGCGCTTTGGGTATTGATGCGTTTCTGGAATTCATCCATTTTCAGCAGCACAGCGCTCGAACCTGCATTAGAAAGCAGTAATCGTTCGCCATCTGCTGCAAACTCAATGGTATTGTCCTGACGTAAGGCGTCCAGAAACACCTTTCGCTGTTGGTAGTTGAGTTTAAAATATCCCTCTGCGGAAAACGTTAGCGCGCCTTGCTTTTGACCATCAATAAAAAGCGTGGCGTCTTTCACGGAGGGTTGATTCGCCGTACGCGGTGCAAAAGCAACCTCGACATACACGCTGGTGTCGGGGCCAGCCGCACGTGTGAGCAGTACGCTTACCGCATGGTCACTATAACCTGCCGCTCGACAGGTACCCGTATTATCACACGCAACTTCCCAGTCTTTATGTGCAAACGAAAAACCGTTTAATGGATTGGCATACAGGGGGGCTGAGATAAAACCTGCGAGGAGAATGCAGTGCGCGAGACGCATATAATTCCTTTTAATATGTCGGTATTGCCGAAATTATATGCGGTTCATAAAAGTTACGAAATCCGAATTAAGTCAGCGCCCCGCCCATACGGCACTGAGCAAAGCGCAGGATATCTTCAGCCAGGCGGTGTGCCGTTTCGACATCAGCATGACTACGATTCACCAGCATGCGGCTCAGGCAGCCTTCCAGCACCAGCTCCATTTGTTTAGCGACCATTGCCGGGTCGTCAACTTCCAGCGTGGTCAGCAGCTCATGGGTGAAGTCATGCGCCGCCTTTTTTTGCTGATCGGCTAACTGATGGATCGGGTGCCCGGGATCGGGGTAAAACGTACAGGCGGCGATGAACAGGCAGCCTGGATAGCGATTATTGCTTACGCATTCGGACAGCGCGGTGTAGCGCGCCAGTAATTTCTGCTCGACGCTCAAGGTGTCATCCAGCAAAAGCTGACGCCGCCAGATATCCACCCGCTGGCTGAGGTAACGTAGCGCATCGTACAGAATGGCCTCTTTATCGGGCCAAAAGCGCTGCAGTTCATCCAGAGGATAATCGATACGCTCGGCCACCATTTTCAGCGTGGTATTGGCTATCCCTTGAACCTCAAGTAATTTAAGGGCTTCTCCCAGGACATCTTCACGTTGCACGGTATTCTCCTCCGTATTTCCTGTTGCAAGTGTCGCTCACGGTTGGCGATCGCGCAAATGTGCGCTGAAGGTCGCGGCATCCATAAAACCCGTTACCCGGGCATCCGGGTGCTCTTTCCCCTCAGCGTCAAAGAACAAAATAGTCGGCAAACCTAAAACCTGAAGATGTTTCAGCAGAGCAACATCCTGGGCATTGTTTGCGGTCACATCCGCCTGCAAAAGCACCGTGTCGCCTAGCGCTTGCTGAACCTGCGGATTGCTGAACGTATACTTCTCAAACTCCTTACAGGCCACGCACCAGTCGGCATACAGATCCAACATTACGGGCTTACCTTTGGCTTGTGCCAGCGCCTGATTTAGCGCATCTACCGAAGCCACCGGCGCGAAGTTAAGGTGTGTCTGGGGTTGAGCATGCGGCGCACCGAACGCCCAGTCCTGCAATGGCCGTACGCTTACCAGCGCTGCAGCTAACAGGACAATCTGCACGATGCGCATCCAGGTGTGCTTTGCCTGCAGGCTGGTGATGAATGCCCAGCTAAAGAACGCGACGCCCAACAGTGACCACAGGCGCACTCCCCATTCGTCGCCGATGATGCGTTCAAGTAAGAAGACGGGAAGCGCCAGAATGACAAAGCCAAAAGCGGTTTTGACATGCTCCATCCATGGGCCGCTTTTAGGCAACAGGCGGTTGCCGAATACGGTAATCAGCATCAGGGGTAATCCCATCCCCAGCGCGTACAGATACAGCGTGCCACCTCCCAGCCACATGTTTCCGCTCTGAGCGATATACAGCAAAATCGCGCTTAGCGGGGCTGTGGTACAAGGGGAACAGATGAGGCCGGCAATCGCGCCCATTGCAAAGACGCTGCCGGGGGAGCCGCCTTGCTGGCGGTTGCTCATCAATGTAAGGCGCGTTTGCAGCGATGAAGGGAGCTGCAGCGTGAACAAACCAAACATCGACAACGCGAGCAGGGTAAAGATGACGGCAAGGCCAATCAGAACGTAAGGATGCTGTAGTGCAGCCTGGAACTGCAATCCGGCGGCCGCAACAACCAGACCCAGTGCGGTATAGGTGAGCGCCATCCCCTGGACGTAGATAAACGTCAACAGCAGCGCGCGTCCGGTTGATAAGCGTTGTTTGCCTCCCAGCACGATGCCGGAAATCAGCGGATACATCGGCAATACGCAAGGCGTAAACGCGATGCCTATTCCGATCAGCAATGCCCACAGCGCCGAGAAAGGAAGTTGGGCTGCGGGCGGCGTTATCTCTTGCTGAGCATTGCTGGCAGGCACTGGCAGCGGCGTCGCCCGGGTATCGGCAGACACTTCACTTAATGGCACCGTTTTCGTTTCTGGAGGATAGCAAAAGCCGGCGTCGGCACAGCCCTGGTACGTGACCGTTAATGTGGCGCCAGATTTAGCCTGATTGACCGTGACTGGGATGGTCAGCTGTTTACGGTAAATCTCACTTTTGCCGTAAAACTCATCTTCATGCCAGACGCCAGGCGGCAGTTTTACCTCGGCAATATCGGCCTGAGATGGCGTAATGCTTATCTGTTTGCGATACAGATAGTAGCCATCTTTAACCTGCCATGTGAGGTTCAGATCGTGTTGGTTTTGCTGGAAATCAAAAATAAACGCCCGATCGGCAGGTACAAACTGCGAGCGGCCAGGCGCGTCAAATAATCCGGCAAAGGTAGATGTGCTGCACAGCAGCAGGATCAGCGTAAGGATGCGTTGAGCCATGAGCGGTAATCAAAGTCTCCGTGAGTGACGGGTAAAACCAGAAGTTCAGGCGTTTGATACGGATGATGTGACTTCAGGCAATCGAGCAGGGCTTGCTGGTGTGTAACGGTGGTTTTTAAAATCATCTGGACTTCATATTCCTGCTCAAGTTTACCTTCCCAATAATAGAGGGAGGTAGCACCAGGCAGTAGCGTCACGCAGGCAGCCAGCTTTTCCGCCAGCACTTTGGCGGCGAGATCCTGGGCGGTTGCTTCATCCGGTGCGGTACAGAGCACCACAACGGTATCGGGGATGGAAATATCCTGACTCTTAACATCAAGCATAAACACCTCGAAAGAACAGAGTAACCAGCTAAAGAGTGGTCACTATACAACGGACGAGGGAAGGATGTTAGCTAAAGCGGGGGTGATGAAGAAGAGGAACTGCAGGGCGCGAAGGCACCCTGCAGTAAAGTCTTACAGCATGAAGCTGCCCAGCAAGAAGCCGAAGCAGACAGCCAGAACCACACCCAGAGTACCTGGGATGAAGAACGGATGGTTAAAGACGAATTTACCGATGCGGGTTGTACCGGTGTCATCCATCTGAACCGCCGCAACCAGAGTTGGGTAAGTTGGCAGAATGAACAGGCCAGAAACCGCTGCGAAAGATGCAACAGCAGTCAGAGGGGAAACGTTCAGAGCCAGAGCCATCGGCATCAGTGCTTTAGCGGTTGCAGCCTGAGAGTACAACAGCGCAGAAGCAAAGAAGAAGATGACAGCCAGCAGCCACGGATGACCCTGAATTACGCTACCTGCAGTATCTTTGATCCAGTCAATGTTGTGAGATACGAAGGTATCACCCAGCCATGCAACACCCAGGATACAAATACAGGCGCTCATACCGGCTTTGAAGGTGCTGGAGTTCAGGATGGAGTCAGTTTCAACGCGGCAGACGATCGTCGTCAGCGTCGCGACGCTCAGCATGATGATCAGGATTGCGTTGGTGGTGTTCATCAGCGGTTTAGCGACCAGGCCAAGGCTTGGGCTGTTGATGATGGCGTATACAACGACGCAAACCACGCCCAGCAGGAACAGCCAAACGGAGGTTTTCGCGCCAGCTTTGATTTCAACTTGTCTTTCACCGCGCAGTTCAACCAGGCCTTCTTCCAGACGCTTACGATAAATCGGGTCGTCAGACAGTTTGGAGTTGAACAGTGCGGTGATCAGGAAGGACATCACCAGAACGGCCAGCAGGGTGGACGGAATGACCACGGACAGCAGGTGAATATAGCTGATGCCATGACCTTCCATGACGGAAGACATGTAAACCACGGCTGCGGAGATTGGCGATGCCGTAATCGCAATCTGTGCAGAAACTACTGCGGTGGAGAGCGGACGGCAAGGCTTGATACCTTGTTCCTTCGCGACTTCAGCGATAACCGGCAGAGTTGCCAGAGAGATGTTGCCGGTACCGGCAAAGATAGTCAGGAAATAGGTCACGATGGGTGCAAGGATCGTGATGTATTTCGGGTTTTTACGCAGCAGTTTTTCAGTTTGATGAACCAGATAGTCCAGACCACCTGCAATCTGCATAGCAGAGATGGCAGCGATAACCGCCATGATAATGGAAATAACGTCGAACGGAATATTACCCGGTTTTACGCCTATAGCGGCAAGAACCAGAACACCCAGCCCACCTGCAAATCCAATACCGATACCCCCAAGTCTGGCACCTAAAAAGATTGCCAGCAAAACGATGATAAGTTCTAAAACTATCATATTAGCCTTCCTTGTTGTTTAACAAGTTGATATTAAATTGTTGTTTTTAAGTAACTTCGAGTAAGAAAAAAGGCACGTCATCATGACGTGCCTTCTCCGGTACTACCCTACACGATTACTGTTCGCTTTCATCAGTATAACGTTTTGCTTTATAAGCAGGGTGCATCAGGTTCTGTGCAGAGAAGATATCGTCCAGTTCAGACTCGGTCAACAGACCGCGTTCCAGGACAACTTCACGTACGCTCTTACCTGTTTCGGCACAAATTTTACCGACGATGTCGCCGTTGTGGTGACCGATGAACGGGTTGAGGTAAGTAACGATGCCGATGGAGTTGAATACAAACGCTTCACAGACTTCTTTGTTAGCAGTGATACCACTAACGCATTTTTCCAGCAGGTTGTAGCAAGCGTTGCTCAGAATGTGAATGGATTCAAACATTGCCTGGCCAATGACCGGCTCCATTACGTTCAACTGCAGCTGACCAGCTTCAGATGCCATGGTAACAGTGATGTCGTTACCGATGACTTTAAAGCAAACCTGGTTTACGACTTCCGGAACAACCGGGTTCACTTTTGCTGGCATGATAGAGGAACCAGCCTGCAGTTCTGGCAGGTTGATTTCATTCAGGCCGGCACGTGGGCCAGAGGAGAGCAAACGCAGGTCGTTACAGATTTTGGACATCTTAACAGCCAGACGTTTCAGCGCGCCGTGCACCATAACGTATGCGCCGCAGTCAGAAGTCGCTTCAATCAGGTCTTCAGCCGGAACACAGGCGAAGCCAGTGACTTCAGCCAGTTTCTGTACAGCCAGCGGAGAGTACTCTTTCGGCGTGTTCAGACCCGTACCGATTGCAGTTGCGCCGAGGTTAACTTCCAGCAGCAGCTCAGCGGTACGACTAATGTTTTTCACTTCTTCTTTCAACAGTATGCTGAAAGCATGGAATTCCTGACCGAGGGTCATCGGTACAGCATCCTGCAGCTGGGTACGGCCCATTTTCAGGATGTCCTGGAATTCAACAGCTTTTTGTTCGAAGCCTTCACGCAGTTGGTTCAGCGCATCGATCAGTTTGATGATGGAAGCGTATACCGCGATACGGAAGCCAGTAGGGTAAGCGTCGTTGGTAGACTGACATTTGTTAACGTGGTCGTTCGGATTCAGGTACTGATATTCACCTTTCTGGTGACCCATCAGTTCCAGACCGATATTGGCCAGCACTTCGTTGGTGTTCATGTTGACGGAGGTACCCGCACCACCCTGGTAAACGTCTACCGGGAATTGATCCATGCATTTTCCGTTATTCAGGACTTCATCACACGCCGCGATGATGGCATTTGCCACACTCTTAGGAATGGTTTGCAGCTCTTTGTTGGCCATTGCCGCTGCCTTTTTAACCATTACCATACCGCGAACAAATTCAGGAATGTCGCTGATTTTGTTGTTGCTAATGTAGAAGTTTTCAATCGCTCTCAGAGTGTGAACACCGTAGTAAGCGTCCGCTGGAACTTCCCTGGTACCCAACAAGTCTTCTTCGATACGAATGTTGTTTAACATGTGAACCTTCTTTTTCAAGCTGCCAATGATTTGACTAAACACACAGGATATATGTGATTTCGATTGTTTCTCGACCGACGATTATCCCCTGCATCGGTCTGATACCCGAGATCATATGCTGGTTAAGGATTTCTACCGTAATCTGGATCACTTAAAGCGTGGAATTTACCCCTTATTTATTATTCTGTGAAATGGATCACCCCTTTGTGATTAACCCCAAATATTAGTGTACAAGCCACTTGAAATTTTGCTAACCACCACAATATCAAATCGATGCGATTAACATAATTTTTCGAACAGAAGTTGAACAAAACGGCTGTTATTAACAGGAGATCCCTTTGCGCTGGATACCATTGCTTGCCATTTTTCTCTATGTTTACATAGAGATATCTATTTTTATTCAGGTTGCCCATGTGATGGGCGTCCTGATGACGCTGATTTTGGTTATTTTTACGTCGGTTATCGGTATGTCTCTGGTTCGTAACCAGGGGTTTAAGAACTTTTTACTGATGCAACAGAAAATGGCGGCTGGTGAAAGTCCGGCTGCAGAAATGATCAAAAGCGTGTCGCTGATCATTGCCGGTCTGCTGCTGGTGCTGCCCGGTTTTTTCACCGATTTCCTCGGCCTTCTTCTTCTATTACCTCCGGTGCAAAAACATCTGACGATGAAACTGCTGCCGCATTTGCGTTTTTCGCGTATGCCGGGCGGGGGGTTTAGCGCCGGAACCGGCGGCGGTGAGACCTTTGATGGTGAATTTCAGCGCAAGGATGACGATCGTAACCGTCTTGATCATAAAGATGACGATCGCCGTGACTGACCCTGTAAGCCTGGCCAGTATGTAGGCCGGATAAGCGTTAGCGCCATCCGGCAAAAGTGTTTATATGCCGGATGATGGCGTCAACGTTGCCTTATCCGGCCTGCGGGGTAAAAACAGCCACAGCCCTGCCAGCATAATCAGCGCGTACAGGCTCTTCCAGCCAACCATCGCCAGCAGCAACAGACACAGCAGACCGCCAATGACCGCCAGCGCGCGATAATGCCCTTTCAGTAATCGACATCCCGCCAGCATGCACAGCAAATAAATCATAATAAAGATGCCGTTGGCATAGACGATTAACGCATCAAGATTGATTTGCAGCATATAGATGCACAAGGTGCTGACTACGCAGCAGCCCAGTACGGCATTTAGCGCGTTGCGCGGAAGGTGGCGGGGAGACAGACGTGCCAGATAACTCTCCGGCTTATATTGCGCCTGCGACCAGACCAGCCGGGCGAAACTTTGAATATAAATGTTGAGGCTGGCAAAACAGGCCAGATAACCAATGATGCAGGCCACCCACAGTGCCTGTACGCCAAACAGCTGCACGACGATTTCAGGCAATGATGCCGCTGCCGCCATTTGCTCGCCGTAAGCGCCAAAATGAAGCACCACGACGGTACATGCCCAATAAACAGACCCCGCCAGCAGCAGGCCGATCATCAGCGCGCGTGGGAAGTCTCGCTCCGGATTTTTGAATTCAGACGCCAGATGGGCAAACGCTTCAAGGCCGACAAAACACCAAAACATCACCGACAACGCGGCGAACAGACCGGGAAGCTCAATATCGGTAATCGCAGGGAAGGGGATTTCGCCAGGCTTCAGATCGCCCGCCCACCAGATAGCGACAATGAGGGCAACAATCAGTCCGGCAATGACCGTTTGCAGATTCGCGCTGGAGCTTGCGCCGCGGGAGCCGATATACCAAACCAGTCCCAGCGTACCGAGCTCTGCCAGCAGCAGTTGCTCGTCATGCCAGCCAAACATCGCCTGACCGAATCCGGCGGCGATATGTAATGCCGCAGGCAAGCCGACGGGAATCACCGACAAAAACAGCCATCCGGTGACGCGCTCCAGCCGTGAACCAAAGGCCATGCCGACAAAATGCGCCACGCCGCCCGCGCTGGGAAAATGGCGACCCAGTATGGCAAAGACGATCGCCACGGGAAAAACTAAAACAATCAGCACCGGCCAGGCCCACAAACTGTTGTTGCCGGCCACGAGCGCAGCCAGCGCAGGGACGGCGAAAACGCCTGTACCTAACAATGATGTCGACAACAGGCCAACGCCCTGAGCCAGTCCCAGCTCTTGTTTCAGTCCGCTCATAAGTTGTTATCCGGTTATGCCCAATGACGGGCTACAGCGCAGATTTTTGATGGTATCACAATCGAATTTGCTTATGACGACGCGACTGAAATCGTTATGAAATGTGAGGCGCGTCGGCGTTTTGACGGGATTTTCTGCTGATAAAAAATTTTTTTCGCTTGCCCCCTTGAAGGGACAAAACCCCATCCCCATCTCTCTGGTCACTAGCCGGGAAACCGTTTACGGGCCGGCGTCACCCATAACTGATAAAGACTTTCTCAAAGGAGAGCTATCAATGAGTATTCGTCCGTTACATGATCGTGTGATCGTCAAACGTAAAGAAGTTGAATCAAAATCTGCTGGCGGCATCGTACTGACCGGTTCTGCAGCAGGTAAATCAACTCGTGGCGAAATCATCGCTGTCGGTAAGGGTCGCATCCTGGACAACGGTACCGTACAGCCGCTTGACGTGAAAGTCGGCGATATCGTTATTTTCAACGATGGCTACGGTGTTAAATCTGAGAAGATCGACAATGAAGAAGTGTTGATCATGTCTGAAAGCGACATCCTGGCAATTGTTGAAGCCTAATCCGCGAACGACACTGAACATACGAATTTAAGGGAAAGAGAAAATGGCAGCTAAAGACGTAAAATTCGGTAACGACGCTCGTGTGAAAATGCTGCGCGGCGTAAACGTACTGGCAGATGCAGTGAAAGTTACCCTCGGTCCAAAAGGCCGTAACGTAGTTCTGGATAAATCTTTCGGTGCACCGACCATCACTAAAGATGGTGTTTCCGTAGCACGTGAAATCGAACTGGAAGACAAGTTCGAAAACATGGGTGCGCAGATGGTGAAAGAAGTTGCCTCTAAAGCGAACGACGCTGCTGGTGACGGTACCACTACTGCAACCGTACTGGCTCAGTCCATCATCACTGAAGGTCTGAAAGCCGTTGCTGCGGGCATGAACCCGATGGATCTGAAACGTGGTATCGACAAAGCTGTCGCTGCTGCTGTTGAAGAACTGAAAGCACTGTCCGTACCGTGCTCCGACTCTAAAGCTATTGCTCAGGTTGGTACCATCTCCGCTAACTCCGACGAAACTGTAGGTAAACTGATCGCTGAAGCGATGGACAAAGTCGGTAAAGAAGGCGTGATCACCGTTGAAGACGGTACCGGTCTGCAGGACGAACTGGACGTGGTTGAAGGTATGCAATTCGACCGTGGCTACCTGTCTCCTTACTTCATCAACAAGCCGGAAACTGGCGCAGTAGAACTGGAAAGCCCGTTCATTCTGCTGGCTGACAAGAAAATCTCCAACATCCGTGAAATGCTGCCGGTTCTGGAAGCTGTAGCGAAAGCAGGTAAACCGCTGCTGATCATCGCTGAAGATGTTGAAGGCGAAGCGCTGGCAACTCTGGTTGTTAACACCATGCGCGGTATCGTGAAAGTGGCTGCGGTTAAAGCACCTGGCTTCGGCGACCGTCGTAAAGCAATGCTGCAGGATATCGCTACTCTGACCGGTGGTACCGTTATCTCTGAAGAGATCGGTATGGAGCTGGAAAAAGCAACTCTGGAAGATCTGGGCCAGGCGAAACGCGTTGTTATCAACAAAGACACCACCACCATCATCGATGGCGTGGGCGACGAAGCTGCAATCCAGGGTCGCGTGACTCAGATTCGTCAGCAGATCGAAGAAGCAACTTCTGACTACGACCGTGAAAAACTGCAGGAGCGCGTAGCGAAACTGGCAGGCGGCGTGGCAGTTATCAAAGTTGGTGCTGCAACTGAAGTTGAAATGAAAGAGAAAAAAGCCCGCGTTGAAGATGCCCTGCACGCAACTCGTGCTGCGGTAGAAGAAGGCGTGGTTGCTGGTGGCGGTGTTGCGCTGATTCGCGTCGCGTCTAAAATTGCCGGCCTGAAAGGTCAGAACGAAGACCAGAACGTAGGTATCAAAGTTGCGCTGCGCGCAATGGAATCTCCGCTGCGTCAAATCGTGCTGAACTGCGGCGAAGAGCCGTCTGTAGTAGCTAACACCGTGAAAGCCGGTGACGGTAACTACGGTTACAACGCTGCAACTGAAGAATACGGCAACATGATCGACATGGGTATTCTGGATCCAACCAAAGTAACTCGTTCTGCTCTGCAGTACGCGGCTTCTGTTGCGGGTCTGATGATCACCACCGAGTGCATGGTTACCGACCTGCCGAAAGGCGATGCGCCTGACTTAGGTGCTGCTGGTGGTATGGGCGGCATGGGTGGAATGGGCGGCATGATGTAATTTAATCTTCATACTTCAAGCCGCAGGTTCGTTGGCTGCGTTCGTTCACCCCAGTCACTTACTCATGTAAGCTCCTGGGGATTCATGAACTTGCCGCCTGCCTGCAACTTGAATTATTTGATTAAATACGTATCTCGCGAAAAATGAGAAACCCTCGGGCAGAAATGTCCGGGGGTTTTTCTTTTGGTCATCTTTTTAGTATATGATTCAGCTACGGACATAAGGTCCAACTAATTGATTATGGGGAATGACATGCACGTGAAATATTTAGCAGGGATCGTTGGTGCCGCGCTACTGATGGCGGGTTGTAGCTCCAGCAACGAACTGAGTTCAGCCGGACAAAGCGTACGCTTTGTCGAAGACAAGCCTGGCGCAGAGTGCCAACTGATTGGCACTGCAACCGGTAAGCAAAGCAACTGGCTTTCTGGCCAGCACGGCGAAGAGGGTGGCTCTATGCGTGGCGCAGCAAACGATCTGCGTAACCAGGCTGCTGCAATGGGCGGTAACGTGATTTATGGCGTCAGCAGCCCATCACA
Source organism: Citrobacter sp. Ce006 (assembly GCF_030336535.1). NCBI lineage: Bacteria > Pseudomonadati > Pseudomonadota > Gammaproteobacteria > Enterobacterales > Enterobacteriaceae > Citrobacter > Citrobacter sp. Ce006. Next base: position 12,841 of record NZ_JAOWDO010000073.1, read on the forward strand.
GGGAATGCTGTCCAGCTTTGTTCCTACCGCCAGCGAGATGATTGGACAGGTTTATAAGTGCCCTAACTGATTACACTTCATCCTTCAACCAGCCTCTTTGTTGGCTGCGCTGTGAAACCCCAGTCACATAGTTATCTATGCTCCTGGGGATTTTCTTGGCTTGCCGCCGCGATGCAGATTGAATGATTTTTTGTAATAAAGTGGCCTGGGCAGGCTCATGCAATCGTAGGCCTGATAAGCGTAGCGCCATCAGGCATTCTGAGTCTTATGCGCAGACTGAATGCGTAAATGATGCAGCGCGCGCAGGCACTGATCCTGATTGAGCTTTTGCGCTTTATCACCCGTTAACGTCCTGACAAACACCTGACACGGTACACCGGCAAGTTTTTTCAGCCGTGGGCTGAAATCGAGCAGACGGCGAGTAATGGCTTCGGCCTCTTTGCTGCCGGAAGCGGCGCGAGTTTTTACTACCGAACCACAGAACTGAGCTTTTCCTTTATCATCCGTATAGCGGTAAATAATCGCCAGATAATGATTAAACAGGTTATGTTTCCATTCGGGTTGTGTATAAGAATCGTATTCCAGATTATCGTTTTGCTGGCAATCAACATCGTACAGCGGCAGGAAATCCAGCAGCGATGTGATTCGTAACGCTAATTCCTGCATGCCAGCGTTATTTATTGCATGAATAACAGCATGAGCCAATACCCGAATCTGAAGTTCATTAATCAGTAATTCACACGTTTGCCCATCATGCAGTGTCAGTGAAAATGTTAAGTTTTCCCCTTTGTCATCCACTAACATCAGCGAATTAATACGGCGATTAATATCCGCATTTTTTAACTCATTCTCTTGAATTAAGGGGATATTTTCGTGCATCTTTTTGCCGGCTTTCTCGCATTCCTTCTCATATTGCGCACGCTCGTCTTCGCTAAGCTGATGTTTAGCAGAGAGCCTGCTTTCCAGGGCGATAAGCAGGTCTCTTAGCCCAAGCGGAGAAAGGAAAAATAACGACTCTTTATTTCTGGGTTCTTTTATCTTTAATGCCAAAGCAATAAATTCATTCTTTTGGCGAATAACTCCGGTATTAATGCCCTTAATACTTATAGCCATAACAGGTTCTCCCTAACCATATATTTATTAATGTTCTGGATTTGATTTTATTGATTCAACTTGCGAATGAATAATCGCACAGCGCTAATTAAAATAGCACAGATTAAAAGCATGGCTCCACCTGTGTGGATTTAAATAATAAGTAATCGTGTTGAGTGTCCGGAATCGGACACTCAATAAAGGCTATTGTTGGCGTAGCTGCAGATCCAATGGCGTTTTACTTGGCTCTCCGCCAATTTCACGCGCCAGTTTGGGGACCATATAGCCGGAAACCAGCGTCAGCAGTTCGCGCATAATTTGACGCGCTTCATCGTCGCTGACCATAAAGTGGGCGGCGCCCTGCACTTTGTCCAGTACGTGCAGGTAATAGGGCATCACACCCGCATCAAACAACGCGTTGCTAAGGTGAGCCAGCGTTTGCGCGTTATCGTTCACGCCACGCAGCAAAACGCTTTGGTTGAGTAGCGTGACGCCGGCGATACGCAGTCTGACCATGGCCTGGCGAAATGTCTCATCGACCTCATTGGCGTGGTTAATGTGATTGACCAGCAGAATCTGCAAGGAGGAGTGCGCAAAGCGCTGGGCCAGTCCTTCTGTAATGCGAGCTGGGATCACAATCGGTAAACGGCTGTGGATACGCAGACGCTTAATATGCGGGATGGCTTCCAGTTGCGTGAGCAACCAGTCCAGTTCGTGGTCCTTGGCCATTAACGGATCGCCACCGGAGAAGATAATCTCATCCAGCTCAGGATGCGCGCTAATGTAGTCCAGGGCGACCTGCCAGTTGCGCTTATTGCCCTGGTTTTCGGCGTACGGGAAGTGGCGGCGGAAGCAATAGCGACAATTAACCGCGCAACCGCCTTTAACCAACAGCAGCGCACGGTTGCGATATTTATGCAGCAAACCGGGAACCACGCTGTGCTGTTCTTCCAGCGGATCGGTCGAGTAGCCGGGGGCGGAAACAAACTCTTCCTGGGAGGTAAGTACCTGACGCAAAAGCGGATCGTCAGGGTTGCCTTTTTCCATGCGCGCAATAAACGCACGCGGCACGCGCAGGGCGAAAAGCCGTCTCGCGTCGCGTCCGGCCAACAGTTTTTCATCTGCGTCTATATTCAAAAGATGCAGAAGTTCATCGGGATCGGTCACAACATCGGCAAGTTGCGATAACCAATCTTCTCTGGATGGGGTATTTAGGGTTACAATATGCGCCATTTTGTGGCTTAGCTACCAGTTAACAATTTTCAGAGGGCCTTATGGCAACGTACTATAGCAACGATTTTCGTGCTGGTCTTAAAATCATGTTGGACGGCGAACCTTATGCGGTTGAAGCCAGCGAATTCGTTAAACCAGGTAAAGGCCAGGCGTTTGCGCGCGTTAAGCTGCGCCGCCTGCTGACCGGTACTCGCGTAGAGAAAACCTTCAAGTCTACCGACTCCGCTGAAGGCGCAGACGTAGCCGACATGAACCTGACCTTCCTGTATAGCGACGGTGAGTTCTGGCACTTCATGAATAACACCACTTTCGAACAGCTGGCTGCAGACGAGAAAGCGGTAGGCGATAACGCTAAATGGCTGCTGGACCAGGCTGAATGCATCGTGACCCTGTGGAACGGTCAGCCGATCTCCGTGACTCCGCCGAACTTCGTTGAGCTGGAAGTCGTTGAAACCGACCCAGGTCTGAAAGGCGATACCGCTGGTACTGGCGGCAAACCGGCAACCCTGTCTACCGGCGCAGTCGTTAAAGTTCCGCTGTTCGTACAGATCGGCGAAGTGATCAAAGTGGATACTCGCTCCGGCGAATACGTTTCTCGCGTAAAATAAGATATCTATTTGATCTTATGGCGCAGGTTGCTGCGCCATACTTTTTCCAGGGCAGGAATGATGAAACGTCTTCTCGGTCTTGTAATGCTCATCCTATTTACCAGCACCCTGCTGACGGGTTGTAATACCGCGCGCGGTTTCGGTGAAGACATCAAACATCTTGGCAATTCAATCTCTCACGCCGCCAGCTAATCCTCTCTCATAATCTTAAAAACGCTTGTTTATCCATCACACTTGCAGATCTTGTCTATTATTAATTAGCTATACACAAACAATATTGGCTAGAAAAGGAAGACGTTATGGTTAAGAAGACAATTGCTGCGATCTTTTCTGTGTTGGTTCTTTCTTCAGTGTTGACTGCGTGCAATACAACGAAAGGTGTTGGGCAGGATATCTCTGAAGGCGGTAGCGCAATCTCTGGTGCAGCGACAAAAGCTCAGCAATAATCATGAACGGTACGACGCCTGTCGTACCGTTAATTCACCTTCCCAGGTAGCGAGAGAAACGGTGAGAAGCGGTTCCCCAGGTGCAGTTTAATGCGGATATTCCGTTTATAGGTGTAGACCGTCTTGCCATGAATGCTCAGTGCGGCGGCGATCGCATTGTTACTGATCCCATCCATCCACATCGACAATACTTTCTCCTCCTGCGGCGTAAGCAGTGGAGTCGCATTTTCGACTATTTCTAATGGCGGGCGAAGCTGTAGCGCCTCCTGAATTGTGTGTGAGAGAGCGTTCAGCGTGGTGTGCTTGGTCAAAACCGAATGGACGACGGATTGAGGGGAAGTCGTTGAAGTGTGCTGTCTTTCTACTGATTGCAATAAAATCAGTGGGATGACGCCGCAGCTCATAAAAAAGGGCTTAATTGGCGGACTGGAGTGTGTCTCGCTGATAAAACTGTATAAATCCGCGATCACCAGATGCGGTTTCCACTGCAAAATATGCTCTTTTGCTAACAGGAGATTATTGATCCCTGATACCAGAAATGAGGAGCTGAACCTGCCAGAATGATTAAGCAAGGCCTCAATCCCTGTACGGGTAAAGTGGCACCGGTCAATCACTAAAATTTTAAGCATAACCTTTTCGCATTCAGAAGAGAGGCAATCGACTTCCTGGATTCAGAAAGCCCCTCATCATAGAGAACTCCGATGAGTGCCAAATGCGGGAACTACGCCGCTAATTATGCTTAATTCTTGCTTTTAGTATGCAGCGAATAAAAAGGTTGAAATTCATTTTCTCTCGGGCAAAAATGCCATTTCACACATTAGCTTTGCAGGACGACCTGCAAACGCTTCTTTCACCGGGGACGGCCCCATTGTTCTGGAGCCTGATATGTCCTGGATCGTTTTATTAATTGCAGGTCTGCTCGAAGTTGTCTGGGCGATTGGCCTGAAATATACCCACGGTTTTACGCGTTTGACGCCAAGCATTATCACCATTGCGGCGATGATCGTCAGTATCGCCATGCTCTCCTGGGCAATGCGCACGTTGCCTGTAGGAACCGCCTATGCCGTCTGGACCGGTATCGGCGCCGTCGGGGCGGCTATTACAGGAATTTTGCTGCTCGGTGAATCTGCCAGCCCGGCGCGTTTACTTAGCCTCGGGCTGATCGTTGCCGGCATTATTGGTCTGAAGCTGAGCACCCACTAAGCGCCGGGCTGTTTTACCCAAATCAGCTTATTCACTTCAAACCCTTCCCGGGTCGCGACGGCCAGCATTTGCTGTTTCATTTCGTCTGAAATAGTAGGGGTCCGTGAAAGGATCCACAGGTAATCGCGATCCGGCCCGCAAACCAACGCGTGACGATATTCCCGATCGAGGGCAATCACGTTATAGCCGCCATAGAAAGGACCAAAAAACGAGACCTTGAGCGCAGCGCGGTTTGGGTCGCCGGTGAAGTAGGCTTTACCCTCTGTTTTCTGCCACATTCCCCTGTCCGGGTTATAGCCCTTGTTAATCACGTTGATACCGCCGTCGTCGCGCAGGCTATAGGTGGCGGTCACTTTTTCCAGTCCACGTTCGAATCGATGGTCGAAACGCGCTATTTCATACCAGGTGCCCAGATAACGTTTGGCATCAAAGTTATTGACTACGGTAACGCCTTTCGGCGGTGTAGGGGAGCTGCAAGCTACAACCAGGAATGCAGCCGTAACTGCAGCAACGACGGGCAGAATGCGCATAAGATTTTCCTTGCTGGATTTTTGTTAAGTGTAGATGACAGCAGGAAAAAAAGAGAAAGAAAGGAAGCCCGATATCCCGGGCCTCCTTATTCGTTACTGCAGTTTTTCAAGAATGCGCCAGGCGGCCTCGACGCGAGCAGGGTTTGGATAGCTCTTGTTTGCCAGCATCACAATGCCAAGGTTTTTTTCTGGAACGAAAGCAACGTAGCTGCCGAATCCGCCAGTGGAGCCCGTTTTATGCACCCATGATGCTTTCACAGCAGGCGCGGGCGGGTTTACCTCAACGGCGGGAAGCGCTGCCAGCGCCACTTTGCTGTCGCTACCGTTAATTATCGAGTCGGCTTTCAGCGGCCAGTTCAGCATCTCCCAGCCCAGACCCTGGTACATATCGCCAATACGCCAGTAACGTGACTGCGCAAGCTTGATTCCCTGCTGGAGCGTTTTCTCCTGAACCTGGCTGGCATCCATGTTGGCCTGGACCCAGCGGGTCATATCGACAACGCTTGATTTTACCCCATAGGCTTCGGCATCAAGTTGGCCAGGGGATACATGCACAGGCTTTCCTTCGCGATAGCCCCATGCATAATCTTTTTGTTCGCTCTGTGGAACCGTAATCCATGTATGCGCCAGTTTTAAGGGCTGCAGGACGCGGGTGGTCATCGCCTCTTCGTAGCTCATGCCCGAAGGTTTCACCGCCAGTGCGCCAAACAGACCAATGCTGGAGTTAGCGTAAAGACGTTTAGCGCCCGGGGCCCATTGTGGCTGCCAGTTTTGATAAAAACGCAGTAAGGCGGCTTTATCCGTGACGTCGTCGGGAACCTGAAGCGGCAGGCCGCCTGCCGTGTAGGTCGCTAAGTGCAGCAGGCTGATACCCTGCCACTGCTTACCCGTCAGCTCAGGCCAGTATTGCGTGACCGGATCGCTGAGCTTGATTTCGCCGCGAGCGATAGCATCGCCGCCCAGCACGCCGTTGAACGTTTTACTGACCGAGCCGAGTTCAAACAGCGTTTGCTGAGTGACTGGACGGTTATTGGCGATATCAGCTTTACCCCAGGTAAAGTAATAAGGTTTTCTCTGGTAGATAATCGCAACGGCCATACCCGGAATAGCCTGCTCCTGCATCAGCGGTGTGATGGTGCGGTTAACGATATCGGCAATTTGTTGTTCTGTTTTTGCGGCGGCAAAGGTGGAAAAAGAGGCTGTCAGCAGCAGCGCGCAGCATATCGATTTTTTCATCATGAAATTATTTCCGTCATTAAAAGCGTAAGGGTGTCCGGGCCCGTCAGACGCAATCAGTGTGTTTGATTTGCATCGTGTTGACAAACGGTTAAATTTAGCAGCAGGTATAAGTTTTTCTAACAGGCCAGATAATGACGCGTAGCTATATCCCCCTAAACTCGCTGCGGGCTTTTGAAGCAGCGGCCAGACATCTTAGTTTTACCCGCGCTGCGATTGAGCTCAATGTGACGCATTCTGCCATCAGCCAGCATGTAAAAGCGCTGGAGCAACAGCTGAATTGTCAGCTTTTTGTGCGTGGCTCTCGAGGATTAATGCTGACGACTGAAGGAGAGAGTCTGTTACCTGTACTTAATGACTCTTTCGATCGTATGGCCGGGATGCTGGATCGTTTTGCCACAAAACAGACTCAGGAAAAACTTAAAATTGGCGTAGTGGGGACTTTTGCGGTCGGCTGTCTTTTCCCGCTGCTGAGCGATTTTAAGCGCAACTGCCCGCATATTGATTTACATATTTCCACCCACAATAATCGTGTGGATCCCGCCGCCGAAGGGCTGGATTATACCATTCGCTACGGAGGGGGAGCCTGGCACGATACCGACGCGCAATATTTGTGTAGCGCGCCGATGTCTCCGCTGTGTTCGCCAACGTTGGCCTCGCAGATTAAAGCGCAAGCGGATATCCTGAAATTTCCGTTATTGCGATCGTATCGACGTGATGAATGGACGCTTTGGATGCAGGCCGCCGGAGAAGCGCCTCCGTCACCGACGCACAACGTGGTGGTGTTTGACTCGTCCGTCACCATGCTGGAAGCCGCGCAGGCGGGGATCGGTGTGGCAATTGCACCGGTCAGAATGTTCAGGCACTTGCTTGGCAGTGAACGTATCGTTCAGCCGTTTTTAACGCAGATTGATCTGGGGAGCTACTGGATGACGCGTTTGCAATCTCGTCCGGAGACACTCGCGATGCGTGAATTTTCTCGTTGGTTGACCGGGGTGCTGCACCAATAAAAAGGCCCGCCAATGGCGGGCCTGATAATTACGCATGCGATTAGATGGTCAGAATACCAATAGCCGTTACAACGGTCAGGATAGCTGCCAGTCCGTAGAATACCCATTTGCCAGCAGGCACGTGGATTTTCAGGTCATGCATCGCGTGGTGCATACGGTGTAAACCGCACCACAGCGGCAGAACGATCATCAGGAACAGAAACGCACGTCCGATGAAGCTCTGTGCGAATGCCAGTACGCGTTCATAGCTGAAAGCATCAGGAACAAAGCCCAGCGGCAGCATAATGCCTACCAGCAGGATCATCACCGGCGCAATGATAGCGCTCCACATACCGCCTGCACCAAACAGGCCCCAGAATACGGGTTCGTCAGAGCGTTTTGGATTTGGATTAATCATTCCGGACTCCTTACCAGAACAGGGCAACAAACAGTATTACTACTGTCGCAACCACAGTGACTGCCCAGAGACCTTTGATGATCGGCTCTGGCCCCATTTTTTCGTCTTTTACGATGATGTTGGCCGCTTTTGGCGCCAGCTCAAACCAGGTTTTGGTATGCAGCAGCGCTGCAGCCAGGGCGATAATATTAAGGATTACCACCACCGGGTTTTGCAAAAAGGCGACAAAGCCCATCCAGGACTCTGCACCATGCTTGAGTGCAAACAGGCCGATAATCAGTTCAATGCTGAACCAGACTGCCGGAACTGCCGTGCCTTCACGCAGCATGTAAAAACGATAAAATGGCAGCTTTTTCCACCAGGTGGACGTCATTGGCCGCACATAGGCTTTGCGTTTAGTCGTCATCGTGCACTCCTTAGCGTGGTTTCAGGGTAGCGATAAGAAAGTCTTTTGAACTTTCAACTTTACCCTGCTGAATGGCCGCAGCCGGATCGACGTGTTTCGGGCAGACTTCGGAGCAGTAGCCCACGAAAGTACAGGTCCAGACGCCGTTCGGGCTGTTCAACTGAGCCATACGCTCCTTCTTACCGTGGTCGCGGCTATCTTCGTTGTAGCGATGCGCCAGCGTAATCGCAGCCGGTCCAATGAACTCTGGGTTCAGGCCGAACTGCGGGCACGCGGCGTAGCACAGACCACAGTTGATGCAACCGGAGAACTGATGATACTTCGCCATCTGCGCCGGAGTTTGGGTGTTTGGACCCTGATCCGGTGTACGCGGGTTACCGATGATGTACGGTTTGATCGCTTCCAGGCTTTCGATAAAGTGCGTCATGTCGACGATCAGATCGCGCTCAATCGGGAAGTTGCCCAGCGCTTCAACCTTCATGCCGTTTGTGTAATCACGCAGGAAGGTTTTGCACGCCAGTTTCGGTACATTGTTGACCATCATGCCGCAGGAGCCACAGATTGCCATACGGCAGGACCAGCGGTAGCTCAGATCCGGTGCCAGGTTATCCTTGATGTAGCCCAGCGCATCCAGCAGCGACGTGGTTTCATCATAAGGAACTTCGTAGAAAGCACTGTGCGGCGCGGTATCGGTTTCCGGGTTATAGCGCACCACCTCAACTTTCAGGTTTTTCATCTCAGCCATTCGCCTTCTCCTTCTTATCGGCTGCTTCCGCTTCGCCACCGTAAACACGTTTAGCCGGTGGCAGAGTGGTGATTTTCACGTCGCTGTATTCCAGACGAGTCGTGCCGTCAGCATCGCGGAAGGCGAGGGTGTGTTTGAGGAAGTTCACATCGTCACGCTCTGTGCAGCCTTCATCCAGACGCTGGTGCGCGCCGCGGGATTCTTTACGCGCCAGAGCAGAGTGAGCCATACATTCTGCAACGTTCAGACCGTGACCCAGTTCGATGGTGTACAGCAGGTCGGTGTTGAAGACGCTGGAGGTATCAGTGATACGTACGCGCTTGAAGCGTTCCTGCAGTTCCGCCAGCTTATCAACGGTTTTCTGCATGAGTTCCGGCGTACGGTAGATACCGCAACCTTCTTCCATGGACAGGCCCATTTCGTCACGGATCTTAGACCAGTTTTCGTTACCTTCCTGGTTAACCAGATCTTTCAGACGTTTTTCAACGCCAGCAACCTGCGCATCGAGCGCGGCGCTGTTTGCTGCGCCAGCCGTTGCAGCGCGTTCTGCAGCCTGTTCACCGGCCATACGACCGAAGACCACCAGTTCTGCTAGGGAGTTAGAACCCAGACGGTTAGCGCCATGCAGACCAACAGAGGAACATTCGCCGACAGCGAACAGACCTTTAATGCGGGTTTCACAGTGCTGATCGGTTTCGATACCGCCCATGGTGTAGTGCGCGGTCGGACGTACCGGGATCGGTTCTTTAACCGGATCGACACCCACGTAGGCTTTCGCCAGTTCGCAGATGAACGGTAAACGTTCGAGCAGTTTTTTCTCGCCGAGATGACGCAGGTCGAGGTAAACCACATCGCCACGCGGAGTGGAAATGGTGTTGCCTTTGCGCCATTCGTGCCAGAAAGCCTGAGATACTTTGTCGCGCGGACCGAGTTCCATGTATTTGTTTTTCGGCTCGCCCAGCGGAGTTTCCGGACCCATGCCGTAGTCTTGCAGATAACGGTAGCCGTTTTTGTTGACCAGGATACCGCCTTCACCACGGCAGCCTTCCGTCATCAGGATACCGGAGCCTGGCAGACCCGTCGGGTGATACTGAACGAATTCCATATCACGCAGCGGAACGCCGTGGCTCAGCGCCATGCCCATACCGTCGCCGGTTACGATGCCGCCGTTGGTGTTGTAACGGTAAACACGACCTGCGCCGCCCGTTGCCATCACGACTGCGTTAGCACGGATTTGCATCAGCGTGCCTTCCATCATGTTCATGGCAACCAGGCCGCGAGCATGACCATCGTCAACCAGGATATCCAGAACGAAGTGTTCGTCAAAACGCTGAATCTGCGGGAACTGCAAAGATGTCTGGAACAGCGTATGCAACATATGGAAGCCGGTTTTATCCGCGGCAAACCAGGTGCGCTCGATTTTCATACCGCCGAAGCGACGTACGTTGACGCTACCGTCTTCACGACGGCTCCATGGGCAGCCCCATTGTTCCAGTTGCGTCATTTCAGTTGGGCAGTGGTGGACAAAGTAATCCACGACATCCTGCTCACACAGCCAGTCTCCGCCTGCTACCGTATCGTGAAAATGGTAGTCAAAGCTGTCATGATCCTGCGCGACAGCAGCAGAGCCGCCTTCGGCAGCAACGGTATGGCTGCGCATTGGGTACACTTTTGAGATCAGTGCGATTTTAGCGTTGGGATTTGCTTGTGCGGCAGCAATTGCAGCACGTAATCCCGCGCCACCGGCGCCTATAATGGCAAGATCGGCTTGAAAGGTTTGCACGACATTCCTCCAGATTGTTGTTATTTCATTCCTGCCTGAAATCAGATGCTTCATCGGCTTCAAACAGGTTATGAACGCGTTTCCACTGCTCCTTTATAGGTACAATAGTATAGTCTTAGGGATGTGCGGGAAATTTGACGTGTTCGATTTTTTTAGCGTATCTAAGGGGGGAATTATCATTGAATTTGATTAATTTAATTACTAAACCACCCCCCGTCGCTTTTTTTATCCTATTGCCAGCGCTGATTACTGCTGCGCGAAATTTGTCTCGTTAACGCGATACGAGTAGACTTCGTGCCCTTGTCTTAAATCGGAGAAACAAACATGAGCGAAACGGCAACCTGGCAGCCGAGCGCGTCCATCCCCAATCTGTTAAAACGTGCTGCAATTATAGCGGAGATTCGCCGCTTTTTTGCCGATCGTGGCGTGCTTGAGGTTGAGACCCCTTGTATGAGTCAGGCAACGGTAACGGACATTCATCTGTTCCCGTTCGAAACGCGTTTCGTCGGCCCTGGACATTCCCAGGGAATGAATCTCTATTTAATGACCAGCCCGGAATACCATATGAAGCGCTTGCTGGTGGCAGGGTGCGGCCCGGTGTATCAACTGTGCCGCAGCTTCCGTAATGAAGAGATGGGGCGCCATCATAACCCTGAATTCACCATGCTTGAGTGGTATCGCCCGCACTACGATATGTATCGGCTGATGAATGAGGTGGACGATTTGCTCCAGCAGGTGCTGGACTGTTCACCTGCGGAAAGCCTCTCTTACCAGCAAGCCTTCCAGCGTCATCTGGAGATAGACCCGCTGTCTGCGGATAAAACCCAACTGCGGGAAGTGGCGGCGAAGCTGGATCTCAGCAATATCGCAGATACCGAAGAAGACCGGGACACCTTGCTGCAGCTGCTGTTTACGATGGGCGTTGAGCCGCATATTGGTAAAGACAAACCGACGTTTGTGTATCATTTCCCGGCCAGCCAGGCATCACTGGCACAAATCAGCACCGAAGATCATCGCGTGGCTGAACGTTTCGAGGTTTACTACAAAGGTATTGAGCTGGCGAATGGTTTCCATGAACTGACCGACGCGCGCGAACAGCAGCAACGGTTTGAACAGGATAACCGCAAACGTGCCGCTCGTGGCTTGCCGCAGCAACCTATTGATACCAATCTGCTTGAAGCGTTAAAAGTGGGCATGCCGGATTGCTCTGGCGTGGCGCTGGGCGTTGACCGTCTGGTGATGCTGGCGCTGGGCGCAGAGAGCCTGGCCGAGGTTATCGCATTCACCGTCGATCGCGCATAACTTACGCTTCTGTAATACAAAGTGGCGGCAAAATAGCCACTTTGTAGCATATTTTTTCATTTCCCCTCTAATAGCCACAATTTACTCCTGGATATTTGGTATCGTTCAGGTATCAATTCTGTGTTGATTTTTCTATCGCTGAACTCTGCAAAGAGATCAGTGCCAATCGGTGAGCGGCGTTTGTTAAACGCTTGCCAGAGTAAGGGATGGTTTGATGACCCAAACAATAAAAAAGATGAGCCTGATTGGTCTCATCCTCATGATATTTACGTCTGTTTTCGGTTTTGCTAATAGCCCCTCCGCGTTCTATTTAATGGGGTATAGCGCGATTCCGTGGTATATATTTTCTGCATTATTATTCTTTATCCCATTTGCTTTAATGATGGCGGAAATGGGATCGGCTTATCGCAAAGAAGAGGGCGGAATCTATTCGTGGATGAATAATAGCGTTGGGCCACGCTATGCATTTATCGGCACGTTTATGTGGTTTTCTTCCTATGTGATATGGATGGTAAGTACCGCGGCGAAAGTCTGGGTACCTTTTTCAACCTTCTTATTTGGCGCAGACATGACGCAACACTGGCGTATCGCGGGGCTTGAGCCTACGCAGGTCGTGGGGCTGCTTGCCGTCGGCTGGATGATTCTGGTGACCTGCGTGGCATCTCGGGGAATTAATAAGATTGCTCGCATTACGGCTGTAGGCGGAATTGCCGTAATGTGTCTTAATTTAGTTCTGTTGTTAGTTAGTGTCGCCATTTTGTTATTAACTGGTGGCCACTTTGCACAGGATATTAATTTTATCTCTTCGCCTAACCCAGGATATCAGTCCGGGCTGGCAATGTTGTCATTTGTTGTGTTTGCCATTTTTGCTTACGGCGGAATAGAAGCCGTGGGTGGATTAGTTGATAAAACTGAAAAGCCAGAAAAGAACTTTGCGAAAGGAATTGTCTTTGCCGCTATTGTCATTTCTGTCGGTTATTCACTGGCTATATTTTTATGGGGCGTTAGCACCAACTGGCAGCAGGTATTAAGCAATAGCTCGGTTAACCTCGGGAATATTACCTATATCCTGATGAAAAGCCTCGGGATGACGTTAGGTAACGCGCTGCATCTTTCCCCTGAAACTGCGATGGCGATGGGCGTGTGGTTCGCGCGTATCACCGGGCTTTCTATGTTCCTCGCCTATACCGGCGCTTTTTTCACGCTCAGCTACTCGCCGTTGAAAGCGATTATTCAGGGAACGCCAAAGGCGCTGTGGCCCGCGCCGATGACCAAACTGAATGCGGTGGGGATGCCGACGACGGCAATGTGGTTGCAGTGCCTGCTGGTGAGCCTGTTTATTCTGCTGGTTTCGTTTGGCGGCGATACGGCTTCAGCGTTCTATAACAAACTGACCCTGATGGCGAACGTCTCGATGACGCTGCCGTATCTGTTCCTCGCGCTGGCGTTTCCGTTCTTTAAAGCCCGTGTGGGTTTGGAAAGACCGTTTGTGGTCTTTAAAACCCGGGCAGCGACGTTACTGGCAACCGGCGTGGTCGTACTGGTGGTGACGTTTGCCAACGTGTTCACCATCATCCAGCCGGTGATTGAAGCTGGGGACTGGAACAGCGCATTGTGGATGACCGGCGGCCCGATCTTCTTCTCGCTGCTGGCGATGGCGATTTATCAGAACTATAGCCGCCGCACGGCCAACAATCCTGAGTGGGCGGTGGAATAAACGACCTGCCTAATCCGGCCGACAAAGAGGCATCTTCGTAGGCCGGATAAGACCCAACGGGTCGCCATCTGGCATTTCTTGCCAGGATCATGCGCTACAAACTTCCCGCCGGGCGACTGCCTCTGCCCGCAGAACTTAATGTTCTCCCTGTTTGCTTACCGCCAAGGCTCTCCAGACGCATCTGGAACGGTGGGAACGGCATATCAATACCGTGCTCGCGGAAGCCAGCCAGAATCAGTTGGTGGATCTCGTGGCGCAGCGGCATGCGATGCCCCATTTCAGCGGCATAAATACGCAGTTCGAAGATTTGAATCCCTTGCTGCAGGTCAACCAGGAAGACTTCTGGCGCCGGATTATCGATAACCAGCGAGCAACGGTGTGCGGCAGTCAGCAAGATCTGCGTAACCTCCTCGCTGTTAGCCTCCGACGGCGCCGGGATGGTTAATACCACACGGGTGACCGAATCGGACAGCGACCAGTTGATGAACTGCTCGGTGATAAAGGCCTTATTGGGCACGATGATCTCTTTGCGGTCCCAGTCGCTGATGGTAGTGGCGCGGGTATTAATTTTCGTCACGCTACCGGTAAGATCGCGAATCGTCACCGTGTCGCCAATGCGGATTGGTTTTTCAAACAGGATAATCAGGCCGGAAATAAAGTTGGCGAAGATCTCCTGCAAACCAAAGCCCAGACCAACACCGAGAGCCGCCACCAGCCATTGCAGTTTGGACCATTCAATACCGATCATCGAGAAGCCAACCAGACCGCCAATCAGCATCAGCAGATACTTTGTGATGGTGGTGATGGCGTAACCGGTGCCGGGGGTTAAATCCAGATGTTGCAGAAGCGCCAGCTCCAGCAATGCGGGCAGGTTGCGCACTAGCTGGGTGGTGATAATAAATACCAGTATTGCGATGAGCACCGCACCCAGCGTTATCGGCTCCAGGCTTTCCACACCCTGCACCGTGGAGGTGACATCCCACAACGAAATGTTTTCCAGAAAGCCGAAAGCGGAATGAATTTCTGACCACAGCACAATGACCGAGAGCAGGGCGATAAGCATCAGGATAGAGCGCACCAGGCGCAACGATTGCGCGCTGATCGCATCCAAATCCACTTCGCTTTCATCAACATCAATCGCGCCTTCAAGGCTGGTGGAATGCGGTGGTTCTTCCTCACCCCGCGCGCGCTGCGCCAGCATTTCGGCGCGTCGATGCTTAGCGCGGTCAAACGCCAGGCGGCGGCGCTGAATGAGCATCCAGCGGCGAATGACGTGATACACCACCAGTAATAAGAACCAAATCGCCACGGACGTTTCCAGACGCGCCAGCAAAGCTTGTGACGTAGCGAGATAACCCACTGCTGCGGCGAGAATAGCAATCAGCGGCGCGCCCATCAGCATATTCCACAGCATGCTATTGACCATGTTATCGCTGTTGCCCTCTTTATCGAGGTATAGCGGTATCCCGGCGCGTTTCAGGCTCAGGGTCACGACCGCTAACGCACCGCAAATCAGAATAAAGCACAGACGTCCCAATGAGGCGGAGAATTCCCGGTCATTGAGGTTATCAAACATAATCACCGCCATGATCAACGGGACAATCAGCCCGATGCTCATCAGGTAGTAGTGCATGGCTTTCGCGACGCGGTTCCGCGGCCAGCCGAAATGGGCAATGAACAAACCGTTGGGGCGCGCAAAGGTGGCGCAAATCATTACCGCCCACAGCATGGGCACTGTAGCGGTTACGCCATCGCCGATAGCAACAGCCAACGGATAAGGCCAGGCTTCCTGCAGTCCGTAACCGAGCGTTGCCCACAGTACCGGCAACGGCGAGGCGACGAGTATCGACCAGAACACTGTGCGTATTGTCAGCCAGAAATGGTCCTGGGTGACTTTCCCGACCCGCGCTGATGAGCGCTCCAGAAAACGGGTAAAGTGTTTGCGAGAGTAGAGGCTAAATCCAACCAGCACCAGCGCACCGAATAGAGGTAGCAGCGTTTCCTTGCTGGTCAGCATCATGATGCTGGCTTTACCTAACTGATTAAACGTATCTAATGAGATCAGACGCCGTAGATCCTGAACGATGTCGACAGGCCAGGAGAGCGAGATAGGGCTAACGTCTGACGTCCAGAACAGATAGCGGTGCGTTGCTTCATTGACCTCTTTTAGCGCATCTTCCAGTTGGCTGTTGGAGACTTTGAGCTTGGTCAGCTCAAGGATCAACGTATCGCCGCCCTGTAACAAAGAGTTCAGCAGTTCACGCTGGGTGCGTAGCTGGGCGTTGAGAATGCTGCTCTGTTCAGCGGTCAGCGGTTGTCCATCGGCCTGATGAATCTGACGCAGTTGCGGCTGTTTGTTGAGGAGGTCCTCATAGCGCATGCGGTGTACGCGAAGCTGCGCCATTTCGGTATCCAACTGCTGAGGCTTAGGCATTTCCGGTAAACGGGATACCTGCGCTCGTAGCGCTTCACCCAGCATATTTGAGACCCCAAGCCACTGAGACTGCTCTCGCAGCGTATTCAAGGCCTGGCGGACCTGCAGCGTTTGGCTGGCAGCCTGACGCTGCTGAGAGGCGACCAGGTCCATACGTTGCGCCTGCTGGTTCAAGGCCTGAGACAGCTCGCGGTTAACCTTGAACTGATCGACAATACCTTCCGGCAGTCCCGCGCTGTTTTCCGCCAGCAGTTCGGTGCTTTCCAGCGCTCGCTCTGCTTCACGCTGACGCTGACTGTTAAGTTGGTTGCGTAATGCCTGCAGGTAAGCGTCGAGTTGTTGACTCTGTTTTTCTGCCAGTTCGGAACGCATACGCGCCAGTTCCTGGCGGTTATTGGCGGAAAGCTGCGCCAGCTCCAGCTCATCGACCTGGGCTTTGAGTTTGGCGGATTCAGCCTGCATCGCCTGATTTTGCGCGGAGTTACCGTTGGCGGTACCAATGCGTCGCTCAAGCTCATTTAGCTGGCGGCGGGCATCGGTTTGCTGTTGAGGAAGTTGGCTTAATGAGTCGGCGATTTCCCGGGCGCGGTCCTGCTCCTGTTGGGCCTGACGACTTTTTTCCAACAGTTGGCTGCTGACCTGCAGGATCTCCTGGTTTAACGCATCGGTAGTGAGTCCGGTTGGCACATTGCGCGGTTCATCGCGCAGGTTGCTAAGCTGCGCGCGTAATGTTGCGGACAGCTTGGGGAAGTTATCAATAACCTGCTGATATTGCTGGGCACGCTCAAGAGAGCCTTTACGCTCCTCAAGGGCATTCAGCGCGGACTGGAGCGCCTCGACGGTTTCTGGCTGAGCGGGTTTTGCCGCCTTTGCCTGCTCCAGTTCCTGGGTGAGTTGTTTGGCATCGGGGGCCGTCGCAGCGTACGCCCCCAGGCTGAGGCACCAGGCCATCAGAAACGTGATAATCAGGCGCACAGCAGCGATTCCTATGTTTAAGTTTCGTCTTTTTTGTTGTCAACCAGCGGGCTGGCGTCGTGTTCTGCTTCGATCTCTTCTTGCGCCAGCGGGGCCGGTTCTGCCTCTGGCGTCACGAAAGTCTCGGTTGAGATGGCCATTGGCTGACCGATTTTCGTTACTGAAAGGTCCTGCAACTGCTCAACAAGGTTAACTTTGCCAGGTGCGAACAGGTTGATGACGGTTGAACCGAGCTTAAAGCGGCCCATTTCCTGACCTTTCAACAGTGCCACCGACCCTTCGCTTTCGCCTTCCGGCCAGGTCCAGCGTTTGATGACGCCTTCACGCGGTGGGGTAATGGTGCCAGCCCATGCGGTTTCAATACTGCCGACGATGGTCGCACCGACCAGAATCTGCACCATCGGGCCAAATTCGGTATCAAACAGGCAGATTACGCGTTCGTTGCGTGCAAACAGGTTCGGAACGTTTTGCGCAGTCAGGATGTTTACAGAGAAGAGATCGCCTGGCACGTACATCATTTCACGCAGGATACCGTTACACGGCATATGTACACGGTGGTAATCGCGTGGAGACAAGTAAGTGGTCACAAACGTACCGTTGCGGAATTTGTCCGCCATCTGGTAGTTGCCAGCCAGCAGGGCTTCAAGGGTATAGCTGTGCCCTTTAGCCTGCAGAAGCTTGTCTTCTTCGATGTTGCCTAACTGGTTAATCACGCCGTCAGCGGGCATGACCAGTACGTTTGGATCGGTGTTAATCGGGCGAACGTCGTCGCGCAGCGGGCGAACAAAGAAGTCGTTAAAGGTGCGATAGCTGGCGGTGTCCGGCTTTTGCGCCTCTTTCATATCGACCTTATAGTATTTCACGAACAGATCGATAACCAGTTTAGTCAGCCATCCCGCTCGTTTGCTCGCACCCCAACCCGCCAGGCGAGTGAGCCATAGTTTCGGCAGAATATATTGTAGCGAAAGCTTAAATGAGTTTAACAAGGTAGCCTCCAGGCCATAATTTGTTCCCGATCCGGCATGCGGGCCGGATCCTGAAAAAAAGGGGACGATTCTAGCGATGCTTAGCTTAGTTGTCAGTTGTCTGTATCAGAAAAGTTTTTACGCGTTTTTACCTGCGCCATGCTTTCCAGGATGCGGTGATAATTTTCAAACCGGGTTTCGGCAATGGTCCCTTTTTCTACCGCCTCACGGATAGCGCAGCCTGGATCGGTATCATGCTTGCAGTCGCGGTATTTGCAATGGCCCAGGTAGTCATGGAATTCGACAAAGCCATGCGTGATTTGTTCCGGTTCCAGATGCCACAGCCCGAACTCACGTACGCCAGGGGAGTCGATAACGTCGCCGCCGTGCGGGAAGTGATACAGGCGAGAGGCCGTGGTGGTGTGCTGTCCAAGGCCGGAGTTGTCGGAGACATCGTTGGTCAGGATCTCTTCCTGCAGGCCGAGAAGATTATTGAGCAGGCTCGATTTACCCACGCCCGACTGACCGGCAAAAATGCTGATACGATCGGTTAATGCTTCTTCAAGCGGCTTCAGGCCGTCTTTAGTGCGGCTTGATACCATCAACACGCGATAGCCAATGTTGCGATAGATATCCATCTGTTCGTTAACGAAAGCCATGCCTTCGTCATCCAGCAGATCGATTTTATTCAGTACGATAATCGGTTCGACGTGTAGCGTTTCGCAGGCTACCAGATACCGGTCGATAATATTGAGTGACAGCTCGGGTAAGATGGCTGAGACAATAACGATCTGGTTGATGTTGGCGGCGATGGGTTTTACCCCGTCGTAAAAGTCGGGGCGTGTCAGAACCGAGGTACGTTCGTGTACTGCCTCAACGATGCCTTTGACATTCACGCCTTCTGCTGCCGCTTTACCCGGGCGCCAGACGACGCGATCGCCGGTAACCAGCGAGCGAATTGTTCTGCGGATGTTGCAGCGGTGAATCTCACCGTCAGCAGATTCTACGTCGGCATGCATGCCAAAACGGCTGATAACGATGCCTTCAGCGGTTTCGCCAAACAGGTTGTCGTCGTAGTCTGGCTTCTCCGCGGACGTTTTCAGACGACGCTGGTGATTGGCGTTCACACGGCGCTGTTGGCCTTTGGAGAGTTTATTCTTACTCAATCGGACTGGCTCCTGGTCGCCCATGATGGGCAAAACATTTATGATACACACAATTTTAGATCAATGTAGTCACACTGAATGTGACGCTGAAGGGTGGAAAATAGCATGAGTGCCAATGAAAACAACCTGATTTGGATCGATCTGGAAATGACAGGTCTGGATCCCGAGCGCGATCGCATTATTGAGATCGCCACGCTGGTGACCGATGCCAACCTGAATATTCTGGCTGAAGGACCGACAATTGCGGTGCACCAGTCAGACGAACAGTTGGCATTAATGGATGACTGGAACGTACGTACGCATACCGGTAGCGGGCTGGTGGATCGCGTGAAGGCGAGCACCATGGGCGATCGTGAAGCTGAACTGGCCACGCTGGCTTTTTTGAAAGAGTGGGTTCCGGAAGGGAAATCACCCATCTGTGGCAACAGCATCGGTCAGGATCGTCGTTTCCTGTTTAAATACATGCCGGAGCTGGAGGCGTATTTCCATTATCGCTATCTTGACGTTAGTACGCTCAAAGAACTGGCGCGTCGTTGGAAGCCGGAGATCCTGGCTGGCTTCACCAAGCAGGGAACGCATCAGGCGATGGACGACATTCGTGAATCTGTTGCTGAGCTTGCTTACTATCGCGAACATTTTATTAAGCTTTGATTTTGTGGATTGCCGGGTGGCGGTGCGCCTTACCCGGCCTACGAAAATCGTTCCTGCGAGCTTGCACTAAGTCAGGATTGTCGCTAAATTAAACGACTTGCCGATAAATTCAGCACTTAAACGAAAAAACAAGAAAATCGCTTTTAGGGGGGTTGCAGCTAAACGGATTTCTCGTATAATGCGCCTCCCGTAACGACAGAGAATTACGCGTTACGGCAGCAACAAAAGCAGTACAGATTTGCGGGAATAGCTCAGTTGGTAGAGCACGACCTTGCCAAGGTCGGGGTCGCGAGTTCGAGTCTCGTTTCCCGCTCCAAAATTTGAAAGTGCTTGTTAAGCACAGACCACCAATCGCAGGATTTCGAATTGCGACAAGGCGGCAACTGAATGAGACTCAGGAGCTTACTGAAGTAAGTGACTCAGGCGAATGAAGGCAGCCAACGCAGTAGCGGTTCGAAAGACGAAGATTATGCGGGAATAGCTCAGTTGGTAGAGCACGACCTTGCCAAGGTCGGGGTCGCGAGTTCGAGTCTCGTTTCCCGCTCCAAA